>DBOB01000030.1 GCA_002299885.1 Sediminibacterium sp. UBA657
AGTAACCTAAGTAAATTTATAGCTTGGTTGGCAGTTACTTCTATATTCTTTTGTCGATCAAATCGGAGGTAAAAGACTTTAGAAACCACTTTTTCTTTATTGGCTACCCCAATCCACACCATTCCCAGCGGTTTTTCGTCAGTTTGACCAGATGGGCCCATGATACCACTCACAGATATCCCAAAATCAGTGTTCATTTTTGACCTTATGGCTAAGGCCATTTGTTCCACAGCTTCCTTGCTTACTGCTCCAACAGTTTTTAATATATTGGTTGGAACATCTAAAAACTCTGTTTTGATACGGTTATCATAACTAACAATACTTCCTGTAAAAAAAGTGGATGAACCAGCATGTTTTGATAAAAGATGACCAATATAGCCTCCAGTACAACTTTCTGCGGTAGAAACTGTGTGGTTATTTGCTTTCAAAAGTTGACCAACCACCACTTCAATAGGTTCATCTTTATCTGTAACGAGGTGTTCTTTTACTTGTTCTTTTAATTGTTCAAATAAGGTATCTAATTGACTATTCAAACTAGCTGCATCATCACTTTTACCTGTCAATCTTAATCTTACCATACCATAGGAGGGTAGGTAGGCTAATTTGATATTTTCTGGAAGGCTTGTTTCGAAAGATTGGATAGATTCAGCTAAGAATGACTCTCCAACACCTGCTGTTAATAATGTCCTATGAGCTATTACGCCTAGTTTAATTCTTTCTATTATAATGGGTAAAACTTTTTCATTCATCAACCATTGCATTTCATGAGGGACACCTGGTAATGAAAAAATGAGACTGTTGTTTTTCTTAAAAAGCATACCTGGTGCAGTTCCTGTTTGATTGAATAAAACCTCAGAAACATCTGGAACTTCAGCTTGTTTACGATTTCTTTCAATCATTGGACGTTTATGAACCTGCTCAAAAATATAAGTGATATGGTCTAATGTAGGTTGGTCAAGCACCATTTTGCCACCAAAATAACGATTCAACAAAGGTTTGGTAATATCGTCTGCTGTAGGGCCTAATCCTCCAGTAATAATAACAATTTGACTTTTTTCAATAGCAGTATCTAATGCATTGGTGATAGATTGAGCCTCATCTCCAACAGCAATTCTTTGGTGCACTTGCACACCAATTGAATTTAACTTTTGAGCTATAAAAGCACTATTGGTATCAATCACTTGACCAATTAATAATTCGTCTCCAATAGTGATAATAGTAGCCTGAATTTGATCCCTCATAGATATGCTTCAATTTGGTTGCAAAGTAAACCCAAAAAAGGCGGTTTAACTAAAATAGACACTTAGTTTTTCCTTCAAAATGGCTGGCATTTCGATTTTATTATTCATTGAGGCATCCATGAAATAAAGTTTAACCTGTCCAACAGTTAACAGCTTTCCAGCTTCATTATACACTTCTTGGTCAAATATAATTTTATGGTCGGTTGGCAAGGTCTTAATCTGACTTTTAATGGTAATCAGGTCATCGTATTTAGCTGGTCTTAAATACTTAATATTAAGCTCCACAACAGGTAAAATAATGCCCATATCTTCAATATCCTTGTAGGATACCCCAAGGTTCCTAATTGCCTCTACACGACCAATTTCAAAATACATCGCATAATTGCCATAATACACCACATCCATTCTATCTGTTTCTGCATACCTAACCCTTACTGTTGTCGAATGTTCATACATATTTATTGCATTTGTTGACAAATTTAAGGATTGTATCTGTTTTTCCACAATAAGCTTATTTAACGAAGCGTTTTATAATCAAAGTGTATTTTTATAATACTATCCTACTAAACAACGGATCCTATGTTAAAACCCAATAAAAAAGCAAGTCCAATCCTGTTGCTTTTAACCTGTACCTTGCTTTTCACAGTGCCCGTTTCAAGTCAATTAATGCATTTTGAGGCGCCACTTAGTCAATTATATCAAAATGGATTAAAATCCCTTAAGCAAGGGGATAGTTTAGCTGCCTATCAAACAATTCAATCTGCGCATAATTTTGAACCGAATAATGTTGATATAGCTTTCTATTATCATTTATTATCTGTGGCTTTAGATAAGGATTATGCTGTTTTGCAAGCCGAAAATTGGTTGAAAAATAATTCAAATAAGATCTATCAGTCTAGATTAAATTTTGAATTGGCAAAAAACTTTTTTAGAAAACAACAGGTAGATGCATCCATTCAAGCGTATCAAAAAATCAGCATAGATGACCTTGAAAATAATGAACTGGCATTAATGCAGTTCCAATTAGGTTATTTGTATTTTAAAAAAGGTGATTGGGAGCAATCTTCAAGCCTTTTAATGAGTATAAGACAAGTTCAAACTAGTCCGTTTTATACTGATGCAAATTACTATGCAGGATTTGTTGCTTTACAACAAAAAGATTTCAATTTGGCTTTAAGCTGTTTTAAAATCGCTGAACAAAATAAAGCTTATAGCACATTAACTCCTTTTTATATTAGTCAATTGTATTACTTTCTTGGGGATGTAGACGCAGCAATAAAAAATACAGAACAAGCATTACAAAATAATGGACAATATTATACCAGCCAATTAGCTCAATTAATGGGTCACCTGTTGTTTGAGCAGAAACAATATGAAAAAGCATTGCCTTATTTAGCAAATTATGTGCAATCTCAAAAACAAGTAGAATCACAAGATTTATACCAATTGTCTTTTTGTTATTTCCAAGCGCAACAATGGAATGAAGCTATTCTTGGTTTCAAACAATTGGCAAATGTGGAGGATTCGTTAGGACAAAATAGTATGTACTTATTGGCTACCTCTTATTTAAAAACGAATAATAAATTAGGAGCTAAAAATGCATTTCTATTATGTGCAACAAAAAGTCAGAATTTAGCACAGAAGGAAATTGCTTTATTTAATTATGCTAAATTGTCGATTGAATTAAAAGAATATAGCGTAGCATTACAATCGGTAGAAAAATTTACACAAACATATCCAAATAGTGTATATAGTAAAGAAGCTAAAAGTTTATACGTAACTGCTCTAGCTTATAGCAATGATTTCAATAAGGCCTATGACGCCTATCAAAAAATGGATACTTTAGATGAGTCACTTTTGAAATTGTATCCAAATATTTTGTTTGGGAAGGCTGCGCTTTCAATCAACGATGGTCAAAATGAAAAAGCGTATGAGCTATTCAATCAAGTTAAAAACATACCTTATAACAAGAATGTTTTAGCACAAACCTATTTCTGGATTGGAGAACTTGCTTATAAAATGGGTAGAATAGATGAGGCGATAGAGCATCTTGAAAAATATATTTTAGATCCTATTGAGATTGGAGAAATCACAAAAAAACATGCTAATTATACTTTAGGCTACTGCCATTTAAAAAACAATAACTACACAAAAGCTTTGCAATTGTTCACGATTGCAGCAGACTTTAATCCATACACAGAATCTTCTGCTTATCAGAAAGATGCATTAGTTCGTTTGTCGGATTGTCAATTTATGACAAAACAATACAAGCAAGCATTAAAATCTTACCAAAAAATAATTGATTTAGGTTGGAATTTTGAAGACTATGCCAGTTTACAAAAAGCAATTATCTATGGAGCGCTTGGTTTAAATAAGGAAAAGCTAAAAATATTAAATAGTTATGATACTGATTTTAGCCAGTCTAAGTATTTAAGTGATGCTAGAATGGAATTAGCAGACACCTATACAAGTAAAGAACAATTTCAAGAAGCAATTACGCCATTGTCAAAAGTTTTATCAGACAATAAAGCGACCGAGTTCTACCCATTGGCCTATTATAAATTAGGTATTGTGTATTTTAATTTGAATAAGAACCAAGAAGCCTTACAAAATTTCAAATCATTGTATAGTGCCTATCCAAATTCAGCCGAAAGTGATAATGCATTGGAATACATTAGAAATATCTTTGTAGAAGAGCAACAGTCTGAGGCTTATGTTCAGTTTATGAATAATTTTGGAAAACCATTGTCATTCAATGAACAAGATTCATTAATGTATCGCGCTGCAATCATTCAATATGAAGACAAAAAATACAACAATGCTACAAATGGATTCAGAAAATATTTAGATGGTTTCCCTGAGGGGAGATATCAATTAAATGCAATGAATTATTTAGCGGAGATGGCCTATTCTTTAGATCAGTATGATACAGCTGCAGTATACTTTGGAAAAATAGCAAATAAAGCACCGAATCAATTTTCTGATAGAGCAGCCATTACAGCGGCCAGATTGTATTATTTTAATTTAAAAGATTATGTAGGTGCAGAACAATACTTTAAAATAGTCCTTCAGTATGCAACACAACAAGAGCAAAAAAATGAAGCAATCAAAGGGCTATTAAGATGTCAATATAAGGCAGAAAATTGGGTTGAAGCCTCCAAGACAGCCGTCCTTATTTTGGCTGATAAAAATAGTGCTACAGATGATGTATTGATGGGGAATATGGCATTGTACCATCAAACAATTGCTCAAAAAGATACTATCAGCGCTCTACAAATATTAAATACAGTGTTAAAATCAAATAGTTCAATGTACACTGCCGAGGCCCACTACTTAACTGCAAGTATATATTTTGATCAACATAAATACAATATAGCAGAAAAGACAGCCTTTGACGTGATTAAAAAACAAGCTTCTTATGAATTCTGGGTAACAAAAACCTACATTTTATTAGGGGATATCTACTTAGCACAAAATGATAGCTTTAATGCCATTGCCACATATAAAAGTATTGCCGAAAACGCAACCATTCCAGCTTTACAACAAATTGCTTCAGATAAGCTGAAAGCAATTACCGAAACCATTAAAGCTCAATAACATAAGATTATGAAATTAATTATAAGATACGCACTATTAGCATTGACTTTATTTTGTTTTAGTCATTTGGGTATTGCTCAGAAAAAGACCAAAAAGAAAGCAAAAACCACTATTAGCACTAAAAAGAAGAAAAAGCCGAATAAGAAGAAGTCGAATAAAAAAGCAAGCTCTAGAAAGAAGCAAATAATTAAAAATAGACCTACTGTTGCCATCTATAAAGTATCTGATACAATCAGTCCATTGACTCCAATTACAAGTTTGCCATTCAAGAAAATTACAATGGATAGTATTCCAGAAAAAGTAGTCACGATTGTTTCTGCATTTAAACCTCAACTTAAAAATGTTGCAAAAATCGGATTTTTAAATGCAACTGCTTTGGTGGACACTAATTCAGTTCTTTTATCTTACCAGGTTCCAAGCCAGAATTTAAGTTTCCAATATCAACCAATTGCATTGGTGCCAAGGGCTTTTAAAATTGATTCAATTAAGACGATAAAACAATCTGCCAATGTGAAAATTGGTTTGGGCAATTATTATTCTCAATTCATCCAATTGGAAGGGGCATTAGTAGATCAAAAAGCACAGCAGCATCATTTAAATATCCTCAATGAATCCATTGCAGGGCCGCATCCTATTCAAAAGTGGAATACAATAGGGCTCAATTATAATAGTGGTTTTTCAATGAACAAAAACAAAGTTCTAAATACTCAATTTTATTTCAATCAATCCAATAGATACCGCTATGGATTAGTTCCTGACACAACCAATCTACCGCTCAAAAATTTCGAACAAAAATTAACTGTAGTTGGAGCAAATTTTGCACTTACAAATAAACAAGTGATTTCTGATCAATTGAATTTCGCACCTATCTTAAAATTCAATCATAGTTATTTAGTAAGCCAAGCCAATAACCTTGTGTTAGACTATTACAGCCCTATAATGTATAATTTAAAAAATAACCTTAAAATTCATGCAGATTTAAACTTTAGTTATAATCAATATAATCCTGTAAACAGTGCTTCAATTAATAATACAATCTTTCAATTTGATCCATCACTAGAACTTAATAAAAATCAATATCGATTAAATATAGGGGTAAGGCCAACTATTGCAAATGGGGATTTTGCTTTGTACCCTAAAATAGAACTAACAAAGAAATTAAAAGATACCAATTATGTAATTGATGCTGGTTGGAATACAAGTGTCATTAATAATCAACTTATTCAATTAATTGGTCAAAATCATTGGATATCAGCTCCAAATAGTATGCCAATTAGTTCGAAAGAAAACAAATACTTCAATGTGCAAGTTACTGTGAGCAAGCGATTAAATTATGGGTTCAATATGGCTTTAAATGATTATCGTGAACTACCTTTTTTCAATCAGACTAAACAAATGAATAATCCAATTCAAGAAGGTTTAAAATTTGATGTATTGTTTGAGAAAAGAGCCATTGCCATTGAATTACTTGGTAATTTAAGGTATCAATTTAGCGACAAATTATTATGGAAGAATAACTTCAAGTATATCCAATTTAATTTAATTCGAGAGAATACACAAGCTTGGGGTATTCTACCATTTGAATTCAATTCTCAATTGAATTGGGTTTACAATAAAAAGCTTCAATTAGATGCTTCTGGACAATTTTGGACAGGATCTAAAACCAGTGCTGGATTGGGTAATGCTTACCAATTAAACAATACCTTTGTACTGAACGCAGGAATGCAATATACCATTTCAGATCATTGGACTTTCTGGGGTAAAGGGGAGAATTTATTAGACCAGCAATACCAACGTTGGGCAAATTATCCTTCTCTAGGAGTACAAATTGTTGCTGGAATTCAATATAAATTTAGAAAATAATGATGCTTACAATTTTAGAAAAATATTTCTTAGAGCATGGACAATTGGTTTTACCAGGCATTGGACATTTAAGGATGAATCAGATAGATGCCGTTCAATTGAATGGTCAATTTCAACCACCAGTACATCAAATTGTGTTTGATGCTATTATTGAACCAACAACTAAACCAAATAAGTTATTTTATATTTATTTATCTGATCATTTAGATTGTACCGTTGAACAAGCCATTATTGATTATGCATCATTTTTTACAAGTCAATTATCAGCGTCTAATATCGTTGACTTAGGTAATCTAGGGCAATTGAATATTTTGAATGATGCTTATACTTTCGAATCTAATTTTAACAGTGCTCATTATTTTCAACCAATCCAATTAGATAAAGTTCAAATAGAAGACCAAACAGAAAATAATTTCAACACTTCCTCCAAGCAATGGTGGATTTTACCGCTAATTATTGCTATAATCGCTATTGTAGCAATCCTATTAAAATAAATAGTATGAACTGTCCTGTTTGCAATCATTCCAATTCAATAATCGCAATAGAAAGTCAAGACTTTTCATTAACGCAACAACCATTTTCAATTTTGCATTGCACTCATTGCAGTGTAAGATTTACATCACCTTTACCTAATCAAGACGAAATAGGACAGTATTATAAATTCGAAGAATACATATCACATACGGATGTTAAAGAGGGTTGGATGAACCGTTTATACCATTTAATTCGATCTAAAACATTGGCTCAAAAAACAAGTTGGATACAGTCTCTCTTTACTGGACATAAGGGGCATTTATTAGATATTGGTGCTGGTACAGGGGCATTTGTTCATGCAATGCAACAAAAATCTTGGAAAGTTACAGGATTAGAACCAGACGCAGCTACGAGAGATAAAGCATTCGAAAATTATAAATTAAATTTACAATCTACTGACAACATTTATAATTTACCTGAAAAAGAATATGAAGTCATAACGATGTGGCATGTTTTAGAACATGTGCATGATCTTAAGCCTTATTTGCATCAATGTTTTAAATGCCTAAAACAAAACGGTAGATTAATCATTGCGGTTCCCAACTATTCTAGCTTTGATGCTTCCTATTATAAAAAATACTGGGCAGCTTATGATTTGCCTAGGCATTTATATCATTTTTCTCCTAAATCAATGACAACATTATTGAAAGAGATGGGCTTTGAAATTGTTGCTTTAAAGCCAATGTGGTATGATAGTTTCTATGTAAGCTTATTAAGTGAAAAGTACAAACAGTCTGGGAAATTAGGTACGCTATTAGCTGGATTTATAGGATTAATCTCAAATTTAATGGCTATTAGGGACGCTTCTAAAGGCAGTAGTATTATCTATGAAGTTAAAAAAGCAAACTAAACCAAGCGATAAATATAGTAATTAGTTCAATTTAACTTCTACAATAACCGGCCAACATTTTCCAGTTATAAAATAGGTGTTTGTTGATTTTTTATAAGCAATCCCATTTAATACGAACCCGGCATCAATTGTTAAAGGATTATAATTCACTTTAGCTTGTGCAAGTAAATTGCTACAATCTATTTTATTCATAATTCTACCTGTGTTTGGATCAATGACAACGATATCATTTTGTCCATAAATATTTGCAAATATTTTGCCATCTACATATTCTAATTCATTGAGCATACTCTGATATCCATATTCATTGAATACACCTAAAGTTTTTTGAATAGAAAAGTCTATAGGATTTACAAAATACAAATTGCTGCTTCCTGTGGAGACAATTAATGAAGAATCATTATGTGTCAATCCCCAACCTTCATAAGGCCAATTGAGTGTATTGATTTTTTTGAATGTTGTAGCGTCATAAACAAAAACGGCATGCTCTTCCCAGGTTAGTTGATAAATTTTACCATCAAATACAGTAATTCCTTCACCAAAATAGGGTAGTTCTAAGTTTACCTTCTTGCCAAATTGTTTTAATTGTTCATCCATTTGGTACAAAACACTTTTTCCTCTTAATCCAGTGCCTTCAACCAATCTATTATTATACCATTCCAATCCTTGCGTATAGGCTGAGGTATCGTGTGGGTATACCTTTTGTATCAAGTAATTTAAAGCCGTAGGGGCTGCAATAGCAGTAATTCCAGCAGCATTGTTGCTATCATTTTGCTCTGATGGTTCTGTGTTATTACAAGCAATTACAAGTAAACCAATAAGTACTGCTAAATATTTTTTCATGCTTTATTAAACATTAAATCTAAAATGCATTACATCACCATCTTTTACAATGTATTCTTTTCCTTCTATTCTTAATTTACCATTATCTCTACAAGCAGCTTCACTTTTGAATTTAATATAATCATCAAATGCAATCACTTCTGCTTTAATAAATCCTTTTTCAAAATCTGTATGTATTACGCTTGCTGCCTGTGGTGCTTTCCAACCAGTACCAATCGTCCAAGCACGCACTTCTTGTACACCAGCTGTAAAATAGGTCTCTAATTTCAATAATTTGTAAGCAGTTTGTATTAATCTATTTAAAGCAGGCTCCTTCATTTGGTATTCTTCCATAAATAATGCCTTGTCATCCGGGTCTTCCATTTCTGAAATTTGTGCCTCAATATTATTACACATTACAATCACTTCAGCACCTTCTTGTTTGGCCATAGCAACCAATTGTTCAGAATAGGCATTACCAGTATGCATGGATGCCTCATCAACATTGGCTACATACATCACTGGCTTAGCAGTCAACAAAAAGATATCTGCAATGGCAACATATTCTTCCTTAGATAAATCTAATGAACGAATACTTCTTCCGTCTTCTAAATGTGCTTTGCATTTTTGTAAAACTTCCAATTCTGCTTTTGCTTTTGGATCTGTTTTAGCCATTTTTTCTGAACGCTGCATCTTTTTCTCTACGCTATCTAAATCCTTTAATTGCAATTCTGTTTCTATGATGTCTTTATCTCCAATTGGATTAATTTTTCCTTCTTCTCTTAATACATTTTCATCTTCAAAACAACGGATTACATGAATTATGGCGCTCACTTCTCTAATATTTGCCAAAAATTTATTACCCAAACCTTCACCCTTGCTTGCGCCTTTTACTAAGCCAGCTATATCCACAATTTCTAATTGGGTTGGAACAACTCTTGTTGGATTAATCAATTCAGCCAATTGACCGATACGCGTATCAGGTACATCTACTAGACCAACATTTGGTTCAATGGTACAAAAACGATAATTACTTGCTTGTGCTTTTGCACTATTACTAACTGCGTTAAATAAGGTTGATTTGCCCACGTTAGGTAAACCCACAATGCCTGCCTGTAAAGCCATGATATATTAGATTGTTTAAGGATGCAAAAATACAATTCTAATCGCAAAATGGGCTATATTAGTACCATAAACAATTAGATATGGCATTGAATATCATCTGGATCGCTTTTTTTGTAATTGCATTTGTCGTAGCACTCTTTAAATTGATCTTTTTAGGTGATACAGAGATATTTAAACTATTAGCGGATGGCTTATTTGATTCAGCAAAATCTTCTGTGATCGATGTAGCTTTCCCATTAGCTGGAACAATGGTTTTCTTTTTAGGATTGATGAATATTGCAGAAAAAGCAGGTGCCATTCAAAAATTAGCCAAATGGATGAACCCATTTTTAAGTCGTTTATTCCCAGAAGTGCCACAGAATCATCCAGCGATGGGGCAGATGGTGATGAATTTTAGTGCCAACATGTTAGGGTTAGACAATGCTGCTACACCATTTGGTTTAAAAGCAATGGAAAGCTTACAAAGTCTAAATCCAGAGAAGGAAAGAGCAACCAATGCTCAAATCATGTTTTTGGTGTTACATACCAGTGGATTGACAATTATTCCTCTTACAATTATATCTTATCGCTTAGCAGCAGGATCTTTAGATGCCGCTAGTATTTTTATTCCTTGTGTTTTAGCCACTATAGGTACCACATTAGCATCAATTATTGTGGTGGGTATCTACCAGAAGATAAAATGGGATAGGGTGTTGATTAGTTGGTTATTGGGACTAGTACTATTTATGGGTACTGTTTTATTTGGAGTCAATAGTCTTTCACCAATTCAAAAAGAATTATTTTCTAAAATTGCAGGATCAAGTATTCTAATTGGGATAGTAGTAACAATCATACTTGGCGGTGCATATAAAAAAGTTTCTGTTTTTGACGCATTTATTGAAGGTGCAAAAAATGGATTTGATGTAATAGTTAAGATCATTCCTTATTTAGTAGCCATGTTGGTTGCCATACGCGTATTTAGAGATAGCGGCGCAATGATATATGTCTTAAATGGAATAAGTTTTTTAATTCAGCTCACAGGAATGAACACCGATTTTGTTGGGGCTTTACCTGTTGCTATCATGAAACCTCTAAGTGGAAGTGGTGCAAGGGGGATGATGCTTGATATTTTTCAAACACAGGGCCCAGATTCTTTTGTTGGTAAATTGGCTTCCATATTCCAAGGATCTGCTGATACCACATTTTATATCATTGCCCTATATTTTGGAAGTGTTGGCATTAAAAAGGTAAGGTATGCAGTTTGGGCAGGCTTATTTGCAGATTTAATAGGGGTGGTGATTGCCATATTCATTGGCTATTCCTTTTTTCACTAAGAAGAAAATTAATAAAATCTTTTAAGGTATTATTTACCTTGGCTCATCTTCATCACTTCATCCCATTCAGCATCTGTAACAGGCTGTACTGAGAGTCTACCTAATCTTACTAAAGCCATAGCCTTCAAATTTGTATTGGCTTTAATATCTGCTAATGTCACCGGGTTTTTAAGTTTTTTGTGAGGTGCAAAATCAACAGCTAACCATGCTGTCTCTTCTGTGGTAGGGTCTTGGTAAGCTTCTTTAACCACTTTAGCAATGCCAACAATTTCCATGCCTTCGTTGCTATGGTACCAAAAAGCCAGGTCTCCTTTTTTCATGGACCTTAAATTGTTTCTTGCGCCATAATTTCTTACGCCATCCCAAAAAGTTCTTTTGTCTTTATTGAATTGATCCCAAGAATACTTAAATGGTTCAGATTTGATTAGCCAATAAGCCATAAAAAAGATATTTTAACTATAACATTTGAAAATATAAAATGTTGAATTGAAACTGAAATAGAACCAAATAAATTAATAGCCGCTTGCAAGCACATCCGCTAAATGGATGACTTTAATCTTTTGTCCATTGTGATTGATACGCCCATCCATATGCATCAAGCAGCTCATGTCGGTACTTATTATATATTCAGCCTCAGTAGCAATTGCGTTATCAATTTTTTGATCTGCCATGGCAATACTGATGGTATCGTATTTAACTGCAAAACTTCCTCCAAATCCACAACATGTTTCGTTGTCATTCATCTCGACAAGTTCCAGCCCGTTTACTTGATTAAGTAAAACTCTAGGTTCGGCTTTGATATTACATTCTCTAAGTCCTGCACAACTATCGTGGTAAGTTGCTTTACCATTAAAACTAGCACCTAAATCTGTGATCCCTAAAATCTTGACTAAAAATTCAGACAATTCAAAAATTTGAGAAGACACTTTTTTAGCAGGACTTTGAAAAGCATTGTTTTCAAAAAGTTTACCATAATTATTTCTTACAAATCCTGCACAACTTGCACTTGGACTTACAATATAATCTGCACCATCAAAATCTTGTACAAATTTAGTACAAACATCTTTTGACTCACCCCAAAAGCCTGCATTGAATGCTGGTTGACCACAACAAGTTTGTTGTGTATTGTACTTTACAGTACATCCAGCTTTCTCTAATATTTTTACAGTATTAAATGCAACCTGAGGGTACAATTGATCTATAAAACAGGGTATAAAGAGTTGAACTTGCATGATCTAAATTAAGGATTTCTTTCCAATAATATAAAAAGGCATCCTTAAAGAAAGAATGCCTTTTTAATATTTTGAACAACCATTTTAAGGTTGAACTTGAAGTCTGTTGATGTATTTATCAATGCTAAAACCTTTCTCTGATTTTGGGTAGTTTTGTTTGATCTGCTTATAGATCTCTATGGCAGCATCATTTTTACCATTTAATTCTAAGAAAGAAGCTGCACGGAATAAATATTCAGATGAAATTGCTTCATCTTCAGGGAAATGTGTACCAGCTTTTTTATAGTATTCTATAGCTTCCTCGTTCTTTTTTAATTCAGAATAAGCATCACCGATAGAGCCATAGGCAACTGCTTGAACTTGTATAGCATTCGTTGAAAAATCTTTTAAATAGTCAATAGCTTTATTATAGTCTTTTAGTCTATAATAACTCATGCCTGCATAATATTTTGCAAGATTTGCTGCTTTTGTACCACTAAATTCTTTGATGATATACAAAACACCTTTGCTAGTTCCATCACCATTTAAAACTAATTCTGATGAATCATTCGCAAAATATTTCTCTGCTACATACATTGCATCAGCAGCTTTTGCTTCTAATGGTTTTTGGTATAATTCAGTGTATCCAAAAATGCCCGCTGCAGTAATTAATCCTCCAACTATTAAATAAACAATTAGTTTTTGGCTGTTTTTTGTAATAGATACTGGTGCTTGTTCTTCTTGTAATTCGCTCATATGATTTGGTTAAAATAATTAGTCTACAATAAATGGATAATTTTGATCAATATACACATCCTTCAAAACTTCGTTATCATCTGGCCAAGGGCTGTCCTCAGCAAATTTTACAGATGCTTCTACAATACCATTGATTTTTTCATCAATCTCTTGTAATGTCGCTTCTGTTGCAAAATTATTTTCTAAGATGGTCTTTCTTACTTTAATAATTGGATCTTGATCCTTGTATTCTTCTACCTCATCTTTTGTTCTATATTTTTGAGGATCAGATACAGAGTGACCTCTATAACGATAGGTTTTCATTTCTAACAAAGTAGGGCCTTCGCCATCTCTAGCTCTTTTAACAGCTCTGGCAACACCTTCGTGCACTATTTCTGGCGTCATGCCGTCTAATTTATCAGATGGCATTTCATATGCATCCGCTAACTTATAGATATCAATTACATTACTTGTTCTTTCAATAGAGGTACCCATTGCATAATTATTGTTTTCACAAATAAATACAACTGGTAATTTCCATAACATAGCAAGGTTAAAAACCTCATGCAACATGCCTTGTCTTGCAGCACCATCACCAAAGAAACACAATACCACATTTTTTGAACCACGATATTGTTCTGCAAATGCTAAACCAGCACCTGTGCCAATTTGAGCTCCTACAATCCCATGTCCACCAAAAAAGTAGTTTGCTTTGTCAAATAGGTGCATACTTCCACCTTTCCCTTTTGAGCATCCTGTAGCTTTACCATACAATTCTGCCATGGCAGCATTCGGACTCATTCCTTTTGCAAGGGCTAAACCGTGGTCACGATAACCAGTAATAAAGGGATCTTCATGATTCGTAGCAGTCATACAACCTGCAGCAATTGCTTCCTGACCATTGTATACGTGAAAGAATCCGCGGATTTTACCCGCCATTTTATACATTTCCTCTGATTTGGATTCAAATTGACGGATTAATTGCATCAACTCGTACCAATATAGATAAGTTTCTTTAGAAAATTTTTGCGCCACAGTCCTTGATTTTTGAGTAGCAAATATAGTATTTTAAGACTATAATTTGGCCTTATGCTTCGTTTAAAAATGGATACTTATAATCGGTTGGAGGGTTAAAAGTTTCTTTGATTGTTCTAGCGCTTAACCAACGGTATAAATTTAAAGCACTTCCAGCTTTGTCATTTGTACCAGATCCTCTTGCTCCACCAAATGGTTGTTGACCAACGACAGCTCCAGTAGGCTTATCATTGATATAAAAATTACCTGCAGAATGACGTAAAACATTGGTAGCCAATTCGATAGAAGCTCTATCTTGAGAAATAATTGAACCTGTTAAGGCATACTTAGACGTACTATCTACTAATTTTAAGGTCTTCTCAAATTGAGCTGCAGGGTAAGTGTAAATAGTCAATACTGGCCCAAAAATCTCTTCACACATGGTAAGTGATTTTGGATTTTTTGAATCAATCACAGTCGGTTCAACAAACCAGCCGTTTGTTTTATTGACATTGCCTCCAACTAAGATTGTAGCTTGTTTGTCTTTCTTAACTGCTGCAATGTATCTTGAGATATTATTAAATGATTTTTCATCAATCACGGCATTCACAAAATTGCTAAAGTCTTCTACAGTTCCCATTTTCATGGTTTGAACCGTTTTTACCAATTTAGCCTTTACAGCAGCAGCAATATTACTTGGTAAATAAGCTCTTGATGCAGCGGAACATTTTTGACCTTGGTATTCAAAAGCACCTCTTGCTAATGCAGTCACTACTGTATCTACATCAGCACTTGGATGCACCATCACAAAATCTTTACCACCGGTTTCACCTACAATTCTTGGATAAGATTTATAGTTTGAAATGTTTTCTCCAATCTGCTTCCACATGTTGTTAAATACACCAGTTGATCCAGTAAAGTGTACCCCTGCAAAGTCTGGATGTTTGAAACATACATCACCTACAGTTGGGCCATCTGTATAAACAATGTTGATCACGCCATCTGGTAAACCAGCTTCTTTTAAAATACGCATGAATAACTGTGCAGAATAGATCTGTGTATTGGCAGGTTTCCATACAACAACATTACCACACATGGCAGCAGATGAAGGCAAATTACCACCAATGGCTGTAAAATTAAATGGCGAAACAGCCAATACAAATCCTTCTAAACCTCTCCATTCCATTCTATTGTGGATGCCCGGTGAAGAGATAGGTTGTTGTTGATAGATTTGACTTAAGTAATGCACATTGAATCTTAAAAAATCTATTAACTCACATGACGCATCAATTTCGGCTTGATAAGCATTTTTACTTTGCCCTAACATGGTAGAGGCATTCATTTCGAATCTATATTTTGTAGCCAAAAGCTCTGCTGCTTTTAAAAAGATATGTGCCCTGGTTTCCCAAGTCATATTAGACCAATTTTCACGCACTTTTAATGCAGACTCAATTGCTTTTTCAACATGCAATTTTGTGCCAATATGGAATTGTCCAAGTACATGTTTGGTTTCATGTGGAGGATGTATAGACTTTGTTTTACCAGTTCTAACTGCTTTACCATTGATATACATTGGAATATCCAATGTCTTTTTCTTTAAGGAAGCCAAAGCTTCTTTTAATGCTTTTCTTTCTGGAGAACCTGGAGCATAATTTAATACTGGTTCGTTGACTGGAGACGGATAATTAAAATAACCTAGTTGCATATTATAATGATTAGAACACGAAAATAAGCATTAAATTAACATGCGTTAGGAACTTATCAATTTTGATTTTGACTTTAACGTATTTTTGTCCCTAAAACCTCTTTTATGGATTTTATCTTGGTTGACCTACCAGATTTGGTACATTTTTACCCTTTTAGCTTGACTAGAAGTTTGACAGAAATAAGGGTGGGTATTTTTACCATAAAAGAGCGCTGGGAAACTCATTTAAATTCCGAATGTCAGGTTTTTACTAGTCCTTATTTACAAAGTTTATATGCATCTCCTTTCTTACAGAATGAGGATGCTGTGATCTATATCAATTCCACTTGTTTACCGGATGTAGCAATTAAAAACGCAATTTTAAATTTAAAAGAAGGAGAAAGTTTATTGGATAAGGATGGTAAATGGATTGCTTCAAATTCTAAAGAAAGAGCAATAGGTAAAATCTTATTAGGAGACCCTAATTTAAAGACAACAATACCTGCAAAATTTATTAAAAACCCAATCCATCTTTTACAAATACACGCAACAATGATTCAACTTGATTTTAATCAAGTAACCACCAATCAAACTTCAATTGTTGTAGATGCATCTAATCGTTTAATTTGTCCTGAAAATATTTTTATTGCAGAAGGTGCTTCTTTGATTGGGGTGAGTTTAAATGCCACAGAAGGCCCTATTTATATAGGAAAAAATGCAATATTAATGGAAGGAGCTGCCATAAGAGGCCCATTTGTTTTGGGGGAAAAAGCAGTCGTTAAAATGAATGCTTGTATTTATGGTGCCACTTCAGTTGGGCCATATTGTACCATTGGAGGGGAGATAAAAAATAGTATACTAATGGGCTACTCCAATAAGGCGCACGAAGGTTATTTGGGAGATAGTATTATTGGACAATGGTGTAATCTTGGTGCTGGTACAAGTAATAGTAATGTAAAAAATACTGCAGGCCCAATAGAAATATGGAATCAATACCAAAAATCATGGGATACAATTGGTAATAAAATGGGGATGTTAGTGGGTGATTATACCAGGTTTGCAATTCAATCAAGCATCAATACTGGATCATATATTGGCGCTTCGGCAAATATTTATGGCAACGGGTTACTTCCAAAAATGATTCCAAATTTTAGTTGGGGTATTACAAAAGGCTATATTTTGGAGAAAGCAATAGAAGACATACAAAATTGGAAAAAAATGAAGGGATTCCAAATATCAGATGCCGAAAAGGAGGTCTTAACTGCCTTGTTTCATATGGAATAGCGCTAATTTTTAGTTACCTTTGTGCCTTGAAAATGATTATTATGAGAAAACAAATAGCTGCAGCAAACTGGAAAATGAATTTAAGCCAAAATGAGGCTGAAAGCTTATTAGACCAATTGTTAGCTTCTGACTTAAATTTAACCGAAAATCAATCCGCCATTTTTGCTGTTCCAGCTATTTATATTCCTTTAGCAATTCAAAAATTGGTAGGCAAAAAACAGATGTTTGTTGCTGCTCAAAATTGTCATCAAAAAGCAAGTGGTGCTTACACTGGTGAAATTGCTGCATCTATGTATAAGTCTGTAGGAGTGAATTATATTGTACTTGGACATTCTGAAAGACGTGAATATTTTAATGAGTCAGATACTTTATTAGCAGAAAAAACAGAAGCTGTTTTAGGCATTGGAAGCACTCCAATTTTTTGTTGTGGTGAGCCATTAGAAATTAGAGAAGCAGGCACACAGAATAGTTTTGTAGAAGCACAATTAAAGAATGCATTATTTCAATTATCCGCTGAACAAATTATAAATGTGGTGATTGCCTATGAACCAATTTGGGCCATCGGAACAGGGAAAACTGCAACTAGTGCGCAAGCCCAAGAAATTCATGCCTATATAAGGTCTGTATTTGCAGCTCATTATGGTCAATCTATCGCAGACCAAATTTCAATTTTATATGGAGGCAGCGTGAAAGCTGCGAACGCAAATGAAATTTTTTCACAACCAGATGTAGACGGAGGATTAGTTGGTGGTGCCTCTTTAATTGCAACTGAATTTGCAGCCATCATCAACGCACTAAAATAGTTATAAAAAGAACACGCATAATTACATGAAGCATATAAGAAATTTTTGTATCATAGCCCACATTGATCATGGTAAAAGTACCTTGGCAGATCGTTTATTAGAACATACCAAAACGATTACAGAGCGCGAGATGATGAACCAGGTATTGGATGATATGGATTTAGAGCGAGAGAAGGGCATAACTATTAAGAGCCATGCAATTCAGATCAATTATATCCATAAAGGCGAGACCTATACATTAAATTTAATCGACACACCAGGTCACGTTGATTTTAGTTATGAAGTAAGTCGTGCTTTGGCAGCTTGTGAAGGTGCATTGCTATTGGTTGACGCATCACAAGGGATACAAGCACAAACAATTAGTAATTTATATTTAGCACTTGACAATAATTTAGAAATCATCCCAGTCATTAATAAAATAGACATGGATGGTGCTAAGATTCCAGAAGTAACAGACCAGATTATTGACTTGATTGGATGTAAACAAGAAGATATTTTATTGGCAAGTGGTCGTTCAGGTATTGGTATAGAAGAAATATTACAAGCAATTGTAGAAAGAATACCAGCTCCTGTAGGTGATACAGAAGCTCCATTGCAAGCATTGATTTTTGATAGTGTATTCAATAATTTTAGAGGAATCATTGTTTACTATAGAATAATGAATGGGGTTTTGAAAAAGAATGATAAAATTAAATTCGTAGCATCTGGTAGAGAATACATTGCGGATGAAGTGGGCGTATTAAAGTTAGCTATGACACCAAAAGCCGAAGTAAGGGCAGGTGACGTGGGTTATATTATTACTGGTATTAAAGTAGCCAAGGAAGTTAAAGTAGGTGATACCATTACTTTAGCCAATAATCCTGGGCCAATGATACATGGTTTTGAGGAAGTAAAACCAATGGTATTTTCTGGTATTTATCCTGTAAACACAGATGAATTTGAGGAGTTAAGAGAATGCATGGATAAGTTACAATTGAATGATGCTTCTTTAACGTTTGAATTAGAAACTTCTCAAGCATTAGGATTTGGATTCCGTTGTGGATTCCTTGGACTATTGCATATGGAGATTGTACAAGAACGTTTAGAACGCGAGTTCAATCAAACAGTTATCACAACTGTCCCTAACGTAAGTTTTATTGCATACACTACAAGAGACGAAAAGATCATTGTCAATAATCCAACCGAGATGCCAGATCCAGTAAAGATCAAACGTATCGAAGAACCATTTATTAGAGCTCAAATTATTACTACACCTGACTATATTGGTAATATCATCACTTTATGTTTAGGTAAAAGAGGGATGCTCATCAATCAGAGTTATCTTACACCAACTAGGGTTGAATTGATTTTTGAAATGCCTTTGACCGAGATTGTATTTGATTTTTATGATAAGTTAAAGAGTCAAACAAGAGGATACGCTTCTTTTGATTATACACAGATTGGATTTAGAGATGCAGATATTGTAAAGATGGATATCTTATTGAACAATGAAAAAGTAGATGCCTTGAGTGCTTTAATTCATAGAGGTAAATCTGCTGAATTTGGTCGTAAACTTTGTGAGAAATTAAAAGATTTATTGACGAAGCAACAATTCCAAATAGCTATTCAGGCTGCTATTGGTGCAAAAGTAGTTGCGAGAGAGAATATCTCTGCAATGCGAAAGGATGTAACAGCTAAATGTTATGGTGGTGATATTAGCCGTAAACGTAAATTATTAGAGAAGCAAAAAGAAGGTAAAAAGAGAATGCGTCAAATTGGAAACGTAGAAATACCTCAAGAAGCTTTCTTAGCAGTTTTAAAATTAGATTAATCAAAAGATTTTATAAGGCTTGTGCAAACTGAAATAGATGATCATATCGGTCATCTATTTTTGTATCAGGGAATGGCGCTTCCGGATGTGTAGTTGCTAAATAGACGGTATGCATGCCTGCATTACGACCAAATTCCATATCTGACATTCGATTACCAACCATGATTGATTTTGCAAAATCAATTGATGGAAATTGCTCCTTAGCTTGAAAAGCCATGCCAGGTTGTGGTTTTCTATTGTAGGATTCATTATCTAAATCTGAACAATAAAATATAGCGTCAATTCTTCCTCCCAATTCAATAATATGATTTGTCATATTTTCATGTATCAAAGCTAAATCGGCATCAGTCATCCATCCTTTACCAATACCTTTTTGATTGGTCGTAATTATAATTTTGGAAAATTTTTGAGCGAGTAGGGGTAAAGCCTTTAAGCTTTCTGAGTAAAATTGAAATTCAGACCAATTTCTGATATAGTCCTCTTTTTTTTCGTGATTGATGACGCCATCACGATCTAAAAATAGTGTCCAATCTTTAGTGATATGTAGATTACTCAACATCTATTTGCCAAAAATATTTTCTTCAACCAATTCACAAATGATATGTCCTACTAAAATATGTGACTCCTGAATTCTTGGTGTCGTTGTTGAAGGGATATTGATTAAAAAATCACTCAATGTTTTCATTTTTCCTCCAGCAGCGCCTGTGAAACCAACAGTAACAACTCCAATTGATTTAGCCATTTCAAAAGCTTTGACAATATTACCTGAATTACCAGAAGTGCTAATGCCTACTAAAACATCACCAGGCTTAGCAAGACCTTCTAATAATCTAGCATAAATCACATCATAACTATAATCATTAGCCACTGCAGTTAAATAGGAACTATTACAATGAAGCGCATCCGAAGGCAATGCTTTTCTGTCTTTGTAGAAACGGCCAGAAAATTCTGCGGCCAAATGTTGCGCATCTGCAGCACTTCCACCATTGCCTGCAAAATAGACTGCATTCCCTTGTTTAAATGCATGTGTAATAGCGTGTACAATCTTTTCAATTTCAAGCATCAATTGCTCGTCTTTCAATAAAGCTTGCTTTACTTCAATAGATCCTTCTATAATCGACTTAATTTGTTGTAATGACATGGCTAATAATTTATGTGTCTCCAGGTTTTTATAATTGTTGGTATAAAGTTAAAAAAGATTGTCGCATTTGTTCCCAACTATATTTTTTCTTTTCTGAGATTAAGTGAGGCATAAAATGTGCATTGCCTCTTTCATATAACTTAAGAATACCTTCTGCTATTGCTTTTGGATTTGGTTCAACAACCAAGCCAACTTTATCATGTGGCACAGTATCAGCCAATCCACCTACATTGGTCACCAACATTGGTTTTAAAAAATGATAGGCCATTGGGGTGACACCACTTTGAGTTGCATTACGATAAGGCTGAATGATAAAATCTGCTGCTGAAACATATAATTTTACATCTCTTTCGCCAATATATTCATTGTATACAGAGATTGTATCAGATAAACCCAGCGCTTTTATTTGTTCTAAATAGGGGGTAGGTGATTCATAGAATTCACCTGCAATCACTAACTTAATACCAGCGGTTTTAATTGCTGGTTGAGACATTGCTTCAATTAATAAATCTAACCCTTTATAGGCCCTCACAAAACCAAAGAATAAAATGACTTTATCTGTATCCTGCAAATTCAATAACTTCCTCGCATCACTTGAAGGCATTGCTTCTCCAAAATGATCATAAATAGGATGGGGCGAAATGCAAGATGGTTTGTTGGTAAATATTTTTACATCGTCTTGTACTTTTTTGCTCATGGTTAAAAAACCATCTACAGCACGTACAAAATACTTTGTAAATAAAGTATCTCCAATTCTTTTTTCATGTGGAATCATATTGTCCACAATAGCAATTACCTTGGTATGCTTATTCCATTTTACAATACTTAAAATAGTACCTAAACAAGGCGCTAAGAATGGAATCCAATAACGCACTATAATTAAATCTGGGCGTTCTTTTTTGATTTTTAAACCAACCTTAATCCAATTAAAAGGATTGATTGAATTCATAGCCACTTCAATAGAAAGTCCTTTAGGTGCAGGATCAGAAGAATATTGCGTTTTACCTGGGAATAAAAAATTTGGATATTGTAAGGAGAAGGTATAAAGTTTGGTTTGGATAGATGCTTGCATAAAATCTTGCGCTAGTTTTTCATCAAAAGCAGCAAGGTTGCCTCTTAATGGCCATGCTGGCCCCATAATGATCAATCGATCTACCATCCTTGTTTCTCCTCAATTAAATAAACATTTCTATCTGCTGCATTCCGATTCATGATTTCAGCAATAAATCCTGCTAAAAATAATTGTGTACCAATGACCATAGAAGTTAAAGCAATAAAAAATGCAGGCCTGTTTGTGATACTTGAATCTGGATCAATGAATTTGCCTACGATAATATAAAAAACAGAGACAAATCCAATTAGAAAGAAAAGACTACCAATTAATCCAAAGAATTGCATTGGCTTCTTACCAAATTTGGACAAAAATTGAATCGTTAATAAATCTAAAAAACCGTTTACAAATCTTTCCCATCCAAATTTTGTATGTCCATATTTTCTAGCTTGGTGTTGAACTACTTTTTCACCAATTCTTTTGAATCCGGCCCATTTAGCTAAGATTGGAATATATCGGTGCATTTCTCCAAAGACTTCAATACTCTTAACAACCTTTAATTGATAGGCTTTAATACCACAATTAAAATCATGTAAATGAATGCCAGAGCTTTTACTTGCAACGGTATTGTATAATTTAGAAGGAATATTTTTAGTGAAGGTATTGTCGAAGCGTTTCTTCTTCCATCCGCTTACTAAATGATACCCTTGATCCATGATCATCGTATAGAATTCAGGAATTTCATCTGGACTATCTTGTAAATCGGCATCCATCGTCATCACCATATCACCTTGAGCGGCTTTGAAGCCCTCATTTAATGCAGCAGACTTACCATAATTACGTTGAAATTTAATACCCTTTAATTGAGGATATTGATTGCGTAAACTTGAAATCACATCCCAACTTCCGTCATCACTGCCATCGTCAATCATGATTACCTCATAAGCATATGCATTTGCCTCCATGACACGATGTATCCATGCCATTAATTCTGGCAAAGACTCCGCTTCATTGTATAAAGGTATAACGACAGAAATCTGCATATTGAATTTATTGAGCTGTGTCTTGTTTAAAAGGGTCTACTGGGTTTTTCTTTGCAACAGCAGCTCCAATTAAAGAACCTATTGCACCTAAAAATCCTGTTCCAAAAATAGCACCAGCAATAGCAAATGGAAGGAATAATTTCTTAGTCATTGCTATTCCTTGTTCAATCATCTCGTCTGTCAACTTTGGATTTTTTGCCATTTCAACCCTAGACATTTCAATGATTTTATCAACCATATCAGGGAATAAAACATATAATGCAAGTAGCGTGTAAATAACTGTAATGACAATAACCACTGCGGTTGTTTTAAAACCATGGGCAAAAATATTACCAAAAGTGACGTTGTTATCACTTTGATTCGCGAACAAAACATTACCATATATAATACCACCAATCAAGATAGCATAACTCAACCAGTTTAACCATTGTGTGGTATATAAGTTAAACACATAAATAATGATGCTAAATAAAATAGAGATACCTCCTAAAATAGCGCCTTTAATAATATGAGAAGTAATTTGTTTTTCCATGTGTTTGTTTTATTAGAAATTATTGAAGCTGTTATTTATAAAGTTAAATTTCGATCTGTTTATTCTTTATTTAGATGAAATTGACCTTTTGCATATGTTCCAATGACTGTTCCATTTAATGCCTTATCCAAGAAAGGATTATTCACCGATTTGCTTTTCGAGTTTGCTTTTAAAGGTGTAAATGAATTAGTACGATTGAATAAAGTAAGATCAACTTTCTGTCCCTCTTTTATAGTATTTGAACCAAGGTTGAAAATTTGTCTAGCGTGATTGGATAACAAATTAGCAATGGCTTCGTCCTTTAATTTCGGAAATAAATGGTTGATGGTCGCATAAGTGGTTTCTATACAAGCTATTCCTGCTTTTGCATATTCAAACTCAATCGTTTTTCCATCCCAATCCTGAGGTTGGTGGTGAGAACTGATACAATCTACCACACCGCGTTCCACTGCATCTTGTAAAGCTGCTTGGTCAGCCTTTGTTCTTAATGGTGGATACACTTTCAATAAGGTATCATAAGTATTTAAATCAGTTTCATTAAAATACAAGTGGTATGGGGTAACACTACATGTGAGTGCTAAACCTGCTTTTTTACCAGCTTCAATTAATGAAATACCCTTTGCAGTACTTACACCAGTGATATGTAGTTTAGAATTGGTGTATTTTAATAGTTCAATGTCTCTTGCAATCATCAACTCTTCTGCAATCGCAGGGATACCTGGTAGGCCAATTTGAGTTGAAGTAATCCCTTCATTCATTAAACCAACAGCACCCATACTTTTATCGATTGGCATTTGAATGACAACACCATCAAAAGTTTTTACATATTGTAATGCTTTCAGGAAAAGCAAGTTGGATTGAACAGGGTATAAGCCATCACTCGAAGCAACAGCTCCAGCCTGATGCATATCTATCATTTCTGCTAAATCTTTTCCTTCAATTTTTTTGGATAAAGCGCCTATTGGTAAAATTTCAATTGGAAGATGTTGCTGTTGTTGAACGATATAATTAACCTGTGTTTTATTATCCATCACAGGCTGTGTATTGGGTACTACAAAAACAGTGGTAAATCCACCCGCTTGAGCAGCAGCGGCACCAGTCTTTAATGTTTCTCTATGCTCATATCCTGGGTCACAAAAATGCGTAAATGGATCTACCCATCCTAAACTTACAATAGTACCTGGGTAATCTACAATTTGATCGGCTTTTCCTTCATAATGGTCTTGAATGGAAACTAATACTGCGTCTTGAAGAAGGATATCTTTTACTTGGCCGTTATATGGCGAATGCTGATCAGCAATTTTGACTTGCCTGAGAAGAATTGTCATCGAGTCAATGAATTTGATGCAATATACTTCGTTTTTAGGAATTGAAGGCTATTTAGGCCTTATTTAGCATGATTTTAGGTGAATTAGTCTAACTATTTGGAAAGTAATGGATAGATATCAGTCCATCTAATGTATGGGTTTATTGAGTTAACTTCGCCACCATGACGTTTGACCAATTAAATATCAATTCTCCCTTAGCGAGGGCCTTAGAAGACTTAGGATACACCCATCCAACGACCATTCAACACCGTGTATACCCAGTAGTGATGTCTGGAAGGGATGTTTGCGGTATAGCTCAGACTGGAACTGGTAAAACTTTTGCTTATTTGTTACCATGCCTTAGGCAGTGGAAATTTGACAAAAATAAAGACCCTCAAATTCTTATTATAGTACCAACAAGAGAATTAGTGGTACAGGTGGTGGAGGCCGTTAAGAAATTAACGCCTTATATGAGTGTAATCACTGTTGGTGTATTTGGAGGAGTGAATATCAATACTCAACAAATAGAAGTGGAAAAAGGGGTGGATGTTTTAGTGGCAACGCCAGGTAGATTATTTGATTTAATCATGAATGGTGCACTTAAAACAAAATATATTAAAAAGGTGGTGATAGATGAAATGGATGAAATGTTGAATCTTGGTTTTAGAAAACAGATTACTAATATTTTAGAACTTGTCCCTGCAAAAAGACAAAATTTATTGTTTTCCGCAACCATTACAGAGGATGTAGAAAAATTAATGAATGATTATTTTAATGAACCGGTTAGGGTAGAAGCGGCACCTACAGGCACACCGCTCGATAACATTATTCAAATAGGTTATGATCTTCCAAATTTTAATACAAAAGTTAATTTATTAGAGCATTTATTAACTGGCGATCAAACCATGACCAAGGTGTTAATTTTTGCAGCAACAAAAAGTTTAGCAGACCAATTGTATGATCAATTGATTGAAAAATTTCCAGATATTGTTGGAGTTATTCACTCCAATAAAGAACAAAATTACCGTTTCAATACAGTGAATCAATTTAAAGCCGGTGTATTTAAATATATCATTGCAACCGATGTAATGGCCCGTGGTATTGACGTTGCAGAGGTTACACATGTGATCAATTTTGATACACCAGATGTACCTGAAAATTATATTCATAGAATTGGCCGAACGGGTAGAGCAGATAAAAAAGGGATTGCAATTACTTTTATAACAGAAAAAGAAGCAAAGCAAAAACTAGCTATTGAAGCTTTAATGAAGCAACCAATCCCAATGGAAGCATTACCAGAAGATCTTGAAATATCTACTGTGTTGACGGAGGATGAGATACCTAAAGTAAAGATGAAAATCATCCAAATTAAATTGCCTAAAAAAGAAGATGTAGGCCCCGCTTTTCATGAAAAGTCTGAAAAGAATAAAAAAGTAAATGTGCGAAAGAATTATAAAGAGGCCATGCAGAAAAAGTATGGTAAACCAAAAACGCGTGGTGCCAAGAAGTAAAATGACCCTTAAATTTTCTTAAGGGTATAAAGCAAATCGAGGCCACCGTTTATGTGTGACCTCGAAAAAATCATTAGACTAAAATAAATTAGCCCTTATATTCTTTAAGGGCTAATTTATTTAAAATCTTTCCAATCCAGAAAAGAAGAAATTCCCTTCGATTGCTGCATTCTCATCACTATCACTTCCGTGTACTGCATTCTCACCAATAGATGCTGCAAACTTTTTACGGATTGTACCTTCTTCTGCTTGTGCTGGGTTTGTTGCACCAATCAATGTTCTAAAGTCTGCAACTGCATTGTCTTTTTCTAAGATTGCTGCAACGATTGGGCCACTGCTCATGAAGTCAACTAATTCTTGGTAGAAAGGTCTTTCCTTATGTACTTCATAAAATGTACCAGCTTGTGCAGGTGACAAATGAATCCATTTCATTGCTTTTACAGAAAAACCAGCTTTGATGATTTGATCTAATATAGCACCAGTATACCCTTTAGAAGTTGCATCTGGCTTAATCATTGTGAATGTTTTGTTGTTCATATCTATTTTTTATAATGTTTCTAATTGTGGGCGCAAAATTACTGAAAAACATCCGATTTATGTTAAATTTGTGGACTTATGCAATCAATTGAACAATTCTATCCACTTTTACAAAAGCCTTTCAAAGCTATTATCACAGCTCATCAAAAACCTGATGGAGATGCGATGGGGTCTAGTTTGGCTTTATACCACTTTTTAATCCAACTAGGACACGATGTTACGGTGGTCTCACCAACCAATTGGGCGCCTTTTTTAGATTGGATGCCAGGTATTGATAAAGTGGTTGATTATGAAGGGAATAGATCAAAAGCAACTGAATTGGTTCAATCAGCAGATTATATATTTTGTTTAGATTTTAATATTCTGCACCGTACTAAAAATATGGAGACATTGATAAGAGATGCAAAAGCAGTTAAAATATTGGTTGACCATCACCAACAACCCGATACACCTAGTTTTGGGTATGGAATTAGTGACGTAAAAATGAGCTCCACCTGTGAAATGATTTATGATTTTATAGTTCAATCAGGTCATAGTAATCTAATTAATCTGGATATTGCTACTGCTTTATATACCGGTTTAATGACTGATACAGGTTCATTTAGATTCCCATCTACCACAGCATCGGTTCATAAAATTGTTGCACATTTGAAAGAAGTTGGACTCCAACATTCAACAATACATGAAAATATTTACGATCAATCTTCTGAGGGTAGATTAAAGTTTATGGGGAATGCTTTTTTAAATAGAATGCATGTATTTCCTGAATTTAAGACTGCTGTGATGGCCATTCCTAAAACGGATATCTATAAATTTGAACTTAAAACCGGGGATACCGAAGGTCTAGTGAACTATTTATTATCCATTCATGGGATCAAATTTGCCGCTATTGTAATTGATAGGGAAGAGGAAAGAAAATGGAGCTTTAGGAGCAAAGGTAACTTTGATGTTAATATATTTGCAAGAACACATTTTGAGGGTGGAGGCCATGCCAATGCAGCTGGCGGAAGTTCGAAAAAATCTGTTGAAGACACTTTTCAAGATTTTAAAAACATATTAGAAACATATAAATCTCAATTAACACAATTAAACTAAAATGATCAAATCAACATTAAAATTAGTAGCTGCAATTGTATTGTTTGCAAGTTGTAACAGTTACGAAAAAGCACCTTCAGGTATGATGTATAAAATTACACATGGCGAGGGCAATCAAAAGAAATTAGAGCAAGGACAATTTGTTAAGATCAATATTGAGTACAAATTGAAAAGTAAGGATACCACTTTAAGTACTACTTATGGTTTAATCCCAGTTTATTTCCCAGTAGATACTGCTAGCTTGGGTAAATACACATTTACTGAAATCTTAATGCAATGCAAGAAAGGTGATAAGATTGAATTTTCTTTAAGCTTAGATACACTTGCAAAAATGGGTGTTTTACAATTAAACGAAATCTTCAAAACAAAAGATATTGTTTTGGGTAAAGCAGAAATCCTAGACGTATTTACAGATGTTGCAAAAGTAGATGCAGATTACAAGAAAGAAACAGAAGCTGAAAAGAAGAGAGAAATTGATGCAATTAAAGCACATTTAGCTAAAAATAAAATCACTGCAGTTGAATCTCCAGAAGGTGTATTTGTAGTATTAAAAGATGCAGGAGATGCTGCTAATAAAATTGATACAACTAAGATTGCTAGTGTTTATTACAAAGGCTACACCATTGCTGGTGAAACTTTTGATACCAATATCAAACCAAATGATTCTACAGCAAAACCATTTGATGTAAATATCGGAACTGGTGGAGTTATTCCAGGTTGGGAAATTGGTTTAAAGTATTTTGGTAAAGGTGGTAAGGGTACCATATTTGTACCTGCTATGTTGGCTTATGGCCCTCAAGCAAATGGTGCAATCAAGCCTTATACTAATTTAGTTTTCGATCTTGAAATCCAAGATGTAACAAAAAAATAAATTGAAATAATAACATTATCTCGATAAAAAAAAGGCCAAATTAAATTTGGCCTTTTTTTATGCATTCATTTCATTGATTAGTATAATCGCTTCCTTCGCTTCTTTCACATCATGCACCCTTAAAATATTAGCACCACCCATTAATCCAATTGTATTCAAGACGGTGGTTCCATTAAGCGCTTCACTGGGATCTACCCCTAATGTCTTATAAATACTTGATTTTCTGGATACACCTAATAGTATTGGTAAATTCAATTTTTTTAACTGTGCTAAAGATTTAACTAATTCAAAATTTTCGGCCTTTGTTTTACTAAAACCAAAACCTGGATCGATGATCCATTGGGTAAGACCAATAGCAGCAAACTGCTTCTTTTTTTCAAAGAAGTAATCCGTTATAGTTTTCATAACATCATTTCTATCTTGCAATTCGTGCATGGTGGATGGGCCACCAGTTTGATGCATACCAATATATGCAACCTGGTTACTTACTACTGTAGAAATCATCTTTGAATCAAAATTGCCACAACTAATATCATTGACAATAGAGGCGCCAGCATCTATTGCAGCTTTAGCGACAGTTGCATGATAGGTGTCAATAGATATAGGCATATTTGGAATGGCTGCATGTATAGCTTCTATCATAGGAACCACCCGATCTATTTCCAATGCTTCAGTAATAAGTGCTGCGCCTGGTCTTGTGCTTTGACCTCCAATATCCAATATTCCAGCTCCAAATTGAGCCATTTCGATGGCTTTTTTTACCCCTGCATCAATCTGCTGCATTCTGCTCCCTTCAAAAAATGAATCCGGCGTTGCATTCAAGATACCCATCACAAGGGGGGTGGATAAGTCGAGAGCGGTATCCTTTAATTGGATTTTAAACATAGTTTTAATTTAAGGGCCTTATTGATTATCTTGCAACTGTTCAAAGATATTAACTAACCATGTAATTTGTTGTTATTTCATGAGTCAAACTTCTGCACAATATGATCAAGCAATCGCTTCTTGTAGCGATATTTTTATAAAGAAAACAAAGGATTATGGTACTGCATGGCGCGTGCTAAGAATCATTTCGGTTGTAGATCAAATTTTCATCAAGGCTTTAAGAATAAGAACGATCCAAGACAAAGGATTCCAAAAAGTGGACGATGGTATTCAAGATGAATTCAAAGGCATCATCAATTACGCGGTGATTGGATTGATTCAACTAAAATTAGACGATCCAAAAGTAGAAGACATGCCCGTTGAACAAGTTCAATCCTTATATCAATCCAATGTGGACTTTGCAAAATCTACAATGATGGATAAAAACCATGATTATGGAGAAGCATGGCGTGATATGAGTCAAGAAAGCTATGCAGATTTAATCTTAGTAAAATTATTGCGTATTCGTCAAATTTTGACCAACGATGGTAAAACATTAATAAGCGAAGGTATTGATGCTAATTTTGTTGATATTTTAAACTATGCCACTTTTGCATTGATCCAAATTTCAGAGGGAAAACATTAATAGTATGCAATCATTTTTGAAAATTCTAAGATGGACTGTAGGTCTTTTGTTTATTTTCTCAGGATTGATCAAAGCCAATGATCCATTAGGCTTGAGTTATAAGATGCAAGAATTTTTTGAAGTTTGGGGCATTGCTTTTTTAGACGATTATACCCTTGTATTTGCAGTAGTCATGAATACCCTTGAAATTGTAGCAGGTATCGCATTGTTAATTAAATTTCCTTATAAACAAACCCTATGGTTATTATTGGGATTAATTATTTTCTTTACATTCCTCACTGGTTTTGCTTTGTTTTCTGGTAAGATCAAAACCTGTGGATGTTTTGGTGATTGTATACCGCTCACTCCAAAAATATCTTTTATTAAAGACCTTGTCTTATTATTCGCTATCATCATCTTACTTTTTAACCATAAAAAAGTAAAAAATAATCTTCATAAAGCATTGGGTATCTTTTTATTAATCCTTTCTACAGGCGCAGTAGGGTATGGACAATACCATGTATTGCAACATCTTCCTTTTATTGACTGCCTACCTTATAAAAGAGGGAATGATATCATGGAGCAAATGAAAGTTCCAGAAGGCGCTATTCCAGATAGTGTGTCTATTCAAATGTCCTTTTTGAAAAATGGTAAAACCGTTCAATTTGATATTAATAAATTTCCGGCAGATTTTGATAGTACATATGTCTACCAAGATCGCAAGGAAGTATTAATTCAAAAAGGCAATGGACTAGTCGCTAAGATTGTGGATTTTAGTTTATTTACACTCAATAATGAGGATACAACTGCTGCACTATTCAGTGCAACTTCGCCTTATGTACTCATATTCTCAGGAAATATTGATCCGAGTATACCATGGGAGACACTTATTAAAACGATCCAACTAAAAAATAAGCAGGTATATTTAATCACTGCAGATAAAGCGAATGCCTTGCAACTTAAACTTGATATCCCAATTCTAATAGGGGATATGACCATGATCAAAACTGCTGCTAGGGTTTGGCCTACTGTAGCAGTTATGAATGGATCAACAATTATGGAAAAGCAAAGCTATTTAGACTACCTAAAAAAATAGGTCTTCTTTTCTATTGATTTAAATCGTAACTTAGGAAAACAAGTCTACCTAAATCCTGCATTATGTCAAAAATCAAAGAAATATTAGAAAAAAAAGGGCCTCATTTTAATATTGTTGCCCCAGCTACACCTGTGTTGGATGCTTTAACAATTATGCAATCCGAAAATTTAAGTTATGTAGTCGTGATGGATAATAATTTATTTCTTGGTATCATGTCTGAAAGAGACTACACACATAAGATCAAATTAAAAGGAAGACATTCGGATTCAACTACTGTAAAAGAAATCATGACACACGATCTTCCTGTAATTGGTTTACAAGAAGAACTAGAACGTTGTATGATTTTAATGAATGTCTATAAAACAAGGTACCTGCCAGTTTTTGATAGCGTCGAATTCAAAGGGGTCATTACAATGAACGACTTAATGAGGGATGTTTTAGAGAAGAAAAAGTAGTTTGTTTATTTAATCACTACATCTGTGATTATTTTTTCACCCATTTTTTCATTGACCCTTTCAATGATTTGTGTTTTCTGAAATCCTAGCTCGTTTTTAAGAGGGCCTACGTTCGTATGGATAAATAGCTTCTGGTCAAAAATATAAATTTTATCCGTGTATTTAGCTACAGTTACACCCATGATTTCTTCCCAAGCTACTTCAATCTGAACCGCTTGAATACCTTTTTTTAATTTGGTATTCTCTTGCACCATTTGTTTTAATGCATCTCCAATTTTGAATGTAGCCATATTGCTAAATTACTATTTTAAATTTCAATGAGTTGGTAATTTTCGACATATCTACCTAAAAGATCTGCTACACGTGCTTTGTGCGTATCCGTAATAAAGACAGGGCCATCAGTGGAAGTAGCAACCCAGCCTAATAAATGGGCCATTCTTTGTTCATCTAATTTTTCAAAAATATCATCCATTAATAGAATAGGAGCGTATCCTTTTGCTTTCTTTAATAATTCCCATTCTGCTAGTCTAATTGCAAACAATAAACTTTTTCTTTGTCCCTGAGAAGCTTCTTGTTTAAATGATTGACCTTGTATGGTGATGATTAAATCATCCTTATGAATGCCTACACATGTTCTTTGCATGGCTTTGTCTTTAGGCAATGCATCGTTTAACAATACTTCAAATTTATTGTGATGTAAACTTGATTGATAATCAATTTGAATGGCATCTGCATTTCCAGCAATAGACAAATATAGTTGATGCACCATCGGCAGCCATTCTGCTAAAAGTTTTTTTCTATGTTCAAAAATGGGTTCACCATATTGAACCAATTGTTCATTCAAGGTACCCAATAAGGTTTCATCTAAATGTCCTTGTTCTGCTGCCCATTTTAAAAGGCTATTTCTTTGTTGTAAAACTTTATTATAATGAATCAATAAACGTAAATAGTTTGCATCGATTTGTGACAACAAACTATCCATTAGTTTTCTTCTTTCTTCACTCGATCCTGTGATAATTTGAACATCATCTGGGGCAATCATCACTGCTGGTATTTTACCAATATGTTCAGATAATTTTGGGTATAGTTCTTCGTCAAAATAAAATTCTTTCTTACCGGTTTCTCTTAGAATACAAGTGACTTGGGTGGTATTGCCTGCTATATCAAATTGACCCTCAACACGCATGCCTTGATAAGCATGATGTACATTTTGTGCATCTGGTCTACTAAAATAACTTTTGGTGAATGACAGGTAATAGATTGCGTCTAAAATATTGGTTTTACCCGTGCCGTTTGCGCCAACAATACCTACTATTCTAGCATCAAATTCAAATTGCTTTTGAATGTAATTTCTAAATTGAATTAGAGATAGTGTTTTTAAAGACAGCATGTCTGCAATTTACATCAGAAAAAGCTGTATTTTTAGTCAAATTTTAAGGAATGATCCTAATCAGTGAGCAACAACTTCCAAGCATAATTAAAAGGCTGTCTCATCAAATTTTAGAGACCCATCCAGGCCTACAAAATACAGTACTTATAGGGCTTCAACCAAGAGGGGTATTTTTAAGTGACCGTATCGTAGCTGCTTTACACCAAGAACTCCCTCCAGATCAAGTGATTTATGGAAAATTAGATATTACTTTCTACAGGGATGATATTAGAAGGGAATTGCATGTTGCTACCCAGACAGATCTTCCATTCAGTATAGAAGGTAAAACCGTGATTTTAATTGACGATGTGCTTTTTACAGGCAGAACCATTCGAGCTGCTTTAGATGCTTTATTGGCTTTTGGACGACCTTCAAAAGTTAAATTATGTGTCTTGGTAGACCGTAAACCAAGCAGGGAATTGCCTATCCAACCCGATTTTTCTGGTAAGGAAATGGATACTTTGACCCCTTTTAAGGTGAAAGTTAGGTGGAAAGAAAATGAAGGAGTTGACGAAGTAATCTTGTTAGATCAATAAATTATATTAATTTTGCTTTTTAATGGCACTATCTACCAAACATCTTCTTGGTATCAAGGACCTCCAAACAGAGGATATCCAACTTATTTTATCTACTGCAACGCAATTTAAAGAAGTCCTTCAGAGACCAGTTAAAAAAGTACCGACTTTAAGAGACGTCACAATTGTCAATCTTTTTTACGAAAACTCAACTAGAACAAGAATCTCATTTGAATTAGCAGAACGCAGATTATCTGCAGATGTAGTCAATTTCACTGTATCCAGTTCTTCTGCTGCTAAAGGAGAAACATTGCTAGATACTGTAAATAATATCCTGAGCATGAAAGTGGATATGGTGGTCATGAGGCATAGTGCTTCAGGCGCCCCACATTACTTGTCAAAACATATTGACGCACCCATAATTAATGCGGGAGATGGTATCAATGAACATCCAACACAAGCTTTATTAGATGCATTTTCAATGCAAGAGAAAATGGGTACAATAGCAGGTTTGAAAGTGGCGATCATTGGAGATGTCATGCACAGTAGGGTTGCTTTAAGCAATATCTATTTGTTAAAGAAAATGGGCGCAGAAGTGATGGTTTCAGGACCACCAACTTTAATTCCAACCTACTTAAAAGAAGCGCTGGGTATTCAAGTAGAATACAATATCGATAAAGCATTGGCTTGGTGTGATGTAGCCAATGTCCTTAGAATTCAATTAGAACGTCAAAATCAACCTCTATTCTCTTCCTTAAGAGAATACAACTTAGCATACGGTATCACTAAAGCAAGGCTACAGAAATTGAATAAAGACATTTTAATCATGCATCCAGGACCTATCAATAGAGGAGTAGAAATGGATAGTGATGTAGCAGATGGTCAACAATCTATTATTTTAGACCAAGTAGAAAATGGCGTAGCTGTAAGAATGGCTTGTTTATACTTACTTACAGGACGCACCAACCCTTAATTTATGCAGACTCAAAGAATTTGTTTATTCCCTGGCACTTTTGATCCAGTTACACTTGGCCATATTGATATCATAAATAGATCACTACCATTGTTTGATAAAGTGATTGTTGGTATAGGTATCAATGCTGCAAAAAATCCAATGTTTAGTGCAGAACAAAGAAAGCAATGGTTTGAGGAGATTTATAAAGACGAACCTAAAGTAGCAGCTGTAACATACGATGGTCTAACCATTAAATATTGTCAATCTATTGGTGCGCGTTTTATTTTAAGAGGGATTAGATACGTGAGTGATTTTGAATATGAAAAAACAATCGCAGATGCTAATAGAACAATGGATCGTCATATCGAAACAATCTTTTTAACTGGAGAGCCTAAGTATACTTCTGTGGCATCTACCATCGTAAGAGATATCATCCGAAATGATGGTGACGCTTCTCCATTCTTACCAGATGTGGTTATTAATGCATTGAAGTAAGATATACTTCCATCACCTGATTTATATTTTCATAAGTTTTTGCTAAATAGGGGGCAAGATCTGCTTTTTTTACCCAAGCGATGGCTTCTATGTCCTCCTCGGTTTGAGGTACACCTTCTTGAATTGTATCAGTGGTTATTTGATACCAGTAAGTGGTTTTTTCCACTTCGGTATTCAAATAGGTATCATGGTACTGATGTTTCGTGGTTAAAATCAAATCTCCTAATACAAGGTTCGATATGCCAGTTTCTTCCATCACTTCTCTGATTGCACAAGCTTCTATGCTTTCATTGGGATCTAGTTTTCCTTTTGGCAAATCCCAAAAGCCTCTTCTAAAAATCCATAAAATCTCCTTATTTGGATTAACGACAATGCCTCCAGCTGCAATGATTGGTGTCAACATAAAATGTGTATAGTATTTAGTAACTCTTGCAAAAATATTGCCTTTTTGACGGTAAATTCGTGTCAAATCTAGGATATGACGAACGAAAAAGCAGTCGCAGAAAAATTATTACAAGTTAGTGCTATAAAGTTAAACCCAAATGAGCCATTTACCTGGGCAAGTGGATGGAAAAGTCCCATTTATTGTGATAATCGTAAAGTGCTCTCTTTTCCATATGTGCGCGACTTTATCAAAAGTGAAATGTGCAATGTGATATTCGAAAAATATGAAGGGGCTGATATGTTAGCTGGTGTTGCGACTGCAGGTATTCCTTGGGGCGCTATGGCTGCTGACCAATTAAAATTACCTTATATCTATGTCCGTCCTAAACCAAAAGAACATGGCTTAGGCAATCAAATTGAAGGGGCTTATGCAAGTACCAACAAAATTCTAGTAATCGAAGATTTAATCTCAACAGGTAAAAGTAGTTTACAAGTAGTAGATGTTTTAAGAACTGCTGGTCTTGATGTAGTGGGTATGGTCTCTATATTCAATTATGGTTTCCAACTTGCAGATGATGCTTTTAAAGCTGCAGGTGTTCCGTATACTTCATTGACCAACTACGCAAGCTTGATAGAATTAGCAGTTGAGAAAGGTATGGTGGACGCCAATACACAAAGTACATTAATGGAGTGGAGGGATAGCCCATCCACTTGGAAACAATAGGATTCAGTTTATTATTTCATTCCTGACAAAGCCGCACCTAAATTTAATTTTTGTGTTGTTTCGTATTCAATAGGCACGGTCTTAGTGAAGATACCCTTACTTAAAGTGGCATTTCCCTTGATGTTTAATTTGACAGGTTTATTTAACAATAGTTCCATACTGTTTTTAACTAAATCCGACATCTGAAATTCAAGTTGTGCTGGAATTAAAAATTCTTTTTTTGCAGGTATTGTAAAATTTGTATCTAGTTTCAAAACCGTGAAATTTCCATTATTCAATAATACCTTACAATCAATTTGTTTTAAAACCAAAGAGAAAGCATTTGGATTATAGTACTTCACATTGGCTCTAATTTTATTTTTACCCATTGTTAATTTATCCAACTGAATATCTTGAAGTCCTTTGAATTCAAAAGATTGTGGTTCTGAACAAGCAGATAAAAATATCATTAAAAATAAAAAGCCGTATTTGAATTGCTTCATGAATAAATTTTATTAAAATTACAAAACAATATTCATTCATGGTTTATACGGATTTACATTATTTTGGTGCTTTGTCTTATTACCATGCATTGGCTCAACATGATCATATTGTATTTGACAGTAAAGCAGCTTTTAGTAAAATGAGTTTTAAAAACAGGATGGTCATTGCCACTGCGCAAGGACCTTTACATTTAACCATTCCAATTGTTGGAGGCAGGGATCAGAAAACGCCAATGGATGAGATACAAATAGCCTATGATAGTCCATGGAAGTCACAACATTTAAAAGCGATTAGTGTCAATTACAAACGAGCACCTTATTTTGAGTATTATGTGGACAGTCTAAAAGCATTGTACTCCAATGAATATGTTTATTTGAATGATTTTTTAATCGCCACACAACATTGGACAAAGCAACAATTAAAAGCAAAATGGTTAATTGAAACTGCTAATGATCAAAATTCCAATTACAAAGAAAATAAATGGATAGACCCAATGAAGCCTAATAATTTTCAAACTTCATCCAATGCCTTTCTATACCAACAGGTATTTGATAGTAGCAGCGGGTTCTTATCAAATGCATGTATTCTAGATGCGCTATTTGCAATGGGAGGGAAGCAGGTGCTTGCTATGATATCATAAAAAAAATCCCCCCAAATAGTTGGAGGGATTGATATAAAAAGGTGGAACTTATATTAAACTTATACTAAAATTACAAACTACTTCTTTTTCAAGTAAGCAGCATATTTTTCATTTTGAGCATCTGTTAATGCAACACCATTCACTGAAATCTTACCATTCTTAACTTCAAGTTTTACATTATCAGTTGGCGCTAAACCATCTTCTTGTAAAGCTTGAACCAAAGTTTTAGTATCTGCAGTAATCGTTACTGTTGTTGTAGAATCAGTCATATTAGCAGTAGAGTCGGTATTGATCACAGAAATCTCCATTGTTTGAGATTTAATCTCCATTGCTTTAGTTGGATGTAATTGTGCTAAACTAGGAGCGATAACCAAAGAAACAATTGACATCAACTTGATTAAGATATTCATAGAAGGACCAGATGTATCTTTAAATGGATCTCCCACTGTATCACCTGTTACAGATGCTTTATGTGGTTCTGATTTTTTATAGAACATCTCACCATTGATCTCTACACCTTTTTCAAATGATTTTTTAGCATTGTCCCAAGCACCACCTGCATTGTTTTGGAAAATACCCATCAATACACCACTTACAGTTGCACCAGCCAAGAAACCACCTAAAGCTTCTGGACCCATTGTGAAACCAATTAAGATAGGAGAGATGATAGTGATCGCACCTGGTAACATCATCTTCTTTAAAGAAGCTTCAGTAGAGATAGCCACACATTTATCATATTCTGGTTTACCTGTACCTTCCATAATTCCAGGAATAGTACGGAACTGACGACGTACTTCTTCTACCATTGCCATTGCAGCTTCACCTACAGCACGAATTGCTAAAGATGAGAAGATGAATGGGATCATACCACCTACAAATAAAGCAGCTAAAACATCTGCCTTATAGATATCAATATGTTGATTGTCTGGCATTGCAACACCTACGAAGGCAGCAAATAATGCTAAAGAAGTCAATGCAGCAGAAGCAATTGCAAAACCTTTACCGCTAGCTGCAGTTGTGTTACCAACCGCATCTAAAATATCTGTTTTCTCACGCACTTCAGCTGGTAATTCACTCATCTCTGCAATACCACCTGCGTTATCCGCAATAGGACCAAAAGCATCAATTGCTAATTGCATAGCAGTTGTAGCCATCATACCTGCAGCTGCAATTGCAACTCCATATAAACCGGCACATGCATAAGAACCATAAATACCTGCAGCCAATACTAAAATTGGATAGAAGGTAGATTCCATACCAATTGCCAATCCACCAATAATATTTGTTGCGTGACCTGTGCTTGATTGCTTAATAATACTTAATACTGGACGCTTGCCCATAGCTGTGTAATATTCTGTGATGATACTCATTAAAGTACCTACAATTAAACCAACAGCAATGGCACCAATCACACCATTTCTTGTGAATTCCAATCCACGTAATGTCATTGTTTCAGGTAAGATATAGTTCACTAAGAAATAACATGCAATTGCAGTTAAAATCATTGAACCGTAGTTACCCATATTTAAAGCTTTTTGAACTACAGCGGTAGTCAAAGGCGCATTTTCACTAATTCTTACGAAGAAGGTTCCAACAATTGATAATAAAATACCTATACCAGCAATCATCATTGGTAATAAAATTGGAGAAAGACCACCAAAATTATCTACTAAAACAGTACCATTAGGACCAGTTACTTCCTGACCCAATACCATTGTTGCCAATACTGTCGCTACATAAGAACCAAATAAATCGGCACCCATACCAGCCACATCACCTACATTGTCTCCAACGTTATCTGCAATGGTTGCAGGGTTACGAGGATCATCTTCTGGGATACCAGCTTCAACTTTACCAACTAAATCTGCACCTACGTCTGCAGCTTTAGTATAGATACCACCACCTACACGCGCAAATAAAGCGATAGATTCAGCACCTAGAGAAAATCCAGTCAATACTTCGATTGTTCTTAGCATTTCTTTTGGATCTCCAGTTACATAGAAATATTGTTTTAATATTAAATATAAACCACCAAGACCTAAAACAGCTAAACCAGAAACACCTAATCCCATTACAGATCCACCTGTAAATGAAACATTCAATGCTTTAGATAAACTTGTTTTTGCAGCTTCAGCAGTTCTAACATTTGCTTTAGTAGCTACTTTCATTCCAATATAACCAGCAGTGGCACTAAATACGGCACCAATTACAAAAGCAACCGCAATTGTCCAGTGGCTGTCTTCGTTTTTAGTAGCCATGAAACCTAATAATAAGGCCACAATCACAACGAAATATCCTAGGATTTTCCATTCTGCTTTTAAAAACGCCATAGCACCTTCAGAGATATAGGTGCTGATTTCTTTCATTCGATCATTTCCAGCTGGTTGGTTTGATACCCAATTGAATTTCAACAATGTATACAATAAACCAAAAATTCCCATGGCCGGAACGGCATAAAATAGAAGATCTTTCATAAGCTATACTTATATTCTTTTGTTTAAGATTAAGGATTGCAAAAATAGGGTGTAAAGTCCAAAAAAACGATAAAATAGGGGTAAAATGCGCTATTTTACTCAACCAATGACGTCGTATCCTCTTTTCCTGTAAATACGGCCGCAATCTCCTTGCCTTTATAGATTGCACGGTTGTATCGATTACCTAAAATGATGATGGTGGCGGTTTGACCAACTAAGCGCGTGAAAACTGTGTTATTTCCATGCCACCAACCATTATGATAAATAAGCTTTTCTTCATTTGGCTTGGTCAAAACTCTCCATCCTAGACCATAATTATGCCAGTATTTATTGGTGGGGCTTTTAGGCTCATAAGCCATTTCTAAAGTGGTTGGCTGTAAAAAACGGCCTTCTGTCAAGGCTTTATCCCATAAATAAAGGTCTCTTACAGTACTGTAAACATTTTTATCACCATAAATCATATCATACTTTTCTACTTGATAAGGCACCAATTGTGCGTTATAGGAAGGCAAGTATTTGTCCATATTTTGTTGACTCATCACAAAACTATGTTCCATATTCAATGGCTTAAATATGGTTTCATTGATATAAGTTGGGAAATCTTGACCAGTTATTTTTTCGATGATCAGCGCCAATAAAACATAATTGGTATTACAATATTTAAACACACGGTCTGGATTAGCTGCAATGGCCGGTTTTCTTTGAATCATAAAATCCAAGACATCTTGGTTAGTGTACAAACCCGATCTAAAGGGTGCTACATTTTTTACCAAGACCAATTTCTTAGCCCATCGACCTCTTTTCGTTTTATACCTTACCGATTTATATTGTTTCGTCTCCAAAAAATAGGCATAATCAGGCAACCCACTTCTATGTGATAATAACATTTCAATGCTAATATCTTTATAAGGGAACCCTGGCAGGTATTTATCTACAGATGCTTTCAAGTCTAGCTGATCCTTTTCCCAAAGTTGCAAGGCAGCCATACCAGTAAACGTTTTAGAGACAGATGCTAAATGAATTGGGGTAGATGCCACCAAAGAATCTTTGGTGTTATAGTTTGCATATCCTTTATAATCTTCAAAAATAATTTCCCCATTTTTAGCCACTAAGATTTGACCACTAAAATTTTTATTCCCTAAAATGGATTGATATTTTGTTTTAATAGCTGTAGCATATTGCTCTTTTTCTACAGTCGTGATTTTATTATAAGTAAAATTATTTCCAGACAGGTTAAAATTTGGCCCCTGACTTGATCCACAGGAGGCAGTCAGTAATAAAATTTGTAACAATAAAAAGCATCGAACGATCATCTGTTAGTATTTAAGGGGTACATTGGTAAAACGTAAAATAGACATAAAATATTGTGTTTGAAGCCAAAACACTAATTTTTAAATTAACTTTGTGATATGAGCAAAATTGACCTTACTAGCTTCCCTAAAGATAAAATTAAAGTACTGTTTTTGGAAAACATCAGTGATAAAGCAGTTCAATACTTTAAACAACAAGGTTATGCGGATGTAAAGAAAATTGCTGGGTCTTTAAGTGAGGAAGAATTGATTAAAGTGATTAAAGACGTTCATATTTTAGGTATTCGTTCTAAAACATTTATTTCTAAAAAGGTCTTGGATAGTGCAAAGAAACTTCAAGCAATTGGTTGCTTTTGTATTGGTGTGAACCAAGTGGATTTAAAAGCATGTAAACAAAAAGGTATTGCAGTTTACAATGCCCCTTATAGTAACACAAGAAGTGTTGCCGAACTGGCCATTGGTGCTTCCATATTATTAATTAGAAGAATTTTAGATAAAAATAATGCTGCACATAAAGGCATTTGGAATAAAGATGCTAAAGGAAGTTTTGAATTAAGAGGTAAAACATTGGGCATCATTGGTTATGGCAATATCGGTACCCAATTAAGTGTGATGGCAGAAGCCATGGGGATGCGGGTTCAATTTTTTGATATTGAAACAAAATTGCCTTTGGGTAATGCACAAGTAAAAAAATCGATCAAAGAAATTGTAAGTAGTTCTGATATTATTTCATTGCATGTACCAGAAACGAATCAAACTAAAAATTTGATCAATAAATCGGTTTTAAAGCAATTTAAAGCTGGTTCAATTTTAGTGAATTATGCTAGGGGAGAAGTGGTGGACTTAGAAGCTTTAGCAGAAGCGATTAAAGAAAAACATATTGCTGGTGCTGCCATTGATGTATTTCCAGTAGAGCCAGAAAAAAATGGAGATGCATTTAGTACACCCTTACAAGGTTTATCTAATGTCTTACTAACGCCACATATTGGAGGATCTACAGAAGAAGCTCAGGAAAATATTGGCGAAGATGTAAGTATTAAATTATACCAATATTTAGAGAGAGGCGTATCCAATGGTTCACATACCATCCCATCATTGAGCCTGCCTCCTGTAGATGGTGCGCATCGAATTTTACATATACATAAAAATGTGCCAGGCGTATTAGGTGCCATCAATACTTTATTGTCTAAAAATAAAATCAATATTGTAGGACAATACTTAAAAACAAATGATGAAATTGGTTATGTTGTTTTAGATGTGGATAGTAAATTATCCAAACAAGCCATGACACTTTTAAAAGAAGTGAAAGAAACGATCAGGGTTAGGATGCTGTATTAATAGCAGCTATCATTGCTTTAATTTCATCTACATCCACATCAAAATATTGCATACTTTCTTGCATGCTTGGTTGATTGAATCCCATTTTTGAAGCCATTGCTTTTCTTGCAGAACTATGCATTTCCTTTGCACCAGTCTGAGTGACAATTGTTGCAATATTATCTGCTCTAACTCCACTTCCTGGTAAAATAATAATTCGATCCTTTGCTTTTTCAATCAATTGATGAATTATTGGAATGGCGTTGCCTACATTTGGTACTTGTCCACTTGTTAAAATGCGCTTGCAACCAATATCAATTAATTGTTCTAATGCCAAGAATGGATCAATACATCTGTCAAATGCTCTGTGAAAACTTATTTCCATTTGTCCAGCAGCTTGAATTAAAGCACTTGTTCTTTTAATGTCTATAGTTCCATCTTCATTTAATAATCCAATGACTGCACCTTTAAAACCTAATTGCTGACAAGCCATCAAGTCGTTTTGCATTACTTGAAATTCTCTGTCTGTATATAAAAAGTCTCCACCCCTAGGTCGAATAATAGGGAAGACAGTTTGCTTGGTTAATTGAGACATCAATAACAAACTCCCATAAGATGGTGTAGTGCCTCCTTCCATTGGATTCTCACAAAATTCAATTCTATCCGCACCAGCAGCTAAAGCATTTAAAGCAGCTTCTATATTAAAGGCAGCAATTTCAAGTAAAACTTTTGACATCTTTATTTTTTATCCATGTTATTAATCAAATCAAATTTTATAATTTGAAGAAGGAATTGAGTTCAAATTAAGCTTTAAATTAAATATGCTGCATCATTTAATTTGTTGCCTTCGTTGTTATACACAGAAAAATTAAATCCTTTTTGTAAAGCATAAGCTCCAACTTTCCCTTTTTTATTGATAGCAACAAAGCAAACTTGAATGTCTTTTGCTTTTTCTTTTTTGATACGATTAATTTTTTCAACAACAAGTTTACATGCTTCTTCTGGGCTTTTTCCCTGACGCATCCATTCCACCACCGCGCTTGCTCCTGCCACTCTAATCACATCTTCTCCCTGACCAGTAGCCACCACTGCACCCACTTCATTGTCTACATATAAACCCGCACCAATGATAGGAGAGTCACCCACACGGCCGCGCATTTTAAATCCAGCACCACTTGTGGTACAGCTACCACTCAGATTCCCAAATTGATCCATTGCAATCATACCAATGGTGTCATGGTTCCACTGACCATCGGATAATTTTTTTGGTGCATCGAATGCAGGATCATTATAAAAAACAGATTGATTTTTCTCTACATTGATGGTGAGTTGATAATTAGATGTTTTCAACCATGACTCATAATTCTTTTTTGCCTGTTCAGATAAGTCAGCAGATTCTAAAGTAAATCCATTGGCCAAAGCAAATGCTTGTGCACCTGCGCCAACTAAAAATACATGTGGTGATTTTTCCATTACTTTTCTAGCCACTGAAATAGGATGTTTGATGCGCTCTAAAAATGCAACAGATCCACAATTAAATTCATGATCCATAATGGATGCATCTAATGTAACAATACCATCTCTATCTGGGTTAGCACCTAATCCAACACAACAATTAAGTTCATTTTCAGTGACCATCACGCCTTGTTCAACTGCATCCAAAGCTTTTCCTCCATTTTTTAAAACGTCCCAAGCTGCAAGATTCGCTCTTAATCCTGCATCCCATGTGGATGCAACAATTGGTTGGATATTGTTAGATGAATTACTTGATTGGATAAAATTGGGGATGGAAAAACTAGTGATCCCTAATCCACTTAAATTGATAAATTTTCTTCTGTCCATGGTGATACTGCTATTATTATTCAGCACTTAAAGATAGTCAGTAAGCGGTTAATTTTGTACATTTATCAAGATTATGATGCAATCAATATTGGAACAATATGGATGGGAAAATGCGACTGCAATTCCATTAAGTCAAGGTTTAATCAACCAAACTTTTGATGTACATACTGCGCAAGGCAATTTTATTCTACAAAGTATCAATACCCAAGTTTTCAAAGATCCATTTGCCATTGATCACAATATCAAAGCGATTAGTCAGTATTACAATTCAAATAGACCAGATCAACTTTTTACACATTTGGTACCAACTTTAAAAGGGGAGACCTTGATAGCGTGGGAAGGGAAGAGGTACCGTGCATTTAAAAAAATAGACGGCATTGCATTAGATGTTTTAACTACTGCAGCAGAAGCCAAAGAAGCTGCGCAACAATTTGGACAATTCACTGCTAGTTTAACTGAATTTCCAATAGGGGAGTTAAAGGTCACTATTCCTCAATTTCATGACCTAGAATTAAGGTACCATCAATTTGAGCAGGCTTTGATTCATGGAGATTCAAAAAGAATTGATACCGCTAAAGATGCAATCCTGTTTTTAAAATCACATCAATCTTATGTAAAAAAATGGATCCATTTTACAACAAATCAAGAAGCCCATTTAAGGGTTACACACCATGATACAAAAATTAGCAATGTCTTATTTAAGGACGAAAATGCAATTTGTGTCATCGACCTGGATACAACCATGCCGGGTTATTTTATTAGTGATGTAGGTGATATGTGTAGAACCTATCTCTGCACTGTGAATGAAACATGTCTGGATTTAAATCAGATCAAGGTTATCCCAGAAAGATGGACTGCGATTCAAAATGGATACTCAGAAGCGATGGGGGAGTTCTTGACAAATTTTGAGAAAGACCATTTTGCATTTTCTGGCCAATCTATTATCTATATGCAAGCCCTAAGATTCTTAACCGACTACCTGCAATTAGACCAATATTATAAAGTAGAAAGACCAAGTCAAAACTTAGACCGCACCTTAAATCAGAACCAATTATTAATTGAATTCAATCATTTAATTTAATACTGGTCATCTTAAAACTGATCATCCATCGCAAAGTCAGGCTTTCTATTTTTCCATTTACCTCTGGTGAAATCTGGTATTTCTTGTACTTGACCATTTTCTGCAATTGATTTCTCTGATAACGGGGTAATTGCATACCAAGTGGCTAAATCATATACATCCATCGGGAACGGCACGGCTCTCTTAATACACTCTAAAAAGGCATTGATTACAAAAAAGTCCATACCTCCATGTCCAGCACCAGTTGCATCCGCTTCAAAACGCTTCCATAATGGATGGTCATGCTGCTTTAAATAGGCTTCTGGGTTTTCCCATTGGTGTGCTTTAGGAGAAAGTCCTTCTATATATATATGTCCCGCTGAAAATTGACCTGCATGGAAATCCTGCCAAAGACCTTGGGTACCTTGAACCCTGAAGCCAAGATTATATGGACGGGGAGAATTGGTGTCATGCGTAAGCAAGATAGTCTCTCCATTAAATGTCTGAATACTCGTTGTGACGATGTCGCCTAATTTAAAATTTAATTTCGCATTAGGGTGATTTTCACCACCTTGTGGATGGTTAACTATATATTTATGTAAACCTCTTGCCTTAGTCGCAACAGAAGATAGTCTTGTCAATAGGTTGCCTCTATTAATATCGGTCATCATAGCTACAGGTCCTAGTCCATGGGTTGGATACAATTCTCCATTCCTATATAAGGAGTGGTTTGTCCTCCATTTTGCCTCACTATATCCTTTTTCACCAAATTCAACCCCAGAATTATAGGCAGTTACACCATTATTGAACTTTACACCTCTTAAATCGTGCTCATAACCACCTTGTAAGTGTATTAATTCCCCAAACATGCCTTTTCTAACCATATTATAGACCGCCAATACATCCCTTCGATAACATACATTCTCTAGACACATCACTGGTATATTGTACTTTTCACTCGCATTCACCACATCCCAGCATTCCTTTATATTGATAGCACCACAAACCTCTACACCTGGAATAATGCCATTTTTTATGGCTTCTATGGCTTGAGGAATATGCCATTCCCAAGGAGATGCAATGATCACGGCATCAATATCAGTTCTTTTAAGTAGGTTTTTATAGTCTTCCTTACCATTTTTATATTCGATAGCTGCTGTTTTACCAGCCTTTTTAAGGATGTTTTGAGCATCCGCCAACATCTTTTCATCCGGATCAGCAAATGCAACAACCACCACATCTGGACGCTGCACCAATAATTCAACATGGCTTTGGCCTCTAAATCCAGTTCCAATCACACCAATTTTAATGATATCTTTTTTAGCATTTGATTGTGCTTTTATAAACTGTGGACTTAAACTTAAAGCGATAGATGCTAAGCCTGCGTCTTGAACAAATTTTCTTCTAGAAGGATGTAATGGCATAGTAGATGTTTTAGTCAATCAAATGATCAATCAAATCATAAGTCTAAGATTAGTCTAATGATTATCCTACAAAATACAACCTATTTTCAATACAACAAACAGTCAACAGATCGAATTAAACCTATATAATTGCTTATAATTAACATTATGTTAAATAGTATATTCAAGATAATACCCTGTTGATTAACCAATAAAAAAGCCCTCCCATGTGGGAAGGCTTTTATTGAATTATTTTATTTGGATTTACCCAATTGTATATTTCTATTGGTATTTATCGTGCAGCAAATCATACTTGGTGAATTTTGCATCTAACTCATCATACAACTTTTGGTTGGCTCTGTTTTTATCTCTTTTAGAAGCATACAAAGTTGCTAAGAAATCTACCGATCTAGCTGCTACATTCCTTTCCTGTTTAGTTAATACTGGTTTATCCTTTACAATATTGAAAGCGTTTTCGATCCACTCAATGGCTTGGTCCACTTTTGCTTTCATTGGTGCATCCAATGCTAGGTTCAATTTTTTGATTGAATCCTGTTGTGCTTTGAATTTAGCATCAAATGCCAATTTCTTCTTAGGATCTTTAGGCGCTACTGGTTTATTAGCATTTAATTGCTGTAAAGCCCTGATATTGTTTCCAACCTGGTCGTCTAAAACAGTGTATTGATTATAGTAGCTAATACCCACGTTAAATGCAGCTGCATAGTTTTGAGTATTCAATTTGTAAGCTCTCATATAAGCATCAGCTGCTTTGTCTAGGTAAAAATTTGCCTTTTCGTCTGACAATCCATCTACGTTTCTAGAAGCCATAAACATGTCACCATACATTTGACATTCTGTTTCATTGATATTATTTGCAGCAACTTGAGCTTCATAATTTGCTACTTTTTCCTCTGCTGAATAATTTTTGTCAATATAATCTGCTCTAAATTCAAACCATTTTTCTTCTGGATAGTTCTTCTCAGAAATAGTATAATATTGTTCAAATAATGCTTTGTCCTTCTTCTCTGCTGCCTTAATCAATACAAATTTATACATGTCCAACAGCTCAGGCGTTTTCATGTTCGCATTAATCATTCTAGTATAATACTTAATGGTAAGGTCATCATTACCAGCATTTTGATTCGCATAACCAGCATACATTAAAGTAGTCGTGTCAAATGGTTGCTTATTTGTAGACCATCCTTTTGAAAAGATGATATCACTCAAAACCACTCCTCTATCAAAATTTTCAGCTGCTTCCTTCCATTTTTTTTCTCCGAAAGTTGCTACGCCATCCTTAAAACTTTTGATATACACTTCAAAAAATGGCTCTTGACCACTTTTAATAGCTATAGTGAATTCAGGATCAGCTTTTATATAGTCGAATAAACTCTTTAATAATTTATCGAAAGCATCTGGATATTTACCAGCTGGATCCTTAGATAAACCTGCATAAATTTTTGATTTCCAGTAATACCCTTCTGCAGTTGTTTCTATACTTGGTTTTTTAGCAACCGCTTTTTCATATTCTGTCTTGGCAACCTCAAAATTATTTAATAATAAGCCCGTCTCTACTTTTTTAAAGTCTTGAGCGAAAGCTGTTTGCATCAATGTCATCAAAAACATTGCACCAATCCATTTTTTCATAATGATTATTTTAATGTACTAAAGTTATAAAATTTATGCTTCGGGTGTATCATCACCTTCGTTGTTCAAAGTGTCGTCGATTTGGTCATCTGCAACTTCATTTGAAATATTAGTTGAGTTGTCATTTGTAACTATTTCATTATCAGCATTTTCTCCTTCTTCTGGTACATCTTGTTCTTCGATCTTAGAGGTTGCTGCAATTTCATCGTTTTCGTCTAAACGAATCAATTTTACACCCTGTGTTGCTCTACCCGCTTCTCTAATATCTGCGACACTTGTTCTAATGGTTACACCAGATTTACATGTAATGATAAGGTCTTCTTTTTCTAACACATCCATTAAACCAACCAAGGATCCTGTTTTTTCGGTCACATTGATTGTTTTAACGCCCTTACCACCACGGTTGGTGATACGGTAGTCATCAATTGGAGTTCGCTTGCCATAACCTTGTTGACTTACCACTAATATTGTACGGTCTTTGTCTTCTCTGCTAACGCAAACTAAACCAACCACTTCGTCTGTTTCATCGTCCACTTCGATACCTGCAACACCTATCGCACCTCTTCCGGTTGGTCTCACTTTTTCTTCAGGGAAGCGAATTGCACGACCAGACTTCACTGCCATCATCACTTCGTTGTTACCATCTGTTAAACGTGCTGCTAATAATTCATCGCCTTCATTAATTGTAATTGCGTTTACACCATTCACTCTTGGGCGACTGAATTCTTCCAAACATGTTTTCTTGATAATCCCTTTCTTAGTACATAAGATGATGTAATGATTATTTACATAATCCTTATCAGCTAAATTACGTACTTCAATAATGGCTTTTACTTTATCGTCTTGTGGAAGTTGAATTAAGTTTTGGATTGCTCTACCCTTACTCGTTTTTTCACCTTCTGGAATTTCATAAACACGCATCCAGAAACATCTTCCTTTTTCGGTAAAGAACAACATGGTATCATGGGTGGATGCAATAAATAGATGCTCAACATAATCTTCCTCTCGAGTCTTAGAACCAATGGCACCGCGGCCTCCACGCTTTTGTTGACGATATTCAGTTGCTGAAGTTCGTTTGATATAACCTAAATGAGAAATGGTAATCACCACGTCTTCTTCTTCAATTAAATCTTCGATACGCATTTCATCTGCTAAGTATTGAATCTCTGATTTACGCTCATCACCAAACTTATCTTTTACTTCTAATAATTCAGTTTTGATGAGTTCAAATCGTAAATGTTCGCTACCTAATAATTCTTTTAAAGAAGCAATCAACTTCATCAATTGGTCAAATTCTTCTTTAATTTTCTCGCGCTCCATGCCTGTTAAACGTTGCAATCTTAATTCTAAAATTGCTTTCGCTTGGATATCTGAAATGCCCCATCCTGCATTGATTAAAGATTCTTTTGCTGCTTCTGGATTCGCTGAGTTTCTGATTAATCGAATTACTTCGTCTAAATGATCTAAAGCAATTAAATAACCTTCTAAAATATGTGCACGTTCTTCCGCTTTTCTTAATTCAAATTTAGCACGGCGAATCACCACTTCCATTCTAAAATCAACAAACTCTAAAATCAAATCTTTTAGGTTCAAAATTCTAGGACGACCTTTTACCAATGCCACATTATTGATACCATAACTGGTTTGTAATTCTGTGAATTTAAATAATTGGTTAATGATCACCTGCGCTACAGCATCCTTACGTAATTCAATCACAATACGAGTTCCCTCGCGTTTGTTACTTTCATTGTTTACGTGTGTAATTCCATCTACTACTTTATCCACCACCAATTGACCAATTCGATCTGTTAAATGATCTCGGTTCACTTGGTATGGAATTTCATTGATCACAATCATTTCACGACCGTTGGCTTTTGTCTCTACATTGCATTTTCCACGCACAACTACTCGACCACGTCCAGTCATCAAGCCTTGCTTCACACCTTCCATACCATATATCACGCCACCAGTAGGAAAATCTGGCGCTTTTACAATAGAAATTAATTCTTCAATCGTAATGTCTTTATTGTTGATGTAGGCAATACATCCGTCTACTACTTCATTCAAATTATGTGGCAACATGTTAGTCGCCATACCTACTGCAATACCTGAGGATCCGTTCACTAAAAGCTGTGGAATTCTTGTTGGTAGTACACTTGGCTCAGATAAGCTATCATCAAAGTTCAATTGATAATCTACTGTATCTTTCTCCAAGTCATCCAACATCGCTTCTGAAATCTTTTGTAAACGCGCTTCTGTATAACGCATAGCTGCCGGAGGATCTCCATCTTGGTTACCAAAGTTACCCTGTCCATCCACCAACTTATAACGCATTGTCCACTCCTGCGCCATACGCACTAAAGTGTCATAAATTGCGGTATCACCATGTGGGTGAAATTTACCCATCACTTCACCAACAATACGTGCAGATTTTTTATAAGGTTTATTGCTGTTGTTTCCTAACTCATGCATGGCAAACAATACACGACGGTGAACTGGTTTAAAGCCATCTCGCACATCGGGTAAAGCACGACCTACAATCACAGACATTGAGTAGTCAATGTAAGAGGTTTTCATTTGCTCTTCAATGTTGACTCTAATCACGCGATCATTGTCTTGGGTCTGTTCTAGACCTAAATTTTCACCTAAATTTTCTTCCATATTTTTTGTTTCTTATAGTCTATTTCCTGTGCCCAAAAAGACCTAGGATACGAACGTATACGAAGATACCTTTTTGACCCCTTTTTTAACCCTAAAATGGGTATTAATTTACACAATTTTATCCACAGTTTTTGGTAATAAATACTAACTTTAACCCATACATTTTTAACCACTTATACATTCAAAAATGAGCCAAACAATTCTCATTATTGGAGCTGGCAAATCTGCCACAGTTTTAATCCAATATTTACAACAAAAAGCGGTCGAAAATGATTGGTATATCCTGCTAGCAGACGGTGATGAAGCAATTGCTAAAAATAAGTGGAATAATGCCCCAAATGGAACTGCACTAGGTATTGACATCAAAAATGATTTAGATCGTCAAAATTTGGTTCAAAAAGCGGATATCGTGGTTTCTATGATGCCTGCACAACTGCATTTTTTAGTAGCTAAAGATTGTTTACAATTTGGCAAACCATTGTTTACTGCCTCCTATGTGGACGATAATATGCGCTCAATTGCTACAGAAATTGAGTCTAAACAGCTTTTATTCCTTTGTGAAATGGGTTTAGATCCCGGAATTGACCATATGAGTGCGATGGCCATCATTGATGAGATCCACGAAAAAGGAGGGAAAATTACCAGCTTTAAATCGCATTGTGGAGGATTGGTGGCCCCGGAAAGTGATGATAATCCATGGCATTATAAAATAAGTTGGAACCCTAGAAATATCATTTTAGCTGGGAAAGCTGGGGCTATTTATCTAGAAGATGGCGCAACTGTAACTAAAAATTATACCGCAATATTTGATCAAACCCCTGTGGTGGACTTGCCAGGAATAGGTCATTTAGCGTATTATCCAAATAGAAATTCATTATCCTATATTGACACCTATCATTTACATGGTGTGAATAATTTTGTGCGCACTACCCTACGCTACCCTGCTTTTTGCACTGGTTGGAATGCCATTGTGCAATTGAATTTAACAGATGAAACTGTGATTGAATTAGCACCAAACACAACTATTAAAAATTGGTTTGATGCACATATTCAACAAAATGGATTAGAAAAGATTCTAGAAAAATTTACACAAGATGCATCCATTAAAAATCAACTTGAATTCATTGGATTGTATGCGTCTACTATCATTCCTGCTGAATTTAATTCCAATGCAAGCATCTTGCAGTGGCTATTAGAAGGCAAATGGAAACTCGAAGCCACAGACAAGGATTTAGTGGTGATGTTGCATGAAATTGAATACAGCATTGGAACGCGTAAATTTAAATTAGATAGTAGTATGGTATTAACTGGAGAAGATGCAATCAAAACTGCAATGGCGACCACAGTAGGTTTACCATTAGCAATGGGTGTATGTGCTTATTTAAAAGGAGAAATTAAAATGACAGGTTTACATATCCCAATCGATGCCAGAATTTATCAACCAATTTTAAAAAGCTTAGCAGAGGAAGGGATAGTTTTTCAGGAAACCTTAACTAGTTATTAAGCTTGTTGCGATTTATTTATTCAGCATTCCGTTGATCTCCCATTCAAAATCTAATTGACGTTTGTCTAAATTGGCAGCTGCTACTTTAACAATGACTTTATCCCCCATATTGAACTTTCTACCCGACCTTGAACCCACTAAAGCATAATCGGCTTCTATCAATTTAAAGTCGTCAAATTTAGATAAGCTAGCAATGGTCACTAAGCCTTCGCACTTGTGTTCCACTGTTTCTACAAAGAAGCCGAAACTTGCTACACCACTGATAATTCCTTCGAAACTATGTCCCAAATAGTCGCGCATAAATTCAACTTGTTTGTATTTATTGGCAGCTCGCTCTGCTTCCATCGCAGCTCTCTCACGCATGCTACAATGTGCACATTTTTCCTCTAATCCTTCGTCATTCATTGCGTTGCCCATTAACACACTTTGAACAATTCTATGCACAAGTACATCTGGATACCTACGTATTGGAGAAGTAAAATGACAGTAGTGTTCAAAGCCTAAACCATAGTGACCAATATTATTAGTGGTATACACCGCTTTGGCCATCGTACGAATACCCAATTGCTCCAAAACATGTTGCTCAGGTTTTCCTTTTGACGCCAACATTAAATTGTTAAAGCTATGTGCGATATGATCGGGAGAATCAATATTAAAAGGATATCCATGCTTTTTAGCAAACACCACAAATGGGTTTAATTTATCTTCATTTGGTTGGTCATGCACACGATATGGAAAAGGCAAAACTTCTTTTTTCACTTTCACTGAACCCATTTTTTCTGCAATCAATTGGTTCGCTTTTAACATCAATTCTTCAATCAATTGATGCGATGCTTTACTTTCTTTTACAGTGATTCCAGTAGGTTTTCCATTGGCATCTAAAGTAAATCGAACTTCCTGTGAAGAAAAATTAATGGCCCCATTTTCGAAACGTTTCTTTCTCAAATCTTGGGTATACTCGTGTAACCATAAAATTTCATCCTTATGGTCTCCTTCTTTTGTTTCTATAATTGTTTGCACGTCCTCATAAGTAAATCGGCGATCAGAAAAGATCACTGTTTTACCATACCAAGTATGCACAATTTTACCAGTAGCGTCTATTTCAAATGTCGCAGAGAAAGTTAATTTTTCTTCCTTGGGCCTTAAAGAACATAATTCATTCGAGATTCTTTCTGGTAACATTGGATAAACACGATCAGGTAAATACACCGATGTGGCCCTTTCGTATGCTGCTTTATCAACTGCAGTACCTGGTTGCACAAAATGACTTACGTCGGCAATATGTACTCCAATTTCTATATGCCCATTGTCTAAATGTTGGAATGAAATGGCATCATCAAAATCCTTTGCATCCACAGGGTCGATGGTAAATGTCAATACTTTTCGGTAGTCTTTTCTTTTTGCAATTTCTTCTGGTGAAATTTTATCAGAGAGTGTCTTAGCAAATGCCAATACTTCTCCATCAAATACCAAAGGGAATCCAGATTCTGCCACGATCGACTTCATGGCCATATCATTCTCTTTCTCTGGCGTAAATATTTCTAATACTTCTCCTTCTGGTTTCTTATTTGAATTCTCCCATTTAGTCAATTGTACAATCACTTTATCTCCTGTCTTAGCGCCCTTTAATTTATCCATTGGGATATAAATATCTGGCATTGGATGCATGGTATTGGGTAAGAAAAAAGCATGGTGTTGCATGATCTGCATGGTACCAGAAAAAGAGACTTGTTTTCTTTTAACAATCTCTAAGACTTTACCTTCTTTCTTTCCTGAGCCCTGTCTTATTTTAGTAATTTTTACTCGGACTTCGTCTCCTTTAAGTGCAGTATTAAAATCGGTTGGGAAAACTAAAATGTCTTGTTCTAAACCTTGTACGATAATAAAACCCATACCAGATTTAGCTATGTCTAAAACCCCTTTATACGTTGTCGTTAAATGGGTCTGCTTTGTAGTTGTTTTTGACTTCTTCTTGTCTTTTTTACTGTTCATTTGTTTTTTGATGATATTGTGCTACAAAATCAATGACCAATTGATTAAATTCAGTTGCTTGATTAAAAAGGAAAAAAGGCTTGATTGGTAGAACATACAATGGCATATCATTTAATTCATTGGTATACTTCACTAATCTAACTGCATCTTTTTCGGTGGTAAGAATGAGCTTACTCTTTGCATTAATCTGTTCAAATTTATTGCGCATCTCATTTAAATCTTCTATCGAGAAAATATGATGGTCGCTGTAACTTAATTGATAATAAGTGTGTGTGTTTTCGTGTAAATAATTTTTTAATGGAATGGGGTTAGCGATACCACAAACCAATAATACCTCATCTCGCATGGTCAATACCCATTGGTCGGATGGGTTGTATATATGGTAAGGTGTCTCATAAGCAATGGCTGTAAAAAATACAGATTGATGTTGTTCTGGATATAACTTCTCTAATACCTCCAATTTATCGGCTTCTGTCATATCCAAAGGACATTTGGTCACTACAATGATATTGGCACGTTTTGCAGACTTTCTCTCATCCCTTAGATCCCCAGTTGGGAAAAAGAAATCATCACAATACAGGTTATCGTATTCAGTTAATAGAATACTAAAATGTGCATCTATTTCACGATGTTGAAATGCATCATCTAGTATAACAGTTTGTAAATCTGGGATGTCTTGAATCAACTGAGGAATGGCTTCGATACGTCGCTCTCCTACCGCCACGCCCACATTTGGATATTTTAAATGAAACTGCATTGGCTCATCCCCAATCTCTAATGCGGTGGATTGTTCTGTGGCTAAAGCATAGCCCTTGGTTTTTCTTTTATAGCCCCTACTTAATGTCGCTATTTTATATTCAGTAGAAAGTATAGATAATAAATGCTCTACCATGGGTGACTTCCCTGTTCCACCTAAAGAAAGATTACCAACACAAATGATGGGCAAATTAAAATGAACTGACTTTAAATATTTTTTAGCGTACATCCAATTGCGCAATGTAACAATCCACCCATATAGGATAGCAAATGGTAAGAGTAGAACTCTGAAGGATTTTAAAAAAATATTATTCAAATGCATAGGTATTCCACGGCGTGATACAACATGATAAAGGTACGTCAAATTCATTGGTATCAGTGAAATAGTCCATTGGTTCAAAGTAAGAAACCCCTATTTTTTGTAAGTCTTTATTGGCTTTTGCTAAGTAGCGATCATAGTACCCCTTGCCATAGCCAACACGATGCCCCTTTTGGTCGAAACCTAATAATGGAACTAAGATGGTATCAATCTGTGCTGGTGGAACTAGATTAAATGGCAAAGGTTCTTGGATGCCATATGTATTTATCTGCAAGGTTTCAGTTTCAAAATAAAAATCCATTTCATTTTTTTTGCTATCAACGATGGGATAACAAAATCGAATAAATGGATACAAGGTCTTGATGTATTTTTCGAATAACAAGGTATTGGGCTCGTTCTTTTGCGCTAAAGGATAAAAGCTAGCAAGGATAGATGTAGTCGACCAATCGATGCGTTGAAATTGAATGAGCAATAAGTCATCCATCTTCATGCATGCTGATTCAGTCAATGCAGCTCTTTTTTGGGATAATATGTTACGCGCTTCGGCCTTTGTTATATGCATTCGAAAAAACTAAAAATAGTGGCACCGTAATTTCTTTGAAAACTATAACCTTCAAATGTTTTATAATCATTACGAGGTGTATGTTCCAATATGAAATACCCCTTAGAACTGATCAATTTCTTTTCAACAATGATTCTAGGCAGGTCGTCAATTGTATTCAAAGCATAGGGCGGGCCAGCGAAAATGATATCATATTGTTGACTACATGTAGCTAAGAATTGAAACACATCCATTTGTATGGTGATGGCATTTTCGATTTTCAAAAAATCAATATTCTTTTTAATGAAATCAAGCATTGTTTTGTCCTTCTCAACTATGGTCAATTGTTCAGCTCCTCTAGATGCCAATTCATAACTGATGCAACCAGTCCCTCCAAATAAATCTAAAGTAATAGCACCATCAATTGCTACTCTATTATGTAAAATATTAAAAAGCCCTTCTTTAGCAATATCCGTGGTGGGTCTTGTATGTGGCATATTGGTAGGCGGATGAATTCTTCTGCCTCCAAATTTTCCTGAAATAATTCTCATGCGTACAACTTAAAAAATGAAATAAGGCGCGTAATGATGGTTTGGATGATCTGTATTTAAAGTTGCTCCAATACCTTCATCAGGCACCTGTTGCATATGCGCGCCTGCAAAATAACTTGCTAATGCCTCCATCCATAAATCCCTATCTGCACTATACCCTATTACATTTAAGTTCGTATCCTTTGGTTGGATATTTGCTTGAATACAAGCGTTCAAAACAAGGTATTGATTTTGATCATCCCCGTTTTTATTAAAATAATTCACAAAATGAGGTTTCCTATTTTGAATGATTAACAAAATAAAATAATCGTTAAAAATAGTGATGCAAACTCCATCCCCTTGATTAGATGAGATTAAACTACTTAAATAATTAATCCATTTACCAGTAGGAAAAGACCTAGACAATAAAGTATTTAAAGCATCTGGTACACTATAAACCAACACTTGATCTTGACCAATTTTTTGTAACTGCAATTCTTCTTCCATTTTTGTGCCAACAACAAGACTAAATTCATTATGGTAAAAAGCATCGGCCCCAGTGTTTACAGCTTTAGTCAATAAAGTTCTTTTTGTATTCATCACAAATTGAACCTGTCTATAATAAGATTGAATTAGTTTTGAATTATTTTGCAAATAACCTAATAGTTGATTCCACCCATTTTGATCTGTGGTGTTTTCAAAATATTCAAATGCAATATATGCACCGTTGATATGGTTTTTTACCACAAAACAAATAGACTGTTCGTCCACGATCAAATAAAGATCTTCCACCTTATTATTTGCTGTACTTTCTTGTACCCCGTAAATGCCAATTTTTTTCATAGTCAATTTCTACTGCAATGATACAAAAAAAAGAGGCTATCTATTGATAAAACTAGTTGTAGATTTGTAATTATATGAGTCAACCAGCAGCGACCCCTTCCTTACAGGTGAATATTAGCAGTAAGCAGATACTGACTATTTCAATACCCATTGCACTGGCTATTTTGGTACCTCAGTTTAACTTTATCATCAACAATATCTTTTTAGGTGCTTTAAGTAAGCAGGCACTCGCCATTGGTGGTATTACAGGAGTCTATTATTTAATTTTTGGCGTGATGGGCCAAGGGCTTAATAATGGATTACAAGCGCTTATTTCCAGACGAGCAGGAGAAAACCGTGTAGATGAGATTGGTGTTTTATTTAATCAAGGGGTCATTATTTCGATATTCTTATCTGTTGTTGGCATTGGTTTCACCTACTTTATTGCCCCAACAATATTTCATGCATTATTGATAGATTCAGAAAGAGCCAATACCGTCATTGAATTCCTTAAAATACGTATTTGGGGCATTCCCTTTTTATTCATTTACCAAATGCGCAATGCCTTATTAGTAGGCACCAATCAAAGTAAATTCTTGATAATTGGAACAGCCACAGAGGCTTTGATTAACATCTTTTTTGATTATAGTTTGATTTTTGGACATTTTGGATTTGCCGCAATGGGCTTGAATGGTGCAGCCTATGCTTCTATCATTGCCGAAATCATGGGCTTGCTTGTAATTTACCTTGTGATTCATTATCAAAAGATTGGAGCTAGATTTGATTTATTCAAAAAGCTTGAACTCAAAATGGATTATATAAAACTCATTTTGGTGCAATCTTCTCCATTGATGATGCAATACATGATTAGCATCATTAGCTGGGAATTCTTTTATATTTTAATTGAACATAGAGGAGAACAATCACTTGCTGTGTCCAATGCCATGCGCAATATATTTGGCTTTTTTGGTTGCTTTACCTGGGCTTTTGCAGCAACTACCACCACCATGGTGAGTAATATCATTGGACAGAATTTACAAGAAAAAGTGATCGAACTCATTTATAAAATTATGCGATGGAGTTTTGGCTTTGCATGCATTGTCGCAATCATGATCAACCTATTTGCAGCTCAATTTCTTTCCATCTATGGTCAAGGTGAAGGATTTTTAACCGAAGGAATTCCTGTTTTAAGAATTGTTTCTGTTGCGTTGCTTTTAATGTCGGCTTCTACCATTTGGTTAAGTGCTGTAACCGGTACAGGGCAATCTAAAGTGACTTTACTAATTGAATTTGCAGCTATTATTATCTACATTATCTATAACTATCTAGTTTTAGAATACTACAAAATGCCAATCACTTATGGATGGTTTAGTGAGATCATCTATTGGTTAAGTTTATTGATCCCTTCTTTTTTCTACATCAGGACGATGCGATGGAAGAACAAGAAAATTTAAATTCTAAATCGATGCGTTTGATTTGGAATAATTTGACCTTGTACGTTCTATATCAACTGAAGTTGTTCCTTGAAAATAAGGCACAGACAATTGTTGTTTTGTGATTTTCACGTACACAGATTCAGCCATAGGATGCGCTGCTAAAATTTGATCAGCAATATTTGTTACTATGGTTTCAAGCAATGGCGTTGGCACTTCCATTATTTTTTGGATCAAGGCATACACTTGCACATAGTCAATGGTTTGATCTAATTGATCGATTGTTTTGGTAGTTGGGGTCAACTGAATACGCAGATCTACTTTAAATGTATTTCCAATTTTTTTTTCTGCAGGATAGACTCCATGAAAACCATTGAAAATTAAATCATTTAAATAAATGTGCATGGTAAAGATTTATTTAATGCCCCTTTGCTGTTAAGAAACGCTCTGCATCTAATGCAGCCATACAACCACTACCTGCAGCAGTTACCGCTTGACGATAATTCTTATCTTGTACGTCCCCAGCAGCAAACACCCCTTCTATATTTGTTTTGGTTGTACCTGGTTCTGTTAAGATATAACCAGTTTCATCCATCTTTAAATAGTCTTTGAAAATGCCACTGTTTGGATTGTGTCCAATCGCCACAAAAAACGCACTCACTGGAATTTCTTCCATCGTATTGGATTTATTGTTTTTGATACGAACGCCTTCTACTTTCTTATCGCCTAAAATTTCGTCTGTCTCGGAATTAAAATGCACCACAATATTTGGTGTACTCAACACTCTGTCTTGCATTACTTTACTTGCACGCATTTGGTCTTTTCTAACAATCATATGCACCGTGGTACACATTTTTGATAAATAATGTGCTTCTTCAGCAGCAGTGTCACCCGCACCCACAATGGCCACATCTTTTCCTTTAAAGAAAAATCCATCACAAACTGCACAAGCACTTACACCAAAACCATTCAATCTTTCTTCACTTGGAATGCCCAACCATTTTGCACTTGCTCCAGTAGATATAATTACTGCACCTGCTTCTATAATTTTTTCATCATCTATCCAAACTTTATGCGGATAGCCGCTAAAGTCTACTTTGGTCGCTAATCCATAACGGATATCAGTACCCATTCTTGCGGCTTGTTTTTCAAAATTAACCATCATTTCTGGTCCTTGAATGCCATCCGGAAAACCAGGATAGTTCTCTACCTCTGTAGTAATGGTTAATTGTCCGCCTGGTTGAATACCTTGGTACAACAATGGTTTCATATTTGCTCTAGCCGCATAAATTGCAGCAGTATAACCAGCTGGTCCTGATCCAATAATGAGGATGTCTACTTTTTCTGTTTCCATAATCCTGTTTTTGTTGCTACAAAGTAGCTAAAAAAATAGCCCCGACAAATCTGAAAGATCGTTGGGGCTTTTATGATATTGTTAATTTTTATTAGCCCAAATAAGCTTTCAATGCATTGCTGTATCGTGCTTTTTGTAAACGTTTAATCGCACGTTCTTTAATTTGTCTAATACGTTCTTTTGTTAAATCGTATTTGATACCAATTTGCTCAATCGTAACACCATTTTCGCCATCTAAACCAAAATAGGCATTCACAATCTCCGCTTCTCTTGGACTTAATGATTTTAAAACTCTTTTAATTTCTTCTCTTAAAGAATCCTTCATTACATCTTCGTCTGTATCAGATCCGCCTTCTAATAAATCACCCATCGCCACATCTTCTGCTTCATGCACTGGCGCATCTAATGAAGTATGACGCGTATTCGATTGGAAGATATTATTGATTTCAGTTTCTGACATCTCCAAGATACCTGCTAGTTCCTCTGTTGAAGGCTCACGCTCATGTTCTTGTTCAAATGCCATATAAGCTTTGTTCGCTTTATTGTAAGTACCAATTTTGTTCTGTGGTAAACGAACCAAACGACCTTGTTCTGCTAAAGCTTGTAAAATAGATTGACGAATCCACCATACCGCGTAAGAAATGAATTTGAAACCTTTTGTTTCATCAAAACGCTGTGCAGCTTTGATCAAACCTAAATTTCCCTCGTTAATTAAATCACTCAAGGATAAACCTTGGTGTTGGTATTGTTTTGCAACAGACACAACGAAACGTAAATTGGCTTGAACCAACTTATCTAAAGCACGTTGGTCACCCATTTTAATACGTTGTGCAAGTGTCGTCTCTTCTTCGGGATTAATCATAGAGATTTTAGAAATCTCCTGTAAATATTTTTCAACCGCTTGAGAATCTCTGTTGGTAATCTGTGTAGCAATTTTAAGCTGCCTCATGCAAAGAATTTATTTATAAGTATAACGATGGAAAGTCCAAAATAGTATATCCCTTTCGGGAGTCTGCAAAGTTAAGTTTTTGGAGGCAATAATACAAATAAAGCCTAGAATAGCCCTCAATTTCACATTTTAGAAATATTTATACCCAAAATGGTCTTTTTTACCTTTTATCGACCGCCTGGATTTATCTTCGTTGCATGATAGATTATAGATCTGACACCGTTACCAAGCCAACCCCAGCCATGTTAGCATATATGCAAGCGGCGCCTGTTGGAGATGATGTGTTTGGAGAAGACCCAAGTATCAACAGTTTGGAGGAAAAAACGGCTAAAATGTTTGGTTTTGAAGCTGGATTGTTCTGTCCTAGTGGCACAATGACCAATCAATTGGCCATCAAAACCCATACACAAGCTGGAGACGAAGTGATTTGTGACGAAATTTCCCATATTTACCAATACGAAGGTGGAGGAATCGCCTTTAATTCAGGCTGTTCGGTGCGCCTTTTACATGGAGATAGAGGGCTATTGAATGCGGCACAAATTCAAGCAGCCATCAACCCGATAGATGTGCATAAGCCAATTACGAGCTTAGTGAGTTTAGAAAATACCAGTAACCGAGGTGGCGGGGCATGTTATGATTTTAGTACATTTTACGAAATTCAACAGGTGACCAAGGCCAATCAGTTGGCTTTACACTTAGATGGAGCCCGAGTTTTCAATGCCATTGTCCACAAAAAGGAAAATGCAGCAGATTATGGAAAAGTCTTTGATTCAGTCTCTGTCTGTTTAAGTAAAGGTTTAGGTGCACCAGTTGGAAGTGTATTGGTAGGATCTACTCCATTTATCAAAAAAGCCAGAAGATGGAGAAAAGTTTTTGGTGGCGGGATGCGACAAGCAGGTTATCTAGCCGCTGCTGGGATTTACGCAATTGAAAATCATGTGGAGCGTTTGGCTCAAGATCATTTACATGCCATTGCTTTAAAAGAAGCTTTAGAAGCAAAATCATTTGTTGACCATGTGTTGCCAGTTGAAACCAATATTGTCATTGCAGTGATGACCGGCGCATACACCCCTGCCGCATTTGTTCAAGCACTTAAGGAACAAGATATTTTGGCCTATGTGATGACCCCTACTCAAGTAAGATTTGTTTTACATCTTGACATTTCCCCAGAAGCTTTAGCTAAAACAATTGAAACCATTCAAAAAATTAAGTCGTAAAGAATAGAATTTAATTATGTTAGAAAGAATTAATCCAACCACCACACAAGCTTGGTTTGTGTTGAAAAAACATTTCGAAGAAGAGATGAACAGGAAACAAATGAAAGATTTGTTTGCGGCAGACCCGAATAGATTTGAAACTTATTCAATTAAAAAAGACGGCGTACTTTTTGATTATTCAAAGAATATTATTTCTGATAAAACCATTCAATTGTTATTTCAATTAGCAAAAGAATGTGGACTAGATAAGGCGATTGAAGCACAGTTTTCTGGGAAAGCAATAAATGAAACCGAAAACAGGGCTGTATTGCATACTGCATTAAGAAATTTTAGCGGAGCACCTGTTTTGTTAGATGGCAAGGATGTGATGCCTGCAATTAAAGGAGTGTTACAACAAATGAAAACATTTTGTAACAAGATTCATCAAGGCGAGCATCTTGGCTATACTGGAAAAAAAATTACAACGATTGTAAATATTGGTATTGGCGGTAGTGATTTGGGGCCAGTGATGGTGACAGAAGCTTTGAAACCTTATTGGGTAGATGGGATACAAACTTATTTTGTAAGTAATGTGGATGGAACGCATATTGCTGAAACTTTAAAAAAAGTGAATGCAGAAGAAACTTTGTTTTTAATTGCGTCTAAAACATTCACCACACAAGAAACCATGACCAATGCGCATACTGCAAGAACTTGGTTTTTGGAACATGCTAAAGAGGAAGCACATATTGCAACACATTTTGTGGCTTTAAGCACAAACGAAAAATTAGTGAACGCATTTGGAATTCATAGTCAAAATATGTTTGAATTCTGGGATTGGGTTGGCGGACGCTACTCTATATGGAGTGCTATAGGATTGTCTATTGCTTTAACAATTGGCTACGATAATTTTGAGGATTTATTGAAAGGTGCACACGAAGCAGATGTACATTTTAAAACCACGCCTTTCGAAAAAAACATGCCCGTGATTATGGCCTTGTTAGGAATATGGTATACTAATTTCTTTGGAGCACAAAGCGAAGCCATCCTTCCTTATGACCAATACTTACATCGATTTGCAGCTTATTTCCAACAAGGCAATATGGAAAGCAATGGTAAATATGTAGACCGAAATGGCACCACTGTCAATTATGCTACTGGTCCTGTTATTTGGGGTGAACCAGGCACCAATGGACAACATGCATTTTATCAATTAATTCATCAAGGTACATTAGTCATTCCTTGTGATTTTATAGCACCAGCAAAAAGTCATAATCCAATTGGAGACCATCATGATAAATTATTGAGTAATTATTTTGCACAAACGGAAGCCTTACTCAATGGTAAGTCTGAAAAAGTTGTTGCCGAAGAATTAAAAGCAGCAGGAAAATCTGAAGCCGAAATTGAATCCTTAGCTCCTTTCAAAGTTTTTGCAGGTAACAAACCAACCAATTCTTTCTTAGTAGAAAAAATAACGCCGCATACTCTAGGTTTCTTAATTGCATTGTACGAACAAAAGATTTTTACGCAAGGTGTGCTATGGAATATTTATAGTTTTGATCAATGGGGTGTTGAATTAGGCAAACAATTAGCCAATCAAATTTTACCAGAACTAAATAACAACGAACCTGTATCTGGACACGATAGTTCAACCAATGGATTAATCAATCAATACAAGCAATGGAAAGCATAAGATTGATTGAGCCAAGAGACAATGTTGCTTTAGCTGCAGTGATTCGTGCTGCATTGACTGAATTTGGCGCAAACAAACCAGGTACTGTTTATTATGATCCAACCACAGATCATTTATTTGAATTATTTCAGACTGAAGGATCCATTTATTATGTAGCAGAAATAGATGGAACACTTGTTGGTGGATGTGGCATTTTCCCAACCGAAGGATTGCCAGAAGGTACCTGTGAATTAGTAAAATTATACTTAGCCCCAACTGCAAGAGGAGCGGGATTAGGAAAAGCATTGATGCTTAAAGCGATGGCATGGGCAAAAGAAAATGGGTATGAGCAAGTTTATTTAGAAACAATGCCTGAACTTTCTAATGCAGTTACGATGTATGAAAAACTAGGTTACAACAGATTAACAAAATCATTAGGCAATTCTGGACATGATGGATGTAGCATCTGGATGCTAAAAACCTTGTAGTATAATACTTTTAGATTGATCTTACCCCTTATCTCCTACCATTTATCTACTTCCTCAGAACTTAAATTATCACCACTTAAATTATCGCCACTAGCTTCAGGCGTAGTTGTTGGTTCAACTGAAGGTTGATTGGTTTCAGGTACAACTGAATGATGCATTGCTTCTACTATTGGTTCTGACGCTGCAGGATAAGTATTTGGATATTGAGGTGGATTTTCTGGATCAAACTCATGATTGAATGCATCAAAATCAAAGTCAGGCATTAATTCTGTTTTAACGTAATCTAAAGATTCTGTCAACGCTTTTAAAAATTTATTGAAATCCTCTTTGTACAAGAAAATTTTAGAACGATCATACCCATTATCATCAAAACGTTTTCTGCTTTCTGTAATGGTTAAAAAATAATCATTGCCCTTAGTAGCTCTTACATCAAAGAAATAAGTCCTTCTTTTACCAGCACGAATTTTTGAACTAAATACACTCTCAATCTTTTTGTCGTTGTTTTCGTATTCCACAATCTCAATTTTAGTTAATAATTATCTATAGCTAAAATATAAAATGTTTATGAAAAATGAAAATTTTAAATAAAATTCAAAAAATAGAGAAAAATCTATTTTATTGTTGATTTTGACTTAGTTGTGTGTCATATAAATCCGCATATAAGCCCTGTTTTGCTAACAAACTTTCGTGTGTTCCTGATTCTGCAATATGGCCATCTTCAATGTAAATAATTAGGTCAAAATGGAAATTAAAAAAGATGCGGTGTGTAATGAATAAGGCGGTTTTATCTTGCATTTGACGACTCAGATTAGCCAATATGGTTTTTTCGGTATTGGCATCCACCGCACTCAAACAGTCGTCGAAAATAAATAAATCTGGTTCTTTAATTAAAGCCCTAGCAATGGATATTCTTTGCTTCTGCCCCCCGCTTAATGTGGTACCACGCTCCCCCACCATGGTCTCAAAACCTGCTGGAAGTTGTTCTATTTCATTTAAGATATGGGCCGATTTGGCAGCTGCTTTAATGGTTTCGTCAGAGGATATGACTCCGAACTGAATATTATTCTTTATTGAATCACTAAATAAAAATACATCCTGTTGCACATAACCAATACGCTTTCTTAAATCCAATGTATGTATAGATTCAATTGGTTGACCATCTACCGAAACTTCTCCCGTATTCACATGGTACATTCGGTTTAAAACTTGTGCTATAGAAGATTTTCCTGAACCAGTTTTTCCAAGGATCAACACTTTTTGACCTGCTTTAATTTCTAAAGTAAAATTATTCAGCGCCTTTATGCCAGAATGAGGATAAATAAAATCCACATTTTTAAATTGAATATCCCCTTTTATTTGATCTATTTTTTTAGTGCCATTATTTTGAATCGTAGGTGCTATAGATAAAAATTCATTCAACCTTTTTTGTGAAGCTGCGGCTCTTTGGATCATACTAGCGGTCCAACCAATCGCACTCACTGGGAAAGTCAACATATTAATATAAATGACAAACTCTACAATAGTGCCTATTTGGCTTGGGTCTTTAATGGCTTGTAATCCGCCTAAATAAATGGTCAATAAGGTACTCAGTCCAATCATCAATGCCATGGTTGGTGTATAAAATGCTTCTACTTTCGCCAAGCTCACCGCATTTTTACGGTACAATTCACTATTGGTTTTAAAGAAGCCCAACATTGCTTTTTCCTGCACAAAAGATTTAATCACTCTTATACCAGAATAAGATTCTTGTGCATTAGTGGTTAAATCTGATAATTGCCCCTGAATCTCCTCACTCTTTTTATTGATGATACTGTTGACTAGATAAATGGTGATTGCTAAAATAGGCAATGGAGAAAGTACATACAAACTAAGTCGCACATCCTTGGAAAACATATTGTACAAACAAAAACCGATCAAAGAAACTAAGTTGATTAAATACATTAAGGAAGGGCCGGTGTACATTCTAACTCGACTTACATCCTCTGTGATACGACTCATTAAATCACCTGTACTATGGGTTTTATAAAATTCAGTATCTAATGCTTGGTAATGTTCATAAACTTGGTTTTTTTGGTCATACTCTATATGCCTACTCATTACAATAATCGTCTGACGCATAAAAAACATGAACACCCCTCTTAATATAGCCAATATCAAAATAGTGACACTACAAAATGTGATTAACCATCCAAAACTAAAATGGTTGTTTTCGCTGATTCCTGCTATTGCTTTAATTATTAGGTCATTTGAAGCACCCGTAACAGGTTTACCTCCAGGTAGTTTTGCTTGAACCAAACCAACCACATAACCAGTAATCTGAGGGGCTAAAACGGCCAAATAATTGGTCGCAATAACCAATAGCATTCCAATGAAAAATCGGAATCTATATTTCCAGAAAAATTGATTTAAAGCAGCTAATTCTCTCACTAGGTCCTTTTTTGTAAAGATACATGGTAGTCAAGTAATTAGAACCATTGAATTCATGAATAAAATGCCCATTTTTTTGCAAAATTGCTTTTCCCTTCCTACATTTGCCGCGGAGAGATGGCAGAGTGGTCGATTGCGATAGTCTTGAAAACTATTGACTGTAACAGGTCCGGGGGTTCGAATCCCTCTCTCTCCGCCAACGAATTCAAAACCACGTCATTACGTGGTTTTTTTGTGCATATTATCGAGCCAAGCTTGCTTGAGCGAGTACATGGAAACAAAAAAAACAGCGGCGAAGCCGCAGGTTTTGAATTCGTTATGGGCACCCCAAAAGAATCACCGACCGAAGGGAGGTAATCCTAGAAAAATTAAATGCCACCCATTTGGATAGCCTTTAATATATTAGTCTAAGAAGATTTTATTGTTGCACCCCAACTCCTGAGAAGTTCACTGTCTTAATCAAATTATCACTTAAAAAGATGGTCGCACTTTTTGAGAAATTTCCGATTGAAGCTCCATTAAAACCTAGAGTAACTGTTGTTTTTTGACCAGGGGCAATTATTGCATTTGCTTGGAATTTTGGTGTAGTGCAACCACAACTTACTTGAACATTGTTTAAAGTAACTGGGGCAGCACTGATATTCTCTATGGTAACTACAAATTCAGTCGGCTTGCCGTAAGGGATATTCCCCATATTGTAATTATCGTTGGTAAACTTCAATACTTTATTGATGTCTTTTTGAACTTGTGAAGTTGCAGGTGCTGTTTGTGCCAATATTTGCCCAAACACAAAAAACATAAATACCATTAAAATTGAATGCTTCATTGCTAGAGCGTTTTATAATTATTTCACAAATTTAACCAATTTACCAGAATGAACTATTTAATGACTACTAATAAAGACTAAATCTATGATTAACAATCACTTAGTATATTAATTGTAAATTAATATTGGATAAAAAACAAAATGAAATAAAAAACTATAATTTTATAAAACAATCATCAAACAGCGCTTTCACAGCATGTTTACTATTACTGAAAATGTAAAAGGTGGCATACTAGAAATTCAATTTTCTGGCCAGGACACAAATAAAAAATCTTATCAGATTATTTGTAGTCAAGGTCATGTCTTACAACAAGGCAAGATTACCGGACAAACACAAAGAACCTGTTTATATGTTGGTGATTTAAAGAAAGGGAACTATACATTTAAATTAAACGACGCTGAATTAATGTCATTCAAAATTTCATAATTGAATTACACTAGTCCACTTTCACTTTCATAATTAATTTTCTGATTCTTCCATCACCTATCATGGGTGCATGCACATCATTTGGAAAATAGATTCCAAATTGGCCAGGATGCAATTTGAAAAAATGATCTGGTGCATCTTCAAAAAATAAAACATCTTTTTCTTTATCGTATGATCCTCTAGGTTCAACACAGGTAGATCTAGATTTCCATCCCACCGTTTCTACGCCGTTAAAACATACTTGAATATCTATATACGTATTGTGACATTCAAAATTGGCGCAGGATTCCACCATTGGCACAGCATCCTCGTCTGATATAATTGATAATATATTTTTCCCATCTATTTCTTTTTTGCCAACAGGCATATTATCAAACTTAGTATTTAAGATATAATCAAAAGCTGCAGCGAATCTAGGATGCACTGCTTCATATTTATTTAATTCAGAGAGTTCGTCAAGTATCATATAATTACTTCTTTTTAATATTCTTATTAATTGGAATTTTATTTTCAACATTTTTATTTCTACCAATTCCTATTTTAGGAACTTCCACCTCCTCAATCTTTTCTACCACTAATAAATCTTCTATATCTATATTCATTGGTAGCTGCCCCACTTTCACAATTGCACGCTTCCCTTTAAATCCAATCACTTCGCCCACTTGGTAGTTCTTTTTTAATTTCACAGTTGAACCAACCACAATTGGCGCAGCAGATTCCTTGTATTGCTTATCCACTTTCTTTGCCAATTTATTAATCACAATGGCATCGTTCTTTTTAAATAACAAGTTGTACAAAGTTTTCATCACTTCTTCCTTCTTATCCGACTTTTTATAATCCAACGCAATCTGCTTTAAATTGCGCTCCATCTCTTTTAAATAACTGAACTTCTCCTCGGCCACCCTATTCTGTTCTCTTAAAAGTGCTATTTGCTGTAAATGCTTTTCTTTATCTAAAGTTTTATTCAACTCTAATTTTAGTGCGTCATTCTCTTTAATTAATTTATGGAGTTCCTTTCGTTCCTTCTGCACCAATTGTAAATCTTGTTCTGTCCTGTTCAATAATTTATCCAACTCAAAATGATGGGTGTCTACTAATTTTCTTGCTCGATTAATTAAATGCTTAGGCAATCCTATTCTTTCTGCAATGGCAAAAGTATAAGAGCTACCTGGCTTGCCAATCACCAACTGATACAAGGGTTCTAATTTCACTTCATCAAATTGCATTGCACCATTCACAATTCCTTTATTATGATTGGCCATCACTTTTAAATTCAAATAGTGCGTTGTCACAATGCCCTGTGCATGCTTGTGCGATAATTCTTCCAATATAACTTCCGCAAATGCACCACCTAAATGTGGATCGGATCCGCTTCCTAATTCATCTATAAAAAATAAGGTCTTCCCATTTGCATTTTCTATAAAGTACTTCATGTGCGTCAAATGACTGCTATAGGTACTTAATTCAAATGCTAAATTTTGTGTATCCCCTAATTGAATAAATAATTGCTTGTAAATACCCATTTGTGAATCGGGATGTACCGGCACCAATAAACCAGATTGTAACATCACTTGATTTAGTCCCAATGTCTTCATGGAAACCGTCTTTCCCCCCGCATTAGGTCCACTAATAATTAATATTCTTGCTTCGTCATCCAATTCTAAATTAACTGGGACTGTTTTTTTGCCAGATGCTTTATTATACATGTACAATAAAGGATGGTAAGCATTGATTAAATGGGATGTGGCTTTGTTTTCAACTACTGGTAAATGCGCATTCATGTCAATCGCCAACAATGCCTTGGCTTTGATAAAATCATATAAGCCTATCATTTGCATATAACCCATCAACAAATTGGAGTATGGAGCCAATTGTGCTGTCAATTGTCTTAAGACCCTTTGCACCTCCTTGGTTTCATCCTGTTCTAAACTAAATAATTCGTTATTAAGTTCAATGGTTTCCTCTGGCTCTATGAAAGCAGTTTTTCGACTATCACTTTCTCCATGTAAAAATCCTTTCACTTGTCGTTTGTATTCCGAGAACACGGCCACCACACGTCGACCATTGCTAAAACTTTCATCAATATCTGCTGTATAGCCAGACTTTGCAAGTCTACCCAATACTTTTTCAAATATGCGTCTTAGCTCCTGTCTTTTTTTATACAATTGCGCCCTAATCTTCGCTAAATCTTCGGAAGCATTGTCTTTGACTAAACCTCTATCATCAATCACATCGTCAATAGCTTCAATGATTGTTTTTTCAAAATAACTTTCTGCAATCACTAAGTAAAGATGACTATAAGCCGCTTGGCGTTCTGCATCAAACCATTTGAATAATTGGCCCATATGGTCTACCAATTTGCGCACCAATAACCATTGCTCCCCTGTCAATTGCGCACCTGGAATACCCAATAACTTCACATCCTTTCTAATGTCTAAAATAAAATCACTCGGGAAATACTGATTGGCCTGCTTAATGAATTGGTATTCCTGTGTTTGCCTTAATGTAATCTGTATATAATTTAAATGCGTGTGTATCCGCATCGCTTCTACTTGCTCCTTTCCAATAGTGGATTGACAGTAATTTAGTAAGATGGCCTTGATCTTATCAAATTCTAATTGGGAAAGGGCGTTATCAGGATATACTCTCATGGGCTCAATAGCTGCAAATTTAGTTAAATAAACATTAACAGCATTAGAACAAATTGGTCTATGATTTGTTGTAATTTCAACTATACTATTTATATGAAAACAATCAAATACTTCGCAGCCTCATTATTAAGCATAATCTCGCTCTATGCCTGTGCTCAAACCCCAAAAAAACAAGCAAAAATTCAAAAAGTAAATATGGAAAATACGCAAACAATCACATTAGGATCGGGCTGTTTTTGGTGCACCGAAGCAGTGTATCAACGTTTAGAAGGTGTAGTTAAAGTAACTAGTGGATACAGTGGTGGCCATGTTGAAAACCCTACTTATGAAGAAGTTTGTTTAAAGAATACAGGTCATGCAGAGGTTTGTCAGATTGTTTTTGATACCACAAAAATTAGCTTAGACGATATCCTTTCTGTTTTCTGGAAAACACATGACCCTACCACACCGAATCAGCAAGGTAATGATGTAGGTCCTCAATATAGATCCGCTGTATTTTACCATAATGACCAACAAAAAGAATTAGCACTAAAATACATTAAGGAATTAGATGCAAGCAAAGCATGGGATAAGCCAATCATTACAGAAGTGACTGCTTTCACTAAATTCTATTCTGCAGAGTCTTACCACCAGAACTACTATAATAACAATACCAATCAAGGGTATTGCAGGTATGTGATTGGTCCAAAATTGGATAAATTTGAAAAAGTGTTTAAGGATAAACTGAAAAAAGAAGATGAATAATTAGGTTTTGTGTACATTTAAAACTCAAAATCCTTTTTTCAAATGAAGCAATTAAACATCTTATTATCATTCCTATTGATAGGATTATTCACTACAGCACAGCCCCTCGTGAACGAGGCGGATGTATTAAGAGGAAGTTTAAATGAAAACAGAGATTGGTTTGATATCAAAAGATATGTGATTGATGTTACGCCAAATTATGAAGCAAAATCAATTGTTGGTGTTGTCAGCTGGAAAGCCATTGCAGTAAAACCTTCCAAACAAATTCAAATTGATTTACAAACTCCATTAGAGATTGATAGTATTTTATTGTGGTCAAATACAAATAAAAGTCTAACGCCAATTCGTTTACAATTTACAAGATCAAATAATGTTGCCCTTGCACAAATTGAAAAACAAATTCCTAAAGGACAAACGTTTGGTTTAACCATCTATTATCATGGCGTTCCCAAGGAAGCCATTCGACCACCTTGGGATGGTGGATGGATCTGGAAGAAAGATGCCAATGGACAACCATGGATGTCAGTAGCTTGTCAGGGCTTAGGTGCATCAGTATGGTATCCTTGCAAAGACCATCAGTCCGATGAACCAGAGGAAGGTGCTCAATTAACCATTCAAGTACCTAAAGACAAGAACATCATTGCCATTGGCAATGGTAGAAAAGTTGCAGAGACGAACATGGTCAACATAAATAATAACAATCGATTTAGCTGGCAGGTTACCAATCCAATCAATAGCTATAATATCATTCCTTATATTGGTGATTATGTTGGATGGAAGGACACTTATAAAGGATTAAAAGGAAAACTTGATATAAGTTATTGGGTACTCCGTTCCGATTCTGCTAAAGCAGTTGAACAGTTTAAGCAAGTACCAAAAATGTTGGAGGCTTTTGAATATTGGTTTGGCCCTTATCCTTTTTACGAGGATGGATTCCAGATGGTGCAGAGTCCACATTTAGGTATGGAACATCAATCTGCAATTGCCTATGGCAACCAATTTAAAAATGGTTATTTAGGACGTGATTTATCAGGTACAGGCTGGGGCCTTAAATGGGATTTTATCATTGTACATGAAAGTGGCCACGAATGGTTTGCTAATAATATCACTACCAAAGACATTGCGGATATGTGGGTGCACGAAGGTTTTACCAACTATTCTGAAACCTTATTTACGGAATATTTTTACGGTAAGAAAGCTGGAGATGAATACAATTATGGCATCCGCAAAAGTATCAAAAACGATATTCCAATCATTGGGCCATATGGAGTAAACCAAGAAGGTAGTGGAGATATGTATCCAAAAGGTGCTAATTTAATACATACAATTCGTCACGCTATTAACAATGATAGTTTGTTCAGAAATATTTTAATGGGATTGAATACACAATTCTATCATCAAACTGTCACTACTCAACAAGTTGAAAATTATATTTCTGTGCGTGCAGGTTTTGGTTTTCAAAAAGTATTTGACCAATACTTAAGAACGATTCAAATTCCTGTATTCAGTTATAGTTACAACGAAAAAGAAAAAATATTAACCTATCAATATAACAACTGTGTCACTGGATTTAATTTGCCACTACACTTTAATTATTTAGGTAAAAAATATAGTTTCATGCCAATGGACTATCAGCCTCAACAACGCTTAATTAAAGATCCAAATTTTAATTTACAAGATTTTGTAAAGACAATCGAAAGTCAATACTACGTTAGATTAGAGCAAGTGAATTAATTAAAATAGTTAAATAGAACTATTGTTTAGGCACTCTACCTAAACTGTACAAGCGTTTTTGCCAATAAGGTTCTGATAAGTCACTAATTGTTACACCTTGGCTTGTAGAAGCATGTACAAATTTGTTATTCGTCATGTAAATACCAACATGCGTTATAGAACGACTGGCATCTGTTTTAAAGAAAATCAAATCACCTTCCTTTAAATCGGTCCAATCAATTTTTTCACTTTGTGTATATTGTTCTGCAGCTGTTCTTTTTAAATTGGTATTGTAAATAGCGTTCATTACATCTAATGTAAAATAGGAACAATCCACCCCCCTTTTACTAGAACCACCATACAAATATGGTGTGCCCCACCACTCATCTATTTTTTGAAGCAAAGGGATATTATTCATTTCTTCTACTGCAATATCCATTTGAATGGAGTACTTTAATTGCAACCAATTGGCTTTCTCAACATCGGTTAAGTTATCTGGCATTTTATTTGAAGCCTCTGAACGAACCAATACAGGTTCCGCTTCTAAGGCATCAGATGCTTTTTTCATATACACCCTACCTGGCTTCACCGAAATATTGTCTAAAAATTCAATGTTCTCAATTGATTCATTATTGGTTTCAGGAACAGCAACGACTGCTGGTAAATTTCTTTTAGGCTTTGCTTTTAACTGAGCTGTTTTTGCCTTTACCGATTGACTGAACTTAGACATAGTGGTACAGCTTGACAATATTGCCATCATACATACCAACCCTAATATCTTTATCGTCCCTTTTTGCATGAATGGCAAGATAAGGCAAGAACCTTAAAATAGCCTCAAAGCAGAAGATTTTAACCCTTTTTTGTGGAAAATTAAGCCCGTTTAAGCCCTGCTTTTTTACGATATTTGTGCATTATCCCGATATTTCAAATGCCCAAGTTTTCCCATTTACACGTTCATACCCAGTATTCATTATTAGATGGCGCTGCCTCAATTGATGGTTTGTATAAAAAAGCCATCAAGGATGAAATGCCTGCATTGGCTATCACCGATCACGGAAATATGTTTGGTGCATTTAATTTTGTAAGTCAGGCATGGAAAAATACCAAAATCATTGGGAAGGATGCCAATGGAAAAGATATTTTAGCACCTACTGTAAAACCAATTGTTGGTTGTGAGTTTTATGTGGTGAAAGACCGACATGTCAAACAATTTACCAAAGAACATAAAGACGATCGTTTCCACCAAGTTTTATTGGCCAAGAATGCAGTGGGGTATCAAAATCTTATCAAGTTAACTTCTTTAGGATACATCGAGGGAATGTATAGCAAGTATCCAAGAATTGATAAAGAACTTATTGAAAAATACCATGAAGGAATTATCGCTACTACTTGTTGTATAGGTGCGCATGTGCCTCAAGCCATTCTAAGAGATGGTGAAGAAGCTGCAGAAAAAGAATTTAAATGGTGGTTAGATTTATTTGGAGAAGACTATTATATCGAAATCCAAAGACATGAAATACCAGAACAAGAAATCATTAACAATACCTTATTAAAGTTTTCAAAAAAACATAAAGTAAGTGTGATTGCAACCAATGATAGTCATTATATCAATGAAGACGATGCCAATGCACACGACATCTTGTTATGTATTAACACAGGCGAAAAACAATCTACACCAGGATTCGATGATTTTGTAAACGACGAACTTCAAATCAAAAACAGAAGATTCAAGTTTCCGAATAATAAATTTTATTTCAAGACCCAATCGGAAATGATTGAGTTGTTTAGCGATATCCCAGAATCCATTGACAACACCAATGCCATTGTTGATAAAGTAGAAGTCTTGAATTTGAAGAAAGACATCCTCCTACCCGCCTTTCCTATTCCAAAAAGTTTTCAGATTCATAAGGATGCTAACATGAATCAGTGGGAGTTCTTAAAACATATCACTTGGGAAGGTGCGCATAAAAGGTATGATGCCATTACTGCAGAAATTCAGGAGAGAATTGATTTTGAATTGTTCACCATTCAAACCATGGGTTTTGCTGGTTACTTCTTAATTGTAAGTGACTTTATTAAAGCAGGTCGTGAGATGGATGTATTTGTGGGCCCTGGTCGTGGATCTGCAGCAGGCTCTGTGGTGGCCTACTGTATTGGCATCACCAATATTGATCCAATAAAATACCAATTACTATTTGAGCGTTTCTTAAATCCAGATCGTAAGAGCATGCCCGATATTGATACGGACTTTGATGATGAAGGCCGTCAGAAAGTGATTGATTATGTAGTAGAAAAATATGGTAAGGAACAAGTCGCACAAATTATTACTTATGGTACGATGGCGGCTAAAAGTAGTATCAAGGATGTGGCGCGTGTGATGGATCTTCCTTTATCCGAATCCAACTTATTAGCAAAACTAGTGCCAGACAAACCAGGTACCGAACTTAACCGATGTTTGCATGCACCTATTACTGTCAAAGAAGGAGAAAAATCTTTAGCCGAAAAAGAAGGGTATCAAACGGATGATATTGATAATATTAAAAAGCTAAGAGAAATTTATACAGGCAATGATTTAAGAGCTGCTGTATTGCATGAAGCAGAACGCTTGGAAGGTTCTATTCGTAACACGGGCATACACGCTGCAGGTATCATCATTGCACCAAGTGATTTAACAGAGATCATGCCAGTTGCCACTGCAAAAGATTCTACATTATGGGTGACGCAAATTGAAGGATCTGTCATTGAAGAGGCAGGTGTAATTAAAATGGACTTCTTGGGTTTAAAAACCCTTTCTATTTTAAAAACCGCATTGCAGCTTATCAAACAAAACCACGGTATCACCATCGACTTGGATTCGATTCCATTAGACGATGAAAAAACTTTTCATTTATACCAAAGAGGAGAAACAAATGCCACTTTCCAATTTGAGAGTGTGGGTATGCAAAAATATTTACGTGAATTAAAGCCCGATAAATTTGCCGACTTAATTGCGATGAATGCCTTGTACCGACCAGGTCCTATGGCCTATATCCCAAATTTCGTTGAACGTAAACATGGTCGTGAAATCATTCAATACGATTTGCCTATCATGGAGGAAATATTGGCAGACACTTATGGGATTACTGTATACCAAGAGCAAGTAATGTTACTCAGTCAAAAGATTGCTGGCTTTACTAAAGGAGATGCGGATGTGCTGCGAAAAGCAATGGGTAAAAAACAAAAATCGGTATTGGATAAAATGAAAGCTCAATTTGTGGAAGGCGCTGTAAAGAACGGCCATCCAGAAAAAGCTTTAGATAAAATCTGGAGCGACTGGGAGGCTTTTGCTCAATACGCATTCAATAAATCACACTCAACTTGTTATGCATATGTAGCTTATCAAACAGCCTATTTAAAGGCACATTACCCTGGTGAATATATGTCTGCCGTTTTAAACCATGCAGGCAGTATCGATAAAATCACCTTCTTTATGGAAGAGTGTAAACGTATGGGTATAAAAGTATTGGGTCCAAATATCAACGAATCTTTACAAGGTTTTTCTGTCAATAAAAATGGAGAGATCCGTTTTGGATTAGGCGGATTAAAAGGGGTTGGTGAAGCAGCCATTGAAGCCATTATTTTAGAGCGAAATAAAGGGGGACATTTTGAAACCATGATTGATTTTATCAAACGTGTTTTGTCAAGAGCGGTGAATAAAAAATCATTAGAAAGTTTAGCCTACTCAGGCACATTTGATTGTTTCCCTGAATACCACCGTGCTCAATATTTTAATACTGGTGATGGAGACCGCACCAATGGCATGGAAAAATTAATTGCCTATGCGCAGGCCATACAATCAATGACAACAGGATCTACCAATACCCTATTTGGTGATTTACCTTCTGCCATGCAAGTGCCTGTCCCTAAATTAGCACTCTGTGAGGAATGGACCTTGACCGAAAAATTAGACCACGAAAAAGATATCACGGGTATGTTTATGAGTGGACATCCCTTGGATCATTTTAATTTTGAATTAAAGCATTATGCCTTTACTCCAATCAACGAATACAACGAGGTAAAAGACAACCTGATAAGTTTCCCAAATAACCTAGGAAAAAACTTTAAGCTCGCCGGACTAATAACAGATGTGCAACATAGGATCACCAAAACAGGAAAAAACTTTGGCTCCTTTGCCATTGAAGATTTTACAGGCAAAACAGATTTCATTTTATGGAGTGATGATTATGTAAAATTTCAGAATTATTTAGAAGTGGGACAAAAAGTATGTATCAATGGTTCCTTCAGAAATAGATTCAATCAGCCGAATGTATTTGAATTTAAGTTACAGAATATGTCTCTTTTAGAAACGGTAAAGCAAATGCAAACCCGAACAGTAGAACTAAGTTTGCATCCTGCAAACTTAAGGGCCGATATGATAGAATTTTTTGAAAAGAATATCAAAGCAAACCCAGGCAGGACTTCTCTTAAAATTACTTTTGTAGAACCAAGGGAGCAAATTGCAGCAAGTTTATTGTCAATAGACAAAGGCTTTTTGATCAATGACGAATTTGTACAATTCTTAGATCTGAACCCAGAATTAAACGTTCAAGTGAAACTAGCCAATTAATTGTCCCCAATGTGGGGTTTTTAAGTGGAAAAGTCAAGATGGCAGATATTAAAGTTTGGAGCTAATTTTGTACAATAACAAATAAGAACAAGAAAATATAAATATACAATTATGGCATTAGAATTTACAGACGCGAACTTTCAACAAACAGTGATTGAAAGTGACAAACTAAGTGTAATCGATTTTTGGGCAGAATGGTGTGGACCATGTCGTGCAATTGGACCAGTTATTGAAGAATTAGCAGTTCAGTACGAAGGAAAAGTGAATATTGGTAAAGTGAATGTGGATGTGAATCCTACATTGAGTACAAATTTTGGCATCACATCAATTCCTGCGATCCTTTTTGTGAAAGGTGGTCAAGTTGTTGACAAACAAATTGGTGCAGTTCCAAAAGCCGTTTTAGACAAGAAGATCCAGTCTCACATGTAAATGAAATAACAATTTTATCAAATCCTGCTCATTCAACTGAGTGGGATTTTTTATTTACTCTAGTCCAAAAAATAACAATAATTTAATTACCTTCCTTTCCTAAATTTACCCCATGGATAGATTCCAAGGCCTGATTGGCATTGTATTGATTTTAATGATTGCTTTCTTGTTTTCTAACAACAAAAAAAACATCAACTATCGTTTAGTTCTTAGTGGCTTAGCCCTTCAGTTAACCATTGGTATTTTGATCCTAAAAATACCCGCTATAACAAGATTCTTTCAGATTTTAGGAAAAGGCATGGGTAAAATTGAGGAATTTGCGCGTCAAGGTGCGGCATTTGTTTACGGAGGTGTTGCCGCAATGGGTCCTACCGGCGCAACCGATTTTACCAATGGTGGTTTTGTTTTTGCATTTAACGTAACTGCAACTATTATATTAGTTTGTGTTTTAGTTGCTTTGTTTTATCATTTTGGTATCATGCAACGCATCATTTCTGTGATTGCCAAAGCAATGAATTTTATCATGCGTGTGAGTGGCGCAGAAGCATTGAGTAATGTGGCGAGTGCATTTGTAGGTCAGGTAGAAGCACAGGTAATGATTCGTCCATACTTGCCAACAATGACAAAAAGTGAAATCTTAGCGAGCATGAGTGGAAGCTTGGCTTGTATCGCTGGTGGAATTCTAGTTGTATATGCAAACATGGGTGCGCAAGCAGGGATGGATTTAGCACCAAAATTAATCACAGCAAGTTTGATGGCCGCACCTGGTGCATTGGTCATTGCAAAAATATTATTCCCAGAAACTGAAGTTTCTCAAACAATGGGTAAAGTTACTTTAGAAGTAAAGAGTCAGTATAGCAATACCATCGACGCCATCACACACGGTGCAGGAGATGGATTTAAAATTGCGATGAACGTGATTGCGATGTTGATTGGTTTTATTGCTTTAATTGCTTTAGTGGACTGGAGCTTATTAAAAATTGGGCATCTTTTTAACGCCAATTTAGATTTAAGCTTAAATTTTATTTTTAGTAAATTATTTTATCCTATGGCTTGGGCGATGGGTATCCCAACCGTGGATATACAAAATGCAGCAACGCTATTGGGTCAAAAATTAACCATCAATGAGTTTGTTGCGTTTAAAAGTTTAACCAGCAAAGTGATACCTATTGTAACAGAAAAAGGTTTGTTGATTGTGAGTATCGCCATTTGTGGTTTTGCCAATTTTAGTAGTGTAGGTATGTTAATTGGCGGTATTGGAGAACTTGCTCCAACTCGCCGTAAAGACCTTGCTGAATTAGGCCTTAAAGCACTTTTAGCAGGAACTTTAGCATCCTATTTATCTGCAAGTATCGCAGGTATTTTAATTGGTTAATTTGTAAATACCATTCATCCATTCCCGGTTAAAGCTTATTCTAATTATAAGGAAAGACTTTAAACATAAGATGGTAATCAAGTGCTTAATGACTAACTTTGTGGCCTAATTTCATAGTATATGAACAAGGCACAAATTCAGGTTCTGGTAGATACGCAAGCAGATCCAATATTAAAATCTATTGGTCAAAAGATCCTTCATAATGAACGTATCAGTTTTGAAGATGGTGTTGCCTTGTTCGAAAAATCTTCTCTTCCCTATGTAGGTGCATTGGCCAACTGGAAAAGAAATGAATTGCATGGTGATATTACCTATTTCAATCGCAATTTTCATATAGAACCAACCAATGTCTGTGTCTTCTCTTGTAAGTTTTGTTCTTACTCAAAATTATATGCCCATAAAGAAGAAGGATGGGAATTAACAATAGACCAAATGATGGATATTGTTCGTTCTTATGATGGCAAGCCAGTGACAGAAGTGCATATTGTTGGTGGTGTGCATCCTAAATTAACTTTAGCATTTTTCTTAGACTTAATGCGGGCCATCAAAGCACATCGTCCCGAACTACATATCAAAGCATTTACGCCGGTAGAACTAGATTATATGTTCCGTAAAGCAAAAGTATCTATTCAAGAAGGGATGCGTTTAGCACATGAAGCAGGATTGGATTCTTTACCTGGTGGTGGTGCAGAAATTTTTCATCCAGATGTTCGTACGATTATTTGTGATGATAAGGTAGATGCCAATGGATGGTTGGAAATTCACCAAACAGCTCATGAACTTGGCATGCATAGCAATGCCACTTTATTGTATGGCCATATTGAAAAATACGAGCACCGTGTAGACCATATGGAACGCTTAAGACAATTACAAGATCAAACAAAAGGTTTCAATACATTCATTCCACTTAAGTTTAGAAACAAGGACAATGAAATGCATGATGTGCCAGAATCCACCATGCTCGAAGATTTAAAGATGTACGCCATCTCGAGATTGTATTTGGATAATTTCCCACATATCAAAGCCTACTGGCCAATGCTAGGCAGACAGGTTGCACAATTGACATTAAGCTATGGTGTGAATGATATAGATGGCACCATCGATGATACCACTAAGATATACTCTATGGCAGGAAGCGAAGAACAAAATCCTGCTATGACTACTTTGGAATTGGTTCGTTTAATCAAGCAAGCAAAAAGAACACCTATTGAACGCGGCACATTATACAATGTGATCCAAGATTTTAGTTTGGTAGATGAAGCAGCTATCGAAGCTTAACATTCAGCTAATCCAATTGGAATCTGAGTAGCCAATCCTCCGTCTGCAGTCTCCTTATATTTAACATTCATATCCAATGCAGTTTGCCACATTGTATGAATCACTTTATCCAAACTTACCAACGCGTAATCTGGCTTACTTTGTAATGCTAATTGCGCAGCAGTAATGGCTTTGATCGCACCCATTGTATTGCGTTCAATACAAGGAATCTGAACCAATCCGCCCACTGGGTCACAGGTTAAACCTAAATGATGCTCCATGGCAATTTCTCCTGCCATTAAAACTTGTCTTTGGTTACCACCAAGCAATTCTGTTAATCCTGCTGCGGCCATCGCTGATGAAACGCCAATCTCTGCCTGACATCCACCCATTGCTGCAGAAATTGTCGCACCGTTTTTAAATAAAATTCCAATCGCATTTGCGGTCAATAAAAATTTATGAATGTCTTGTTGACTTCCTTTATTGCAAAAATTAATTGCATACATCAATACAGCAGGAATGACACCAGCAGCGCCATTCGTAGGTGCAGTCACTACCCTTCCAAAACTTGCATTCTCTTCGTTCACAGCCAATGCAAAACAACTTACCCAATCTAGTATATATGAAAAGTCACCGCCACCACTTTGGATTTGTTGCATCCACGCCTCCATCGTCTGCGTATCTGCATTGATGTCTTCATTTTTTATCTTTAATAATTTAGTATTCAAATCGGATGCCCTTCTGTGCACTTGTAGTCCACCAGGTAAAATACCATTCGCATGTACGCCTTTATAAATGCAATCCAGCATGGTCTTCCACAATCGATCCAGACCTTCTTCTAAAGCATGTTCTGAATGTAATTGCTTTTCGTTTTCTCTAACAATATCAGAAATGGGTAAACCTGTTTTAATACACCAGTGAATTAAATCATTGGTACTAAAAAAATTAAAAGGTACTTCGATATTGGTTTCCTTTTTATCTTCTATTATTTTTCCTAATTCTAAACCATCTTCAGAAGCTTCCGTCTCTATAAAGCCGCCGCCAACGGAATAATAAGTATAGGTTTTTACAGCATCCTTTAATTCTACCACAAATTGCATTGCATTGGGATGATAAGGCAAACTTTTATCCTTCAAAAAAACTAAATGATTGTTGTAGTCAAATGTAATCGGATGCACCCCATTCAATAAAATATTTTGTGTATCCTTAATACTTTGAACTTTTTGCGCAATCAAACGCGTATCGGTTGTTACAGGATCTTCTCCCTGCAAACCCATTAAAATAGCTGTATCCGTTCCATGTCCATTCCCTGTTTTCGCCAAAGAACCATATAGGTATACATGCAAAGCATTGATATTATTAATCCCCGACAAATCGCTAACCCTTTTCATCATATGTTTTGCCGCCAACCAAGGTCCTAGGGTATGAGAACTAGAAGGTCCGACACCAATTTTAAACATATCGAACACTGAGATAAACTTTTCCATAAGTAAAACAAATTTAAGTGAGTTTCCAGTAGATATGCACAATTGGGGCATAATTTAATCCTAAATGGAAAGTAAAAAGGATGGCTGTTTGGCAATTATTTGCGAAATTTGAATAACAAATAATACACTATGGAATTATCTTCTCTTTTAAACAGATTTAGTGAACCTGAAACTTTAAAAATGGCCAAATTAGGTCGTGAATTAAGGGCAAAGGGTGTTGATGTGATTGACCTAAGCTTGGGTGAACCAGATTTTGATACCCCACAACATATTAAAGATGCAGCCATAAAAGCCATCAATGATAACTGGAGTCACTATACCCCAGTGGCAGGTTTTTTAGATTTAAGAGAAGCCGTTTGTACTAAATTAAAAAGAGACAACAATCTTGACTATACCCCTGATCAAATTATTACTTCTACCGGTGCGAAGCAAAGTTTAGCGAATGCTTTATTGGCTTTAGTAGACGAAGGTGATGAAGTCATCATCCCTACCCCATATTGGGTGACTTATTCCGAGTTGGTTAAAATTGCGCGTGGTAAAGTGGTTGAAATAAGAACCACTGTTGAAGCAGGATTTAAAGCAACGACAGCACAAATAGAAGCAGCAATTACTCCTAAGACAAAAGTATTCATGTTCTCATCTCCTTGTAATCCTTCTGGTGCAGTTTATAGCAAAGCAGAATTGGAAGCATTGGCGAACTTGTTTAAAAAATATCCTCATATCACCATCTTATCGGATGAGATTTATGAATACATCAACTTTATTGGCAAGCACGAAAGCATTGCGCAGTTTAGTGAAATAAAAGACCAAGTGATTGTGATCAATGGATTGAGCAAAGGCTTTGCAATGACTGGTTGGCGTTTAGGTTATACCGCATCTAATATAACGTTAGCAAAAGCGATGGAAAAATTACAAGGTCAATTTACTTCTGGTACATGTTCTATCACCCAAAAAGCTGCAGTAGCGGCATTGGTGGGCGACTTAAAACCATCTATCGCAATGACAGAAGAATTTACCCGTCGTCGAACAACCACATTAGCCTTGGTGAATGCGATGCCTGGATTTAAATGTTTTGCACCCGAAGGCGCATTTTATGTGTTCCCAGACGTAAGTAGTTATTATGGAAAATCTGATGGACAACAAACTATAACCAATGCCTCAGACCTTAGCATGTTCTTATTGAATACTGCACATGTATCTTCTGTGATGGGAGATGCTTTTGGCGAGCCGCATTGTGTTCGTTTCTCTTTTGCAAACAGCATGGAAAATATCGAAAAAGCTTGGGCTAGAATTAGAGAAGCGTTAGCTACTTTAAAATAAGTCCTCTATACATGACGCCCGAAAAATTTCAAATGTTTGAAAATCGATTGCTTAAAAATTATAAGCATCGATTAAAACAAGCTAAGCGACTCAACGTCACTTGCTGGAGACTTTATGATCATGACTTACCAGAATTTCCCATTTGTGTAGAATTATACGAAGAGTATATTTACATAGCAGAGTACAATAGACGTCATGCACTAACAGATGAAGAACACGATATTTGGTTCAATGAAACCAAAAAAATCATTGCCGACATGACAGGGGTTTCTATTGATAAAATGTTTGTGAAATTGCGTAAGCGTATGTCTCATCGAGAAGGGCAATACGAAAAAGAAGCAGTGACTGAATCCAAAATCATTACCGTTCAAGAAAACGGTTTACAGTTTTTAGTCAACTTAACCGACTACTTAGATACTGGCTTATTTTTAGACCACCGTGTCACCAGACAAATGGTTCAGGCAGAAGCAAAGGATACCCATTTTTTAAATTTGTTTTCATATACAAGTTCTTTTTCGGTGTATGCCGCAAAAGCAGGCGCTAAATCAGTTACATCAGTTGACTTATCTAAAACTTATTTAAGTTGGAGCGAAGAAAATTTTAAACTCAATCAAATAGCTGCCTCATCAGCCTATCAGTTTATACATGCAGATGTGAAACAATATTTAAAAACATTGCCAGTCAATTTTTATGATTTAGTGGTGATGGATCCTCCTACCTTTAGCAATAGTAAAAGAATGAAGGATATTTTAGACATTCAAAGAGACCATGTGGAATTAATCAATGATATGTTGAAAGCGATGAAGCCTGGAGGTATTTTATATTTTAGCACCAATTTTACGCAGTTCATCATTGATACAGAACAAATAAAAAGTGATCAAATCAAAGACATCACTAAAGCCACTACGCCATTTGATTTTGAAGGAAGATTGAAACGTTGGTGTTATAAAATTATAAAGCCGCTCGGATAGCTTTGTCTATTTCTAAGACTTGTGGAATCACCATTTGTTGATTGTTATTTTCAATCACATAATCACATAAGCGCATTTTAATTGTATCCAAAATTTGATTGCGCATACGTGCATCTACTTGGTCTTTTGTAATGCCATCTCTTTGCATCACCCTATGTGTCCTAAGAGATAGAGGCGCTGTCACACCAATGACTTTAAATAAACCATCTGCTGTACCAGATTCAAAAATGAGTGCGGCTTCTTTGATCACATAAGGAGTAGTTTGTTTTGCTGCCCAATCTTTTGCAGCTTGAATAGTCACTGGGTGCACAATGGCATTGAGTAATTGAAGTTGGAAGGGATCATTGAAAACAATGCTGGCTAATTTTTCTTTATCCAAGCCATTCTCATTGTATATTTCTAAACCAAATTGTTCAATTAATTTAGTTTTAATTTCAGGACTTGTTTGCATAATGCGCTTGGCTTCGTCATCGGCATTGAACACAGGTATACCAAGGGTTGCAAACACTTTTGCGACCACCGATTTTCCTGACCCAATCCCGCCTGTTAAACCAATCATTGTTGCCATAAGCTAATCAAAAAAAATCCGAAATCAGTTTCCAATTATTTGGAGGCTAATTTCGGATTATATCATTTAAATAATAGTCTTATTTGTTGATTGCTTGAGACCACTCTAAGCTAATAGAAGATCTTTCAATCTTTAAATAACTACCTGGACTCACTTCCAATTGAATGGTATTGTCTTCATTCACTTTATTGATTGTACCGTGTATACCTGCAATGGTAACTACTTTATCACCCTTTTGCATTTTATCAATAAATTTCTTTTGCTCTTTTGCTTTTTTAGCTTGTGGACGTATCATGAAAAACCAGAAAACCAAGATAATACCACCTAACATGATCAATTGAAAAGTTCCACCTTGTTGTGGTGCTTGTAATAAAATTTGTGTCATTTTGTTTTGTTTATGTTTTAAACTTGAATACAAAGATAGTGCAAACCAATTACTTTGCTTTGTGACTTATCTTTTGAATTTTACCATTGGCCACTAATTCTTTGTGGATACTATCCAGTATTCCGTTGACAAAATGGCCACTTTGTTCGGTACTATATTCTTTCGCTAGATCAATGTACTCGTTGATAGATACTTTAGTTGGGATGGTATCAAAATACAATAATTCACACACCCCAAGTCTTAATAAAATCATGTCAATCACAGCAATACGTTCTGGATCCCAGTTGTTTAATTTTGGAACAATTAGTGCTTCTGTCACTTCCTTTTTCTCAATGGCTGTTTGCAATAAATCTTTTGCAAATTTCATCTTCTCGTCCCCTACTAAATCTAAGAAATCAACAGCGCCTGGCTTTTGAAAATAATTCAACATAAAGCCAATAATCATATCCCCATCGTCGTCCCAATTAGAGAAATGTGACTCAATTGTTTCAATGGCATTGGTAGAATTCAAAATCAATTGACCAAAAATGAACTTTAAGACGGCAGATTCTTTCGCCTTATCACGGTTTTCTTCAAGTATATACACTTGGTATTCTGGAGATTCCACTAATTGACGGAAAATGGACTTCACCATATCGTTGTCAATCCATTGTTGTGGCTTAACAATTTCGATGGCTTTTTTGAATTTTTCGGATTCTAAGGTTTGCCAAACAATGCTGTTTCCAGCCAATTTGATATTGACAGCTAAATCTGCTTGATTTGGAAGGTTTTTGGAAGCTCTTTGTAAGGCCTCGATCTCTGCATAACCTGCAATTTGATGCATTAAATGAACTAGGTAAACGAATAAATTGCGGGTTTTGTCAAACTCTTTTTGAAGTAAACCGGCTGCAGTTGAGACGTTTTGAGCATCTAACATGTACATAACCTGCATTACTTTAATTCGGATATTTCTTCTGTTCATCATAATTATAAGAGCTATTTGGGTTGCAAATCTATAATTAAATTGCTTAAAACTGACATTTTTGGCATTAATTTGCTTCCTTGTAACAAAATAACAACCAGAACTGAAATTTTGACCTATCTACTTGCATTAAAGGCAGATGGCATGGTTATGGTTGATATAATTATACTTTTATTAATCAATTAAAAAGATAAACTATGGCTAAGAGTTCGGCAAAAAAATTAAACATTACCCCGCTACATGACAGAGTAATTGTTATGCCTGCCGCTGCTGAAGAGAAGACAGCTGGTGGAATCATCATCCCAGACACTGCAAAAGAAAAGCCACAACGTGGAACAGTTGTAGCTGCTGGTCCTGGTAAAAAGGATGAGCCTGTTACAGTAAAAGTGGGTGAAACAGTTTTATACGGCAAATATGCTGGTACTGAAATCCAAATTGAAGGTCAAGACTTATTGATCATGCGTGAAAGCGATATCCTTGCAATTGTATAATTGTTAGGTAACAAGCATTTATTTAAGAATTTAAAAAACAACTGAATATGTCTAAAATGATTTTTTTCGACTTAGAAGCGAGAAATAAAATGAAAAAAGGTGTTGACACATTAGCCAACGCTGTGAAAGTAACTTTAGGGCCAAAAGGTCGTAACGTTGTTATTGAAAAGAAATTCGGATCACCTTCTATTACTAAGGATGGTGTTTCTGTTGCAAAAGAAATCGACTTAGAAGATCCAATCGAAAACATTGGTGCTCAAATGGTGAAAGAAGTTGCAAGCAAAACTGCAGATCAAGCTGGTGATGGAACAACTACTGCCACTGTATTAGCACAAGCGATCATTGGAGAAGGTTTAAGAAACGTAACTGCAGGTGCAAATCCAATGGATTTGAAGCGTGGTATCGATAAAGCAGTAGAAAAAGTTGTTTCAAGTTTAAAAGCACAATCACAAACTGTTGGTAACGACACTAAAAAGATTGAGCAAGTAGCATCTATTTCTGCGAACAATGACAATGAAATTGGAAAATTAATTGCCCTTGCAATGAGCAAAGTGGGTAAAGAAGGTGTAATCACTGTAGAAGAAGCAAAAGGTACAGATACAACTGTTGATGTTGTTGAAGGTATGCAATTCGATCGTGGATATGTTTCTCCATACTTCGTTACCAATAGCGAAAAGATGGAAGCTGAAATGCAAAATCCTTATATCTTAATTTATGATAAGAAGATTTCAGCAATGAAGGACATCTTACATATTTTAGAGAAAGTAGCACAAACAAGTCGTCCATTGGTAATTATCGCTGAAGACTTAGAAGGCGAAGCAATGGCAACTTTGGTAGTGAATAAATTACGTGGTACTATTAAAGTAGCAGCTGTAAAAGCACCAGGTTTTGGTGACAGAAGAAAAGAAATGTTAACAGACATTGCAATCCTAACTGCAGGTACTGTAATTAGTGAAGAGCAAGGTTTCAAATTAGAGAACGCAGACTTATCTTATTTAGGTCAAGCCTCTTCTATCACAATCGATAAAGACAATACTGTGATTGTTGGTGGTAAAGGTAAAAAAGCGGATATCACTGCTCGTGTAAATCAAATCAAAGCTCAGATTGAGAATACAACTTCTGAATACGATAAAGAAAAATTACAAGAGCGTTTAGCAAAATTAAGTGGTGGTGTTGCTGTTTTATATGTTGGTGCTGCAACTGAAACCGAAATGAAAGAAAAGAAGGATCGTGTAGACGATGCTTTACACGCAACACGTGCTGCAGTTGAAGAAGGTATTGTACCTGGTGGTGGCGTGGCTTATATTCGTGCTGTAGCAAGTTTAGAAAAATTAAAAGGTGCTAACGAAGATGAGAATACAGGTATCCAAATTGTACGTCGTGCAATTGAAGAACCTCTACGTCAAATTGTTAAGAATAGCGGTATCGAAGGTTCTATTGTTGTTCAAAGAATCAAAGAAGGTAAAGACGACTTTGGTTTCAATGCAAGAACAGAAGTTTTCGAAAACTTATTCAAAGCTGGTGTAATCGATCCAACTAAAGTAACAAGAGTTGCTTTAGAGAATGCAGCATCTATCGCTTCTATGTTGTTAACAACAGAGTGTGTGATTGCTGACAAACCAAAACCAGAAGCTGCTCCACATGGTGGTGGCGCTCCTGATATGGGCGGAATGGGTTACTAGTCTTTAAAAGAAAGAATAAAAAAAGTCCTCCAAGCAATTGTAGGACTTTTTTTATTGATTAAACTGATTGTTCTTCTTTAGCAAAATACAATTGGAATCCTTTTACCAATAACAATTGCGCAATACCATAAGTCGCCATCGTAACTAAACCTATATTTTCTATTGGACTTTGAATAGACCAAGAAAATTTATTAAAAGCCAGCACGGCATCTGATGCTATAAAAAATAACATACCTGGAGTCCAAAATAAATTGGCAATCATTTTAGTAGGCTTATTATTTGATACATGAATAGCCATTAATGCTGCTAAACATATAAGGGCCATATAAACTAATATGGGATAAATCAATGGTCCTATGGCAGTTTTTAATTGAAAATAAACAAACCAACAAAAGCAAAGTAACAAAGAACTTGAAACATTAAATGCTGTTGATTTAGGCTGCTTCAAACTATATATTTTACTAAAAAAAATAATATTAAAAATATGCGTGGTCATAAAAGCAATCATTCCTGGAATAAAATAAGCCTCTGATAATAAAAAGGCATCCCCTAAGAAGGATCCAAACAATCCAACTAAAATGAGGTACTTGCTTTTAGCTGCTGTAGCAAAAAATGGTTGTACATAAAAGAACAGCATCAATAAGGGCAGTAAGATTAATTTAGAACCATACTGTATACTTGTATAACCAAGAAGTTGTGCAAATAAATGGAGCATTAAAATGAGCAGGTAAATTGTGATCCCGAATTTTTGAATGAAAGGTTTCATTTTATTTGATTTTCGTAAAAAAGTACACTAAATATAAGTAAAGCAAGGGAATACAGAATTCAATGCATAAATTTGCCCATGATTCACCCAGACGAAGCAGCATTTTTTGCCTATTGGGAAAAAGAACGCACCCTGCCCCATTATAAACGTAAACCCTTTTTAAGAGGGTTTAGTATCAGTTTATTGTTGGGTATTGTGGTCTTACTTATCGCAGAAATGGGCTGGTATGAAAGAGCCAATATGGTGGCCAATTCTAGAGGCAATATTATCTGGATTTTAATTGCCATTGTATTGATTTCTTTAGGATTCGGCTGGATTTATCAGCAATTTACCTGGGAAATGAATGAACAACGTTTTAACGAAATCAAGCACTTAAAAAATAAAAAATCATCCTAATGATACAACCGACACCAAAAAACACCCTAAGAACAAGCTACTCAAGCATTTTAAGCTTGTTTATAATCATTACTGGAATAGCCCTTTTTTCGGCTTGTAGTAAATCTGATAATGACCAACAAACCACTGCTTGCGCTATAAAAGCGTCCTATACAAATGATAGCAATGCTGCTCAAAGAGCACAAATGATTGCTTTTTGTAACAACAATGGTATTACCTATACAATACACCCAAGTGGCATTTTATACCAAATCACAGCTCCTGGTGATACAACAAAGCCTGATCTATGTACTTCATTAACAATGACTTATACCGGTAAATTGATGACAGGTATCCAATTTGACAAGGGCACCATTACTTACCCTTTAAAGGACTTAATTGTTGGTTGGCAGATTGCCGTACCATTGATTGGGAAAGGTGGGAAAATTAAAATGGTCATCCCTTCCTCTTTGGCTTATGGTCCTAATGCCAATGGGAGCATTCCAGCCAATTCTCCGCTCTATTTTGAAATGAGCATCGACTAGGAATCACCTCAAAATAATGGTCAAATAGGGCTCGTTTTAGGCTTGTTTCCATTATATTTGCCGACTAAAAAAAGTTAACCAAACTACTATGCAACTCAAAGGATTAGTGCGCTTTTTTACATTTGCGCTTATTTTAATTTGTCTTTACCAATTATCTTTTACTTGGTTCGTTAGAACACATGAAAAAGCAATGGATGCTAAAGCAACGGCTTGGGTAAATAAACTACCTAAAGCAGAACAGGTTTATCCAAGTGATAAAGACCAACAATTGTTATATAATGACAGCGTAGCTGATGCTAAAAAAGTGTATTACAAGCGCTTATTAGACAGTACAAAGGAAACTAAGCTATTCTTTGGCTTAACAACTTATGCTGCTGCTAAAGAAAAAGAATTGATGTTAGGTCTTGATTTACAAGGTGGTATGAGCGTAACGATGGAGGTTGGACTAGATGGTCTAATCAAATCTTTGGCGAACTATTCTAAAGAACCTGCATTTAATACAGCTTTGGCGAATGCTGTAAGCAAAAAAGCGAATAGCAATGCTGATTTAATCACTTTGTTTATTGCTGAATATAAAGTGGCTAACCCAACAGGAAGTTTAGCGCCATTATTTGCAACCAGAAGCAATGGTAAATTAAAGTTTGATGCCTCTGACGCGACCGTAACTGCTTACTTACAAGAGCAGTCTATCCAAGCATTCAATAATACTTACAGAATTTTAAATACTCGTATTGACCGATTTGGATTAGCTTCTCCTTCTATCAATCCAGATCCAACCAAAGGAATTATCAATATAGAATTAGCTGGTATTTCTGATAAAGAGCGTGTACGTTCTTATTTACAATCTACTGCAAACCTTCAGTTTTTTGAGGTATATACTTTTGAGAACAAGGATTTCCAAACTGCAATTTTAGCTGCTGATAAAGCTATTGAATTAAGCAATGCAGGGATCGTTGATTCAACTGTCGTTGCTAAAGTGGATACAGCAAAAGCAAATGCTGCAAAAAATCCATTATTAAGAATTGTTCAATTTACGCAACCTTATCAAGCAAAGAATGGCCAGTACGTTTTCCCTGCTGAGATTGGTTACACATTGAAAAAAGATTCAGCTGTATTGAATAAATACCTTGCATTACCAGAAGTAAAATCTAAGTTCCCATCGAACTTGGTATTTATGTATGGCAAGCCTGACGAATCTGATCCTAAAGCAAAAGACGTTCTAGCTTTATATGCTATCAAAACTTTGGAAAATGGTTTAGCTGAATTAGAAGGTGACCATGTTGCCAATGCAGCACAAGATTTTGATGAGCGTGGTAAGGTAGCGATCAAAATGAATATGGATAAGATTGGTACAAGCATTTGGGCTAAAATGACATCTAAGAATGTAGGCAAGCCTATTGCTATTGTATTAGATAATATCGTTTATTCTGCACCAAATGTAAACGACGCAATCACTACAGGTAATTCTCAAATATCAGGTAACTACTCATTAAAAACTGCACAGGATTTAGCACAAATTTTAGAGAGTGGTAAATTACCTGCTCCTGCTAAAATTGTTGCTGAACAACAAGTTGGTCCAACATTAGGAGCTGCATCTATTCAAGGTGGTGCTATGGCATTTGGAATTGCATTCTTGGTAATTTTCGCCTTGATGTTGATTTACTTTAACACTGGTGGATGGGTTGCGAATATCGCATTGATCTTAAACTTATTATTCACGATTGGTATCTTAAGTGCATTAGGATTTACTTTAACTGCACCAGGTATTGCCGGATTGGTATTGACCATTGGTATGGCCGTAGATACGAACGTAATTATATTTGAAAGAATTAAAGAGGAATTAACAAAAGGAAAGAGCTACCAATTAGCAGTTGCTGATGGATACAAGCGTTCTATGTCTCCAGTATTGGATGCACACGTTACAACGCTTTTAACAGCAATCATTTTAGCGTACTTTGGTTTAGGTCCTGTATTAGGATTTGCTACTACACAGATCATTGGTATTTTATTATCATTATTCTGTGGTATCCTAGTTTCTAGATTGATCACTGATATCTATACAAGTAAGAATAGACATTTCCAATATTTCACAGCTGTTTCACGAGGTGTATTTAAGAATGCAAACTTCAAATTCATCGAATTCAGAAAGTATGCTTATATCTTATCAGTCGTTGTATTGATTGGTGGTATCGCATCTTTCTTTAACGGATTTGACGAAGGTGTTGAATTTGCAGGTGGACGTAGTTTCACTGTGAAGTTTGATAAGACAGTGAATATCGAAGAAGTAAGAAACGAATTAAAAGCAGTATTTGGTGAAGCACCTATCATTAAAACGGTAGACACTAAAAACCAAATCAATATCACGACTTCTTATAAAATCAAGGATCAAGGAAATAATGTAGATCAAGAAGTGGAGTCATTATTATTTAAAGGTTTAGCGAAGCAATTACCTGCTGGAACAACCTATAAAGAATTTGACGAGCAATACAAGCAACAACAACAAAAAGTATTGCCATCTATCTCTGATGATTTAAAAGCAGGTGCAACTAAAGCAACCTTATTTGCATTGATTGCAATTTGTTTATACATCTTTATTCGTTTCCGTGATTGGAGATATTCTTTAGGTACCATCTTCTCATTGTTACACGACGTATTTGTAACCTTGATTGTATTTAGTTTCTTAAGAGAAGTTGTTCCATTCCCATTAGAGATTGACCAGCACTTTATTGCTGCCATCCTAACGGTAATTGGTTTCTCTATGAATGATACAGTAATTGTATACGACCGTATCCGTGAGGACAGCCATTTAATGAAAGGTGTAGACAATGCAACTATTATTAATAAAGCGATCAACCAAACATTATCAAGAACAGTGATGACTTCATTGACTGTATTCTTAACAATCTTAATCTTATTCATCTTTGGTGGAGAAGTAACAAGAGGTTTTGCATTCGCAATGTTGATTGGTGTGATTACAGGTACTTACTCTTCTATCTTTGTAGCGGCTCCTGTATTAGTAGACTTTGCTAAGAACAAGCCATTAGGTACAGAACCAAAAGCAAAAAAACATAGTGCTAACAATGCATAAGATGTTTGACTGAATATTAAAAAGCCCCTCGAAATTCGAGGGGCTTTTTTTGTGCTAATTTATTAGTTGTATTTTTTAGATTTAAACTGCAAATGATGTTCCACATCCGCAAGTACTTGATGCATTGGGATTGGTAAAAGTAAATCCACGGCTATTCAATCCTCCCTGCCAATCTATTTGCATCCCATATAAATAAATCTGATGGGAGGTTTCTATACAGCAAGGGATTCCTTCAATCGAAAATAAAAGGTCTTTATCGGTAGTCACATCAAAACCTAGTACATAGGTCATCCCACTACATCCACCCCCTTTTACGCCCACTCTTAGTCTTTGTTGTTGGTCAAAATCTGGGGCTTGCATTAAACGCTGAATTTCTTCGATAGCGCCAGCTGTAAAACTGACTGGTGTAAGGGAAGTATCGGTTATTGTAGACATAAAAAATTGTATTTAAAATAGCCTGAAATGTTCAAAATGTTACCTACAGACTACAATGCAAAATTAACACATATCTAGGGATTGTTTGGATTGAAATTTATCGAAAAAGGAAAATTATTCGGTCTAAAAACAAGCAAATATTCGTAATTTGAACTATGGATTTAAACAAAAAGCATACGGACAGTGGGATAGAGATTAAACAGGTCTATACCCCATTAGATCTTCCAGATACAACAAAGTCAATTCCAGATCCAGGAACCTACCCTTATGTTAGAGGAGTTCAAAAGGATATGTATCGTGGAAAATTATGGACGATGCGTCAGTATGCAGGCTTTTCCACTGCACAGGAAAGCAACCAACGTTACCACTATCTTTTATCACAAGGTGTGATGGGATTAAGTGTAGCATTTGACCTTCCTACTCAAATTGGCTATGACGCAGACCATGCTTTAGCAGACGGAGAAGTTGGTAAAGTAGGCGTTTCAATTTGTTCTATAGAAGACATGGAAATTTTATTTGATGGTATTCCTTTAGATAAAATCAGTACTTCAATGACCATCAATGCAACTTCATTTATTCTTTTGGCATTGTATGTAGCCGTCGCTAAAAAAAGAGGCATCGATTTAAAACAACTTTCTGGTACCATCCAAAATGATATTTTAAAAGAATACGCTGCAAGAGGCACTTATATCTATCCGCCAAGACATTCCATGCGTATCATTACAGATATTTTTGAATGGTGTAGTTCCAGCTTGCCAAAGTGGAATAGTATTTCCATTTCTGGATATCATATTCGTGAAGCAGGAAGTACTGCAGTACAAGAAATTGCATTTACATTGAGTAATGGTAAAGCATATGTAGAAGCCGCTTTGGCAAAAGGACTAGATATCAATGTGTTTGGAAAAAGACTTTCTTTTTTCTTTAACGCACACAATAACTTATTTGAAGAAGTGGCAAAGTTTAGAGCAGCTAGAAAAATTTGGGCTAAGATGATGAAGGATTTAGGTGCCACAGATGAAAAAGCAATGATGTTACGTTTTCATACACAAACTGGTGGAGCCACTTTAACTGCACAACAACCATTGAATAATATTACAAGGGTGACCATTCAGACTATTGCAGCTGTAATGGGTGGCACGCAGAGTTTGCATACCAATGGATTTGATGAAGCATTAGGATTACCAACAGAACAAGCAGCAACGATTGCTTTAAGAACACAACAAATTGTTGCTTTTGAGAGTGGCATTCCAGAAACTGCAGATCCTTTAGCAGGAAGTTATTTTGTAGAAAACCTAACTGCAGAAGTCGAAACTAAAGCACTTGAATTGATTCAGCAAATAGATGCAATGGGAGGATCTGTTGCAGCAATTGAATCTGGATGGATGCAACAGCGTATTAGTGATAGCGCATATAAATATCAAAAAGATATCGAGTCAAAAGAAAAGATTATAGTAGGTGTCAATGAATATATTTCTGATGAAAATAATAAGATCCCAGTTTTTAAAATAGATGCAAGTATACAGCAAGCGCAAATTGAAAAAATTAAAGCATTGAAAGCAAGTCGTGACAATGTAATTGCGCAAAACTGCTTGGCTGCAATTGCCGATGCTGTTCACTCAGGACAAAATATCATGCCACCAGTGATTGCTGCTGTAGAAGCAAAATGTACTTTGGGTGAAATTTCGGATACACTAAGAAATATCTTTGGAGAATACCAAGCTTAAACTAATCAAACAATCTTTCATAATAAAAATATACCAAATGCGTAAACTATTATTCGCAATGAGCTTATTGATTGCAGGCAATACAATGGCACAAGAACTACCAAAAAATTATGCCCAACTATTAGAAAAAGTAGAGCCTGAATTAATTCAATGGAGGAGACATTTTCACCAAAATCCTGAATTATCCAATAGAGAATACAACACTGGTAAATACATAGCTGATTTCTTAAAAACCTTACCAGGTGTGGAAGTACGCTACCCTGTTGCTAAAACAGGTGTTGTGGCAGTTTTAAAAGGTGGTAAACCAGGTGCTGTAGTAGCATTAAGAGCAGATATAGATGCCTTACCAGTTTTTGAAAGAAATAGCCTACCCTTTGCTTCAAAAGTAACAACAGAATACAATGGAAATAAAGTGCCAGTGATGCACGCTTGCGGTCACGACTCACATACATCTATCTTAATGGCTACTGCTGAAGTATTACATGCCATGCAGAAAGACCTTCCTGGTACGGTTGTATTCTTATTTCAACCAGCCGAAGAAGGTGCTCCTGGAAATGAAGAAGGCGGTGCACCTTTGATGATTAAAGAAGGCGCATTAGACAATCCAAAAGTGGAAGCCGTATTTGGTATTCATATTAGTTCAGAGACACCAGTAGGCACATTAAAATACAAGTCAGGCGCATTCATGGCTTCATCTGATTGGTTTACAATCAAAGTAAACGGTAAAGGTAGCCACGGTTCACAACCTTGGGGTGGTATCGATCCTATTGCAGCATCTGCACAAATCGTGGAAGGCTTACAACATATTGTTTCTAGACAAATGAATTTAACGACTGCACCTGTAGTAATTACTGTTGGTACAATCAATAGCGGTGTTCGTTCTAATATCATTCCAGAAACTGCAGAAATGACTGGAACCATTAGAACATTAGACAGCAAAATGCAAAAAGAGGTGCATGAGCGTATCAAACATACTGTAAAAACAATTGCAGCAAGTTCTGGTGCAACTGCAGATGTAAGCATTGATACAAAAACATTGGTGACATACAATGACCCTAGTTTGGTTAAGAAAACATTACCTGCTTTAATTAAAGCAGCCGGTGCAGACAATGTATCAGAATCTACTTGGATCACTGGTGCCGAAGATTTTTCTTTCTTTGGTGAAAAAGCACCAAGCTTCTTTTTCAATTTAGGAGCATTGCCAAAAGGAACAGACCCAAGTAAAGCAGGCCCACACCATACACCTGATTTTTATTTAGATGAGTCTGGATTTATTATTGGTGTGAAAGCATTTTGTCAATTGGTTTTTGATCATTCAAAAACCAAGTAAGCTATTTTGGTGCAGGATAATTTCTTGCACCAAATAATAGGCTTCCAATGCGTACCATCGTACTTCCCTTTGTAATCGCTAAAGCATAGTCCGAACTCATGCCCATGCTCAATGTATCAAATGATCCATCTGGAAAAGCGGGTTGGGCTTTGTCAAAATAATTTTTAAGTATAGAAAACTCTTGACTTAACAATGCTTGGTCTTCAGAAAAACTAGCCATCCCCATTAAACCTCTAATTCGAATATTGGAATAGCTTGTAATTCTTCCACTCATTAAAAATTCATGTAATGCAGGTCCATCAAATCCAAACTTAGTTTCCTCTGTTGCAATATGAACTTGCAATAAACAATCAATGATCCGATTTTGCTTAGTCGCTTGCTTATTAATTTCTTGTAATAATTTCTCTGAATCAACCCCATGTATCATAAAAACAAATGGTGCAATATATTTTACTTTATTGGATTGTAGATGTCCAATAAAATGCCATTGAATGTCCTTGGGCAATGCAGCTTCTTTATCTACCAACTCTTGCACATAATTCTCTCCAAAAGCACGATGACCTAATGCATATAATTCCATTAGCTCCTCTTTAGGCTTGGTTTTACTCACGGCTATGAGTGTGACACCTTGGTCTACTAATGTTGCTTGGATAGATTGGTAAGCGGAAATATTAACTGGCATAGGCTACAAAGGTAGTCAGAACAAACCAAAATAGCAATCCATTATCTAGTGATAGATCTTCCAATCACCATTTTCTGAATCTCGGAAGTACCTTCATAAATTTGTGTGATTTTTGCATCACGCATTAAGCGCTCTACATGAAACTCTTTCACAAATCCATATCCACCGTGCACTTGAACCGCTTCTGTGGTTACCCACATTGCCGTATCACTTGCATGTAATTTTGCCATAGCAGCACTCATTACATAATCCATGTGGTTATCTTTTTCCCATGCTGCTTTATAACATAATAATCTAGCGGTTTCAATACGAGTCGCCATTTCAGCTAATTTAAATTGAATCGCTTGGTGTTCATGAATTGGCTTACCAAAAGATTTTCTTTCTTTACTATAAGCTAAAGCCAATTCATACGCGCCACTTGCAATACCTAATGCTTGTGCTGCAATACCAATTCTACCTCCGTTCAAAGTTTTCATTGCAAAATTAAAACCAAAGCCATCCTCACCTATTCTATTTTCTTTTGGAACAATTACATCCATGAATGAAATAGAATGTGTATCACTTCCACGAATACCCATTTTGTTTTCTTTAGGGCCTACAGTAATACCTGGCGTATTTTTTTCAACAATGAATGCATTGATTCCTCTAGATCCTTTTGAAGCATCTGTTTGTGCCATCACTAAGTATACCGAAGCTGTAGAACCATTGGTGATCCAGTTTTTAACACCATTTAATACATAATGGTCTCCTTTATCAATCGCACTAGTGTGCTGATGCGTTGCATCACTGCCCGCTTCTGGTTCACTTAATAAAAAAGCACCTATGTATAATTCACCATCTTTCTTGCCTTGTGCTAATGGTGTTAAATATTTTTGCTTTTGTGCTTCATTACCATACTTTTCTAAACCCCAACAAACTAAACTATTATTCACACTCACACTCACACTCACACTTGAATCTACTTTACTAATTTCTTCCATTGCCAACACATAACTAATGGTATCCATGCCAGCGCCACCATATTCTGTAGGTGTCATAATCCCCATGAATCCTAGGTCGGCTAATTGTAATAATTGTTCTTTAGGTACTTTTTGGTGTTCATCTCTTTCAATAACACCAGGCAAACATTGTTGTTGTGCAAATTCACGAGCCGCTTTTTGAATCATTAATTGCTCTTCTGATAGACTTAAATCCATAGTAAAAATATTTGCTCAAAATTACACTAACAATTGTTAGCAATCAAAATATTTTAGAAGATTTTTTACAGGATTTGTCTTTCAAAAAATAGCCTAATAAATTCAGTTATTTAAAGATTAATTTGAAAGTTTTGCTTGAATTAGTTGAGACAAAACCGAACTATCTGCTTGATTCATTAAACGAGAACTGTCTTGTCTAAAATGACGCTTAAATGCAAGTATCGCAGCGATGCTGTCTTTGGTTTCATAACCCACTAAACTCAATGCTTGTTTTATGGACAAACCTGATGGAAGTCGATAGTTTGAATCTGGCTCAAACCAAATACCATAGCCCAAATTAGCCAAGGTTTTCCATGGAAAATTGATATTGGGATCTACTTTACGTCTTGGTGCAATATCACTATGTCCAATAAAATGATCTACTGGAATTTGATATTTATTTTTAAGTTGCTCAAGCAATTTTAAAAGGCTGTTGATTTGCGATTGTTCAAAAGGTTCAAAACCATTGTTATCAATTTCAATTCCTATCGAACTTGAATTAAGATCTGTATTATTCCCCCAGCTTCCTACCCCACCATGCCAAGCCCGCATATAATCGTTCAGCATATGGTGCACGGTACCATCTTTACAAATCACATAGTGTGCACTCACTTTTGTTCTTTCTAATGTAAATGTTTTCAAGGTTTGCTCACATGAATTCTGTGCAGTATGGTGGATAACTACAAAATTTGGTTTACGTAAATCAAAATTTGTGGTGCCGACCCATTTTTCGGCAAGAGGCAATTGATTTTCTGATTGTGTTTCAGGAGACAGCACTATTTTTTTAGATAATAATTTTGCTTGTCGAATATATTGGCGGTTGGTTTTTGAATAAGGGAAACTGCTACAAGCATATACACCAATCAATAACATCAAAATGGTTAAATATTTTATACGCATAACCCTAATTAAAAAAAATGAATTGAATAGAATTTAAAAGAAAAGAATTGAATAAAAAAAGAATTGAATTGAATTATAGTTACTTCTTATTATAAAGAAGGTTCTTGTTGACTCAAACAATGGAAACTTCCAAGTCCCCATATGATATCAGTTGAATCAATACCAACCACTGTTCTTGACGGGAAACAATCTTGTATAATGCCCATTGCTTTATCATCTCTATCACATCTAAAAGTTGGAACCACCACATGCGCATTGCTAATATAAAAGTTAGCATAGGAAGCAGGCAGAAACTGGTCTTCGTAAATTACGTCTGCAGGCATCGGTAATTCAACAATGTTTAATTGCTTACCATTAAGCAAACGCATTTGTTGTAACTCTTTTAAGTTGTCTTGCAATAAATTATAATTTTCAGATGCCTTATTCGTCTCCACCACAGTTACTACAGTATCTTCATTTACAAAACGAACGGTATCATCTATATGTCCATCTGTATCATCACCAACAATGCCTTCAGATACCCACAATACTTGTTCTACACCATAGTAATCGCAAAGGTATTTTTCGATTTGAGTCTGATTCAAATGCGGATTTCTATTTTCATTTAATAAACAACACTTAGAAGTCATTACCGTACCCGCACCATTAAAATCAACAGATCCACCTTCCATGATTATATTTGGATAAAACACGGGTAAATTCAATGCTTCGGAAATTCGAGTTGGAATGACGTCATCTAAATCATAAGGCGGATATTTTCCTCCCCAAGCATTGATATTCCAATCTACAATTGCTTTAGGCGCTGTTGGATTGTTACCAATTAAAAAACTTGGTCCATGATCTCTACACCAAGCATCGTTGGTTGGATGTATATAAAATTGAACCTTTGTTAAATCTACTTTCAAAGCTTCCATCATTTTTGTTGCAGTTGCTTGCATAGCAGCATCCACCACATTGATGCAGACCCTTTGTGATAAAGTTAAAATTTTGATGAATTCAATATAAGAAGGATAGATACTATCTAATTTCCCTGGCCAGCTAGCCTCTTTATGTGGCCAACTTAACCAAGTAGCATCTTGTTTTGCAAACTCAGCTGGAAAAGAATATCCCAATGATTTTGGCGTTGCTCCGTCCAATATAGCTTGTTGAATATGTTGATGCATACTATTGCTCATCGTCTAGGTATCTTTTTGTGATTGGTTCGTAAGAATCAATTCGGCGATCACGTAAGAAAGGCCAATGGGTTCTATAACTATCCGATTTTTCAGTATCAATATCCACCACTGCGATTTCTTCTTGATCATGAGATGCTTTGTACAATAAAGTTCCAAATGGATTACTTACAAAACTTCCACCCCAAAACTGCATTAAACCATCTTGCTCTAATCCAACACGATTCACACTAATCACTGGAACGCCGTTGGCAACTGCATGACTTCTTTGAATTGTTTGCCATGCATTGTATTGCTCTGTATTGGTGGCTTCGTCTTGTGATGTTGCCCATCCAATTGCGGTAGGATAAAATAACATTTCGGCCCCCATTAAACTTGTAATTCTTGCAGCTTCTGGATACCACTGATCCCAACAAATTAACACACCAATAGTTGCGAATTTAGTTTTGAAAACTTTGTACCCTAAATCGCCTGGGGTAAAATAAAATTTTTCATAATAAGCTGGATCATCAGGAATATGCATTTTACGATACTTACCTAAATAAGTTCCGTCTGCATCTAATACTGCTGTGGTATTATGATATAATCCTTCTGCTCTTTTTTCAAATAATGAAGCAATGATCACAACATTTAATTCCTTTGACAACAGGGCTAATTCATCTGTTGTTTTACCAGGAATTGGCTCTGCTAATTTAAAATTTTCATACGCTTCTACGTCGCAGAAATAAAGTGAAGTATACAATTCTTGCAAACAAATAATTTGAGCACCTTGCTTTGCAGCTTCTCTGATTTTTGAGATTGCTTTTGCTTTATTTCCAGCTACATCTGCCGTACAAGACATTTGTACTAAACCCACTTTTACGATTGCCATATTAAGTCTTTAAAAGTATTATTTATGTTGTCTTTTGAATCAATCCATCAAAACTTTGTATACCTATCATTTTCTCAGAAATAAATCCTTCTGCATAAGCTACACCAATTTGTTGTCCAAACTCTTTTGCACGAGCTTTTATGAATTCTAAAAAAGAATCACTAGAAATAAAAGTGTTCGGCTCATTTGAATTTGGATTATAAAACTGAGAGCCATGTGCCATAATAGATTCCATCTTTTTATCCATGTAAGCACTAATATCCACTACAAAACTAGGTTGCAAATTTCTTGATTGTATATAATGAAACACATGCTTTGGTTTCCAAGCTGTTTGTGCAACTCCGTTATTTGTTGTTTGAATTTTATTTAGTCCAGATAAGAATGCAGCATCTGCTACTAGCTTAGCTGCTTTACCATGATCTGGATGACGGTCTTCAGGTGCATTGCATAAAATAATTTCGGGTTGGTATTTTCTGATCACTTCAGTGATCCTCATTTGATGTGCTTGGTCATTTATAAAAAACCCATCCTTCATCCCCAAGTTTTCTCTTACAGTAGCTCCAATCATCTCCCCTGCTATGGATGCTTCCTTTAATCTATCTGCAACCGTTCCTCTAGTTCCCAATTCTCCTTGAGTGAGATCGATGATGCCAATTTTCTTACCTTCCGCTACAGCAGCAAATAAAGTACCTCCACATCCTAATTCCACATCATCCGGATGTGCACCAAAGGCCAATATATCCAATTTCTGCATAGTCTATTATTTAGCATTTCCAAGATGACAAAGGTAAGTATTGAAGCTTAAAGATGCGCAGATTGTATCCTGAAACAAAAAACCCTCTCCAATTTTAAATTGGAAAGGGTTGATAAAATAAAATGCTTTAATTTATTTTGCTTTTGCGTAACGCTTGTTGAACTTATCGATACGACCAGCAGTATCTACCAACATGTTCTTACCAGTGTAGAAAGGGTGAGATGTGTTTGAAATCTCCAATTTGATTACTGGATACTCATTACCGTCTTCCCATTTGATTGTTTCCTTGGTGTTTGCAGTAGACTTACCTAAAAAAGAAGTGTTGTTACTCATGTCTTTGAAGACAACGAAACGATACGCTTCTGGATGGATACCTTGTTTCATATGATGATTTTTAAGGCTGCACGGTTTTTGCCGTGACAATTATAAAATAGGTTGCAAAAGTAGGCTAAAATGCTATTTTAGCCAAATATTTAGGGTTTGATCTCCAAAATAGGGCCTTTAGCCTACTTCATATTGATATATTGTAAGGGAACACCGAAATTTTCGGCCCTACAAGCAGCTATTACTTCCTGTAAATCATCGATTTTCTTACCCGTTACCCTGATAATATCGTCCATAATGGCTGTTTGCACCTTTAAACCCTTGTCTTTGATGTACTTAGAGATTTTTTTGGCATCCTCTTGCTTTAAGCCATTTCTAACAGGCACATCTTGTTTGAAGATTTTACCACTAGGTTGAGGCTCTTTTGACAAATCAAAGGAATTGGCGTCGATGCCTTGTTTGATAGACCTACTTAAAAGCACGTCCACAATTTGTTGCAATTTCATCTCGGAATCTGACTCTAATTTAATCATGTAGTCCTTCTTATTTAAGTCAATCACTACATGAATTCCTTTGAAGTCAAAACGATTGGTAATTTCTTTCTTCACCACATTCACTGCATTATCTAATGTTTGAATGTCTACTGTACTTGCGATATCAAATGATGGCATAATGAAAATTTAAAAGATGATAAGATGCTATTTGTAATTGAAAATGAACGAATTGAAATTAAGCGGATGTTTTAGTAAACCAAGTTTTTGATTTGATTAAAAACAACAAACCAAATATGATCAAAATTACGGAAATCAATTCTGCTTGTGTTGGATGGAATGGTAAAAAATCATATTTATTATTCACCCTAATCTTTTCGATCAAAAATCTTTCGCTACCAGCAAATATTAAATAAACACCTGTTAGGATACCTGGCTGCGTCACTTTTTTACGGAAACTCCACATGATTGCAAACAAAATGAACATCATAATAATTTCATAAAGTGCAGTGGGATAAACTGGCAAAGGCAACTGATTACAATAAGCACCCACACATCCAGGAATTGCCACCCCTTCATTTACCACATTGTGCGGATATTGGTATGCCCATGCCCAATCTGGTATCCACCCAAAAGGTTTTGGATTTGTATTCACAATACCCCAATCACCATCTCCACTAATTTGACATCCAATTCTTCCAGCTGCATAGGCAAATAACATAGTTGGTGCCATCGCATCTGCAAAATGAATCACAGAAATTTTTTCCTTTTTTAAATAATAGATAATCGCAATGGTGGCTAAAATTAGACCTCCAAAAAATGTCAATCCACTAAATGAAATAAGTGAACCTATGGGGTCTCTACTAAACTCTTCTAGGTTTTCTAAATTATGAAAAATCTTTGCTCCAAGAAAGCCCCAAAGTGCCGCTTTCAATACAATATCACCTACTCTATCCTGCGGCCACACTTGTACAGTGCGGGTTTCAGGCTTTGTTAATTTTACTTTGTCCTTTTCTTTCCATTTCAAATAAACCATGATGGCGGCAACTAAAATTCCCGCACCCATACTCCCATCTAGGGATAAAATAAATGCTTGAGTATTGCTTAAAGCGTCTGCAATAATAAATGCACCAATAAGTTTATAACCAAAAATAAATCCAAAAAATCCAGCACTTAATAATTCTCCAGTGGTTGCTGGAGCGCCAATGATTTCTTTTTCTTCGGTATAAGTAAACTCCCCTAACGCTGATTTTCTTTTTAATTCCATATACAAGACATATCCAGAAGCAACAAACGACATCGCCACAAAAAAACCAAATGAATTCACCAATTTTAATGCATTGAGTTCAATTCCAAAAAGGTCTTTGATCAAATAAAATAAGTTAGGGTACATAGTCTTAATTAAGTACTGCAAAGTAAGTGATTATTAGCAAAAAAAATGGCCACACTAGAAA
>DBOB01000015.1:0-69712 GCA_002299885.1 Sediminibacterium sp. UBA657
ATGATTGATATGGTAGGCATCGGTCCCTTTGTAGTATTGAGTGTGGTGGCACAGATCATGGGTGGCCCCTATTTTTTATACGCTTGGGTTGCTGGTGCAATATTATCCTATGTAGACGCAATGGTATGGAGTCAACTAGGTGCTGCCTTGCCAAAAGCTGGTGGAAGTTTTCATTTTCTAAAGGAAGGTTACGGCGGAAAATGGGGTAAATTAATGAGCTTCTTGTTTGTATGGCAAACCATGATTCAAGCCCCATTGGTGATTGCATCTGCTGCAATAGGATTCTCGCAATACGCTAATTACTTTTTTCATTTAAGTTTTATACAGGAGAAATTAGTGAGTGGGGGTGTGGTGATATTAGTAATAAGTTTATTGTATCGAAACATTGAATCTATTGGAAGAATTTCAGTGCTATTATGGGTGGGTGTTATCACCACACTTTTATGGATTATTTTTGGTGGAATTGCACATGGTAATTTTATGGAACCTATCCTAAATATCAATGATGGGCTTAAAATTGAATACGGACTAGTTGCTGCATTGGGATTTGCGAGTGTCAAAACAGTTTATAGTTATTTAGGTTATTACAATGTTTGTCATTTAGGTGCAGAAATTAAAAATCCAACTAAGAACATTCCAAGAAGTATGTTTATTTCTATCACAGGAATTTCAATTTTATACTTGGCCATGAATATAAGTGTGGCAAGTGTATTACCATTTGATACTATTGTGAATAGTAAATTTGTGGTGAGTGATTATATCAAAACATTGTACGGACAAAATGCTGGTGCCATTGCCACGGTACTTATTTTAATGGTGGCATTTGCTTCTGTTTTTTCTGCCACGCTTGGCTACAGCAGGATCCCTTATGCTGCAGCACAGGATAAATCTTTTTTCGCCTTTTTCGCAAAAGTACATCCTAGACTACATTTCCCGCATCGCTCCCTTTTGGTATTAGGTGCGATTGCATTTGTCTTTAGCTTACTCTTTAGATTAAAGGAAGTGATTGACGGTATACTAGCAATGCGTATTATGATCCAATTTATTGGTCAAGCAATTGGTTTATTGATTTTGTACAAAAGAAAAGGCAGTGGATTTTTCCCATGGAAAATGCCCTTCTTCCCAATACCATTATTCATCGCCATCTTAATTTGGGCAGCTATATTTTATTCTACAGGCCCTAAAATGATGCTAAGTGGATTGATTGTAACAGGTTTAGGATTAGTCGCTTTTGCCCTTGCTTCTCGTTTTGGATGGATTCACAAAGCTAGTGAGGAGTAGGCCCATCACAATACCAATGATCAAACCAATTTTTACATTTTTAAGCATCCAACCAATGCCGAGTCCAATGACGAGCAGCATAAAAAAACTAATTCTTCTGCGTTGCTTCATGGTCTATTGATTTTTTGGAAGCGATAATAAGTTGGCAAATAATTTATAGGCTCCTGGATTTCCTGCAGGCAATTGTCTAAATAATGCCAAGCTTACATAAGCAAAATTGCCCTTCCCAAATGGCGCAATCAATAAGCTACCCATACTTGGTGCTTCACCAGTATCATTCATTTGTAATGGAGTTTGAAAACGAGCATCTATATTTTCGGCCTGATAGGTGCTTCTTTCTTGCACCCAGTCATTAAAATCTTGGTCAATAATTTTATTTGGGAAATTCAGTACAGGATGATTCGGTAATACAAATTTGACATTTGCATTTTCTTCTGTAACTCTTTTGCCAGAGTTCACCGTAAATGGATAAGGCCCAACTTTAATATTCTGGGTGCCTACTTGATTGCTTTTAAGATACTGTACAATCAAATTGCCTCCATTCGCAATATACTCGTTCAATACAGCTTGCTTATCGGATAAGTACGCATACATATTATATGCGCGAATACCCACTACAATTGCATCTAATCCCTTTAAATGAGCAGTTGTTAAATCTGCTTCTTTAAGATACACCACTTCATAGCCTAATTGTTCTAATGCTTCTGGTATTGCATCCCCTGCACCATCTATATATCCTACTTTTTGACCTTGTTTTTTGATATCTACTTTCACTACCTGGATACTTGCATCCTGAAAATAAGTTTGTGCAGGTATATGATCGTATTGAATGGTCTTGTGGAAGATACCTTTTTCAAATGCAGGCAATGGTGCATTGCTATTTGCAGGCATTAATACCACCGATTTTACTGGTGCAACTTCTTTTTTAGGTAAGACAACAATGGGTTGATAGACATCTCCTTTTGTTAGATCTAAATATTTATACTGAACAGGAAATTGCTTTGAAAATTCCTGCCCTTCTATTTTGTAAGTAAACCCAACAGAAAATGGCGCATCGTTTTCTGCCTTACCAATCATGGTTTGATCCTGCACCACAAACATGCCTTCGGTCTTAGGCTGCACCAACCAATAAGGTTGCGAGTAGGTTTGAGAAGCAGGCACTTTGAAAGCATAGGTGAATTGCTGATTCTGATTCGCTACTAAATTAATTTGTAGGGATGAATCCTTAATGATTGACTGATTGGATAAGTATTGCATTTTAACCAAACTAGTATTTAAGTTGGATCTTTGATTGACCAATACTTGTATGGTAAGATCCCCTTCTGGAACCACTTGCTGTTTCGTGGTAGTAGCTTCTACTAATAATCCACTTGCAGATTCTATGGTTGACTGAATTAAAATAAGTTGGTATGCCTTCCATTGACTCTCTGGTAATTTTTTTACTGCTTGATATAATTGAACCAAACTAGGTACTGAAGCTGCAGGCTGATCAATTTTATACGCATTGATAATTTGTTGGATAGTAGATTGAATTTTTGGAGCATTCAATCTAGACCAATTGGTCACCACCCCATCCATGATATCTGTTTTTGCTGTATCCCCATTTAAGTGTTGAAAGAATTCAAAATAAGAACCTCTTCTTCTTGGCCTACCTTCCCCTTGACTTTTATGCATGGTCCTTGCTTCAGCTCCAATCTCTCCATAGCTTTTACCAATGGTAGGATTGTATCCACCTACTTCTATCTTTAATTGATTGTCGTTGGTGGTATTGACTGTACCAAAATTAAAAGTATTCCACAAAATGCGTTTTGCTTTCCAAGGTTGTACACCATACTTAAAGTGTTCAGGAAACATGTTGGGATCTGCTGCTGCAGTATACGCTTCTTGAGCAATGATGGAAGAAGCCGCATGATGGCCGTGTCCAGCTCTAGCATCCCCAGGAAATCTGGTGATGATAATATCTGGTTGGAATTTACGAATCACCCATACCACATCACTCAACACTTTTTGATGATCCCAAATGGCTAAAGCTTCTTTTGCAGATTTACTATACCCAAATTCATACGCTGTAGAAAAATATTGTTCAGCCCCATCTTGCAATCTAGCAGCTAATAATTCCTGTGTTCTGATTAAGCCAAGTTCTATGCCCTGCTCTTTACCAATTAAATTTTGACCACCATCCCCTCTTGTTAAACTTAGGTAAGCGGTACGATATCGACGTTCTTTGGTTAGATAAGGCAAAAATGCATTGTTCTCATCATCTGGATGAGCTGCAATATATAAGACCGAACCCAATACTTCCATCTGTTTTAGTTGAGAAAAAATAGCTTCACTATTGTTTTGTCCAAAAAGTATTTGGACAAAACAAAATACACTCAATAAAAACAAAGTCAATTTCTGCATGCCTGAATTTTAATGGCGCTGATTATTTACCGTGAAAAAAAACAGCATTGGTTAAAATTAATTTTCCGCCCTCCCAGAAATTTCTGAAAATTGGATCATCGGCCATATAAATAATTTTACCTGCACCAATTTGTTTTACACCCATTAAAACCCCTTCTTCTAAAGCAGCTTTCGCTTTTACACCAGCAAAGCCGGTGATATAACTGTCTTTCTTGAAGCTGCCTACATTCCAAGCACTACTAGAAGGTTCGTACAAAACAACATCTTGCTTTAAGCTAAAATAAGTGCCATTGGTACCAAAACCCAAAGGATGTGTTTCGTCCATATAGGTTTTATATATAGCCCCTGGGATTGAACTCTTTAAAGATTCTTTTTCTCTATCCGCATATTTCAAAAGTTTTTGAACAGTTACTTTTTCATCTTTTGCGTTTTCTTTTATTTTAATACCCCAATCTGCATTGGAAGCCAATGTGCTTGCAGCACTTTCTAAAGCAATAAATACACCACCTTTTCTTACAAATGCTTGAAGCTTGTCTGTGATTGATTTTGAATTTAAATCTCTGTATTGTCCGTCTGGCGCAATCAACACATCATATCTGTCTAAATCAATTCTACTTAATTGTGCATAGGTTAATTGTGTGATTGGATAATTTAATTGTTGCTCAAAGAAATTCCAAACCTCACCAGCAGATAAAGCAGCTATATATTCACCAGTTAACAAAGCAACTCTTGGTGCCTGATTGATGATTGGGATATCTGGTGAGCCAAAATCAGCACCTTTCTCTGCATACCCTGTGTTCACTGCAACTGCTTCAATATTTAAACTACTACAAACTGCTTTTGTAACATCACTCCAATTATCTTGATTACTTGTTTTGAGTACCACTAAAGTACCAATCTCATAATTTCTACCATTCATAGTGAACGCTTTTTCGGCATAACGTACTTTCACATTATGCTTTAATAATTGCGCCAAAGCTTTAGCTGTAGCAAAAGAATGATAAGGAATTAAATAGCCATATGCACTAGTTGCAGTAGCAGGAGCAACAACATTAAACCCTGGCTCAATCGCCATTGGTTGCTTCGTAGCATATCCATGCACACCATATGCATAAGGCAATGCCCATGCTGTGATATCATAAGTATTTGAATCATTCACCTGAGTAACAGGCTCCAATAATACACGTGCTAAAACGCTATGTACTTGATTTACATTTACTGCCAAAGTATACCCTTCGTTGACAAAATCGCTTTCTTTTTTAGTATAATAATCAAATGCTTTGAACTTTACATCTGCATTTTTTAAAGTACCATACTCAATATTGTTTTTCTTTAATAAGCTTGCTAATCCTTCTAATTGAGCAGCATTTTTAGCTGTCATAATAAAAGTTTTGAAATCAGAAACTGAACCTTGACGACTATCATCAAAATATTTTTTAAAATTTTCCAACAGCTTTGTTTGATTTGCCGAACTAATTTCGATGGTAGATAAACTTGTCGTAAAATGATGCGTTGCCCTTGCCACCAATGTCACTGTATCATAACTGTTATCTTCTACACCTAATCCCGCACTAATTCCACCTTGCTCATAGGTCATACCAATTGCACCATTGTACATTGGATAGGTGTCTCCATAAGATGGATACAAAAGGTCGAATCTTTCTTTCGTAAAGAACAACCAATTGTTTTTATCAAAATATTTTGCATGGTTTTTTCCAATTTGATCTTGGAAAGATTTTTGCCATGGTGTCAACACATCATGCAATGGTTCTGCAGCAGGGGCAAAATAATAAGGTGCGTTGTATCCTTGTTCATGAAAATCCACATGCACTTGAGGGTACCAGCTTTGGTATAATGGTATTCTTTGTTGTGTCTCTTTTTGTGTTTGCCAAGCCCAGTCTCTATTCAAATCAAAATTATAATGATTGGTTCTTCCCGCTGGCCATGGCTCCATATGCTCTCTTGCTGCAGGGTCTGTATTGTAAGTTGAACCTACTGCATTGTTATACCAGTTCACATACCTATCACGACCATCTGGATTGATACAAGGATCAATCATCACCACTGTATTTTTTAACCAATTTTTTGTTTCATTGTTGTTTGGATCCACTAAAGCAAACAAAGTCAACATCGCTGCTTCAGAAGATGCTGGTTCATTACCATGTACATTATAACTTAACCAAACAATTGCTGGTTGATTCATGTCTTGCACCTTGCCTTCTACTAGGCCAAGATTGTGTTTTCTGATTTGCTCTAAATTTTTAATATTTTCTGCAGATCCAATCGCTGCAACCATTAAATCTCTTCCTTCATTGGTTTTGCCATATGGAATGAGTTTTACCATGTCAGATTTAGCAGCTGCAATGGCTGTAAAATAATTGACAATTTGATGGTGTCTGGTAAAGCGCGTGCCCACTTTATAACCCAAAAATTGTTCTGGACTATGTACTTGAGCAAATAATGAAAATGGAAGGATAAATAAACTTACCCACAAAATAGATTTTAACACAGATTTTTGTTGCATAAATTGGATATTAATAGATCTTAAAAATAGGCATTTTAGGGGGGCTTTAAGGTCACAATTAGAGATAGTTTTACACAACCAGCTGCATGACTTGTTGATACCTAAATAATTAAGTAATTTAACGGTTCAATCTACCTATTATGAAACAAAAATTTCAGGTTTTTAGCCTCATTTTGATAGCCCTCTTTCAATTAAGCAATGCGGTAAATGCGCAGATTTTTTTTAAGCAACATCCGCAAATCAATCCATATCAGTATACAATCGTTAAGGAGCAATCTTTTCAAAAAGCTGCAGTGACTTCGGCCCATCCTTTAGCAAGTATGGTAGGTGCTGCAATTATGAAAGACGGAGGAAATGCATATGATGCTGCTATAGCAGTGCAATTTACCCTAGCTGTGGTCTATCCTGCAGCAGGTAATATTGGTGGGGGTGGATTTTTATTGTCAAGAAACAAAGAGGGTGTTTTAATGGGTATTGACTTCCGTGAAGCAGCTCCCAGTAAAGCACATAGAGATATGTATTTAGATGAAAATGGCAACCCAATAGATGGCATGTCAAGATTAGGCGCTTCTGCTTCTGGTATTCCAGGTAGTGTTGCAGGTATGTTTAGCACCTTACCTTTTGCAAAAATGACCATGAAACAACTTTTGCAACCAGCCTATGAATTAGCAGCAAATGGATTTGTGATCACTGAAAGTGAAGCAAGAAGTTTGAATGCGGAGCGAAAAAACTTTATCACTCATAGTGCGCAAGCATCTGCCTTTACTAGAAAAGAAAATTGGAAAGCAGGTGACACTTTATATCAACCAGAATTAGCTGCTACCATCCTTCGTATTCAACAAAAAGGGAAAGCAGGATTTTATGAAGGTGAAACTGCTGACCTCATTGTGAAAGAAATGAAAAATAGTAAAGGCGTGATTAGTTTGGAAGATTTAAAAAAATATAATCCAAAATTTAGAAAGCCGATTGAATTTGATTACAGAGGACACCATATCATCAGCTTTGCGCCTCCATCAAGTGGTGGTATATTAATTGCACAAATGATGCAAATGATTGCTCCATATCCAGTTTCAGTAATGGGTGCAAACTCATTTGAATCAGTGAGTTTAATGGTAGAAGCTCAAAGAAGGGCTTATGCTGATAGAGCAGAACATATGGGTGATCCAGATTATTGGAAAGTGCCTACTACTACGCTAACAAGCAATGCTTATGCACAGGATCGTATGAAAGACTACCAAGCTGGTGTGGCAGGCAATAGTAAGGATATTCAAGCCGGTGTAGCAAAAGAAAGTGAGCAAACAACACATTTTAGTATTATAGACGAGGCTGGAAATATGGTCGCTGTTACCACCACGCTCAATGGTTCTTATGGTAACAAAACAATAGTTGGAGGAGCTGGTTTTCTTTTAAATAATGAAATGGATGACTTTAGTATCAAGCCAGGTGTGCCTAATATGTATGGCGCTTTAGGTGGCGAGGCCAATGCGATTCAACCAGGCAAAAGAATGTTGAGTTCAATGACGCCAACCCTTGTTACAAAAAACAACCAACCTTATATCACCATTGGAACTCCAGGAGGCACCACCATCCCTAATCAAGTATATGAAGGATTGGTGAACATCATTGACCATAAAATGTCTTTAAAAGCGGCCATTGATGCTCCTAGATTTCACCATCAACATATTCCTGATAACCTTAGCGTAGAAGCTGATTTCCCAGAAAAAACAATCAATACCTTAAAAGAAAAAGGTTACATCGTTAATAAAAGAGGTGCATTTGGCAGAATGGATGGCGTAATGATATTACCTAACGGAAACAGGGTTGCAGCAGGAGACAAAAGAGGTGACGATAGTGTCGCTGGATATTAAAAAATAAAAAATAAAACCCCCTTGCTCAAAAATAAGCTCATTTTTATTCGTGTGTTGGTAGCCAGTTTTGTTGGATTGCTTTTGCTCTCCTACTTACTATTGCTTTTGCCAATTGTGCAAGAAAAGATTGGTCAACGCATTGCTACTAACTTGAGCAAGTCCCTGGGCACTGAATTTAAATTAGAGGGATTAAGTTTTTCTTTATTAAACAGGGTCGATATCAAAAACGTGCTTATCAGGGATCAACAAAAAGATACTTTGTTATTTGCACAAACGCTTAAGTTAAGGGTATCTGACTTACTTTTTTCTAGCAAGGATCCTATGCTTGGATATATTGGATTAGAAAAAGCAAAAATTTATTTGCACAGAAAAACTCCAGTATGGAATTACCAGTTTATAGTAGATCATTTTAAATCAAATGACACGAGTAAGTCATCCAGCCAACAATTTGATTTAAAGAAAATAGATTTCACCAATTTTCAATTCATCCAAGACGACGAGTGGATAGGCACTACAACAAAATTAGAATCGAAACACCTAATTGCTAATTTCAATCAATTTAAAGGCAAAAGAATAGACATTGAAAAAATCATCTTAGATAAACCATTTTACTATTATTTAGATAAACCAGGATTAGCACCAAAAAGAAAAGAAAAAAAGTATCAGCCTCGAAAAAATGAAATGTATTTTAGTGAAAATGGCATGAATATACACGCTAAAAAAATTGAAATTGTTCAAGGGAAAATATGGATTGAATATGGGTTTGGAAATCCGGTTCCTTTTTTTGATGAAGAGCATATTAGAATTCAAAACTTAAATGCCACAATTGATAATGCAAATTTTGTGGCAGACACAATCCGCGCAAATGTTCAATTGTCCTTAAAGGAAAGATCGGGGTTTATGATCAAAAAATTGTCCACTAAATTTAGAATGACCCCAGAGATAATGGAATTTGCTGCATTGACATTAAAGACCAATAATAGCAATATTGGTAATTATTATGCTATGGAATACAAGGATTTTAATCCAGACTTTAGGCAATACATGCATAAGGTAAACATGAAAGCAACAATTACAAAGTCTATTGTTGCTTCTGACGACATTGCCTTTTTTGCCCCAGGCCTTAACAATGTAGACCAAAAAATTGCTGCAAATTTCCGTTTCAATGGAACAGTGGATGATTTTAAAGTACAAGAATTAGGTGCACAGTATGGTCAGTCTTTTGTGAAAGGAGACTTTTCAATGAAAGGTCTTCCCAACATGAAGCAAACAATGATTCAAGTGGATCAATTTAATGCTAAAACCAATATCCAAGATCTTGGTAGTTGGATACCTGAAATCAAAGATTTAAAAAATCTGCCCCTAGAAACATTTGGCAATCTTTACTTTCAGGGAAATTTAACAGGAACAATCTATGATTTTATAACAAAGGGCACTATTGCTACAGATATTGGATCAGCAGTCACATCTATACGTTTACAATTCCCTTCTAATAGTGAACCAATCTATGAAGGCAATCTTAATGCGACAAAACTAAATGCAGGCAAATTGTTTAAATTGCCTTCCTTAGGACTTTTAAATTTTACTGGGAAAATCGCAGGTAGTTCATTTAATTTAGACAAGATTAAAACCAATATAGAAGGCCAGATTGACTCTATTCAGTTCAATGGATATACCTATGCACAAATACAAACCAATGGTATTTTACAAAAGCAGGCATACAATGGATCCATAAAAATCAAAGACCCTAATATTAATTTCATTAGCAACTTGGAAGTTGATTTTAAACAGAACACCCCTACTTTTAATGCAGTGGGTGATTTGACAAATGCCAACCTAAGTGCGCTGCAATTTTCAAATAACCAAATCCAATTAACTGGATTACTAGATGTTAATTTTACGGGTTCCAACATCGACAACTTCATTGGCTCAGCTAAATTCTACAATGGGAAATTAAAAAGCAGTTCAAATACAATCAATTTTGATTCTGTATCCCTAAAATCCACAATAACAAAGGGCAATAAACAAATCATATTGTCAAGTGACGAAATACAAGCAAGTATATCCGGTAAATTCAATATCGATCAATTGCCAAATAGTGTGCAATATTTTTTACAAGGTTATTTCCCTAATTATATCAAAAATTTAAAGGAAGCTCCAGTTAATCAACAATTTTCATTTCAAGTCAACACTGCCTACTTTGAACCCTATATAAGAATTTTTAGAGATGAGTTTTCAGGATTCAATAATATGTTCGTAAATGGCAATATTAATACAGACAAGCAATCGCTTCAGTTAGAAGCGAAAATACCTTACGCTCAATGGAATAATTATGCTATTTCAAATGGTATGATTGGAGGTACTGGCAATAAAGACAGTTTAAAATTGAACTTAGTTGCTAATTCATTTAATTTGACTGATAGCTTGAAATTAATTAGTCCAAAATTACGTATCACCACTTCAAAAGACCAATCCTTATTTAATTTAAATGCCGAAAGTAAATCTGCTCTTTCCTATATTTCATTTGAAGGCAAGGTGAATACCTATACCGATGGACTAAGTGTTCAATGGGCCCCATCCTTTTTCGTTTTGAATGAAAAAAAATGGACGATTCAAAATCGAGGTGAAATTTCGCTCAGAAAAAACAATACCTATGCCAAGCAATTTACTGTCTCACAAGGATTACAAAAAATTTCCGTTCTAAATCACCCAAATGATGTCAATGGATTACAAGTAAAACTTGAAGAAGTCATATTAGGAGATATTACAAATCTGTTTTTTAGTTACCCAAAACTAGAAGGTATAACAAATGCAACGGTCAATTTGAATAAAATCAATGACCAATTTTCTTTGAATATTAATAGTACAATTAATCAATTTAGTTTTAACTCAACCCTACTTGGCAATACCACAGTGAATGCGGCATATGATGACAAGACAGGTATCGTTCCTTTTGATTTAAACTGTCCTAATAGTAGCTATCACCTAGCTGCAAAAGGTAGTTATGCTATCAAAGACAGCATCAACCCATTGGATGCAACACTCACTTTGCAAGAATCAGATTTTGGATTAATTCAAGAATTTATTGGAGGCGTGTTAACAGATTTAAAAGGAAAAGCAACAGGTGCCATTCATTTTGGCGGACGCATTGAAAATCCAGATTTACGAGGTGTAGCCACCATCAAAGATGCCGCATTCAAAGTAGACTACACAAAAGTCAACTATTTCCTACCAAATGCTACAATAGCATTTACAGACGAAGGCATCGACTTTGGTACGATTCAAGTCAAAGATAAACTAAACAGAGTAGCACAGTTTAAAGGTAAGATCCTACACCAAAGATTTAAGCACCTTGTATACGATATGGATATGCAAAGTTCAAAAATTGAACTCTTGAATACCGATGTGATAGACAATAGTAGTTTTTACGGGCAAGCAGTTGGTAAAGCATCTATGACCATTCGCGGACCTGAAGAAAATATAAAGATGTCTATGAATGTAGAGGTCAATGATAGTTCACACATCTATTTGCCAAATGCAACAAGTAAAGAAACTGGTCAATCCGAATTCATTGTCTTTAAGAAACTAGGCAAATCAATTATCAGTAATGCAGAGACACCAACATTTAATCTTGTAGTGGATCTAGATGTCAGTGCCGATAATAAAACTCAGATAGATGTCATTTTAGATGATTTAACAGGTGATGTCATTAAAGCTGTAGGCAATGGAAGATTAAAAATTAAAGCTGGTAATATTGAGCCATTGACCATGCGTGGCAAATACAATATTGAAAAAGGAAAATATGACTTCAACTTCCAATCAATTATCAAAAAACCCTTTGATCTAATTCAAGAAGCAGGGAACTTTATTGAGTGGACGGGTAACCCCTACGAAGCGAATATCCATGTAGATGCAAGATATACTGCAGAAAGAGTAAGTTTAAATGAATTGGTTGGAAATGCCAATTTTAGTAACGCAGTTAAATCATACCGAGGCAATGTCTATGTGATTGCAGCACTAAGAAATAAATTAGCGAGGCCTGATATTCAATTTACATTAGCCTTCCCTCCTGGCAACCCTATTAGTACGGACAATGAATTCTCACAATTCATCGCAAGACTAGAACGTGATGACAATGAAATTATCAAACAGGTTTCTTTCTTAATTGTATTTAATTCATTCGCGCCAGTAGGTTTTAATTCAGGAAATAGTAATAATGCCTATAGTGTAACTACACTTGGTATTAATTCCATCTCTCAATTATTAACCAAGGAAATCAATAAATCTGTAACTAATTTATTAAACAAAGTAACAGGTGATCAAAGCCTACGATTTGATATTGGCTCAAATGTATACAATAGTGGTAATTTATTAGATCCTACTGGAGCTGGTATTGCAATCAATTCTAATAAGATAGATCGCCAAAGGGTGAATCTAAAATTAGGTCGTAGCTTTTTTAATGATAAAGTGATTGTCAATTTAGGCGGTGATTTTGACTTTAATTTAAGGTCTGCATCTAGCATCGAAAACAATAATTTTCAATGGTTACCCGATTTGAATATTGAATTCATCTTAACTAAAGACAGAAAGCTAAGAGCCATTGTCTTTAATAGAAATAGTTTAGATATCATTGGTGGCAGCATGGGAAGACGAAATCGTCAGGGTGTAAGTATCTCCTATCGAAAAGATTTCGAAAACTTTATTTTCTAGGTAAAATGGGTGCTGGTAACTTTTGACAATTTTTAAATCGATACACATAAAAAGTTCTTAGTAGCACAGTCCTTTGTTTTATTTGAATCGTATCCGTCTTATCCATTTTTTCAAAAAAAGGCAGGATTGAATCTGTAGGATCAAATGGCAAATTGGAGGGCTGTATAAAATAAGCATCGTGTCCTATTTCTAAGCTTGGTTGGTCTAGATTTAGCCAGGCAAATTTGTGAACATCCTCAAGTGCTCCTATCGCAATCACTTGTTTTTGAAGAGGTCTTGCAGTATAGAATAAAATATGTCCTGCAGGAAACCATTTAGAGACCAAAATAGGCGCTTTAGCTTGCATTGCTCCTGATGATGCATCTTTTTGAACAAGGTCCTTAAAATCAGCACTAAATTGCGTCCACCCTGTTACATCATTGATTGGATTATACTCTCCTAAATTTTCTTGGTTTTTAGACCCTAATTGAACAGGAAAAATATGCACCAATCCTATAAATCCAATGACAAGTACCACAAAAAATCCCAAAGCCCATTGAATCAAATTTGGAATAAGTTTTTTAGACGCTTCAGACCAATAAACACCGGCTAATAAAAATAAAGCGATAAATCCTGGACCTGTCCAATGGGGTAATGTAGGATTAAATAAGGAGATGATCCAAAACATGGCAATCAAGGGAAGACTAAGCCATAATAGTAATGAAAAAATCTCAGCTGCCTTTTGATTGGATATATTTTGATATTGAAAAATAGCTTTTATTTTTTTAAACTGTATCAATGGAATAAAACAACTGATGTAGACCAAAGGATTTTGATAAAAAAATTCTCCCACAATTTGTTGTAAAAAACTTGCTACTTGAATGCCAGAATGCAAAACACGTTTAGAGTGAAATTTGTAGGTAATAAAATCATATTCTATGTTCCAATAGATGATAGGTATCAAAGCAACTAATGTAATGACAACTGCGATATATAGGATTGGTAGCTTAAGCGTTTTGATTTGATGGAATAATAAAAATCCCCCAAAGCCAGCCCATAAATACAATCCATGTACTTTACTTAATGTAGCTAATCCAATCAAAGCACCTAATAGAAGCCAGTTGTATTTTGTAAATAAATGCGGCTTTACAACCCATTTTGCCATCAAATAAATACTTCCAGTAAAAAATAAAAGCTGCGGACTATCTGGCATAATAAATAAGCCTGCAATGATACTTGTGTAAATAGAACAAGTATAAAGCAATGCCGCAATCCAGCCTGCCCTTTCATTATGTATTAAAGCCCCCGTTCTAAAAATAATCCATGTTGCACTTGCTGCAGCTAGGATACTACCAAGACGCATTGATAAAGTAGAGACCCAATTTAAATTGAGTGTAGATAGTTGTATCATCCAACCGACCATTGGTGGATGATCAAAATGGTTCCAGTCTGGTTGCAATGCGTAGGTATAATAATAGACTTCATCATTGCCCAATTCCAGTAAAAACGACAATGCGATTTTTACAATAATTGCAATTCCGATTAACCAGATTGTCTTTTTAGGATAATCTACTTTTGAATATTGCATGGGCCAATAATTAAATTATAATTTACTTGCAGCTTGATCGACAAACCATGTTGTAGCAAGATGATATCCCTTTAAGCCTAAGCCAACAATGGAACCAACTACTTTTGCAGAAACATGTGATATTTTTCTGAAATCTTCTCGAGCATGTATATTGCTAATATGAACTTCGATGACAGGAGTTTGAATAGATGCGATTGCATCTCCAATTGCTACAGAAGTATGTGTATAGGCTGCAGGATTGATGATCATCCCGTCTTGGTTAAAACCATATTGTTGAATCGCATTCACAAGCTCACCTTCTACATTAGATTGAAAATAAGTGAAATTGACTTGAGGAAATGCTTGTTTCAGTTGCAATAAGAAATCTTCAAAACTTTCGTTACCATATATACCTGGCTCACGCTTGCCCAACAAATTTAAATTAGGCCCGTTGATGATGGTAATATTAAGCATGGTACTGATTTTGTGATTTCAAATATCGAATTAGTTGGTCTTCATTAATGCAATAAAATCATCAAATAAATAACGGCTATCATGTGGGCCTGGAGTTGCTTCTGGATGATATTGCACACTAAATGCAGGACGATCTTTTAAACGAATGCCTTCGATAGAATCATCATTTAAATTCACATGAGAAATCTCCACATTAGCATGCGCTTTAACAGCATCTGGATTCACACCAAAACCATGGTTTTGTGTTGTGATTTCTGATCTTCCTGTAATCACATTCTTAACTGGATGATTCAATCCCCTATGACCATGATGCATTTTGAAAGTTGGAATATCATTTGCTAAGGCCAACAATTGATGCCCTAAACAAATTCCAAATAATGGTTTTTTTTCTTCTAAGATGGACTTAATTGTTTTCACTGCATAATCCATCGGAGCTGGATCACCAGGACCATTGGATAAAAAGTAACCTGTTGGATTGAATGCTTTTAAAGTAGCGAAATCGGTTTTAGCAGGATGCACTCTTACATGTGCTCCTCTCTCCACTAAACATTGTAATATATGCTCCTTAACTCCAAAATCTAAAACTGAAACTTTTATTTTTGAACTAGCATCTCCCAATTCATATATCTCTTTGGTGCTAACTGTGCTTGCTAATTCTAAGCCATCCATGCTAGGCACTTTAGCTAATTGCGCTTTTAACGCATCTACATCTAAATTATCTGAAGAAATAATACAGTTCATTGCGCCACTTGTTCTCACGTGTGCTACCAATGCTCTTGTATCTAAGCCTTCGATAGAAACAATATTATTTTCAATTAAATAGTTATTCAAATTACCGTCCGCTTGAGCACGACTAAATTTTTCTTCTAAGTTTCTTCCAATTAAGCCATGAATTTTTACTGACTTACTTTCTACATCGGATGCTTTTACACCATAATTACCAACGTGCACGTTGCTCATGATAATGATTTGTCCTGTATAACTTGGGTCCGTAAACACTTCTTGATATCCAGTCATACCAGTATTAAAACAAATCTCACCAGTAGTGGTACCGATTTTTCCAAAAGCTTGACCATGAAAAACGTTCCCATCTGCTAAAACTAAAATTGCTGGTTGTGTGGTCATATAGGTAGGTTGATTTAATTGTTCAAAAATAGGCAAAAAAAAGGCAAGACCAAAGTCTTGCCTTATATGTAAAATGAATTATTTCATTATTCAGCTGTTGAAGCGTCTCCACTAGCATCATCAGAAGATACTTCGTCAGATACTTCTTCATTTTTAGTTGGCTCAGCTGATACTTCCTCAGTTGTAGTAGCTTCCACTGGAGCTACAGCAGCTGCAGCGGCAGCTTTAGGAGCAGCAGTTGATTTACTTCTACGAGTCTTTTTAGCTGGTTCAGTCGCAGAAGCGATTGAATTGCCATAGATTTCATTGAAGTCAACTAATTCAATCATCGCCTTTTCAGCATTGTCACCTGGACGGATGCCTAATTTGATGATACGAGTATATCCACCTGGACGTGTAGCGATTTTAGGCGCAACTACCGTAAATAATTCTTTTACAGCAGCTTTGTCGTTTAAGTAGCTAAACACGATTCTGTGATTGTGACTGATTTCTTCCTTTGAAGCAGATTTCTTAGTCTTTGTAATCAATGGCTCAACGTACTTTCTTAAAGCTTTAGCTTTAGCTAAAGTCGTTACAATACGCTTATGCGTAATGATTTGACAAGCTAAGTTCATCAATAAGGCTTCTCTGTGTGCCTTTTTTCTTCCAAGGTTGTTGTTTTTGTCTCCGTGACGCATGACTTTTAAGTTTTATCCTTACACCGTGTCAGGAATTGTAAGGTTTGAGCTTTCGCTCGTTTATAAATAGCGACTTACTTTAATCTTTATAGACTATTGTAAATCTAATTTGTCTAATCCTAATTTACCTAAATCCATTCCAAAGCTCAATCCTCTTTCGATCAATACTTGCTCGATTTCAGATAAAGACTTTTGACCAAAGTTTCTAAACTTCATTAGATCTTCTTGCTCATATTGTACTAATTCGCTCAAGCTGTTAATTTTAGCAGCTTTCAAGCAATTGAACGCACGAACTGACAAGTCTAAATCTTCCAATGGAGTCTTCAATACTTTTCTTAATTGTAACACTTGCTCATCTACCACATCTTCTTTCTTATCTTCTTTGTTGTCGAAGGTAATATTCTCGTCAGTGATGATCATAAAGTGTTGAATCAAGATTCTAGAAGCTTGCTTCACAGCATCTTCTGGGTGGATCGTACCGTCTGTAGCAACTTCCAAGATTAATTTCTCATAATCTGTTCTTTGCTCTACACGATAGTTTTCCATCAAGTATTTTACGTTCTTGATTGGTGTGTGAATAGAATCAATCGCGATATAACCAAATGGCATATCTTTTAATTTATTCTCTTCAGCAGGAATATATCCACGACCTTTTTGGATCGTTAATTCGATATCTAATTTAGCAGAAGGATCCATGAAACAAATCACTAATTCTGGGTTCATCACCTGGAACTGTTGAGAAGCTTCACCAATATGACCTGCATTAAATTCGCTACCGCCTTTGATAGATAAAGTAATTTTTTCAGAACTCACATCTTGATCTGCCTTACGCTTAAAACGAACTTGCTTTAAGTTTAAGATCATTTCTGTTACGTCTTCAGTAATACCTTTGATTGTAGCAAATTCGTGATCTACTCCTTCAATTTTAATACCTACGATAGCAAAGCCTTCTAAAGAGCTTAATAAAACTCTTCTTAAAGCATTTCCTAATGTTAGACCAAAGCCTGGCTCCAATGGACGGAATTCGAATTGTCCTTCGAAATCATTTGCTTTTTGTAAAACAATTTTATCTGGTTTTTGAAAACTTAATATAGCCATGTTACTACTTTTTTTTATTTGATTCTTTCTATGGAAAGAAATTATGTTAATTGCTACCTACTATTTAGAGTACAATTCTACAATCAATTGCTCCTTGATATTCTCAGGAACTGCTTCGCGCTCTGGCATTGTAATAAAAGTACCAGTGTTGGTAGTTTCATTCCAATCTACCCAGCTAAACTTAGTGTTTCTAGCACGTTGCTTGCTTACGATAGAAGAATTGTGTGCACTCTTAGGACGGTAAGTGATGATATCACCTGGACGACATGTATAAGAAGGTACATTTGTCACATCACCATTCACAGCGATATGCTTATGCGCAACCAATTGACGTGCTTCAGGACGGCTTGCAGCCAATCCCATTCTGAAAATTGTATTGTCTAAACGTGCTTCTAATAATTTGATTAAGTTTTCACCTGTAACACCTTTTAAACGAGATGCTTCTTCAAAAGTCTTACGGAATTGACGCTCTAATACACCATAAGTATATTTCGCTTTTTGCTTTTCTCTTAACTGTAATGCGTACTCGCCTAATTGCTTACGCTTGCGTTGTGCTCCATGTTGACCTGGAGGGTTGCTGTTTTTACCCAACCATTTTGCGTTCCCTAAGATAGGTTCGCCGAAAATGCGGGAAATTTTTGTTTTGGGGCCTGTGTAACGTGCCATAATGTTGCTTTTTTTTGATTTTTTAATGTCGACGCATCATCAGTAAAAATCTAAAATTAATGATGCATCCTGGTTTATAAATAGTTATTAAAACTCGGAATAATTATACTCTTCTTTGTTTAGGAGGACGACATCCGTTATGTGGCATAGGCGTTACGTCACGGATAGAAATCACTTCGATACCAGATTGAGAGATAGAACGGATTGCACCTTCTCTACCTGAACCTGGACCCTTTACAAATACTTCTACTCTCTTAACACCAGCATCTAACGCTACTTTCGCTGCGTCTGCTGCTGCCATTTGAGCTGCGTATGGAGTATTCTTCTTAGAACCTCTGAAGCCCATTTTACCTGCACTACTCCAGCTGATCACTTGACCTGCTTTGTTTGTGAAAGCGATAATTAAATTGTTGAATGTTGCACTGATACGAACTTCTCCAGAAGCGTCTACTTTAACGACTCTCTTCTTTGCAGCGGCTTTTGCACTGTTCTGTGCTTTGTTTGGTTTTGCCATTTTTTCTGAGGTGTGCCCTAAATACTAGTAAAAAATACAAGTAAAAAGAGCGGGTTATTTAAATTGAAATTCCGCCGAAGCGGAAACCGAGTAAATCTCCCCTGAATTTTGATATCAGGATCTAATTTTAGTCGGATTTTTATAAGAATAGGTCGTCACGGATGTGACGACCTATCAATTAATATTATTTCTTAGCTACTTTCTTCTTACCAGCAACTGTCTTACGCTTACCCTTACGAGTACGTGAGTTCGTCTTAGTACGTTGGCCACGAACAGGTAAACCTTTTCTGTGACGCAATCCACGGTAACAAGCAATATCTAATAAACGCTTAATGCTCATAGAAACTTCACTACGTAAAGCACCTTCTACTTTGAATTCAGCATTGATGATATTACGAATAGCAGTTTGCTCTTCGTCATTCCACTCATTTACTTTCTTATCGTAACTGATGTTTGCTTTTGTTAAGATGTACTGAGCTGTAGAATGTCCAATACCGAAAATGTACTGTAGTCCTATTTCTCCTCTTTTGTTTTTTGGTAAGTCGATACCGGCAATACGAGCCATATGCTAAAACTTGATTTTTTGTTTAATTTTTTTATTTTCTAAAACTTTAGCGTCTCCGCTAAAAGCCTTACTATCCTTGTCTTTGCTTAAAGCGAGGGTTCTTTTTGTTGATCACAAATAATACGCCTTTACGCTTCACGATTTTGCAATCGGCACTACGTTTTTTGATAGATGCTCTAACTTTCATCTTTTTGTTTTTAAATATTTATTCCTAATGTTTTTTAAACGCTTTTTGTAGAAATAGATTCAGCTTATTTATGTCTGAAAATAATTCTCCCCCTTGTTAAGTCATACGGACTCATCTCCACTCCTACTTTATCACCTGGCAAAATTCTGATGTAGTGCATGCGCATTTTACCAGATATTGTTGCTAAGATTTCGTGACCATTTTCAAGCTTTACTCTGAACATAGCATTGCTCATTGCTTCTATAATTACTCCATCTTGTTTAATCAGCGGTTGTTTTGACATACTTATTTTGGGGTTGCAAAGATATGGAAATGAATGGAATTACGAAAAAATCCGGAGTAATTCTTCTAAAAAGGCTAAAATAAAAGGAGAACTACGCGTTCTCCTTTATAATATATTGAAAATCAATGTATTAAATTTATTCGTCTAGCCCATTCCTGGGAATAACGGACGACCAATACCCTCCCTAAAAGGCCAAGGCATTGCTAAAAGAATTAATATGAGCGCAATTACGTAAAAAATACGAGTTGGACTAGGTTTTAATGTCTTTTTATATTTCACATGGCCAATCGTAATCAACACAATTGCCAAAATCATCGAAAAAATGTGTTCCACTGCCCAAAAACGGCTTGCAGCATCTTTCATGGTGGCCGCCATTCCTGCAGATTGGATCATTTTAATCCCCAAAGGACCAGCGATATATTGATAAAGTCCTACCAATAAACTTGCATGGGCACTCATTAAAAGGGTTTTACTTGTCTTTAACGGATCCTTTTGAGTGAATAACTTATAAATGCTTAAGATTAAGGCGATTAAAACCACCCATCTTAAGGTATTGTGTAAATGTAAAAGTCCAGTATACATAGTTTAATATTTGTAGCTAAAGTAATTAAAAAAAGCTAAACTTGCTAATACACCCAGTCCGCCACAAATAAATTGGTATCCCTGGTGCCCTTGTTATTTCTGTTAGAAGCAAAAATGATCTTTTTTCCATCAGGGCTAAACATTGGGAAAGCATCAAAACCTTTATCTCTACTTATTTTAACTAGGTCAGAACCGTCTAGGTTGATTAGGTACATATTAAAAGGGAACCCCCTCTTATACTCGTGATTGCTGCAAAAAATGATCTGCTTGCCGTCTGGTGTGAAATTAGGTGCCCAATTAGCTTGTCCAAGGTTGGTAATTTGCTTCGCATCAGACCCGTCCGCATTGGCAACAAATACTTCCATATTGGTTGGCGCCACCAAACCTTCTTTCAATAGGCTATTATATTCTGCAATTTCTGCCTCTGTTTTTGGACGACTTGCTCTCCACACTATCTTTTTGCCATCTGGACTAAACCATGCACCACCATCATAACCTAATGTATTGGTGACCTTTTTTTCCTTACCTGAAGCAATATCCATTACGTATAAATCTAAATCCCCATCCTTATCACTACAATAAATCATCTTCTTTCCATCATAAGATAAAGTCGCTTCCGCATCGTACCCTTTTGCTGTGGTCAGTTTTTTGATCACTGTGCCATTGGTATCTGCCATAAAAATGTCATAGGTATTGTACAAAGGCCAAATGTATTTGTTACCATATTTAGCGCGATCAACAGGTGGTGGACAATCCGCACTTCCTTCGTGCGTGGATGCATATATAAGATGCTTTCCGTCTTTCATGAAATAAGCACAAGTAGTTCTGCCCTTTCCAGTGCTGACTAATTTATACTTAAATGGATCCATGGCATTCATTGGAAGATTGCCCATAAATATTTGATCACAAACAATGCCTTCTTTAGGATTGGTTTTTTGAAAAATAATGCGCTTGCTGTCAAAGCTCCAATAGGCTTCTGCATTGTCTCCTCCAAATGTCAATTGTTGTACATTTTTAAAATGTGTCTCTCCCTCAAATTGAACGGTATCTTCTTGTGCCATCACAGTCAAGCCAAAAAATAAAGTAAACAGGATGCAGATGTATTTTTTCATAGGTTTTGAATTGGCGCAAAAATAACGTTAAAGATCAAAGACAAGGATCCAAACCTTAAGAAACAGGTAAATTGGAATTTTTTTGACGAAAAAATGACAGTTCCCTAAAAAAATAAGAACTTTGAAAAAATACAAGTTATGGCCATTATTGCTCCCTCACTTTTAGCTGCCGATTTTTTAGAACTAGGAAAAGCATGTTCGATGCTCAATACTTCTGAAGCTGAATGGTTTCATTTGGATGTAATGGATGGCGTCTTTGTTCCGAATATTAGTTATGGATTACCCATCATAGAACAAATTAAAAAAACAACAACGAAGGAAATGGATGTACACTTAATGATTGTACAACCAGAAAAATATATCACTGCATTTAAACAAGCTGGTGCAACCATTTTAACAGTGCATTACGAAGCTTGTCCTCATCTTCATAGCACTTTACAACAAATCAAAGCACATGGCATGAAAGCTGGTGTGGCATTGAATCCACACACGCCTATTGATGTTTTGAAAGATATTATTTTTGAGATTGATGTGGTATGTATCATGAGTGTGAATCCTGGTTTTGGTGGACAAAAATTCATCCCTCATACTTACGAAAAAGTAAAAGCTTTAAAGCAATTGATTTTACTACATAAGGCTTCTACATTGATTGAAATTGATGGCGGTGTAACATTAGAAAATGCTGCTGCATTGGTTGCTGCTGGTGCGGATGTCTTGGTCGCTGGCACCACAGTTTTTAAAGCAACAGATCCATTACAAATGATTGCTAGTTTAAGAAATTGTTAAGCCCCAATTACCACAAGCAGTAATCCACATAGTGTGCAAATGTTTGACTTGGTTAATGAATCGGTCTATGTTAAATTGTGTTAGGTAGATATAACCCATCTTCTTAACCCATAAAACCTACTACATTGACTGAAACAATCATCAACCTAGAGTCTGTTAATCCAATTGATTTTTTTGGTGTTAACAATAACAAATTTGATCTTTTAAAAAAGAAATTCCCGCTCCTTAAAATTTTATCACGTGGTACCCAAATCAAATTAAGTGGTGCACCAGAACAAATTGATATCGCAAAAGAAAAAATTGAATTGGTCATTCAATACATGGAACGCAATGGCCATTTAAGTGAAAATTATTTTGAACAAATTTTAGGAGGTGACGACGCAGAAGTGATTGATAATTTCATAGACCAAAATCCAAACGAAATATTAGTCCTTGGTCCTAATGGAAAAACAGTAAGAGCAAGAACTGCCAATCAAAAAAAGATGGTCACATCGGCAGACAAAAATGATATTGTATTTGCAATTGGACCAGCAGGTACTGGTAAAACTTATACTGCTGTTGCCTTAGCCGTTCGTGCTTTAAAAAATAAATTGGTTAAAAAAATAATTCTTACGCGACCTGCAGTGGAAGCTGGGGAAAGTTTAGGTTTTTTACCTGGGGACTTAAAAGAAAAGATTGATCCTTATTTACGTCCTTTGTATGATGCATTGGATGACATGATTCCTGCAGATAAATTAGCCTATTATATGTCATCTAGAACAATCGAAATTGCGCCACTAGCCTACATGCGTGGACGTACTTTGGACAATGCATTTATTATTTTAGATGAATCACAAAACGCAAACGATTTACAAATTAAAATGTTTCTTACACGTATTGGTTCCAATGCAAAAGCGATCATTACTGGCGACCCTACTCAGGTAGATTTACCTCGTAATCAAAAAAGTGGTTTAGATAAAGCTGTCCGAATTTTACAAAATATCGAAGGCATTGCGCACATCACTTTAGACGAGGAGGATGTTGTACGTCATAAATTGGTAAAAGCGATTATCAAGGCGTATGATAAAGAGCGTGAAAATGAAACAGAGAATTCCTATCATCGATAGTGTTTTATGATGATATCATTGATTTTGACAGAGAAATCGTGAAATTAATTATATATTAAAAATAATTATTATACATAAGTTATTGATATTTTATTTTGTTCTAAATTGTTAAGAAATACACAAAATCATATCAAGGATTATTAGTTTCTTTGCAATACTAAATAAAACAACAAATATGCTTAGTAAAAAATTACTACAGTTTACAATCGCAATGCTTCTTTTACCAGCTTTGACATTTGCTCAAAACACCACTGGTAGCATCAGCGGATCTGTAAAAGCTGACAATGGTGAAGTGCTTGTCGGTGCAACTATTTCTGTGTTACACGTTCCTACTGGAACTGTGTATAATGCACAAACAAGAAAGACTGGTTTTTTTGATGTAAGTAACGTGCAACCTGGTGGACCATATGCCGTAACTATATCTTATGTAAACTATCAATCAGAAAAGAGAGATGAAGTCTATGTGTCATTAGGTGATGCGGTTAGATTAGATATCATCTTATCTTCTAAAGTTGACAAATTAAAAGATGTCACTGTATCTACTACAAAAAGAGGTTCAGATTTATCAGTGAAAGGTGGTACACAAACTATCATTGGTCGTGATAAAATAGACAACTTACCTACTGTAGGTAGAAACGTGCAAGATTTCTTGCGTTTTACCCCAACTGCAAAATTTGTAGGTGGAAATGGTGATTTAGCTGGTGTATCTATCGCTGGTCAAAATAACCGTTTCAACTCATTATACATTGATGGTGCTGTAAACAATGACCAATTTGGTTTGAGTGCAAGTGGTACCAATGGTGGACAAACAGGTGTTGGTCCTATTTCTATCGATGCGGTAGATCAATTCCAAGTAATGGTTTCTCCTTTTGATGCATCTATCGGTAACTTTACTGGTGGTGGTATCAACGCAACTACAAGAGGTGGAACAAACAAAACATCTGGAACTGTTTACTCATTCACACAAAACCAAAACTTAACTGGTAAAACACCTACAGGTGCTAAAGAATTAGCAACTAAGTTGAATCCTTTCACAGCTAGAACAGTTGGTGGAAGTGTTGGTGGAGCCCTTGTTAAAAATAAATTATTCTACTTTGTTAACTTTGAATCTATTGAGAACGAAAGACCACAACCTTTTGATATCAGTGGTTACAGAGGCGCAAGCGGAAAAGCAGATATTGATAGATTAGTTGATTTTGTAAAAACAAAGTACGGATATGATGTTGGTGGTTACCAAGATAATGCTGCTTCAACAAGTGCAAAAAGATTGGCAACTAAATTAGACTGGAACATCAATTCAATGAATAAGTTCAGTTTATCTTATCGTTACAACGAAACTAATTCTTATGCGACTTCTGCATCTAGTTCTACAAGAGTAAACTTCTACAACAACGGTATACTTTATCCTAATAAAACGAATTCATTATCTGCTGAATTAAAATCGTCATTTAAAAATGGATCTAGCAACAAAATGTTATTCACTTACACAGATGTAATGGATGACAGAAATCCAATTGGCGATAAGTTCCCACGTGTTACCATTTTTGACGGTGCTGCCGGCTCAATGGTTTTTGGTTCTGAAGAATTCTCTACAGCGAATTTATTGAAGCAAACCAACTGGAACTTCTTAGATTTCTACAAATTCAATGTAAACAAACATGCATTTACAGTAGGTGTGGATTATGAATTGAGTAAGTCTTACAACGTATTTATTCGTCAAAACTTTGGTTCATACCAATTTGGTTCTTTAAACGATTTCTTAACTGAAAAAGCACCAACTCGTTATGATCGTTCATTCGCTCTATTAGACCAAACAACAGGTGATAATACAAAATCTGCTGCTAGTTTCTATACTGGTAGAGGAAGTGCTTTCATCAATGATGAAATCAGATACACAGATAATTTAACAGTGAACTATGGTATTAGAGCAGACTATACTAAATTCTTATCTACTCCGATAGAAGATATGTATTTCAACTTCAACACAGTTAGATTGTATGATTTCAATGGCGCAAGATCTGGTACGATTCCTGATCCAAGAATTTCTATCTCTCCAAGAGTTGGATTTACTTACAAGATGCCAACAGAAAACATCACAGTTCGTGGAGGATTGGGTATGTTCACAGGACGTATTCCTTTGGTATGGCCTGGTGGCGTATTCAACAACAACGGTCAATCAGTTGGAGGTCTTTCTATCTTTACTGCATCTGATATCGCTAGATTCGGTATCAATTTCAGACCTAATCCATTGGGTCAATACACTGCTGCTGATTTAGGTTTAAGTACTGCTGCAGCGAAAGGTCAAATGGACTTAGTTTCTAAAGACTTTAGATTACCAAAAATCTTCCGTGCTTCTTTAGCTATTGATAAAAAATTAAAAGACAATTGGTCAATCACTGTAGAAGGATCTGTGAGCAAAAATATCAATGAAATCTATTACAGAAGATTAGACATCAACCCTCCAGTGGCTCAATTATCTGGACCTGATATCAGATATATTTATAACTTAACTCGTATTGGTTACCCAGCTGGATCAGGCATTACTGCTGGATCTAATCCATACACTGGTGTGTTCTTATTAGAGAACCAACCTTACTACCGTCGCTCTGGTTTCGCATATAACTTTACAGCGTCAATTGATAAGTCTTGGACTGATGGATTCTCTTTCAACGCATTCTATACTTATGGTGCTTCATTTGTAACACATGAGCCAACTTCTAGCCAAAATAACTCTCAATGGAGATTTATGGAGACTGTGAATGGTAGAAATGATGTTCAGAGATCAAGATCAGACTTTGACTTAGGTCATAGAGTAAGTGCTTTTATTGCTAAGAAATTCACTTATGCAAAAGGTGCTTTAGCTTCTACTGTTAGCTTAGTATATAACGGACAGTCTGGTAATCCATTCAGCTATACCTATTCTAACGGTCCTGTTAGAGACCAAGGTACATCTGAAACAAATGATCTAATCTTTATCCCTACTGCCGATCAAATTAGAGCAATGACTTTTGTATCTAATAGTACTTTCCCATTATCAGCAGCTCAACAAGCAGCAGCATTGGAAAACTATATTGCTCAAGATAATTACTTAAGCAAAAACAGAGGTAAGTATGCTGAAAGAAACGGTGCTAGATTGCCATTTACAAACATCATTGATGTGAAATTTGTACAAGATTTCAACGTGAAAATTTACAATAAGAAATACCAATTCCAATTAACTTATGACGTGTTTAACTTCACAAATATGTTGAATAGAAATTGGGGAAGAACTTATTTCATGGCAAACGACCAATATTCTCTAATGCGTTACCAAGGTGCAACAGGTTCAACTGTACCTAGCTATAGCTTCTCTCCAGTGGCAAACAATACACCATGGGGTATTAGCTCAAGCACAGCACCTAGTTACAGTGCTCGTTGGGTAAGCCAATTAGGTTTACGTTTCAAGTTTTAATGGAACAATTTAAGGATCTAATATAGACCTATATGAATGCCCTCCAAATTGGAGGGCATTTTTTTTGACTTGGTTTTTGTAAGATCTTAATATTATTTGTAGTTTTAATGGGTATGGGCCAAAATTTAACACAGTTTACAATTGGTATTGAGGAAGAATACATGGTATTAGACCCTGCTTCCAAGGAATTAAAGAGCCATCAACAAGCTATTGTCAATGAGGGTGAGAAAGTCTTTAAGGATAAAATCAAGGCAGAAATGCACCAGGCTGTGGTTGAAGTTGGAACTGGTATTTGTCAGGATGTAGAAGCTGCATATCAAGAAATATTTGAACTTAGAACTTCTGTATCCTCCATTGCAAAAGAATTAGGATATAGTATTGGCGCATCTGGTACCCACCCTTTTAGTTTATGGGAAACACAATTGATCTCCGACCAAAGTAGGTATCAAGCCCTTTTAAATGAATTACAGCAAGCTGCAAGGAGTAATTTGATTTTTGGACTACATGTACACATTGGAATGGAAGATCGACGTATGGCCATCCATATTGCCAATACAGCCAGGTATTTTCTTCCACATATTTATGCATTGAGCACCAACTCCCCATTTTGGGAGTCAAGTAATACTGGATATAAATCTTACCGCTCTAAAATTTTTGATAAGTTTCCAAGAACAGGTATACCAGACTATTTTGAAAGTATCGAAGCCTATGAAAGTTTTATCCAATTGTTGATCAAAACCAATTGTATCGATAATGCTAAAAAAATATGGTGGGATTTAAGGGTACACCCAGTCTATAATACCATTGAATTCAGAATTTGCGATGTGCCTATGACCGTGCAAGAAACAGCTACCATCGCTGCATTATTTCAAGCTTTATGTGCTAAGATTTATACACTCAGAAGACAGAATATTAATTTCATCAATTACCAACGTGCATTGATCAATGAAAATAAATGGCGCGCAAGCAGATATGGCATTGATGGATTGCTGATTGACTTTGGTAAAGAAAAAGAAGTCCCTGTCAAGGATTTAATCAATGAACTACTTGAGTTTGTAGACGGTGTGGTAGATGATTTAGGAAGCAGGAAGCATATTGAAAAAGTACAGGATATTTTTACCAATGGTACTGGTGCCGACAGACAACTAAAAGTATTTAAAGAAACTGGAAGCTTAGTTGAAGTGGTAAAATATATTGAAGGAAGTTTCTTACAAGACTAGGGAATTTAATTTTACTGGTACTAGTTTATTCCCCTTTGTTTATTTCCCTGACTTAAAATCAAATAGTGTTGCTGTAAAAAGCCCACGCTCTCTCTTTTTAAAAACCACATCCCAATCTCCCTTATACCTTAATATTTTAGGGACTAAAAGGCCATTGGAAGTGTAGGTCATTTCTACCTCCATTTGAACATTAAAATCATAGATCCCAGCCTTATAGCTCAATGCGTAATTGCGTCCCAATACTTCTAAGGTGTTTGGATTAAACCAGGTAATCATTTGATCTACCACCACCCTGTCTTTTGCAAAAAAACCAAGATCCTCTTTAGGCTTGATTTCAAATACATAGGCTAGTTTGCCGTGGTAGTCTACATAATCCAATCTATAGGTATACAGCTCATGTGCGTTATCGTCGTATAAATCTAATTTATTACCAATCATTGGGATGCCAGGAATTTTTTCACCCGGATTAAAAAACAACATCTTCAATTGTTCTTTCGCTTTTTCAATACCGGAACCTTGGATGGTTCTTTTTTTACCTTTTACTATATTGGTCTCACCACATATTTTACCTTTTGTAAAAAATAAACTTGCATATAAAGAAGGTGTGACATAATTGTATTCACCTTTACTGTCTCTTAATTTTCCGAATGTTTTTTCTTCAATAACATCCATAGTCCTACAATCCCCTATTCTATTTTGACGGGTACGACTATCTAAAGAGGCTTCCATCTTTTGGTTCTTATCATACATCTCGATATGATTGAACGAGCTGTAACCTATTGTCCTTAAGGTTTTGAAGGCTTTATAAAAACTAGTATCTCGCTTAATTCTTGCTAAAATATCTTTATACTCAAAATTATTTCTAACAATTACATCTGCTAATGTAAAAGTCTGATTTTCTATACTCAGTGTTGTATCCTGTGCCCAAGAATGACCAACAAAGCATATACAGACAATAAAAAGCAATGAACGCATAATTATTTTATTTGAGTCATTTTATAATCCACTCTTACTTTGCCTTTATGAATATCATTCAATTTACCCTGCAACATTTTTTTTCTGAGTGGCTTGATATAATCAATGAATAATTTACCCTCAATATGATCATACTCATGTAGAATGATACGCGCAGTCATGCCATCAAAAGTAGTTGTATGCTCCACAAAATTTTCGTCCATGTATTTCATGGTCACTTTTTCGTGTCTTAAAACATCTTCTCTAATTTTTGGTATACTCAAACAACCTTCGTTATATACCCATTCATTGCCACTTAATTCAAGAATTTCGGCATTGATGAATACTGCTTTGATACCTGGTGCATCTGGATAAGTTTCATCACCTGCTCCGGCGTTCTCAAATATTTGTTGACTATCCATTACAAATAAACGAATAGCACGATTGATCTGTGGTGCGGCAAGACCTACCCCATTACTGTCGTACATGGTTTCCCACATGTCTTCGATCAGCTTAGTCAAATTAGGATAATCCGCATTGATTGGCTCACTCACTTTTCTTAAAACGGCAGCACCATAGGCTACAATTGGTAAGGTCATAGAAGTTCAATTATGGGTGCAAAGTTACAATAAATAGGTCGTAAATAGATTCTACTGTGTTAAGACATTAGATCCTTGTTATTCAGGTATTCTTGAAGGAGGATGGTTGCGGCGATTAAATCTACATTCTGCTTCACCTGACGGTCTTTCTTTTTCATCCCCATTTCCACCATGGCCCGCACAGCTGTTTTTGAACTAAAGCGCTCATCCACAGTTTGAATAGGGATGTTTGGAAACTTTTCAGTTAATTCAAGAATGGCTTTATTAACCAAAGGTGTGGCATGTGTAGGAGATGCATCTAAATTCAATGGCTCCCCTATTAAAATTAATTCAACAGGTTCCTTTGCAATATAGTCTGCTAAGTAAGTATATAAACTTTTAGTGTCTACTGTAATGAGCGAAGTCGCAATCATTTGAAAGGGATCGGTCACTGCCAATCCGCATCGCTTTCCACCGTAATCTATACAAATGATTCTAGCCAATTCGTTTACATTAAAAAGTTAAAATAATTCCAGTAATCACAAAAATACTAAAGACAATACTTGCTATGCCATTCGCTGTCATAAAAGCCAAATTTACTTTAGATAGATCATTTGGTTTCACAATACTTTGTTGATAGACCAATAAAATATTAAACACAAGCAATCCAATTGAAAATAGCCAATGGAAATTTCCTATAAAATAGGCAGTCCACAAAAAGACCCCCGAAAAAAAATGAAAAATTCTAGATATGCTTAAGGCCTTTTTTACACCCCAATGACTTGGCATAGAGTAAAGCGCTAGTGATTTATCAAACTCAGCATCTTGTAATGAATAGATAATGTCAAAACCACTTACCCAAAAAATAATCGCGAAAGAAAAAAGTAAAGGCAGTATGTCAAATACCCCTGTCACCGCTAAATAAGCGCCAATAGGTGCTAAAGAGAGTCCTACCCCTAAAACCAAATGACATAAATAGGTAAAGCGTTTTGTATAACTATAAAATAAAATTACAAATAAGGCCACTGGAGCAAGGTAAAAGCAAATTGGATTAATAAAATAAGTTGCAATGATAAAAATCAAAGCATTTACAATAACAAAACCCAACGCTTTTTCGGCTTTAATTATGCCAGCAGGAATTTCACGAATGGCCGTTCTTGGATTCAATTGATCAAAATGACGATCCAAATAACGATTGAATCCCATGGCAGCAGACCTTGCAGTAATCATACATAAAAGCACTAAGCAAAAACGAACAATGACCTCGTTGGTCTGTAATACGATATTATTATTTTTCAAAGCAGCAATACCCAACACAAAACCAATCAATGCAAATGGCATCGCAAAGATGGTATGTGAAAACTTCACTAAACTCAAATAATTTTTAACTGTACTCATAATTATAATTGACCCGAAAATATTACACTTTTAAAACTAATTTACTTTCTAACAAACTCCCACAATACAACAGCTGCGGCCACCGAAATGTTCAATGAATGCTTCATCCCCCATTGTGGTATTTCAATCACCCCATCGCATACTTGAATCACTTCGTCACTTACTCCATCTACTTCATTACCAAAAACAAATGCTGTTGGAATATGCTTGTGTTCATATGCATCAAGCATGATGCTCCCCTCTGTTTGTTCAATTGCAAGTACTTTATAGCCTCTTTCTTTTAATGCTAAAACAGCGTCGACTGTGTTTTCATAATACAACCAATCCACCGAATCAGTGGCTCCTAAAGCAGTTTTATGGATATCGCGGTGTGGCGGCTGTGGGGTGAAGCCACATAGGCAAATTCCACTAATTAAAAATGCATCGGCTGTTCTAAAGACACTGCCTACATTGTGCATGCTACGTATATTGTCCATCACCACCACTAGCGGCTTTTTGTCTGCTAGTTTAAAGTCTTCGACCGACTTTCTCCCCAATTCCTCCATGCTTAATTTACGCATAGTGCAAAAGTAAGCTTTTCAAATATTAAAAAATTATGTAGGTTTGTCACCCATGTCAAAATCAAGTTCAGAAACTCCTCTAATGCAACAGCATCGGGCTATTAAACAAAAATACCCTGACGCCATTTTACTCTTTAGAGTGGGTGATTTTTATGAGACATTTGGTGAAGATGCCGTGATTGCCTCTAAGGTTTTAGGCATTACATTAACCAAAAGAAACAATGGCGCTGCCTCCTCAAGTGAACTTGCTGGTTTCCCTCATCATTCATTGGATACTTATTTACACAAATTGGTGAAAGCGGGACATCGTGTTGCCATTTGCGATCAATTAGAGGACCCAAAAACAGTCAAGGGCATTGTAAAAAGAGGTGTAACAGATATGTTAACTCCTGGGATTGCCACCAACGATAAATTGTTGGAGCACAAACAAAATAATTTTTTAGCAGCATTATTTATTGAAAATGACAATGGTGGTATTGCGTTCTTGGACATCACCACTGGCGAGTTCTTAATTGCAGAAGGCAATGTAGAATACTTGGATAAATTATTGCAAAGTTTACAACCTGCAGAAATCCTCTACCCTAAAAATTACCAAAATGCATTCAAAGAACATTTTGGTGCTGGATTTTATACCTATGGTTTAGACAGCTGGATTTTTGATGAAGCATTTGGAACAGAACTTTTATTAAAACAATTTCAAACACAGAGCTTAAAAGGTTTTGGTATTGAAACTCAAAAATTAGGCATCATTGCTGCAGGTGCGATCCTACATTATTTAAAAGAAACAGAACATCCTCACCTTCAACATATTCATACTATTGGTCGTATTGATCGAAATGAAATTTTATGGATGGATAAATTCACCATTCGAAATTTAGAACTGATTGGTAACGGCGCAGGACAAAAAGGCTTGATAGATATTATAGATGCCACCAAAAGTCCAATGGGTGCAAGGTTATTAAAGCGTTGGTTGATTTTCCCTTTGCAATCACTGGAACAAATCAATCAAAGACTCAGTGCAGTCGCTTATTTTTTAGATGCCAAAGATGCTTCAAATACATTACATGAAACCATTGAGTCCTGTGGCGACTTAGAAAGATTAACGAGTAAATTAGCAAGTCGAAAAATACAACCAAGAGAGTTAGTACAATTAGAAAAATCTTTAACTGCGGTTGCTGCTATCAAAGCAAGTTTAACCCCAAGCACGAATCCTTATTTAAAGCAACTTGCAACCAACTTAGTTGTTTGTCAAAAGACGATAGATGCGATCCAATACCATATCATGGAGCAGCCTCCTGCCACCATCATGAAAGGGGGATTTATAAAAAATGGCGTTGATCCAAGTTTAGATGAATTAAGAAGTATATCCAGTGGCGGCAAGGAATACCTAACGCAATTACAAAATAAAGAAGCAGAACGCACTGGTATTAGCTCCTTAAAAATTGGTTACAATAATGTATATGGATATTATTTAGAAGTAACACATGTGCATAAAAACAAAGTGCCTGCAGATTGGATTCGTAAACAAACATTAACCACTGCCGAAAGGTATATTACACCTGAACTAAAAGAATACGAAGAAAAAATATTAGGTGCTGAGGATAAAATCTTTGCTTTAGAACAACAGTTGTACCAACATTTATTGGACCTTATTTTAAACGATCTAAATGCCATTCAAACCAATGGACAGTTTGTAGGCGTGATTGATTGTTTATTGTGTTTTGCATATATCGCTAAGCAAAATAAATATTGTCAACCTACCATGATGGATGATGGCATTTTATCTATCACCGATGGAAGACATCCTGTGATTGATCAAACCCTTCCAATAGATACCCCCTATATTGCCAACAATACTTTATTGGACCCTAATGACCAACAAATCATTGTGCTAACAGGACCAAATATGAGCGGGAAAAGCGCGGTATTAAGACAAACTGCCTTGATCACTTTGATGGCGCATATGGGTTCCTTTGTGCCAGCCACAGCTGCATCTATCCCATTGACCGATAAAATTTTTACACGTGTAGGTGCTAGTGATAATTTAAATGCGGGTGAGTCAACGTTTATGGTGGAGATGATTGAAACAGCAAGTATTTTAAATAACCTGAGTGCAAGAAGTTTGATTTTGTTAGATGAAATTGGAAGAGGCACATCCACATATGATGGCATCTCTATTGCATGGAGTATTATAGAATACTTACAAAAATCTGCGCATCGTCCAAAAACATTATTTGCAACACACTATCATGAATTGAATGATTTAGAAGGGCAATTAAAACGTGTACACAACTACCATGTAACGCATAAGGAAGTGGGTAATAAAATTATCTTCCTACGTAAATTAGCCAAAGGAGGAAGCACACATAGTTTTGGTATCCATGTGGCAAAGATGGCTGGCATGCCCAATGAATTAGTGGATCGTGCGAATACGATTTTACATGAGATGGAATTAAAAAATAAGGAACATCAACAAGCTTGCCCAACAGTGCAAGCAACTACAGAAAAATTTCAACTGTCCATTTTTGATGCACATACAGAAACTTTTGAATCCATCCGTAAAGAATTAGATAGCATTGACATCAATAATTTGACTCCAGTGGAGGCATTGATGAAATTACAAGCGATTAAACAAAAACTGAATTAAGCCTCTTCCCAGAAGCCCATCTTGCTATACTTTTCGATTCTATTTTCGACTCTTTTAGCAGGGTCAATATCTTTCACCTCATCCAAGGCTTTAATAATTTGTTTTTTAAGCATCTCGGCTGCGGCTTCATAATCCCAATGCGCACCACCCAATGGCTCTTGCACAATCTCATCCACCAAGCCAAAGCCTTTCATATCATTTGCAGTCAATTTCAATTGCTCTGCGGCTAATTCTTTTTTATCCCAGCTTCTCCATAAAATAGAGCTGCAACTTTCTGGAGAAATCACGGTATACCATGTGTTTTCCATCATCAAAGTTTTGTCTCCCACACCTATTCCTAATGCACCACCACTCGCACCTTCTCCAATGATCACAATCACAATTGGCACTTTTAAACGGATCATTTCATAAATATTTCGTGCAATGGCCTCTCCTTGGCCTCTTTCCTCGGCTTCTAGGCCTGGAAATGCACCCGGAGTATCAATCAAGCAAACCACTGGTTTATCGAATTTTTCGGCCAATTTCATCAATCTGAGGGCCTTTCTATACCCTTCAGGGTTGGCCATCCCAAAATTACGCATCTGCCTAGCCTTGGTATTGCTTCCCTTTTGTTGACCAATCATCATCACCGTTTGGCCATTAAATTCTGTAAATCCACCCACCATGGCCTTGTCATCCTTCACATTTCTGTCACCATGTAATTCGATGAATTTATCGCACATTAAATGGATATATTTTAAGGTATAAGGTCTATCAGGATGGCGGCTTAATTGCACACGTTGCCATGGGGATAAGCTTTCTGTGATTGCTTTACGCTTATCCACAATAGATTTCTCCAACTGAGCTACAGTTGCTGATAAATCGATTTTTGGGTTCTTTTCAGCTAATTTCTTAGTTGCATCAATTTGTTCATATAAGTCCTTAATTGGCTGTTCAAATTCTAAAAACTGTCTATTTGGATATGCTGGCATAATCATGAATTAGGCTGTAAAAATAATACAACCTTTTTTAATAAAAGATTTGTTTAAAAAACTTCTTTACCCTTATCTTTGCAACCCGGAAATAGGAAACTAGGTTCGGAGTTCTTGGATCGGTAGTTCAGTTGGTTAGAATGCCGCCCTGTCACGGCGGAGGTCGCGGGTTCGAGTCCCGTCCGGTCCGCAGTAAAGCCTAAGTATCAACTACTTAGGCTTTTCAATACCCAAAAGTCACACATAAGTCACACACCCTAACGGTTTTATTGAGTTTTAGAGGAATTGATATACCCTATTTTAGGGTGATAATGAGGGTTTATTCAATACCCAATTAAGTCAGATTCAATTAAGGGATTATTAGCGAAATGATAAGCATTTAGTTAATTTGTGCATTATATAAAAATTACATAATGAAGGTTTCAGAATATATCGATAAGGTTAATACCCGATACAAATCGGGAATTACTACAGAACACAGTTTTAGAGGTGATTTACAGAACTTATTAGAAACCCTACTCCCAAATCTCTTAGTTACTAATGAACCAACGAGGATTAAATGTGGTGCTCCCGATTATATTCTTACATTAAAGGATATTCCCGTTGGATATATTGAAGCAAAGGATTTAGGTGCAGATTTAAACCACAAAAACTATGTAGAACAATTCAGTAGATATAAGGCATCCCTAAATAATCTTATAATCACTAACTACTTAGATTTTCAATTATTTAAGGATGGTGTATTAATAACAACTTTCTCTATAGGCGAAATTAGAGGGAATGGTGTAATTGGTAAAGAAAGTGAATACCCCCTTTTTGAAACCCAAATTAAAGATTTCAGTACAACCATAGGGCAAACTATTAAATCATCTCAGAAGTTGGCAGAGATGATGGCGGGTAAAGCAAAGATGTTAGCGCAGGTTATCAACAAAGCATTAGATAGTGATGATGAATCAATGGCAAACTCTTCTATTAAAGAGCAGTTCAATGGATTCAAAGAAATTCTAATTAATGATATTGACCATAAAGCATTCTCTGATTTATATGCTCAGACAATTGCTTACGGAATGTTTGCAGCGAGATTACACGACCCTACCCTTCCAACATTTAGTAGAAGTGAAGCTGCAGAGTTAATTCCAAAATCTAACCCATTTCTAAGGAAGTTATTTCAATATATCGCGGGTTTCGATTTGGATGAAAGAATTGTATGGATAGTAGATGCATTAGCAGATATATTCAGAGCAACTGATGTAGCAGCACTTCTAAATAATTTTGGGAAAAGCACTCAACAGAATGACCCAATAATTCACTTCTACGAAACATTCCTATCTGAGTATGACCCAACACTAAGAAAAGCGAGAGGTGTTTGGTACACTCCAGAACCCGTTGTGAAGTTTATAGTAAGAGCAGTTGATGATGTTCTTAAAATAGAATTTGGATTGTCTGAAGGATTAGCTGATACGAGTAAAATTAAAATCAAAACTGATGTACAGGGAATAAATAAACAAATTGAACAGGAAGTTCATAGAGTTCAAATTTTAGACCCCGCAACAGGAACAGGAACATTTTTATGTGAAGTAGTGAAATATATTTATTCAGATAAGTTTCAAAATCAACAGGGTATTTGGAATAATTATGTTGAAAATCATTTGATACCACGATTAAATGGATTTGAATTATTGATGGCGAGTTATGCAATGGCTCATTTGAAATTAGATTTACTTCTTTCAGAAACAGGATTTAAACCTACTAAAGAACAAAGATTAAAAGTTTACCTAACAAATAGTTTAGAACAACATCACCCTGACACAGGAACTTTGTTTGCAAATTGGTTAAGTACTGAAGCAAACGAAGCTAATAAAGTTAAAAGAGACTCGCCCGTTATGTGTATAATAGGCAATCCCCCATACAGTGGAGAAAGTGCTAATAAAGGCGAATGGATTATGGACTTAATGGAAGATTATAAAAAGGAGCCAGGTGGTATAGAAAAATTAAAAGAAAGAAATCCAAAATGGATTAATGATGATTATGTAAAGTTTTTGCGTTATGGTCAACATTTTATTGAAAAAAACGGGAGTGGTGTAATAGCGTTTATTAATCCACACGGTTTTTTAGACAATCCTACATTTAGAGGAATGCGATGGAATCTACTTAAAACATTTGATAAAATATACACTATTGATTTACACGGAAATAGTAAAAAAAAGGAAACTGCATTGGATGGCAGTGCAGATGTAAATGTTTTTGATATTATGCAGGGTGTTTCAATAAATATTTTTATAAAAACAGGGGTGAAAAAATCAAAAGATTTAGGAAGCGTGTTTCATTTCGATTTATTTGGAAAGAGAGAATTTAAATATAATTTCCTGAATGAAAACACAATAAAAACTATTCAATATAAAGAATTACCAAATATATCTCCAAACTACTTCTTTGTTGCAAAAGATTTTAAAGAACAAAACTCCTATGATAATGGATTTCCAATAGATAAATTATTTAATATCAATGGGGTCGGATTAACAACTGCACACGATGAATTTGTAATAAAACAGAATAAAAAAGATTTACTAAATTTTTATATCGATTTTCAACAAAGTGATAGGAACGAAGATTTATTACATAATAAATTTAATGTAAAGAAAAAAGATGGTTGGAATATTTTACAGGGATATGATAACATAAAAAACGAAATGGATTTAAACAAATTCATTGAACCAATTTCATATAGACCATTTGATAATAGATATGTTTTTTATGAAGATAAATTAGTTTGGAGAACTGCAAAAAAAGTTATGAAAAATTTTCTTAAAGAAGGAAATATCGGATTAACTCTTTGTAAACAATTTAAAACAGGAGACTCGTATTATCATACATTCATAACTAATAAAATTATTGAAAGTTCATTCGTCTCAAATAGAACAAGTGAAGTAACATCATCTTTTCCCCTCTACTTATATGGAGAAGATGAGAATCAACAAACCATTGACCAAATTATTGATAGAATCCCTAATCTCAATTCTGATATTATTAAAGAAATATCAAATAAAATTGGGTTACTGTTCAATAATGAAAAAGGAATTACAAAAGATACATTCTCTCCGATAGATATTTTAGATTATGTATATGCGGTTCTACACTCTCCAACATATCGTGAAAAATACAAAGCGTTTCTAAAGATTGATTTTCCGAGAGTGCCTTTTCCTAAAAACAAAGAAACATTTTGGTCATTAGTTAAATTAGGTGGCGCAATCAGACAACTACATTTATTAGAAAGCCCAATAATAGAGAAATATATCACTCAATATCCAATAGCAGGAAATGATACTGTTAGTAAACCTCTATACAAAGAAGGAAAAGTTTATATTAACGAAACACAGTACTTTGATAATGTGCCTGAGATTAGTTGGAACTTTTTTATTGGAGGATACCAACCCGCCCAAAAATGGTTAAAGGATAGAAAAGATAGAAAGTTAGAATTTGAGGATATACTTCATTATCAAAAAATTATAGTAGCACTTTTTGAAACTGATAGATTGATGAAAGAAATAGATAAGATAGAATTTTAATTTTACCTCTTTATATTTTTATAATTGTATTTTTCTTTTGAATACTTAACTCTATTTGGTGTATCATCAACAGTTGTTGGAGAAGAGAAATTATTCTTCATAAATCCTCCACTACCATTACCAATAGCTCTGGAAAGTGAAGTATTCGAATCTAAATGGGAAGCTTTAGATAACTTATCTTTCTTATCTACATCTACCCCTTTAGGTAACTTAATTTTAAGTTCATTCTTTTCAAAATACAACTTAGTGGCATTATTTACATTCTCATACCCACATTCAATCAGAAAATCATTTAATACATCGGATAGAGATTGTCTAATTACATCTTTATAATTTTCAGTATTTAAAACAACTTTCTTATCTAAATTGTAGAACCTACAAATCTTCTGAATTTCCTTCAAATCTGTTCCCAAACTACACTTCTTTCTTAATCCCACCCATCTTATATCTAATCTATAAGAATTCCTATCTTTTTCTACATACAAATCAGATAGTGAATACCCCGATGGCAAATTCTTAATAACGGGATAAATTTTCGTAACATTCTTTTTTAATCTATTGGTTATCCTATTAACTTCTTTAATCTCTTTTGCCGCCTTTTTCACTAATCTATTGTTCTGAGCAATTATCTTATTATCTGCTAAAAAAGAAAGGATTTGAGATTGGACCTTTTTATCCAATTCTCCAAATTTCTCTTTGTTTTTAACCAATTCAGACAGATTGGGAACAAAGTACTTTTTCATATTCGCCATACCAAAGGATTTCACACAATTTAAATAAATCGGGAAACAAATCCAAAATGATTTCCTCCCGAAATGATAGGTAAGTAGATTAATAATATGAGAGTGATAGTTCTTTAGTTATTAGTGATTTTAAAACATTTCGGGAACTAAATCAAAATTGATTTTACCCCGAAAAACGAGATGGCTATGATTATAATATGAGGGTGATAGTTCTTTTAATATTAATGATTTACTCAGTATCGGGAAATGAATCAAAATGGATTTTACCCCGAAATATGAGGTTGATATTATAATAAGGTAAGAGGGTTAGTTCTTTAAAATATTAATGATTCACTCAGTATCGGGAACCAAATCCAAATGGATTTTCCCCCGAAATATGAGGTTGATATTATAATAAGGTAAGAGGATAGTTTCTTAAAAAATTAAATAAAACAAATAAAACAAATAAAACAAATAAAACAATATGAAAAAATGCAAAAAAAGAAAACAGTATTTGACAACAAAGAATACACACAAACAAAAACATTTAAAGGTATTAAACTATGACTATGTTAGAAATGAAGAGGAAATATATTATGATAATAAATGTGATAAAATTTCTTCAGAAGTTAAATACAATTGGAAAACATTTGGGGTAACATTTCTTAATTATACCACTAATGATTGCGGTGAAAAATTTCCTCATAACATAAAATATCAAACAAAAATGTTTAAAAAATATGGTTCAAAAAATAAATTCTATCATATAACATCACCACTAAACTCATTGAAAATTCTTTCAGAGGGATTAAAAGGAAGTGGTGTTAGAAAAAATACTACAATGGGAAATGATGGAGAAATTTATTTAATTGAAAGTAATAATGAAATGATTTGGAATTATGTTGGTTACTCTCAATTAGGAATTGGTGTAAATGGATTAGAAATGGTTGTTTTAGAAATAGATTCAGAAGGTATTATTGGTGAAATGTTTTCAGAAAACTGTAATGATTATCCGTCACCATTACATACAATGATTAAACAAAAATGTATTGAACCAAAGTGGATTAAAAAGGTATTTGAGTTTAAAACATCTCGAAAAAAATATTATGAAAATAAGTTGGAATTGCACGATTTAAAATTAGAATATATTCTAAATCATTATCCAAATAGAAATGAAAATATATACAAAATGGCTGGATAATTTAAAAATAAATAAGTTATGAAATGAGAAAAACCAACATTAAAACCCTAATCACAATCTCTTAGTTTGTTGGTTGAGTGATTAGAATTATCAGAAAGTAAATAACTAAAACCTAATTACTGATAATTTATTAAGATGGTTAAAGTGGGTGAATCTAACTACCAATAATCAAGTGTTAGAAAATGAAACCTCTATAACCGTAGGTCAACAAACGGAAAAAAATAATATGAAAAAAACAAAACACAGAGAACTCAAAGAAATCTACAAAGAATTAGATGAACATCCTGAAATATTAAGTTATGATATTTTAGACGCTGACGAAGTAACTGATATTATAGTTGGTGATATTAAAGATGTGAATTTTAGAGAACTAGTTAGAAAAAAAACAATTAAAAACAAAAAAGTATTTAAAGATGAATTGGAATTACCATATCATAAGTTATTTATGAATAATATATTACCATTCCTAGATTACGATATTGACATTTATGATGATATAATTAAAGGTTATCCAAATTATGAAGAAGAAAAATAAAAATTAAAATATGAGAAATATAAAAAGAGATATAAAATGGCAATGGGTATTAAGTTATATGAATGACTTGGGATATGATTTAATTGTTCCCGAAGATTTGAGAAACAAACAAAAAAATAAATATTGGTATTGTTTTAGTGATGATGATTATGTATTTACAAAAGATGGAAAAACAAAATGGTTGATACAAAATTTCAAAAGATGGAACAAAGGCGAGTTTGACACCGTTCATATAAAAATGATGATGGATAATGGTTATACCTGTTGTACAGGAAGAAATGTTTATTCAATGCGTCAATTTAAAAATGATATTGGATATTAAACTAAAATAAACACTGCTTATTAATTTTAATATTGCAAATGATATTTAATGGTTTATTTCAATTTCATTTTAGGTTCTTTGGTAACATAGAAAGGAAAAATATATCAGATTTCCCCCTACCCCCACAAATATATTGGGGGTATTTTTTACCTATTTGAAAAATTTTGGTCATTTTCTATGTGTTTGTGACAATTCGTTAATACTTATTAAAAAGCGTGATAAAATAATTGAAGGATAAACCACCTATAAGCCAGTGGTGTATCTAAAAACTAAAGAAAGAAGTTATGGTAAAAGAAAGAAGAATAAATGAAGAATATGGGAAATGGTTAGGGACATTTCATTGGGATGGATTTATAGTACTCAGATTTGGAATAAAAGTAACTATGAATATGGTTAATACAATTTCAAAGAGAGTATTCAATAAATGTGAAGATATTATAGAAAGGATGGTATATATAGGTGAAAGAGATAAAGGGGACCCAACCAATTATCATATACACATCTTAGCTAAAACTTCACAATTAGAGGAAGTGAAAAGAAGGATAACAAAGATGAAGAATTTGAGTAATCCGTATATCGGAGAAGTAGATAGTAATATAGGTGCGGCAAACTATATCGCTAAACACTTCCAAACCCCTATCCCATTAGATAAAGCAAAATACCAAACTGCATACCAAAAGAGGTACAACTATGAAAATGTTTGGGATATAATAGAAAACGAAAAATTAATAAATAATGATAACTACAGAACCACTAATTGACATCCACCAACTTAGTAAAGAGATTGGTATAACCAAATTCGCCATATACTCTAAAAGAAGAAATAAGAAGTTTCCAGATGGTTTATTACTAAATGGAAGAAGAGTATTCAGAATAACAGAAATAGAGGAGTATTTCAAATCTATGAACATTAAAACCACTATTAGTATATGATAAACTCCTACAAAAGCACAATTAAACAATTGAATACAATTAATCAATTTATGAGCGATAATACTGAGACACTGTTCATCAATATAGAATTCTATACAGCATTAATGGATATTAGGGAGCGATTACAGAAGGAAATGGCGAATTACGAACTCCAACAAAGGAAAATAAATTCCCCATACGCTAAGGTGCTTAAAAAGAGGGAAACAGAAATGGAGAGGATTAGGAAGAAAGATGAGGAACGAAAGGATGAAAGCATATTTGAAGAAGAACTTTCACTATGGTTTGATTAAAATACAAATGGGTATAAAGAATAACAATTTACTCTCTATACCCAATTTGTTTTACTTAATAACTCCTATTAAGTGGGTGAAACTTTGGAGGAAGTAATATCTCTATTTGATGATGATGAGTGGAGTTAATTCCGCTTTTAACTTCTCAAAATCTTCTTTACTCATCATTCCTAAATCAACTAAATCTTTAGCTTCTTTTAATTTAGCAATCGCCTCCTCTCTACTCATTCCCAATGATTTTAATTCTTTAGATGCAAAGGCTTCTTCTAAGTTAATATAATACTGAGGGCACATTCCACACATCCCCTTACTTACAACATACATTGAAAACCCTACTCTTTTAGTTCCACCAACATAGATTTTTTTAATAACTGTTGTATTACCGCTAATAGAGATATCCGATGGCTTAGGAACCATTAATGCATTACCCTCCTGAATAAATGCATAAGTTTTATTTGAAGATGGCATACCAATTTTCAATGTATCTCCAACTTTATAAGAGTGGCCATCTTTTCCAACATAGACATCACATTCTATATTTTCAAATGCTCCTTTTGATATTGTTTTCATTTCTTCATAAGTAATTGTTTTCTGAGCAATTGCAGAAGAGGAAATTAAAATCAATAATGCAGCCACTAAATTTTTCATATTTTGAATTTTTATAAAGTTAGCAATTCGTTTTCACATAGAGGTTTATCTCTATATGATTTTGAATTATCAGAGGGCAAACACATCTGTCTTTGCCCTACCCGATACCTCATAATAGACTGATTATCATGTATTTAGACTTGTTTTCGTGAGCGATTTTACTTAACTTTAGGTATAAAATCAGTAAAAATGAGTAAAATAGTATCCTACCTAAGATGTTCCACATCTTATCAGTTAGAAGGGCATAGCATAGATAACCAAAGATTGAAGATTAAGCAGTATTGCGAACTCCATAATTTGATTTTATCCGAAGAGATAGTGGATGAGGGGGTAAGTGGAAAAAACTCCAATCGTGAGGGTTATATGAGGTTATTAGAGATAGTTAAGAAGGGTGAATGTGATGGTGTGGTGGTATATTCCTTAAGCCGTTTCTCCCGTAACACTATGGACACCCTATCCTCCATTGAAAAAATGAACCAAAAAGGGATAACCTTCCATTCACTATCAGAAAGCATAGATACATCCTCACCCAATGGAAGGTTCTTTTTAACCATTTTAAGCTCACTATCTCAGTTGGAAAGGGAAATTACCTCACAAAGGGTTACAGATGTTCTTAGGGGGTTAAAATCGACAAATAAACCCTATTCTAACGACCTATATGGATATGATAAGGTAGATGGGAAATTGGTAGAAAATGAGAAGGAATTGAAGATGCTTAGGAAAATCAGAAAACTACATAAAGATGGATTGAGTAGTAAAATGATTGCAAAATACCTCAATGAAAGAAACTACAAAACAAAGAGAGGTGGGAAGCAGTTCTATTGCTCTACTATCAGATATATTCTAAAATCAAAAGTTGAAAAATAAAATAAGAAATTAAATAATTGACATAATTTTAGATATAAAATTAATTCAATATGAAGAAGCTTATCACATTCATTTTTATCGTAGCTCTAATAATAACAAAAAGCAACATTTATGGACAGGAATTTTTAGGTATCAAAATTGATGGAAAACTAAGCGAAGTTGTAGCAAAATTTAAATTGAAAGGATTTAAAGTTACACGACCCGATAATACAAATCCATTTTTATCAGGCAAAGCTGGAGTTAGCGTTGTTGATGTGTTAATCCTCTCATCACCAATCACTAAAACAGTTTATAAAATTGCTGTATACTTACCAAAACGAGATGATTGGGAAACAATAAAATCTGAATATGAAGATTATCTAAATACCTTAACTGCTAAATATGGTACTCCAACTAATTCTTTTAACTTCTTTTCAGACCCATATAAAGAAGGAGAAGGTGATGAAATGAATGCAATAGCAATGGAGAAATGTCATTATTCTGCTTATTGGGAAAATATGTCAATAAGTATTTCAGAATACAAACAAATTAATATTTCATATGAGAATCCAAAGAATTTTACAATTAGAAATATTGAAGTAGCTAAATTAAAGAAAGATGCATTCTAAATTTAGAATGCATTTGCAGCCTTATTCTCTTTGTCATATTCATATTCTACCATTGTCCAATCTGTATGAAATTTTAACATTGATGCTAAATCGATTGAACTTAGCTCTTTCCAAATTTTATGATTAGCTTCTGCTTTTAAAGGTTGACTCCATTTAATTATTGCTTTATATAAAATCGTAGTATTCTTTGATTTAAATTTTTCAATCAAATTTGTTAAAGCATCAGATTGTTTATTTATTTCATAAACTACCATAGTGAACTCATCTTTCCACTTTACTAAGGCATACTTCTTTATTGTGTTTTCATAACCAGAGTTGAAATCCTGTTTGATTCGAAGTGCATTCTCCTCTAACTCCTGAGAAAATGAATTAAGAGTAAATAAGAAAAGAACTAAAATGGTAGTAAATAATTTTTTCATAAATTAATTTTTAAATAATTAAAATCTGTAGGAAATACCGTATTTAAAAGCAGCACCCGATTCATATAAGTTAAAGCCCGATGAAATCTTAACCTTCTCAAAGTAATAACTCAATCCCAAAATCATTCCAATTTCTGATTTCGTTGGATAATCATCTCCGGGGTCGTAAGAGTAACTTCCTTTTGTTGGACTACTAACATTTACTTTATCGGTAGTAGAAGAAAGTAATAACCCTAAATCAGTATATAGTTCTTTATAAATTTTTATACCTCCCGACAATCCAACAACACTATTTACTGTTCTCCTATTAACTGAATTGTTTCCATATGCTATTGGTGTGTATCCGTCTGACTTAGTGCTACTCGTCATTAAAACCATATTAAACCTTTTTATACCTACCTCAAACCCAATAGGTGTTTTCGAATCGCCAGTTAATCCTATACTCAATTGAGAATATGAATTATTAATAACTAATAAAAGAATTAATGAAAATAATATAGGTTTCATATATAAAAAATTATTTGCTTATATAATAGCTTTCAATTAATCTATACTTCTTTTTCTTATTTGCATAAACATTTTTAATTGTTTTGAAATTATCTGATATACTAATGTGATAATTTTTTTCATACTCTTTTCCAGATGATGAACTGAATATGTAAAAATGATACCCATATTTACTAAAAGAGTAAGTTGGTGTTTTATCCTCATCATATACGATTTTGATTTTCAATTCAGGATACTTTTTCTTAAAGTATTCTAAAAAAGAATCAACTTCGGATTTGTATAGTTTATTACTAACTTCGAATACTAATCTTTTATCATCACCTTCAAATAAAAGTGTCTTTAATTCTACATCTAAGTTGCTTTTTAACAGTTGAGTATAATTAGTACTACTTTGATTAATATAATAGTAATTATTAATTTTCAAACTATCTAAAATTTTAGATTGATTTAAAAATTCTCCTAAATTCACATCCCACGAAGGAATTAGAATTTCAGGCCTCTTTTTTATCTCTATGTCTAATTTTTTTTCACTAACTAACATCATATTATATTCATATAAAAAAAATATAGTTTTATTATCTATTGTATCAATTAAATAATTAGCAGTATCGAATTTGCAACATATTTTTTGCCCATTCACATTTTCTTCAAAAGGAATAATAATAGCAGTATCATTCAGAATATACTTAAAATCTTTTTTATTGAATAAACTGTCAAAAGATTTAAAGCCAACAGTATCAATACTGAAATGATTCTCTGAAAAATTAATATTTGGCTTTTGGTCTAATGAGAAATTATAGATAAAAGGTGACAATGAATAAACTTTCCATTTTGAATCAGCAATAGTATTAGCTGAATTTTGACACGAAATACTAAACATTACAGCAATGATTAAATAGATATGTGATAACTTTTTCATAATAAATAAATTATATATGAAATTAGCTTTATTTATTTAGATTCTTTTCAAAATCTCATTTCTTTTTTGCTGATACTCCTCATCAGTTATCAAACCTGCATTATTCAATTCACTTAGTTCTATAAGTATTTCTTTAATTGACCTCTCAGAATCAGCTATAGGTTTAACTTCTTTAATTTTCTTTCCATTTTTTGGTCCAATAAATTCTCCTTTACCCATAAATGAACCCATAGTCTGAAACTCCTCTTTAACTTCATCTCTTAACGAATTCACATAATATTTAAACATCTTCTCATCACTATGCCCACTTATTTTTTTTATATCTATAGGTGAAATTTTTTCAGTTAAAGCAAAGTTGATGAAGGTTTTTCTTCCCATATGTGTATGTAAAACTTCATAAAGTTTCTTCTCATCTTCAGTTCCATCCTTATACCCACTTCCGCTCCTAACTTCAATATTCACCATATTACTCAAATCATCTTTAACTTCTAACCCTATCCTCTTTAACATTGAATTAGTGTTCGCATTAGAAAGGAACTTATCTCCAACAAATCGCGGAAATAGATAATGAGTATCTACCTTATTTCCATCATTTCGTTTCCCATTTTTATCTTTTGAATATTTCATCCATATTGCCCTACTCATCTCATTCATAGGAATTGTAGTGGGCGCAGACGTTTTAATCCTAATCAATTCAAAACAATCCTTAGCAAAATCAAAATCAGCTACTTTCAGATTTGCAGCATCCACATATGCTAAAGATGTTGAACAAAGGAAACAGAAGAAATCCTTTACCACCTCCATTGATGTATATTTCTTACAATGGGGTATTATTTCAATATTATCATCCTTATCATATTTCTTTTGATTAAACACATCTTCTACAAAGAAATACCTCTCTTCTTTCTTCTTAAATGTTTCACATTTAGGATTATACTCTCCATTTAAACTATAATGGAAATCAGTAAAATTATAAATGGATTGTAATTGTTTTGTAGTTAATGCTAATATTGTCTTCTTTGAAACTTCTTTAAGATTTGGTGAATCAAACCTCCCTAAATCAATGTTATGATAATCCATTTTTAATCCCCACTTTAAGAAGTTTCTGAAAGTAGAATTGTATTTGTTAACCGAAGAGTTAGCAAAAGAATGGTTCTTAATAGCCCATTCACCAAATTCTCTAAATAAGGTATACCTACTCCTTAATTCTTCAAATTGGATTGAGTTCTGCTTCTTTGCATTGAAAAAATCTCTCCACCTTTCCATAATTCTACTATTCTTCTCAAATGAGGTTATTTTCAAATTATCCCCCATATGAACCCTACCCCTCAAATGGTTAATATATTCATCAATAGTTTGAATAACGAAGAATCGGTTAATCTTACTTTCTACATCTGTATTATTAGATAAAACTGATTTATGGGACTTATATCTCTCCTTAACTAATTTTGCAGTGGGTACCTTCTTTAATAAAATTAATGATTGAATTACCTCCTCAACATTCATCTTAAGTTGCTTAAGTTGATTGTTTTTTAACTGATGCTCCTTCTCCGCCTTTTTAATAGGGGTTAAATCATTATTTGAATTGAAATTCTTCTCATCTGTAATTTCTACCCCACAAAAGAAATCACATCTACTATCTCTATTGTAGGTATACCTTAATCGTATTCTACACCCCATAGGATTGGGTTTTGCATAAAACTTTAATGAAGACATCTTTTATGATTTATACCCTAAAAATAAGGTTTAAAATTGTAATGTGTGACCTATAGTCACACACATATGTCAAATTAAAATAATGTATTAGTTATAACTTATTGTAAATCAATATGTATGTCATTAATTTTAATATAAAACGTCCCCCGTCCGGTCCGCTTTCAAAAAATTAACCCCTTGTAAATCAATATTTTGCAAGGGGTTTTTTAATGCTGTAGCTAAAAGTGAAGCTAACGGATTCTTTTTAGCCTATTTATAATATTTATCCTTTAAACTTTTTGCATAGGGATCAAATTGGTAGTAGTCCTTTTCCACAAACTTGTTACCAACTCGAATAAATACTGACTTAGTTAAAAATTCATTATTCTGTAGTATATAATATGGAGTTATAGATGAGTTTATATAGCTAATATCTTTTAACCCATCTCCATTTAAATCGCTATAAACTAAACGTGTTTTATATTGTGGTCGGGAAAGTGTATTAAGGTTATATTCAACTAAACTATTATCAATAATAAAACTTCCATCACTCTGCTGTATATAAATTACTATATTCCACTGACTATATTTCACAGAGTTAACAGCAATAATATCTAATCTTCCATCTCCATTTAAATCATCCACCTTATAATCAAACTGGTTGATACCAGCATTTATTTGATTTGAGTATAAAGGTAATTTTATTACAGCTGTTTCATTGAATCTTCCTTTCCCTTTATTTAGTAATACTCTTTGTTGATCTTTACTACCATCTGGCTGAATACCGTTTTCTCCGACTGCTAATAATAAATCTTTTTGTCCATCTTTGTTAACATCTAAAAATACCCCTCCATAAACATTACCAGCACCTGATGGTACCACCTCACCAAATCCATTATCAGAGGGATAATTTTTTGTATCTGATGAAAAATGGGCAAAATTGACGTTTGTGAAGTAGGGAAATGTATTGATTCCCCAAAATATGTATGAATGAGAATTGGCAGAAACAAATAAATCTGGAAGACCATCTCCGGTAACATCTTCAACATCACCCCATTCATGTCCAAATTGATTTGCTAATGATTTTGGTTCTAAATCTAATTTTGTAATGTCATAACCACCTTTTCCATCACTTAAGCAAATAGAAACAGGCTCATTTGGGTTTGAGTTACTTGCTTCGTCTCTCATTCCGTGTATTACTATGTCAACATAATTATCTGAATTTAAATATACCGGTGTTACTAATCTTGGATGACCTACATTATTTGTTTTATCATTGATTAAGTTTTTTTCTTCAAAAATTTTTGTATTTGGATTCCAAATTAAAAAAGATATGGTTGCTTTTATTTGACCACCAAAAGTTGTACCGCCATTAAACACGTCCATATAACCATCATTGTTAAAATCACCATTACAAATAGCTTCTGTCCAAACAGCATATGCACCTGATGGGTGGTGATTTTCATAATTTTTTTGGAATACAGCAACAATTAGGTCTGAAGGTAATATTGAGTTTTCCCAATAGTCAGTACCTAGTTGTCTTGCATTAGCTGCAACTTTATACCCCATGAACCTTCCTAATGGGTTATTTACAACTTGTATGGTCTTATTTAACGAATTGGATGATGTCGATTTTGACGATACAGTTATTGATAAATTGTAATTACCTATATTTTTTAAACCTGGAATATTCACACCTAAACTTGAGGCAGTTAAACTAGTATCTAATTTAAATATTTGTTTGGAGCTATCAGTCCATGTTGCAATGATTGAGTAAAGAATACCTGCAGATGGAATTTTTGAACTAACCGTTACAACAAGTGGTAATGTATCAGCAACATTGTAGGTTCCTGTATCAAGATTGGTTGTGAATTTAATTGCTTCTTCTTGAACAACTACAACAGGTGGTATTTTAGGGACCTCTGTTTTATTGCAAGCAAATAAAAATAGAATACCCGAAGTAAAGATTACTTTTTTCATAGTTTTAATTTTAATCTAACCTTTGGGGTATTATAAAGTTAGTTAAATATTCAATATAAAATCTTTTTCAGAATCCGAAGCAAATACCCTCTTAAACTTTAGTTGCTCTGTTCTTCAAGGAAAGGTATAATTATACCTACTTTATATTTGATGAATTAGATGGTTAGAGAAGTGTTTGAGTTAAGTGAGAACTCAAAGTCCAGTCCGCAGTAAATCCATAGTATCAATTACTTAGGCTTTTTTATGCCCAAAAGTCCTACATATGTCACACATTTTTTCGTTTTATATATTATTCAACCAATTTGGACAACTATCTTAATTATTTAATTTTGTTGAAAATATAGTACTATCTCTTTTTCAAATCATTTATTCAATTCAAAAATGAAACCCATTCTTCTAGTTGGATTCTTATTTTTAGTTGCCTGCTCCCCTTATAAGAAAATTGTCATTCCAATGAGTCAAATTCAAACTTTAAATTGGATGGATAAATCAGAGGATTTTGTAACATCAAAATTAGGGCCATATAAAGCTAAAACCATGAATGAAAAAGGCTATGCTTTACTTTTTGACTTTAGCACGTATAATCGAATACCAAAAAAAAATAATACTAGTAATAATGATTATAAGGTAGATATGGATTTTAGTCAAAATAGAGGAATTTTTCCACCCACTACTTATGTAACCACTTCTGCTAAACCAGGATTAGATGTCAATAAATTTGAAATCATTAAAGAAAGAGTCTTAAATTTTTATTTTGATAATAATAAAAAAGTGATGTATGTAGACGCTATTGGTTATCCAGATTCAGTTAGATATGAACTTCGAAAAAGTAACAAATAAAAAAAAGACCCTTATTGCTAAGGGCCCTTTCTTCGTATTTTTTTCCAAACTTAAAAAGCTTATTGCTTTGTTTCAGTAGCGGCTTTAATCACGCCAGTTATATCCATAAATTCATCAGTTTCAATCATTTTGTGGTCTTTATTGAACTTGAATACGCCATAATATTTATGTTCAATCTTTGCACCGTTGATGCCATCATCAGTCCATCTTACATAAGCTCTTACATCTCCAGTAGGCTTATAAGTAACAGAATCAAGACCTGGGTAAAGTTGAATATCATTCGCTTTAATATTATTCACTATACTATGTAAACCTTCAAGTCTTTTTCTCAACTCTTCTTTACCAATAGTAGCTTCTAAGCCATATCCAGCTCCATGGGCTTTAAGGGTATCTGATACATATGAACTCCAAGTTTGTAAATCCTTGTTTGCAAATGCTTCAAAAACAGCTGTTGTTACTTTTGCATTTTCTTTGAATTCAGCCATCATTGCATCATCTGATCCAGTACTAGTTGTTGCTTGTGGATTTGTACAAGCAAATAATGTAATAGCAGTTGCCATTACTAAAATTGTTTTTTTCATAGATTTATTTTTTATTTAGCATCATAGATTACTTGTTCCCAATGAATTTTTCCGTCTTTAATCGCAAAGGCTCCAAAAGTTAAGGTTTTCATAGTTTCGCCAGTCTTTGCCTTAGCTGAAAATCTAACCCAAGCATGACCCCACTTATACCCTTTGTAACGTTCGTCATCAGTTGCAACAGTCACAACTTCGTAATTTGGTGTGCCTGAATCTACCACACCTTCAAATAATTCTCTTTGCTTTATAAACATTTCAACTCTATCAGACACACTCATTCCCACAGTATCTCCGTTATGCCATGATTTAGCTGTGTCACTAAAGCAAGAAGCCCATGTAGCCCAATCACCATTACTATAAGCTGTGATTGCTTTTTTCATTAATTCAACTTCTGGACCTTCTTTTACACAACTAGATGTTGAAGCAGCGGTGTCAGTTGAAGCAGTTTTTTCACCAGGTGTTGAACAAGCGAAAATAGTTGTAGCTAAAAATGCTACTAGGATTGTTTTTTTCATTTGTATAATTTTTATGTAATAAATATATGTATCTTTTTGATACTAAAAAATATTTTAGAGCACCAAAAAGGACACTATTTTAATCGAAGCATAAATTATTGAAAAAATCATCCATACCAACCATTTGACCTGTAAATATGTTCCATTTTATGGAATAGGAACAATTTAGGGCTAAGCATGCATCAACCTAAAAGTCAAATTGATACGTAATTGTTTAATGCGGGTTGTCTTAGGCAAGGAATGATACCAATGAGCTTGGATTTCCCCTTTCATATCTAATAAGGAGCCATGGGCAAGTTCAATGTCTAAACGTTCATTGGTGGTAGCGTGTTTAAAGGCAAACTTACGAACAGCCCCAAAACTCAAAGATGCGATGGACGACGCTCCAACCACTTCTTTTTCATTGTCTCTATGCCATCCCATGCCCTCTTCTCCCTCGTGGTATAAATTGAGTAAACATGCATTATACTTTGCTCCCGTAATTGCTTCCACTTTTTGCTTAATAACAATTAAGGCAGATGTCCACTCCAATCCTGATTTTTTTACCCCAGCATAGGTATAGGTTATGCCAGCATCTGCATACCAAGCCACTTTTCTTTTGGTGATGATTTTTTTGCCAAACATCACCACTTCATCCTGCTTCCAAGGAATGGTTTCAAATAAATCCTTACAAATTCCATTTGCTTCTTGTTCATTAAAGACTACTCCATGGTAAATGGCAATACCATCATATGGCAATAGGTTTTCTGGGTCAAAAAGAAAGGACATATTAAATGCATTATTTTAACGTCTGCAAAATCCATTTTGGATTTGCAGTATCTGATACAAACTGACCTAATACTTTTGATGGTTTATTTGAAATCAATTGCTGTGAATCTGAGCTTGGTAATAATCTTAATCTATATTTTTTATTGTAGACGATGCCTTTTGGTGAACTTAATTTTTTATACAAATACTTCATGTAATGTTCTGGCACCAAAGATTTTATGGTATTATACCTTGATGGTAAGTTCACTCCTATTGACATCGCTACTTCATCTAACATATCAATGCAATTCAATATTAAAGTAAACACAGGTGGATCTGCAGTCCATCTTTCCACTACTCTCTTTGCTTCATAATAAGCTGCTTCATCTACTATAAAATAGATGTCCCCATTTGGAGGGATATGTTTTAAACAATTAGAATCGTTTTTGACTACACCAATTGGAATTGGAATATTGGCGATTCTTTTAGGATAATACCCATATACTTTGAAATCTTTTTTTTCTGCATCCTTTTGATCTTGTTGATACAGCAACACAAAAGCATGCCCAGTGAAGCTATCATTCCTTATAGCTAAACCAACTACATACTTTTTATCAGTTGTATCTGTTCTTAAATCAATCTCAAGTTTTTGAGCAGCAAGCTGCGTAAGAGATCCAATCCAAAAAAAGGATACAATTAAAATAAAAAACTGTTTCATTCAATCAAAATGTTATTTCCTAGGCATCAAGCTTGTTTGCTGTGCTGCATTTAAAGCAAAGGTAGCAACAATTGTTGCAATTTGTTTTAAGTCATCCTGCATTAAATGATCATACACATCCATATTGCTATGGTGTGTTCTTGTACTGTATTCAATAGGATCTTGTATAAACTGAAAGCCCGGTAACCCTACCCCATCAAATGCAATATGGTCTGTACTTCCTGTATTACTTAAGGTTACAGCCTTTGCACCTAAATCATTGAATGGCGCAAACCAAGTCTTGAAAATGGCTGCTGCGGCTGTATTACCTTGTGCATAGATCCCACGAATTTTCCCAGTACCATTGTCAATATTAAAATAGCTAGAGAATTTTGCATGCGCTGCATTTGGTTGGTTATTTGCATCCATAAATGTTTTTTTCACATAACCTCTTGAGCCTAATAAGCCTTCTTCCTCTGCACTCCACAATCCTATGCGAATGGTTCTTTTAGGACTGATACCTGCTGCTTTGATTATACGCATTGCCTCAATCATCACTGCCGAACCAGAAGCATTATCCGTAGCACCTGTTCCAGACTGCCATGAATCCAAATGCGCTCCAATCATCACCACTTCGTCTTTCAACAATGGATCAGTACCTGGAATTTCTGCAAGCACATTGTATCCTTGTAAATCCTTGGTATGAAATTTAGTTTTTACTTCAAGGTCCGCTTTAACAGTGGTGCCAGCTTTAGCCAATCTTAAAAAAGTATTATAGTCTTCTACTGACATTGCAAGGTCTAAAAAATTTGCTGGATCTGTTCCTTTATATGAACCTCCACCTTGAGCGAAAATAGTGCCATCATGATTTCTTGTAGCTGTGGTTAACATCGCTACTGCACCTTCCTCAATTGCCATTGCCTTTAATAAATTCATGACTCTTTGTGGACCTGATCTTTGTGCTTGCATCTCGCGCATACGTCTTTGTTGCGCGGTATCTGGTGTTCTAGAAATTGCTGGTGCAGCTGCTGCTTCCATTGCGGCCAATGCTTCGTCCGTATATCTTTCAGCGTCTGCTTTAAAACTTTGCTTATACTTATTGTCTTGATCCAAAATTATGATCTTACCTTTTAATTGTCCTTTATAATTTAGTAATGTAACAGAGTCTTTTGCATCAACAACAATAATCGTCGCATTTTTTAATCCATTGGTACCTGCAGTCCAAGTTTTAGGCCAAGCCAATAATGGTTTATAATATGGTGCGGTCATCGCAAAATACATTTTCTCTAAATCCCATCCTTTGCCAAATTCACCCCATGGTTCAATTACTGCATTCACTGCCCCATTTTTAGTCAACACCTCTTTCGCATAATTAGCTGCTCTCGCATAGCCTTCAGAATTGGCCAACCTATTTCCGCTTTTATCTGTTAAGTTAAATGCGATATCCATTACCTGAGATTTTTCCAATCCTTCGGTTCTGATTTTCTGAATCGTTGCAGGATCTAGTTGCGCCATGGCAGAAATTGGTAAAATTGCTGCAAGGATAAATCCCTTGATTACTAAGTTTTTCATAGTAGGTCTTTTGATGATTTTGAATGATCAAATTAGGTAAAAGCGTCCATTATAATGCACCATTTATCCAATTTTTGTACACCTATTGGTTTTTTATTTTGAAAGCAACAAAATTTGTCGGAATTTAATACCATAATTTAAGCCTTATGGAAAAAAGACAATTTATCAAAGACCTTGTTTTAACAAGCATTGCAATGCCAATAGGATTTGGTGGGATGGCAAAAGCTTTTGCAAACCATTCGGAAAAATCACCTTCCGTACTTGCAGAGGACAATGCATTTTGGGAGCAGATACGTCAACAATACATCCTCAAGCCAGACTATATTAATTTAGAAAATGGCTATTATAATTTTTTGCCTCAACCAATATTGAATAAGTATATCGAGCATATCAAAGAAATTAATTATCAAGGTTCGTATTATATGCGCACGGTGCAATGGGAGAACAAACAAAAATCAGTGATAGCATTGGCGCAGATTGCTGGATGCACCCCAGAAGAATTAATCATTACACGTAATACCACAGAATCATTGGATACCATTATTGGTGGTATTCACTGGCAATCTGGTGACGAAGCCATCATGGCCGAGCAAGATTATGGAGCCATGTTAGATATGTTTAAATTAGTAAGTGAAAGACATGGTGTAGTGAATAAAATGATTTCCGTTCCTAATCATCCAAAAGACGATGCGGAGATTGTTGCACTTTATAAAAATGCGATCACACCAAAGACTAAAGTGATATTAGTGAGTCATATGATTAATATTACTGGTCAAATATTACCGATTAAAAAAATTAGTGAAATGGCCCACCAGTATGGGGTGCAAGTGATGGTAGATGGCGCGCATGCTTTTGCTCATATCCAATATAGTATTGCTGATTTAGGTTGTGACTATTATGCAGCATCCTTACATAAATGGCTAAGTGTCCCACTTGGTGCAGGCATTCTTTTTGTAAAAAAAGAACATATCAAAAACATCTGGCCACTTTTTGGAGACAATGAAAAAGATCCAAATAAAATTAAACGCATCAACCATACTGGAACACATCCTGTGCATACAGATTTAACGATTCCGGATTCAATTGCCTATTATCAAATGATTGGCCCTGCAAAAAAAGAAGCTAGACTAAGGTACTTACAACAATATTGGACCAGCAAAGTGAAGGACAATCCAAATATTATATTGAATACCCCGACCACTCCAGATCGTTCTTGTGCCATTAGCAATGTGGGTATCAAAAATATGAAACCTGCAATTTTAGCGGAGCGCTTAATGAAGGAACACAAAATTTTTACAGTAGCCATTGATTATGCCAATGTACATGGATGTAGGATTACGCCTAATCTATATACCACCACCAAAGAATTGGACGTATTTGTGGATGCTTTAAATACCTTGAGTAAGGCCTAATACTTAACAATTTGGTCATAATTTATTAACATTCGTTCGTATTTTGCGGTTTTTTGCCTAATTTAATTGTCTAATTCCCGCATAATGCTTAAGAAAGAGCGCCAAGAATTCATTTTACACCAATTAAACTTGCATAATAAAATTTTATGTGCGGATTTAAGCAATAAAATGGGCGTGTCTGATGATACCATCAGAAGAGACCTTCAAGAACTTGCGCTAGAAGATAAATTGATCAAAGTGCATGGCGGCGCATTGAGCAAATCATTTCACACGGCCTTTGATAGAAAGATGGTGTATAATTTAGAAGACAAACACATCATCGCACAAAAAACAGCTGCATTAGTTCAGAGTGGTATGTATATTTTAACTTCTGGAGGTACTTCCATTCTAGAATTTGCAAAATCTTTAGACAGTAACTTAAATGCCACATTTTTTACTTGTAGCCTTAATGCTGCCATTGAATTTGCACACCACCCTAGTATCGAAGTGGTGATGATTGGTGACAAAGTTTCAAAAGACTCCATGTTAACAACAGGTGCTAGCGCAGTGCAAACCATCGAATCCATACAAGCAGATTTATGTATTCTTGGTATCAATTCTTTAGACACTCAATTTGGACTCAGTGAAAACGACTGGGAAGTAGTTCAAATTAAAAAGGCAATGATTAAAGCTTCCAAAAAAACAATTTGCATCGGCATTTCTGAGAAATTGAATTCTCAGCAAAAAATTAAAGTAGCCAACCTCGACGAGATTGATATTTTAATTACAGAGCTGGACCCCAACCATCCAACACTGTTGCCATTTAAACACAAGGGATTAACCATTTATTAATATTAAAAAATCAGTTATGAGACTAAAAAAAACAAGCAAGCTATATATGGCAAAGCTTATGATGATTTTGGTTTTGCTGTCTGGTTTTTGTATCGACACAATTGCCCAAACAATAATTAGCGGTAAAGTATCGAATCAAAAAGACAACAGCGGAATTGAAGGGATTTCAATTGTTATCAAAGGAACACGTAATGGTGCCACTTCTGATAACGTTGGTGGATTCTCTTTAAAATTAAATAACAACAACGCTGTTACATTAGTAGCGAGCGGGGTTGGATTTAAGACACAAGAGTTGAACGTGGATCCAAGTAAAATGGCTACTGGATTGAATATTGTTCTAACAGAACAATATTCAAAATTAGATGAAGTAGTGGTTACTGGTACATCTGCTGGAACTACTAAGCGTCAATTAGGAAGCTATATTAGTAGTGTAAATGCAGAAGATTTAACCAAGGGCGCAACTGGAAACGTATTAGCGGCTTTACAAGGTAAAACTGCCGGTGCGCAAATTATCCAAAACAGTGGAGATCCTGCTGGTGGTATGTCTGTTCGTTTAAGAGGTATCAGTTCTGTGTTATCTTCTTCTGAGCCTTTGTACATTGTTGATGGAGTGATTATCAACAACGCAACCAACAGAGTAACGAACACTTCGAGCAACTATGATGGTGGTAATTTTGTTGGAAGCATTGGCCAAAACAGAATGGTGGATATCAACCCTGCCGACATCGAAAGAATAGAGGTTTTGAATGGTGCTGCAGCTGCTGCTACTTATGGTAGTAGAGCGAATGCCGGTGTAATTCAAATTTTCACAAAAAGAGGTAAATCAGGTGCAGCTAAAGTAAGTTTCTCAACTACTTACATGAACAGCAACTTAAGAAAGAAATTAGATGTAAATAATTCTCCTGTTAAATTCGGTGGACCAACAGATGGCCCAGGTGCATTGACACAAGATATCTTAACGCCAGCTGCAACTAATACAACTAGTGTAACACGTTATGACTACCAAGATTATATTTTCCGTAATGCTTCTGGTACAGATAATACTGTTTCGGTGAGTGGTGGAAATGATAAAACAAAATACTATTTTGGTGGATCTTATTTCTACAATCAAGGTATCATCCAAAATACAGATTTTCAAAGATTTAGCTTTAGATCAAATATTGATCAAGTGATCAATAAGTGGTTGAGCATGAATTTAGGTTTAAACTATACCAATTCATCTGCTAATGAAAAGCCTGATGGACAATCATTCTTCTCTCCTACTAACTCTGTGACCATCATTGGTAACTTCCATGATATTTGGACAAGAGATGCCAATGGTAATATTAAAGCAGTTGGTGAAAGAGGTAGAGTAAACCCAGTATCAGTTATAGAAGATATCAAGCAAAGACAAACAACAAATCGTTTGATTGGAAGCTTTGGAATGAAAATGAAAGCTGCAAAAGGCTTGACTTTTGATTACTTAATGGGTATCGATAATTATGCACAAAACGGAACCACTTATATTCCTCCATTTGCATACAATGCAAGTCCAGGCTTCTTTGGTGGTGGTCCAACTTTAGATCCTACACAAAATGGATATTCAAGTGTTGGTACTAATAATTTCTTCCAAATCAACCATGATTTAACTGGAAATTATACAGTAGATATCACTAAAGACTTTAATTCAACCACTCAAGTTGGTTTTTCTCAACAGTATGAAAAAAGCAACTACGCTTTAATTCAAGGTAGAGGTTTTGCGCCTTTCATTGAAACTGTAAACGGAGCTTCTACCCCATTACCTGGCGTAGATGATCGTAGTGAGATTTCAATTTCTGGTGTTTATATCCAACAAAACTTTAAGTTAAAGAATCAATTTTTCTTAACTGGTGCTGTTCGTCGTGACGCATCTAGCGTATTTGGTGCGAACCAACGTAACCAAATTTATTCTAAAGCAAGTGCGAGTTATGTAATTTCTAGTACTGAATTTTGGAATGAATTAGCTATTGCTAAAGCATTTGATTTAGTGAAAGTTAGATTGGCTTATGGTGAAAGTGGAAACTTAACAGGTATTGGTGCTTATTCTAGATTCAACACTTATAGCTCTAACTCTTTCTTAGGTAGAAGTGCATTGAACTCAAGTTCAACACTTGCAAATGAAAATGTAAAACCAGAAAGACAATCAGAGATTGAATATGGTCTTGATTTAGGTATGTTGAATAACAGAATTGGTTTGACAGTGAACGTGTACAATAAAAAAGTAACCGATTTATTAATCAACAGACAATTAGCACCAACCAATGGATTCGCTAGTTTGTTAGATAACTTTGGTGCTTTAGAAAACAGAGGTTATGAAGTGATGTTAACCTTAGTTCCAGTTCAGAACAAAGATTTGAAATGGGAAATGACCACTATCTATAACAGAAATAGAAATAAAGCAACTAAAATTGGACAAGCTTTAACCCTATTCTCTACAAACTCTGGTACACCAATCGGTATCGTTGAAGGTCAACCAATCGGTATTTTCTATGGTACTTATTTTGCTAGAAATGCAGATGGTACATTTATTGTGAATGCAGCAAATATTCCTCAAACTGCAAGAGGTACACAAACTAGTGTATTGAATCCTACCGAAAATTTAAATAATGCAGGTAATGTATTAAGAAGAGTGATCGGTGATCCTAATCCAGATTATACAGCAAGTTTAGTGAATGAAGTAAGTTACAAGAAATGGAATTTCCGTGCTCAATTAGATGCGGTTCAAGGTGTAGATGTATTCAATGCCGATTTCAGAACTAGACAAGGTGTTGGTAATGGTAAAGTTGCTGAACAAGAGCAAAGAGGTATTTTACCAAGAGGTTATATCAGCGGTATTTATGCAATTGAAGAGTGGAGAGTAGATGATGGTTCATTTGTAAAATTGCGTGAATTATCTGTGAGCTATAATGTTGGTAAATTGAAATTCATCAATAACCTTAGTATCAATTTTAGCGGAAGAAATCTTATTTCATGGGATAATTACAAAGGATACGATCCAGAAGTTAACTCTGGTGGTCAAAGCACTTTGTTAAGAGGTATTGACTTTGGTGCTACGCCTATCCCTCGTACTTTCAGTTTTGGTATCAAAGCTGATTTTTAATCTTTAATTCAATAAATCAAGAAAAATGAAAAAGATACAATATATATATCAATTCGCTTTCTTACTGGGGATACTGTCCCTTGCTAGTTGTAAGAAAGATTTCCCAAATCCGAATGCACCAACCACCGATCAGGTGTTTAGTTCTGCAAGAGGTTTAGTGGGAGTGAACATTGGTGCTCAAAGGGTTTATTCTTTTGGTGGCGCTAGTGTGCTTTATGGAATGGTAACTGCAAATGGTTTTGCAACCAATGAAGTTATTTTGATGAATGCTGGTAACGTGGCAGAGTTTCAATTTAGCAGAGGCGGATCTACGGTAGATAATACCAACACTGTTTTAGCGAATATTTGGACCAACTCTAATAAAGTGATCTATGATGCGAACACAGTGCTTGCTGCTGCTGCTAATGTAAATGACAAAGGCTATGCAAGTGGTTTAATTGCACATGCATCTATCTTAAAAGCATTGGCAATGGGAACACTTTCTATGTTTTGGGAACAAGTACCAGAGGGCATAGGTTCTAATGTCAAATTTAGAGGCAGAATGGAAGGATATGATGCTGCTATTGCCACAATCAATAGTGCATTAAGTACACTTAGTTCTACGCCTGTGAGTGCAGCATATTTATCTGATGCTACTCCTGGTATTGATTACGTGAATACTTTAAATGCACTTAAAGCAAGGTATTTATTGTACACTGGTAAAAATGCAGATGCACTAACAGCAGCAAATTTAGTAGACCTTACAAAAAGATCTACTTTCAACTATGATGCAATTAGTACAAATCCAATCTTCACAACTGCAACAGCAACGAATAATGTTTTCCAAGCAATTGATTCTACTTTAGGATTACCAACAACATTAGCGCCTGCATTAACAGATGGTCGTATTGCATTTTATACTTCAATCAATGCTACTATTGCTCCAAGATACAGAATCAATGGATTTTATAACAGCACTACCACTGCTATCCCTATTTACTTACCAGGTGAGATTATGCTTATCAAAGCTGAAGCAATGGCAAGAACAAATAATTTAACAGGTGCATTGGCTGAGTTAAATAAAGTCATTACTAAAACTGCTACTGCAGATATATACAGAGTTGGTGCTGGATTGACCGCTTCAACTGCGAGCACATCTACAGAGATTCTTGAAGAAATTTACAAAAATAGATGTATCGAATTGTATATGTCAGGTTTGAAACTAGAAGACATGCGTCGTTTTGGAAGACCTCTTACTGAAAGAAAGAGAAACTTTTTCCCTTATCCATTTAGAGAAAGAGATGGCAATCCAAACACACCGTCAGACCCTAGTTTTTAATTTAAAAAAGAATTGAATGGATAAGTCATTTATACGTATAACAGAATCGAATTCTAACTATGATCATATTGAAAATTTCAGCACCACTGAGATTTTACAAAATATCAATGCAGAAGACAAAAAAGTGGCTTATGCGGTCGAACAAGTTATTCCAACAATTCAGACTTTGGTAGACTCAATAGTGGGAAAGTTATCGAATGGGGGACGCCTATTCTATATCGGAGCAGGAACGAGTGGCAGACTAGGTTTAGTAGATGCAAGTGAATGCCCTCCTACTTTTGGGGTACCAAATGATTTAGTGATTGGGATTATAGCAGGAGGTCACCAAGCCATGTTTCAGGCTGTTGAAAATGCCGAAGACGATATGGAACAAGCTTGGAAAGACTTACTGGATTTTGATATTAGCAATCAAGATGTCGTAATTGGTATTGCTGCAAGTGGAACGACTCCTTATGTAATAGGTGGCCTTCAAGCTTGTAGACAACATCGAATTACAACAGGTAGTATTAGCTGTAATATGAATAGTCCAGTGTCTGCCCATGCCGACTTCCCTATTGAAGTAGTGGTTGGTCCTGAATTTATTACTGGCAGTACGAGAATGAAAAGTGGTACCGCACAAAAAATGGTACTGAATATGATTTCAACTGCTGTCATGGTAAAACTTGGTCGCATCAAAGGAAATAAAATGGTCAATATGCAGTTAACGAATCAAAAATTATTTGATCGTGGTGTAAAAATGATCGTAGACGAATTACATTCAATTGATGCAACAAAAGCAGCTGAACTTTTAAGCACACATGGATCTGTAAAAAAATCCATTGAAGCATTTCAGTTAAAATAAGTAACCCCCCATTACTAAAAAGCCTTCCCAATTCTGGGAAGGCTTTTTTATTTTTAAATGATCTTCATATAAAATCGATAAAAGTTGCGCATTTGAATTTAAAACTAAAACTAGATAGGGAAACTAATCTTACCCATGGTAATCGGTATTTTGGTCGCATGACCGCCTGCAAATAAAGGTGTTCCAGCTACCGCTTCATTGGCTAATAATGCAAATAAGATGGCTTCCTTCGCGTCTGGGTTAATGCCAATCATATCTGAAGAATATAATGTTGCATCGGGTAATAAATTAGTTAGATGCCCCATCAACACCGGATTGTGCATCCCTCCTCCACTGCTATACATATTGAATTTAGTTCCAGCTGGAATACTAGATTGTATGCAGTCTGCAATGGTTTCTGCAGAAAAACGATTTAAGGTGGCCATCACATCTTCCTTAGACAAGTCTTCTGTCTGACTTGCTTTTTGCGCTTTGGCTAAAAATTCTAAGTTGAATAATTCTGGCCCAATTGTTTTTGGCAAGTCAAGTGTAAAAAATGAATGTGCTTTTAGTTCGAATAATAAAGCTGTATTGATATTTCCAGCAGTTGATATTGCACCGTCTTTGTCATATGCCAATGGTGCAAAATGAGTTCTTGTATAGGCATCCATTAATGTATTACCAGTACCTGTATCGGTTGAAAATACTTGATCTAAACTACATCCTGCTGCTAAATATGTGAAATTGGCAATCCCCCCCATATTTAATAACAACCTATTTTCGGTTGGATGACTACATAAAAGATAATCTCCATAAACCGCTAGTGGTGCGCCCTCTCCTCCTGCAGCGATATGTTTTTGTCTAAAATCACTTAGTGTTAAAATACCTGTTGTGACAGCGATATGATCCCCATCTCCAATTTGTAAAGTCGCAGGATCATATTCAGAATTAGGATGTAAAGATTTTGGTGCATGGTAGATTGTTTGTCCATGACTAGCAATCATGTCTACCGCTTTTGGTTCAATCTTCCATGAAGCCAATGCATCTAAAACCATCTTTCCGTGTTGCTTGCCAACCCATGCATTTAGTAAACAAAGCGTTTCCAATGCCACCATTTCTTTTGAAAAAATACTTAAAATCTTTTCTTTAAAATCATTGGTATAGTCAACAGTTGTAAAGGCTTTTAATTCAAATTTGGTGTCCCTTCCAGACCCTTTGATTGAACACAATGCAATATCTAAGCCATCCATGGAAGTACCACTCATTAAACCAACCACCATGCGCTCTTGCTTAGCTGCGACATTCACTAAATTTTGTATATTCTGGTGCATTTTATGGATCGTTTTATCCTCCTCAAGATACTAAAGACCAAGCTTAATTCAAACTAGTTAAAAGTTTTTCACACTCTTGTAAGTCAATCATTTATACCCCTTAATCCACTTAACTTTGCCCCATAATTATTTTGTATGCTTAAAGTAGGTGTTTTTGGTGTGGGGCATTTAGGAAAATTTCATTTGAACAATTGGAAACAGATTCCAACAGTAGAATTGATTGGTTTTTTTGACCCTAATAATGAAGCTGCTGCAGAAGTAGAAAAGACCTACGGCATCAAAAGATTTATGGATGAAGCCGAATTGATTGCTGCTGTGGATGCCATTGATGTGGTAACCCCTACTCATTTACATTTTCCAGTTTGTGAAATGGCTATTAAGATGGGGAAACATGTTTTTGTAGAAAAACCTATGGCCAACACAATAGAAGAAGGTAAAAAGATCATGCATATGGTCAAAGAAGCCAACGTTAAATTACAAGTGGGGCATGTGGAAAGATTCAATCCAGCATTTACAGCATTAAAAAACGAAACATTAAATCCTTTGTTTATTGAAGTGCATCGATTGGCTCAATTTAATCCTAGGGGAACAGAAGTGAGTGTAATTTTAGACTTAATGATACATGATATTGATATCATCTTAAGCATTGTAAAAAGTGATGTAAAAAATATTTCGGCAAGTGGTGTAGCAGTTTTAACAGATACACCTGATATAGCGAACGTGCGTATTGAATTTAATAATGGTTGTGTTGCTAATTTAACTAGTAGCAGAATCAGCATGAAAAAAATGCGTAAAATTAGACTCTTTCAAAAGGATGCCTATATTGGTATTGATTTTTTAGAGAAAAATACAGAAATCATCAGGTTAAAATTGCCTGAGGAAGCTGACGCATTTTCATTTGATATCGAAACACACCAAGGCACTAAGACCATCACTATTTCTAATCCTGTGGTTGAAGAAGGCAATGCTATTTTAAGTGAGTTAAGCAGTTTTGTTGAAGCAATTGAAAATGATAGCCCTACTGTTGTCAATGAAATTGATGGTTATTTAGCAATGGAAGTTGCACATCAAATTTTGGATAAAATAAGTAAGTCCGCTTCTGTAGTGAATCAGTCGGCAGACTAATCTTTAGATGCTCTTTTGGCTAAAATGTATTCTGCAATGGCTAAGTCTAAAGGCCTTGTGATTTTGATATTTTCATACTCCCCTTCTATTAAATACACTTCCTTTCCACTGGCTTCAAGCACATTGGCTTCGTCTGTAAAGGACGGCTGATAGACTTGTTCAAAGGCTTTCTTTAACAAAGCTGCATTGAAAGTTTGCGGCGTTTGTATCATCATCACATTTGCTCTGTCCACCACATGGTGTTTTGTGCCTTCTGTAATTCTAATCGTATCTGTTGAGGAGACTGCTGGTATAGCGGATCCTTTTTCTACTGCTTGCTGATAGCATCTTTGAATTAAATCTGGTGTTAATAAGCAACGTACTGCATCATGCACGAATACAATAGATGCAGGGTCTGCCTGAGCCAATCCATTTTTTACAGATTGAAAACGTGTATCACCTCCAGCAACAAACTGAAAAGACTGACTAAGTCCACTTGATGCAATTATATTTTCTCCTTCATGAATATAATCTGCTGGTAAAACAATCACAAAATTGATATCAGAAAATGCTGATATAAATTGGTCTATGGTGTGCAATAAAATAGATTTCCCTTCAATGGCTAAAAATTGTTTAGGCAATGTAGTCCCCATTCTTTGTCCCGTTCCCCCAGCTACGATAATGGCTGTTTTTTTCATGATCTATTTTACGAGTGCGATGTAACTAATAATTTTTCTACTTCTTTTGCCAATAAGGTTTTATTAATTGGTGCAGTGCCAACCAATTCGCAAACCAATCCGCCCGCTATATTTGCAATTTCAGCCGCCAATGTCATATCTTTTGAATAAGCATAAACGAGTGAAGCCACAGCGATAACGGTATCTCCAGCACCACTCACATCTGCGATGTTGCGGATATGTGTCGGGATTAATTGTTGTTTATTTTCTTGTGCAAAATAAACCCCATGTTCTGATAAAGTGATAAATGAGATAGTATGATGCATTGCTGCATACAAAGCCTGATGGACTTGTTGCATATTTGCAAGATCAATTGATGGCACCTCTATTTTCAATCCCTCTTTCACCTCTTTTAAGTTGGGTTTAAATATGGTACAATTTTTATAGGCTAAGAAATTCTTTTGCTTTGGATCTACTGCTGTTGGAATCCCTTTTTGATTGCAATAAGTAATGATAGACTCTATGATTGCAGGTGTTAGTACCCCTTTATTGTAATCCTCTAAAATGATCAATGCGGGTTGCTCTTTTTCTACGTAAGCATAAAAATTATCCAATAATGCTTTGGACTCCTCGGGATTGATATCGTGGGTATCTTCATGGTCTAAACGCATCATTTGTTGATTGCGTCCCATGATCCTTACTTTATTGGTAGTCACCCTGGATGCACTGGAATAAATATATTGTGTATTGATACCTTCTGCCTTTAAAAGCGCATTTAAGTCGCTTCCCTCAGTGTCTTTACCAACTACGGCAAACAAGGTTGTAGGCGCTCCTAAGGCCCTTAAATTAAGTGCTACGTTGGCTGCACCACCTACCCTTGTTTCCTTACGTTGAAGGGAAACAATTGGCACAGGTGCTTCTGGTGAAATACGGTCTACACCACCCCACCAATAGGTATCCAACATGATATCTCCTACTACTCCAATTTTTGTTGTAGCAAAGCCCTCGAATAATTGTTTAAATTGATTTAGATCCATCATTTAAGCAGTCGTTTTTTGATTACGCAATGCCAAATAATACAATGGCACGCCCAATAAAGTAATGATTAATCCTGGCCATGTAAAATTAGGCTTATAGATAATTAACAATACACAAAAGCAGGTTCCCATTAAAATATAAATTGCTGGCAATACAGGATAACCAAATGCTTTGTATGGTCTATCTAGTTCTGGTCTTTTTTTACGAAGAATAAATATTCCAATGATTGTTAGGATGTAAAAAATCACAACAATAAAGGAGACCATGTCTAATAAGTCCCCATACCTTCCACTTAAACAAAGTAAGCTTGCCACAATACATTGAGCCCATAGTGCCCAAGCAGGTACTGCATTTTTATTTAAAGTGCCTGCCTTTTTAAAGAATAAGCCATCCTGTGCCATGGTATAATACACCCTTGCTCCTGCAAGAATCAATCCGTTATTACATCCAAATGTAGAAATCATGATCATGACTGCAATGACATAGGTGCCTATGTTTCCAAAAATTACATTAGATGCTGCTACCGCCACACGATCTGCCGGTGCATTGGCAATTTCATTTAAAGGAAGTACACTTAAATACATCAGGTTTGCAGAAATATAAATCACTGTCACGATTAATGTACCTAAGAAAAGACTTAAACCAATATTGCGTTTTGGATTTTTAATTTCTCCCGCAATAAATGTAACATTGTTCCAAGCATCACTACTAAAAATAGAACCAACCATCGAAGCTGCAATAGCACCTAATATCGCTACCCCAAAAATTGGTGTAGTACTATTGTCAGATGCAATTGTTTTCATCTCCCATGCGTTCGCCCAATTGGCATCCCAAATACTTGCTTTAGATGCCAATAAAAAACCAAATCCGATCAACCCAAATAAGGAAGCTAATTTAGTGATGGTAAAAGTTGATTGAATGATCTTTCCACTTTGTACCCCCTTGGTATTTATATAAGTAAGCAGAATGATGGTTACAATAGATAACACTTGTGCAGGATAAATTTTTAAGAATCCCAATTGAAATAAAATATTTGCATCAGTCATTTCTAAAGAAGGAAAGAAGTAACCTGCGAATTTACTAAATGCCACACCTACAGCCGCAATGGTACCTGTTTGTATCACAGAGAAGAAACTCCATCCATATAAAAATCCTAATAAAGGATTATAAGATTCTTTTAAATACACATACTGCCCTCCTGCTTTAGGAAACATCGCACTTAACTCGCCATAACTTAATGCAGCAGTTAAAGTCATGAACCCTGTCAACAACCATACTGCTACTAACCATCCTGCAGAACCTACGTTTCTGGTAATGTCTGCACTTACTATAAATATACCTGATCCAATCATACTACCTGCAACAATCATTGTTGCATCAAATGCGGATAAACTTGGTTTAAATTCAGTTTTTGTCTCTGACATATTCTTAAGCTATGATTTAAAAAAAATCCCGTTGGGTAACGGGATTAGAATTGATTATTTTTTGTATTCCGCGTTAAGCCCATTTACAATATCAACAGTGATATCATAAGTCGTGTCTTTGTAATACATCAAGTCTGCATTACTAGAAAACACATAAGCAAATTGCTTGTCTTTATTATATTTTAAAATAAATGCTTCAATTTTCTTTTTTACTTCCTGTAATTTTCTGTAACTCTCCTCTTGTAAAGCTTGCGTTAATTGCTGCTCTGTATTCGCATAATTCTTTTCTAATTGTTGCAACTCTTGTTGTCTTGCTACAACTTCTGCTTGAGATAAATACTGACCATTCTTTTGAAGATCTTGGTATTTAGCAGAAAACGCATTCTTAAGCGCTGTTAATTGCTTTGCATTTTCCATATCTTTTAATTGCAATGCATCTTTCACATCTTTAAAAAAGGTATAGTTATTTTGAATAGAGTCAATTTCAAAATAAGCTACTTTGGTTCCACCCGCTGCTTGCATGGAAGCTTGTTTGCTTGGAGTAGCACTACCATTAAAATGCAATACATATAGAATAATGATTGCCAAAGCTAAAACACCATTCACTGCCCAATTAATTGACTTCATTTTGAATTATAGTTTATTTGATTGTAGATAGGTTGCCCTACCCTATAAAAATAGGTAAAATAAATAAATCAACCTTGTATTTAAAGCATAAAAAAAGCAGGAAATAGTACTATTTCCTGCTTTTTAACAAAATCAATCAAAGTGTTTATTCTTCCTCATCAAAGCTCATCGCCTCACGAGTTGTAGCCAACACTTCATATTCTTCCTTACTTCCTACGATCAATTTCTCGAATTCTTTTTGACCAGTACCTGCAGGAATTAAGTGACCTGTAATTACGTTCTCTTTCAATCCAAGCATTAAATCAACCTTGCCTTGAATGGCTGCCTGACTCAATACTTTTGTAGTCTCCTGGAATGACGCAGCCGAGATCCAGCTTTGTACACCTAAAGATGCTTTAGTGATACCTAATAAGACTGGACGAGCTGTAGCAGGTTTTGCATCGCGCACTTCTACTACTTTCTTGTCTGCACGCTTTAAGATAGAATTCTCTTCTCTTAATTCACGAACAGTTACAATTTGACCAGGCTTGAATTTAGCACTTTCACCACCATCAGTAACTACTTT
>DBOB01000015.1:70087-70425 GCA_002299885.1 Sediminibacterium sp. UBA657
TCCCCTGCATCCACAATCTCTACTTTCTTCATCATTTGACGTACAATTACTTCAATGTGCTTGTCATTGATTTTCACACCCTGTAAACGATATACTTCTTGGATTTCATTTACAACGTATTCTTGTACAGCATAAGGACCTCTGATTGCTAAGATATCTGCTGGTGCAATTTGACCATCTGATAAAGGAGAACCTGCTTTAACGAAGTCACTATCTTGAACCAAGATCTGACGTGTTAATGGCACTAAGTACTTCTTCACCATGCCATCTTTAGATTCTACAACGATCTCTCTATTACCACGCTTAATATTACCGAATGCAACGATACCATCGATCTC
>DBOB01000024.1 GCA_002299885.1 Sediminibacterium sp. UBA657
TCTGTGACCGTGTTTCTTGCGGAAACCCTTTCTTCTCTTCATTTTAAAAGCGATCACTTTGTCACCTTGAACTAAGTCATTTGTAATTTCAGCCTTCACTACCGCTTTAGTCGCGAAAGAGATGCTTCCATTATTATCAACGAATAATACATCATTGAATTCAACTTTGTCTCCGGTTTTACCTTGCAGGTGAGGTACATACAAGCTATCTCCTGCTTGTACTTTGAATTGTTGTCCTGCGATTTTAACTACTGCTAACATAATTGTCCAAAATTAGGAGGGCAAAGGTAATTATAATTATGTCAATATGCAAGGAATTCTTGAAAAATATAATTTTGCTATTTTTTAGGACTAGAAACCCTCAAAAGGTTTGATGTTCCGTAAAATACACTCTAAATTTGTTCCTGACTATTAAGTCTTTAACCGATCCCTATGAATATTAAGTCTTTGTTGGCAAAACCCTTTGCTAATGTCATTTATCGTCAAATACAAAAAGAGCGACATAATGCTTTAGAAGATCAGCAAAGTATTCTAAATCAATTAGTTAAAGCAGGAAAATCCACCATTTTTGGTAAAGAGCACCATTTTGATCAAATCAATAGTCCCCTTGAATTTCAGGAAGCGGTGCCTTTAAGAGACTATGAGGCTATAAAGACATATATAGAACAGATCAAAAAAGGGACTCATAACGTGCTTTGGAAAGGCAAGCCCATCTATTTTGCCAAAACTAGCGGCACAACTAGCGGTGTTAAATACATCCCTATTACAAAAGACTCTATAAGTAATCATATTAACGGTGCCAGAAATGCCCTCTTAACTTATATGGCGACCACCGGGGAAAACCAGTTTGTGAATGGTAGGATGATTTTTTTGAGTGGGTCTCCAGTTTTAGAAAGGGTGGCAGACATTCCTACGGGGAGATTAAGTGGGATTGTGAACCATCATATTCCGGCTTATTTAAGAAGCAATCAATTACCAAGTTATGCCACCAATTGTATTGAGGAATGGGAGGAAAAATTGGATCTTATTGTAGCCGAGACAATCTTAAAAGATATGACTTTGGTTGGAGGCATACCGCCTTGGATGCAAATGTATTTTGACCGTATTGTAGAAAAATCTGGTAAATCAGTAAAAGAAGTATTTCCAAATTTACAAGTATTGGTGCAGGGGGGTGTGAATTTTGAACCATATAAGTCTAAACTTTTTGACACAATTGGGAAGTCTATCGATACCATTGAATTGTTTCCTGCAAGCGAAGGATTTTTTGCTTTTCAAGACACAAGGGATCAGCAAGGATTATTATTAAACACCAATAGCGGCATCTATTTTGAATTTATTCCTTTAGCGCATATTCATGATGCCAATCCAGTTAGACTTAATTTATCTCAGGTGGAATTAGGAGTACAATATGCACTCGTAATTAATAGTAATGCAGGTTTATGGGGCTATAATATTGGAGACACTGTAAAATTTGTGAGCATTGATCCTTACAGAATCATTGTAACTGGTAGGGTAAAACATTTTATTTCTGCATTTGGAGAACATGTGATTGGAGAGGAGGTGGAGGCTGCAATGTTGCAGGTGGCGAATGAAATGAATGCGTCTATTGTAGAATTTACAGTAGCGCCCTATATAGCTCAAGGAGAAGGAAAAAGTTACCACGAATGGTTGGTTGAATTTGAAAGAGCACCATTGGATATGGAACAGTTTAAATCTAAATTAGATAAAGCCATGTGTGCTAAAAATGTCTACTATCAAGACCTAATTACAGGAAATATTTTAGCACCATTAGTAGTCACAGTGGTTCCTAAAAATGCATTTATTGATTACATGAAGTCCGAGGGGAAATTAGGAGGACAGAATAAAGTACCAAGATTAAGCAATGATCGAAAAATTGCAGATGCAATGCATATTCAATTAGGCAAATAGTAAGAATAGAATAAAAAGCGTATTTTTAACCACAAGTAAACAACTGGATGAGTCAAAAAAGAATTGCCATTTTCGGATCTACAGGTTCCATTGGGAAACAAACCCTAGAGGTGATCGCGGCGAACCCAGACTTATTTGTTGCCGAGATTTTAACGGCGCATGCGAATGAATCTTTATTAATTGAACAAGCATTATTATTTGAGCCCAATATTGTTGTAATTGGGGAGATTGGCAAATACGCGGTTGTAAAAAAAGCATTAGAAAGCAAACCAATTAAAGTCTTTGCTGGAGAAGAAGCTTTAGAACAAGTTGCCGCCATGGATTGTTATGATTTTATGATGGCGGGCATTGTAGGTTTTGCAGGATTAAAGCCAACACTCACTGCAGTTGAAAATGGTAAAGCAGTGGGCCTTGCCAATAAAGAAACTTTAGTAGTAGCAGGTGATATTGTGATGCGCACAGCAAGAGAAAAAGGCGCTGCCATCATTCCTGTTGATAGTGAACACTCTGCGATTTTCCAATGTTTAGTTGGAGAAGGCAATAACCCAATTGAAAAAATTATTCTTACAGCAAGCGGAGGTCCATTCTTAGGAAAGAAGCCAAATTTTTTAGTGAATGTAAAAAGAGATCATGCCTTGCAACATCCTAATTGGAGCATGGGCGCTAAAATATCTATAGATTCTGCCACCTTAATGAATAAGGGCTTAGAAATGATTGAAGCGAAATGGTTATTTGATTTAAGACCAGATCAAATCAAAGTGATTGTACATGCGCAAAGTATTATTCATAGCATGGTGCAGTTTCGAGATGGCAGTATTAAAGCACAGATGGGTTTGCCAGACATGAAGTTACCCATTCAATATGCCATGGCTTTTCCAAAAAGATTAGATAATGACTTCCCAAGATACCATTTTGATAAACCCAATACATTGACATTTGACGAGCCTGATGTAAAAACATTTAGAAATTTAACCTTGGCGACAGAAGCAATGCGCATTGGAGGTAATGTTCCATGTGTATTGAATGCAGCAAATGAAATTGCGGTGTATGCTTTTTTAAAAAATAGAATTGGATTTTTAGATATGACCGATCTAATTGAAAGAACATTAGAGAAAATAGAATTTATCGCACATCCAAGTTTGGATGATTATTATGAAACCGACGGAGCTGCAAGAGATTTTGCTGCTTCATTAATACAATTATAAAACATGTATCTAGCTGCTATCGATTTAACCGTTCTTGCAACAAAAACGGCACAATTTATTTTATCTTTTTCGATTATCGTTGTCCTTCATGAGTTAGGACATTTTATTCCTGCTAGATTATTTGGTGCAAGAGTAGAAAAATTTTATTTATTCTTTAATCCTGGCTTTAGCTTATGGAAAAAGAAGATAGGCGATACAGAATATGGATTAGGTTGGATCCCTTTTGGTGGCTATGTGAAAATTTCTGGGATGATTGATGAAAGCATGGATAAGGAGCAGATGAATAAAGCACCTGAATCTTATGAGTTAAGATCAAAGCCTGCTTATCAAAGATTGATAGTGATGTTAGGGGGTGTCATTGTGAATGTGATTTTAGCGATTGTGATATTTATAGGTATAGCTTGGTTTTGGGGTGATAATTTTTTACCAGCAAAAAATTTAAGCTATGGGATACATCCTACTGAGATTTCTAAAAAAATGGGATTACAAGACGGGGATATCATTGTTGGGTTAGATCAAAAAGAATTGAAAGATTTTTTTGAATTAGAATCAAAGATTGTATTAGAAGATGCAAAAACAATTCAAATAAAAAGAGGGGATAGTTTGTTGAGCTTATCTATACCAACAACTATAGCGGCTGAATTATCCAATGCAAATAATGCCACAGCATTTGTATTGCCTTTGTTTCCTGTGATTGTGGACTCTATTGGGAAATCCGCTGTAATGGTGGAAGGGAGCTTTCTGAAAAATGATACATTATTAAGTATCAATGGGGAATCTGTGAAATACCAACATGAGTTCATTGAAGTAAAGAAAAAGTACAGTGATTCATTGGTCACAGTGATTGCAAAAAGAGGCATGGATACAGTGACCGTTAGAACCTTAATTAACAATAAAGCACAACTTGGTTTATTTGTAAAATTACCGATGCAGCTTTTCAAAACAGTGCATCAGGAGTATAGCTTTGCCGAAGCTATACCAACAGGTATTCAAAGATGTTTCACCACGCTCGATAATTATGTGACGGGCATCAAACAAATTTTTACGGGTAAAGTGAATCCAAATGATTCACTTGGAAGTTTAATCAGTATCGGAAATACTTTCCCTTCTCAATGGGATTGGGAGCGATTCTGGACTTTGACAGCCGTATTTTCAATTGTATTAGGTTTCATGAACGTATTGCCAATTCCAGCCTTAGATGGTGGACATGCTTTATTTATCCTTTTTGAAATGATTACAGGCCGCAAGCCAAGTGACAAATTCATGGAATATGCACAAATTGCAGGCATGGTCTTGATGTTTGGTCTTATGTTATATGCATTAGGATTGGACTTCTGGCGTTTATTTAAGTAGTCCACTATTTAAATCCATTTATTAGTTGTAATTTTGTACTTGCTTTAATCGCAGTAACTGGGGTCGTATGGTTTTGACAGC
>DBOB01000025.1 GCA_002299885.1 Sediminibacterium sp. UBA657
AAGGTGTTTGAAAATTTCAATTCAATTTTTAATAGAGATTATGACCTTAAGAGAAATCTTATTAAAGAGAGTTTAGAAGTACATCCCATAGAAGGTTATGGGGCAATAGAGATTGGCAAACATCAATTCAAACACATTGAAAATGGCAAACTAGAAATAGGCACTTTCAAATTCTTAATGATTTGGAAGAATGACAATGGTAACTGGAAAATTTCAAGAGTAATTAGTTATGACCATTAGTTGAAACCTTCAAATCCCGGTCTCGCTACATGAAAATCAAGGACTTACGTTAAATCGTGGGTCCTTTGTTGTTTTTGCGTGAGGTTTTTGACTTTTTAATAGAATTGTTTCTATGCAAACTAAATCACAATAAGGTAATCTCTAATTAATATTCTAGTTATTTTTCTTTTCTAATTTACTATTGAATTAAAAAATTAAAAATGGCCTCCCGAACCATTTCTGTGAAAGATATTTATAATCTATTTCCAAATAATAGAATAATGGATACTATACCATTGATTAAAGTTGAACTTATTGTTGAAATAAGTTTTGAAACATTTGGTCAGGTACAGTATATTGATGAAAATGGAAGACCATTTATAAAAGAATATGTTGGGGATAGGTGGTCAAAAGAAATATTTTTAAAGCAGCCAAAGGAAATTAAATTTAGCGTTTTTGTAAATAATCAGTTTCTGCAAAAAGGAAGATATATAACTCTAATAAAAAAAATCGATGATGAAGTTGTTGATCAAAAAGAATTTCAGTTATCTGGAGATAAATTATTTGAAGGGTGGTTTAAACTGGGTTAGTAAATTACCCAAATAAAGGGGGCTCATAGATGTTAGACAAACGGGGAATGTTTCTACATTCCCTTTTTTATTCTCTGCGTGAGGAAAACACCCCCTGAATTCGACTAAAATCGGTCGTTTTCGGTTTTGTGAAAACATAACGCATTACAAATCAACGCCTTCATTTTCTTGAAAAATCTTCATAACCCTGAGGTCACGAGTTCAAATCTCGTTCTCGCTACAAAGCCTCTCAACGCAAGTTGAGAGGCTTTTTTCATGCTTGAGTTTTTTTCAATTCAAGTAAATGCAATGTTTTAATTATCATGATATAATATTTCTTTATATCATCCATTATATATTTAAATGAAAATTATATCCTAGTTAACAATTTGTTTAATTTCCCTTCATATTTAGATAACGTTGATATTTTATTTTTGAAAAAATATAAATTATGAAGTATTTTTTAACAATGTTTATCTCATTGTTATTTATCCAATTCTCATTTGCACAATCAACAGTAAATGTTAAGGTGATAGATAATGAAAAATTAAATATGCCAGGAGCTACTATCAAATTAGTACCTGGAAATAATATTAAAGTAACTAATCAGTCTGGACTAGCTGTTTTTCAACAAATAAAGCCAGGAAACTATACGCTACAAATTTCATATGTAGGGTATCAACCACAAGAGCTTCCAATCACTGTAAAGCAAGGTATCAATGAATTTACCCAACAGCTAGCTGTTGGTGTAACGGTAATGAAAGAAGTATTGGTGCTTGGTGATCGTCTTAAAGGTCAAGCTAAAGCATTAAGTCAGCAAAAAAATAATTTGAACATTACGAACATTGTATCGTCTGATCAAATTGGACGTTTCCCTGATGCAAATATTGGTGACGCGTTAAAGCGTATCCCTGGTATTACTATGCAAAACGATCAGGGAGAAGCTAGAAATATCATTATTAGAGGTATGGGTCCAGAATTAAACTCAGTGACATTCAACGGAGAGAGAGTTCCATCTGCTGAGGGAGATAATAGAAGAATTCAACTTGATTTGATCCCATCTGATATGATTCAAACTATTGAAGTTAACAAAACATTGACCGCCGAAATGGATGCAGATGCTATTGGAGGTTCTGTTAATTTAATCAGTAGAGCACCTTCTAACGGTTTGCGTTTATCTGGAACTTTTGCGGGTGGTTATAACCCAATCAGAAGCGGATATATTGGAACTGGTAACTTCATTGTGGGAAACAGAAGTGCCAATAAAAAAGTTGGTTATTTAATCAATGGTTCGTTTAATTCAAACGATTTTGGTTCAGACAATGTAGAAGCAGTTTGGTCTAAAAGCGCATCTGGTAAAGTCTACGTTTCTGATCATGATATTAGAAAATATGATGTAAAACGTGTTAGACGTTCCGTATCAGCTTCTTTTGATTTTAATATATCACCTAATAATACTATCTATGTTGTTGGCGCGTATAACTGGCGTGATGATTTAGAAAACAGGTATAGATTAAGACATCGTTTTAGAGGTGGAGAAACAAATTTATTATTTAATGCTGCAGGAAATATAACTGGTTATAAAAATGGTGAAGTATTAAGACAAACAAAAGGGGGTATTGATAATGATAGAAATGAATCTACAAGACTAGAAGATCAAAGAGTTCGATCTTTACAAGTTAGAGGAGATCATTTATTTGGTAAATTAAAAATGGATTGGAGTGTACAGTATGCAAGAGCTTCAGAAAAAAGACCAAACGAAAGGTATGCGTCTATGGGTAGAAGGTCAATAGAAGTTGCTCAAAATATAAGTGATCCTTACTTTCCTATTTTAACAAGTACAACAGCTTTGACTGACTATACAAGACTAAATGAGCTTACAGAAGAATTTCAAGATCAATATGAAGAAGATATAAATGCTAAGTTAGGTTTTAGCTTACCTATCAGCAATGATGGTAAAAGTGTTTTGAAATACGGATATAGATTACGTTCAAAGATAAAAGAAAGAGCAAATAGCTTTATTTCATACAAACCAATAGGATCAATGGCAGCAAATTTTGCCAATATTAATTTACTAAAATTATCAAATCAAACTGATCCTAATTTCATAGCTGGCTCAAAATATATTGCAGGAAACTTTATTGACGCTAATTATTTAGGGGGTTTAAATTTTAAAGATGCTGCAAATTTCCAAGGATCTGATGCACCTGCAGAATACCTTGCAGGAAATTTCACTGCTAAAGAAACAATTAATGCTGGTTATGCTCAGTTGAATCAAGAATTTTCTGATAAATTATCTATGATTGCAGGTATAAGATTAGAAAACACTTCGTTAAACTACACAGGTAATATAGTTGAAGATGAAACAAAATTGAAAGGTAAAGCAAATCTAAAAAATAGCTATTTAGATGTCTTGCCTAGTTTAAACTTCCGTTATCAAGCTACAGATAATTTAATTTGGAGAGCTGCTTACACCACTGGTATTGCACGTCCTAAATATTTTGATTTGGTTCCTTATTTTAATGTATTAGCAAGTGACCAAGAATTAAGTACTGGAAATCCAAACTTGAAGCCAATCAAGTCTAATAACTTCGATATTATGTTTGAGCGTTATTTTAAATCTATTGGTATTGTTTCTGGGGGTGTATTTTATAAAAATCTAAATAATTTCTTCTATACTTATAGAGATGAAAGTTATACTAGATCAAAATTTGCTACAGATTTCCCAAATATTACTAATAACCCGATAGTGCAAGGTGATAATTGGCAATTTACACAAAGAAGAAATGGAAGTTCAGTGAATGTTTTTGGATACGAAGTTGCATTCCAAAGACAATTGGATTTCTTACCTGGATTTTGGAAAGGCTTTGGAATTTATACAAACTATACTTACACTCAATCTAAAGCAAAGGGTATTTATGATGGATCTGGTGAATTAATTAGAGAGAATGTAACCTTACCAGGTACTGCACCACATATGTTCAATGGATCATTATCTTATGAGAATAAAAATCTAGTATTAAGACTTTCTGCTAATTATACTGCAGCTTATGTTGATGACAGTGACGATGCTGGTTATAATGCAGATGAGTTTTTTGATAGATATTATGACAAACAATTTTTCTTAGATTTTAATGGTTCATATGCCTTGAATAAAAAATGGAGAATTTTCTCTGAAATTAATAATATCACTAATCAAGGTTTAAGATATTATCAAGGTATCAAAGAGCGTACAGCTCAAACAGAATTTTATGGTGTTAGATTAAATATGGGTATCAAATTTGACTTAACAAAGTAAAAATATTTTATATTTATTCAGAATAGGCGTAATAAATTACGCCTATTCTATTATAGTACCTTATGATAAAATTTAACCACTTATTATTTTCCACCATTTTGATCCTTTTGGTAGGGTGTAATCATCATTTAAGTAAAACTCCCTTAAAGCCTATTGTAGTGACAAAAAATGTATTTGGTGATAGTGATGATCCTGCAATTTGGATTAATGAAAAATACCCAGATAGTAGCTTGATTTTAGGAACAGATAAGGATAAAGAAAATGGAGGAGTCTATATTTTTGATTTAAAAGGGAATATAGATTCAACTAAATCAAAATTTGGAATGAAGCGTGTTAATAATATTGATATTGCTAATCATTTTACATATTTGAATAAAGATATTGCAATTGCAGTGGCAACAGAGAGGGATAATCATGCAATCAGAATCTTTTCAGTCCCTCAAATGGAGATTATTGACGGAGGGGGAATTAAGGTTTTTTCAGATGACAGTTTGAATCTACCAATGGGTATTGCACTATATACAAACCCTCAAAATAAAAAGGTTTATGCAATTGTTGGAAGAAAAAATGGTCCAAAGGAGGGCTATTTATATCAATATTATCTTTATGATAGCAGTGGAGTAGTAAAATCTAAGTTGGTTAGAAAATTTGGAATATATTCTGGAAAAAAAGAAATTGAATCAATTGCAGTAGATAATGAACTTGGATATGTGTATTATTCAGATGAACAATACGGAATAAGAAAATACTATGCCAATCCAGATAGTAGTAATAATGAGCTTGCTATTTTTGGTAAAAATGATTTTAAAGAAGATAATGAAGGCATTTCTATTTACAAAAATAATGATCAAACCGGGTATATCATAGTAAGTGACCAATCTGCAAATTCATTCAATGTATATCAAAGAGAGGGAATTGGTAAAAATAAACACCAACATGAGCTATTAGGGAAGTTTGAGGTCAGTGCTAAAAATTCAGACGGCTCTGACATCAACACATTTAATTTACCTGGTTTCTTTGGAGGCATTTTTGTAGTGATGAGTGATAATAAAACTTTTCATTACTATTCTTGGCAACAAATAAAGAAAAAGTTAAAAATGAGTAGATAAATACTATATCTCAAAGAATTTTGATGCTCTTTATCCGCTATTGCTAGCAATAAACTAATTAGGTCTTTATTGTCTTAGGTATTTCAAATTCATTTTATATCTTTTAACTCTTGCGTGAGGAAAACACCCCCTGAATTCGGTCTAAATCGGTCATTTTTTGTTTTGTCAAAATGTAACTCCTTACAAATCAACGTCTTCATTTTCTCAAAAAATCTTCATAACCCTGAGGCAACCATTCAGGAGATGACAATGCGCAGCATTGGCAATCCGGTCTTGCTACATGAAAATCAAGGACTTACGTTAAATCGTGGGTCCTTTATTGTTTCATGAAAACATCACTTTTTATCTTGAAACACTTGCTATCATTGGGTTTTATTGCGTGAGGTTTTTGTTATTTCTTACCAAACATAAGATCCTTTAATGCCGATATTTTAACAGTGGTTAATACCTATTGCACTAAATATTTTAATACCTTTGCGCTGTAAAGACATGCAAAAGAAGATAATTATATTATTGTTATTGATAGTCGGAGTAAATTTCTACTCCAACAGTCTGTATGCATGTAATAAGCCACACAAAGCAACTAATGCATCGTCTTCTTTAAAAATGACCAAAACTAAAGCTAAGTCTGATTGTTGCAAGTCGCATAGTAAGGATGTGGGTCACGATTGTAATAAAAAATGTACTCATCACAACTGTGCTTGTACGTCTATTTGTATAAATAATTATATCTGCAAAAAAGAAGTCGTTATTGAGACTGCACTTTATTTTACTACTCAAAGGAAGTATAATTTCTTTAAACCTTCCTTTTATAACGATGTCCATATTTCAATTTGGCATCCTCCTAAAATAGCATAAGCTATATTTCTCCTTAGTCAAGTTACATAACTTGAAAATTTATTTTACTATAAAACTTAATAATATGCAAAAACTATTAACTATAACTTTATTGTTATTTATAACAACAATTGCAAATTCGCAAATTATCAGAGCTGAATTAACAGCAACTGGACTTACTTGCTCAATGTGTTCAAAAGCAACATATAATCAATTGATTTCAATATCAGAAGTAGAAAAGGTTGAAACTGATTTAAATAATACTGCTTTTATTATTCATTTTAAAAGTAATACTCCTGTTACTATTAGTAATCTAAAAAAGAAAGTAGAAGACGCTGGATTTGCAGTTGGCGAATTAATTGTTTTATTCAAACTTGATAATCAAGTAGCAGAAAACAATACCTCATTCGTAATTGATAATAATACCTATACGTTTATGGAAACTAAATCTAGCACCTTAAATGGTGAGGTAAAATTAAAAATAATGGATAAGGGATACGTCGTTGATAAAGAATTCAAGAAATTATCAAATATGACAAAACAATATCCATCCTACGTTGGCACTAATAAAAATACTTACCACATAAAAACATTATAGTTTGAAAAAGATTCTAATTATTACTTTACTTTTTATAAATGTGTCCACATATTCACAGGAATTATTTGTAATGACTGAACCTGCTAGTAATATGCCTGCAAAGTCATTTGGGATAAGAAATATGAATGCTTTTATGTTTGAGGCAGATGGTAAATTGAACTACCATAATATGCCAGAACTTATGTGGGGCATAAATAAAGAATGGATGGTACACGCCCAGGGGTTTATTAGCAACCGCCAGGATGGTGGTTTCGAAACAGAAGGAGGAAGTTTGTATGCAAAGTATCGTTTCTTTAGTAAGGATGACTTAAAAAAACACTTTAGAATGGCGCTTTACGGACGATATAGTTTTAATAGAGCCGATATACACCAACAGGAAATTGAAACAATGGGCCATAATACAGGGTACGAGGCTGGATTTATTGCAACTCAATTGTTACATAAAGTTGCGATTAGTTCATCTCTGAGTTATGAAAGAGCATTTGACAATAAACCTAACTACAAGTTTCCAATAACTGAAAGTAACAGTGCAATGAACTATACTTTATCTGTGGGTAAATTGATGCTCCCTAAAGTATATACTAGTTACAAACAAGTAAATGTAAATTTAATGTTAGAGTTACTTGGTCAAAGATTAAATGAGAATAAAAAATCTTATTTAGATATTGCACCTTCTGTACAATTAATAATAAATAGTCAAGCTAGAATAGATGTAGCTTATAGGCAAGAACTTTATTCAACTATGATTCGCACAGCACCAAATGGAGTAATACTTAAATTTGAATATACATTCTTTAATACTTTCAAATAATTACATCAACCAAAAAAAACAAATAGGTTTAATAATTTTAAACTTAATATTTCAAATCTCAATTTAAAAATAATATTATGAAAAAACTATTACTAGGATTATTTGCATTAATCATCTTTAATACTACAAATGCGCAAGACACTACAAAGAAAAAACTAGTATTCAACCCAAATAATCCTATTTATGAAGTTGAAGCCACTTGTGGCACTTGTATGTTTAAAATGGAGGGAAAGGGGTGTCTTTTAGCAATTAAATTTAAAGGCAAGAATTACTTTGTAGACGGAACTGGTTTAGATGATCATGGCGATGCACATGATAACGAAGGTTTTTGCAACGCCATAAAGAAAGCAAAAGTTCAAGGAACGGTTGTTAAGGATAGATTTGAAGTCACTTATTTTGAGTTAATCAAGAAGTAATTTGTAAGAATTACACTGTGTGTTGTGAAAACACCCCCTGAATTCGGTCAAAATCGGTTGATTTCGGTTTTGTCAAAACATAATACACTACTAATCAACGCCTTCATTTTCTCAAATAATCTTCATAACCCTGAGGTCACGAGTTCAAATCTCGTTCTCGCTACAAAGCCTCTCAACAAAGTTGAGAGGCTTTTTTAATGCGCAGGATTGGCAATCCCGTTAAATTGTGGGTCCTTTTTTATTCTTATAAATTGATTAACTTTAAAAGAGTATTTATTTTAATTTGATAAAATCTTTACAAGTATGAACAAAATGAAATCTTATCTATTTTTTTTCTTTTTTCTTGTTATTGTACAATCAGAAGCACAAATAAATCCTATTAATAATAATGATTCTAGTTCATTTAAATATTTTAAAGGAACTATTTTGGATAGCAAAACAAAGAATGAACTAACTTTTGCAAGTATTACAGTTTCTGGATCAAATATTTCTACTATTAGTAATAGTGAAGGAGATTTTTTAATCAAAATTCCTATATATAAGCAAGACGCAAGTCTTATTATTTCATATTTAGGATATAAAGACAAAGTTATTTCAATCAATAACTTGAAGCAAGAAAAAAATCTATTGTATTTAGAACCTATCAATGTTCAACTCAAAGATGTAGTTGTAAATGGGATAGATGCTAATAAATTATTTTCAAATGTACTCAATAATCGTTCAAAAAATTATGGAGATAGCGCTATTCAAATGATTAGTTTTTACAGAGAATCAATAAAGAAAAGACGTACTTATGTCTCTGTTTTAGAATCTATTGTCAATATTGAAAAAATGCCATTTTCATCAGGTGTACAAGATCAAGTCAATATTTTAAAGGGTAGAAAAAATGTTGATTATACTAAATTAGATACTATAAACTTTAAATTAGAAGGAGGTCTTTATACATCCTTATTTATTGATTTAATAAAAGAGCCAAGTAATATATTCTCAGAAAATGTTTTTGATTTCTATAATTTTCGCTTTGAGGATATTACCCAAATTAATGATAAAGAGGTCTTGATTATTTCATTTAAACAGAAATCAACCCTTGAAGACCCTGATCCATTATATAGCGGAAAACTATTTATCGATTCAAAAAGTCTTGCTATCATAAGTGCAACCTTTAAACTAAATGTTGAAAATAGAATTAAAGCAGGACTAATTTTTACACGAAAAAAACCAAAAGGACTTGATATTTACCCAACAGAAGTTAACTATCAGGTTGATTACAGACAACAAAATAATAAATGGATTTTTTCTTATTCTCGTGGAGATATTACATTTAAATTAAATTGGGATAAATGGATATTCAATACTAGCTACAATACTACTTTTGAATTGGTTAATACTAATTGGGAAAATCTAGACAGTCAAGCACAAATCAACACTCAAAAATTGAGCCCCTACGTAATTATGTCTGATAGAATTTCCAATTCTGCAGATATTAATTTTTGGGGGGAATATAATATCATAGAACCAGAAAAATCTATTGAGTCTGCTATTAAAAAAATTAAAAGCAAAAATCTGAAGGAGATATTAAAATAAATAAAATTAAGGATAACTTAACCATACCATTCTGCGTGGCTTCAGGATTTCAGCAATGGCGGTCCGCTAAGCTTCTTTAAGGACTTTGATATCAATATTCGCGCCATTAGGTCTTTTTAATTTTTCTTGACACAGCACTAAATGTGGATGTTCCCTCTGAAATTGGTTAAAATCTTACACCTAAAACCAAGGCTCCAACCCATTTATTATTTCCAACTCTAAATGTATTGAAACCAATAATTGCATGATTGTAATCTACTCTTGCACCAACTCCTAGTTTTGTATCTAATTCACCTGTTTTATAATTCCACCATAAAGAAGGATAGTAACAAGGTCCAATTTTAGTTTGTTCATTAATTGAAAACATTAATTGAGGACCTGAAAATCCAATTAATAAGTGATCGTTAAAATCTGTTCCTACAAAAATTGACTTTTCGAAACTAACTTTCTTCTTTTTAGTATTTATTGTATCATTAGTTGATTGAGCTTGAAGCAAGCTTACACTGATGATACATATAATAGCTATTAATACTTTTTTAATCCAATGAGCTGACTGCATATTTAATTTTTTAAACTAAACAATGCGCTTATCAGGTAATGCTTTGTTTAATATCTTTTCAAATATAGGGATTGTCCAAACAAATATCAAGACTCCTAGGATATTGAATAGCATATGCGCATTGGCAACAGATCTTTCGATTGAGGCGCCAGTGCTAATATATTTAACTAAGTCAACAAATGGATAAAAAAGGATTAAGCCTAAAATAATTGAGATTAAATTAAAGCTTACATGAAATAGACCAGTCTTTAAAGCTTGTCTGCTTCCTTTAATGGTTGCTAATAGAGTATCACTGCAAGTGCCTAGTTCTGCTCCTAACATAATAGCAATTCCCCCAGTTAAACTTAAAATGCCCTTTTTTGAAAGAATAATAGCCATGCCCACTGTAGCAGAAGAGGATTGTATAACAAGCGTTACAACTGCCCCAATAATTGCTCCTAAAACTGGACTTTCTGTTTTTTTCATCCATTCTGCAAAAAATGCTTCATTTTTCAATGGTTCAACTGCATTCTCCATGGTATACAATCCAAAAAATAAAACACCAAAATATAAAATTGATTTACCAATGTTGCTTATTTTTTCTGATTTTGCTATAAATAGTAAAATAAACCCAATCAATAAAAATAAGGGGGAATATTTTCCAATATCCATTGCAATAATTTGACTACTTACTGTTGTTCCAATATTTGCTCCTAGCACAATTCCCATTGCTTGTTTAAATGTCAACAAATTAGAATTGACTAATACGATTGTGATAATTATAACTGCAGAAGATGAATCTAGTAAAGTTGTTGCTACAATACCAACGATTAAGCTACTAAAGGTATTAGAGGTAAATCTTTGTATGCTTTTTGAGGCGTTACCTCCTAAGGCATTTTTAATTGTTTCTGAAAGGCTATTGACTGCAAAAAGAAACAAAACCAATCCTGCGATTACAGATAATATAATTTCAGTCATCATAAATTATTTTTTGGTAAGGTAACAATAAATCAAATCATGCAAGTCTTTTTTATCAATATCTAAAGCCTTTATATAAATTCAATAATAACTTAATCTAAGTTATGTTAACTAAAAGGTCTGAAAAGTTTATTACTCCTTATCAGTTAAGGCTAGCATGAAGCTAATTAGGTCAATTTTTTCCTTAGGCGTTAATTGTAAGTTATCGAAAGGTAGGGTTTGGTATTCTAAATTCATACCTATGCCGTTACCCCCTCCTAATTCATAAAACTTAACCACTTCCTCTAGTGAATTATAGACTCCATTGTGCATATATGGACCAGTTTTTTCGACGTTTCTTACGGTAGGTGTTTTAAATGCATATTTTAATTGTTCCAATTGATTTAAAGTGTATCGACCAACATCTCCATCAACTACAGCATTTTCCCATTTTATACTTTTTGGAACACCAATGACTTCTGATTCAGTATTATTAAACCAAGGTGGAATTGTACCATTGTAAACAGGTATGAAGTGACAAGTCGCACATTTAGCTTTACCGGCAAATAAATTAAAACCATTTTGCTCGGATGCATTTAAGCTTCCTTTCCCTTTAAAATATTGATCTATTTTAGCATTAAATGGCATTAAACTTCTTACATATACAGCAATTGCATTTCTTATTTCATAGGGTGTGATTTCTGCTTTATTAGGATAAGCTTTTTCAAAATAGTTTGCAAGTGTAGGATTTGCTAAAATTTTCTTTTTTATTTCTTTAGGTGTCAAATCAAATTCGTTCGGATTTTTCATCACACTCTCAATTTGATTTTCTAGATCTTGGGAGCGCAAGTCGTAAAAGAATGATTTTTGAAAGCCAGCATATAAAACCGTCGGTGAATTACGTTTAGTAATATTATCGTGGATATTTGTGAGTGAAGTTACTTTACCATCTGTGAACGCTTTTTGAGGATTATGGCAACTAGCACAACTAATATTATTATTTTTAGATAGACTCGCATCGCTGAAAAGCATCTTACCTAATGCTCTTTTATCCTCGCTTGATGCTGTCTCTGAAAATGGTGAAAATGCATCTGGATTATACTTCCTGCCTTGCATTAAGTCAGATAAAGTCCCATAAAATACTTTATTATTGGTAAAATTCGGAATATTGTCAATCACATTTTTAAATTCCTTTTCTAAATCTACACTAAGCGGCATTAAATAGTCTTTGATAAACTCTAATCTATTAAATTCATTAAAATAGTTATTTTTTTCAGTGTAAAGTATTGCATTATCTATTTTTGTTAATAATGCTTGATTAGACGCTTTCCCAGTTTTTTTAGCATATAAACGATACCATTCGTTCATACCCTCTAATGAAAATTTGGCTTCTTCAATAGATTGAAAGCCTACAGGAGAATCAAATCCTGTAATTCCTAATGCAGCAATCCTAATGATTTGGTGCTGCATCAATTCATAAAAGTGATGATCTTGAATTGGAAGATTCTTGAGTGTTTTTTTTATGAATAATAAATCAGTAATTAAAATTTTATTTTGCTTTTTTAATTCAGTAAAATCTAAACTGTCGCTGTATACTATTTCTTCTATTACTTGAAACCCAGATGCATCATTGACCATATTATCATCTGTCTTTATTTCTGGTAATGCAGGGCCATTAATTCTACGTGTTAATCCTTGGTAATAATATTCTATAAAAGGTTCTATATTTTTATAACTTTTACGGCTACTTGTAAGTATTTTTTTTAATTCATTTTTATCACTTACGCCCTCCATCTTATTTAATGTATAAACAATAGAGTCTACCTTATTTTCCAAAGTTGCATAAGCTGCTTTGTCAAATTTATCTTGATTGATCTTGATACAAGCAAATAGGAATAAGATACTAATAACAGCTACAAATATTTTTCTCATTTTATTTCAATTACATTGAAGAAAAAAATAAGACCATTCAATATTTTATAATTGAATGGTCTTATTGAAATCAAAAACCTAATTATCTAGGAACATTCGTAATAAGTAAGGTTTGTCCACCGCTCTTATAAGCTTGAATAGAAGTTGCTTTACTTGGGTTTAAAAACTTGTCACCCTCAACCCATGTATGTGCATGGATGTTAATGGTAAATGTACCAGGAACGCCAATTACATCAGAAATATCTTCCATTGCACCGTGCTCCCAAATACCAAATTTGTTTTGGTTAGTACCAGCTGGGTTATACTTTGAATTTAACATAGAAGCTTCTTTATGTGTCATATCCATAAACACTTTCTTAGTGCCATTAGCAATATTATATTGCCAAATTAATGAATTATGAGTTGCTTCAGGGAAGAATGAATCTCCATCTTCTTGGATGTATACAAAATTCTCAGTTACACAAACGTTATCTGGATTGATGATATCTGTACCTTTTACATTTGCACCAGTTGGAGAAACATCACCGTCTGCTACAATTTTTAACACCCCTTTTAATGGATTACTTGCATCTAACTTAAGTTGATACATTCTACCCATGTATGTTTTTTCAGTAGAACCACTTACACCTGTTGCTACAAAGTATAGTTCTCTGTTATTAGCAGCAGATCCTTTACGATAATCTAAATCCTCTACACGAGCAAATTGAATAGATTTTAGTGAAGTATTTAAGCCTTCGATCTCAGCACCTGTTAAATTTTTTGCATTTGGCACTTCAACGAACTCAACATCATAATTCTTGTTCCAAGTCATGTTTGTTTCAATTTGATTTTGGTCTACTCTTCTTAGAGCATAAAATTTACCATTATCTAAATCACCCACTGTATTTGAAACATATAAGTATACTTGACCATTGCTAGCGTCTTCTCCTAAAATAATCACTGTTTTACCAGGGTATGCTGCTTTTGGAAGTGGCACAGCATTTTCACCACTGAATTTTCCTAAAGCTGGCTTAACTCTTGACTGATCACCTGGAGTTGCAGTTGCAAGTGGATTAATAGCATGCGTCATAGCGTTTACGTTAGACTCACCTGTAGTTAAAAAGGTTGGTCCGAATCCATGAATTTCTTGAGTAGCCATTGTACCAGAACACAATCTAAACATACCACCATCTGTATTAACGATATAGTCACCTTTAACAATTTCTAATTTTTTGTTTAAATACAATCTAGAAACTGCCCAAGTATTTTCATGATTAGTAACCATGATATAACCACTACCGTCTGGGTTTTTAATAAATCCTTGACCATCTGGAGCGCCACCATATACCATACCTGGGGTGTTAGGTATTACGTCTTCGCTACTCACTAAAGGGTAAACACCTACATTTGAAAATTCACCTACCATTTTGATAAATGATGGAGTGATTGAGCGATTTTTAAACTCTGCTTCACTTACTGGAGCAGGCGTTGTTTCATCTTCTTTTTTACAAGCAACAAATAATGATGTTATTGCTGAAATGAAAAGAAGGGATAAATTAAGTTTTCTAGTTGACATGTTTTTTCGTTTAGAATACGAAATTATTTATTCAGCATACACCGGATTTTTTTTAGTAGTTAAGAAATTATTAACTAATTTATAGATAGCATCGTGTTTATAAATTATTTTTATTTTTATCATAAACCTATACAATCTGATGTTTTCAATTTATTGTTAGTGTCTTTTTGCCCGAGGCATTTATGAAATTTTGTGCAAGTTTTTTATTTTCTAATCCAATTTTTCTATACAAACTAATTACACATTTAGATAATATTAAATTAACATTCAAGTAATATATTTTTGAAAGATTTTTATATTCTTTCTGCTAATAATAGGATAATGGATACGGTACCACTGACTAAAGTGAAATTTATTTTGACTGGTACAGTGCTATTCTGTTTCCTTCAGTGTCTTCAAATTCTGCAACAAGTCCAATGCCGTTGTCTGTTTTTGGATAGAGGATTTGCCCGCCATTTGCATTCGCTAATCTCAATGTTTCGTCAATGTTAACAGTATTGAAGTAGATCAATACGCCATCTTTTGTGGGTTTATAAATTTCTCCCATTGCTAATGCGCCCGAAATACCCGATATTTCTTCAGTAAATGGAAACAAAGCCATTTTATTATTATCAATAATGGTAGTATCAAATTTAAAGTTGAAAACAGTTGAATAAAATTTAGTTGCTCTATCTATATCTATCACTGGTATTTCAAAGTAAACGACTGGGTTTGATTTTTTTTGAATTATATCTTTATTGACCTGTTGAGTAGATTTATTTTTATGCTCACTGCATGAACTCGGAATTTGAATAAACAACCCCCATAAGATTATTGACAATAAAAAATTACTATGTTTCATCTTTAGGTGTTTTAGTGCCCTAGTTTTGATTTTAATAATTCAAAATGATGTGATGTATGGAAGGAAGTGAAAATTGCGAGTTCTCCCAAGGAGATTTTTCCTAAGATTGGGTGAGGTAATCTATAGCTATCTAACTCATATTGGGTATGGTTATTCAATTTATCAATGAATGATTTATTCAATGATGCATGCTTTTGAATTAAACTATCTTTATCAATATATGAAACTGGTTTTGGGATATAGATTGTTGGCGCTTTTGCCCCACCTTCTAATGCACTTTTATATATCTGTTGAAGCTGCTCAAAAGATCGATTTTTATTTTTATGAATACCATACATTAAGCGCAAAATAGGTTTTGGTAATGTAAAACCGATATTTACTATCTTAAGTACTTTAATTAAGTGCACTAAATCTTGACCTGCAGACCATTTGTTATTTAAATTTATTTCAAATTCATCTTTATTTAAATCCTTTACGTACTCATTAAACTTAACTACGTTTTCTTCGAGTGATTTAATGATAATTGCTTTATCCATGATATTCTTTTTTTGAATTGAATGTTTATTCAGATAAACTAAAGTTAAAAAAAATCTTTATTGGATGCTAATCTCCAAATGCTGTAAGAATGGAATAGTATTTGATTTGAATTCATTGGTTTAGAAATTATTAGTTAAATATAATAAATCAATCAAGTATTTCAAATTTGAATTCCTGCGTGTGTAAAATAATCTCTGTATTCAACTGACTGTCCAGCTTCCTTCGTCCACCTCCGCTTTCAATTCTCCTACATCCCATCCGCAATAGCCAATAAAAAGTTGAATTTGTTGATCACTGGCACTACTAGTATTGATGGCTTCAATTACTTGCTCCATATTGCCTCCCAAGTAAAGACCATCGGTTAATTGTTTGCCCCCTTCAATGAGATCGGGTCGTTTGTGCAAAACAAAGAGGTGTTCCCTATCTACAGGGCCGCCATCCATGAGTGGGAATGGTTTAGCGTGATTAAATTCAAGTAGATCATTCAGTGACTTTCCAAAAGCTTTATTGGTTACAAACCCGGCACTTCCTGCTTCATTGTGTTCAACAAGCAGAATGGTTGTATCCTCAAAGAAACTGCCAATTAACGCGGCAGTGCTTTTGATATATATTCCGGCTTTAAGATCTCTCATAAGTTTACTAAGTATGATGCTGTCAATCGTCAACCTAAAGTAAACTAAAAAGTGGAGTTTTAATCTGATTTGTTATCCGTAATTTTACGAATCTGTTTATTTAAATCGTACTTAATATAAAATTAAATGGTAAATCAATTATTAAAAACGGCATTAGGAAGATTACGAATTATCGCATTTTTAGAGGGGTGCTCATATTTACTTTTAGGATTTACGATGATTTTAAAATATAAATTCGCTATGCCACAGCCTAATTATGTTGTTGGTTTGGCTCATGGAATTCTTTTTGTACTTTATATTGTATTACTAATTCAAGTATCATTTTTACATCGTTGGAACATATTCAAGATGTTTATGGCTTTTATAGCTTCACTTATACCTTTTGGAACCTTTTATGCAGATAAAGTACTATTTAGACGAGTAAATTAAACATATTGATTGCGGTCAATTATTTGGAATTTATTGTAAATTACAGGACACTCATAAATACATTCTATGAAAGTCCTAACACGTTTTACTTTTTTATTATTGGCTTCTTTTGCAATTCATTATAGCCAAGCTCAAACCAGTGATTCTACATTAAAAGGAATGAACTGGAGAAATATTGGCCCAAATAGGGGAGGAAGATCCTTGGGCGTTGCAGGAAGTAGTAAAAATAAATTAGAATATTATTTTGGTGCCGTGGGTGGAGGTTTATGGAAAACCACAGATGGAGGTTTGAATTGGAAACCAGTAACCGATGGTCAAATAACAAGTTCAAGTGTAGGTGCAGTTGCTGTGGCAGAATCCAATCCAGACATTGTGTATATAGGCACTGGAGAAACCGCTTTCAGGGGCAATATCATGCAAGGTGATGGGGTGTATAAATCCACCGATGCAGGTAAGACCTGGAAAAATATTGGATTAAAAAATACACAATCTATTTCAAGAGTAAGAATTCATCCAACCAATCCTGATATCGTTTATGTATCGGCTTTGGGTCATGCTTTTGGTCCGAATGAAGAGCGTGGTGTTTTTAAAACCACAGATGGTGGTAAGACTTGGAACAAAGTTTTATATGTGAATGAAAAAGCGGGGGCAGAAGATTTAGTCATTGATCCACAAAATCCTGAAATTATTTATGCAAGTATTTGGGAAGTGTATAGAACACCCTATAAAATGTGGGCCGATACAGGTACTTCTGCATTGTATAAATCTATAGATGGTGGCGCTAACTGGAAAATTATTTCTAAAAACCCAGGTATGCCAGCAGTGGTAGGGAAAATAGGCGTAGCAGTTTCTCCAGCAGATGGAAATCGTGTTTGGGCTATTGTGGAATCACCTGATGGTGGATTATATCGTTCTGATGATGGTGGTGCGAATTGGAAATTAGTGAACAATGAAAGAAAATTACGTCAACGTGCATTTTATTATTCTCGCATTGTGGCCGATCCAAAAGATAAGAACACAGTGTATGGTTTAAATGTAAATTTTTATAAGTCAACGGATGGTGGAGTCACTTTTAAAACAGAAATCAAAGTTCCACACGGCGATAACCATGATTTATGGATTGATCCAACCGATCCAACACGTTTAGCTACCGCAAATGATGGTGGTGGAGCTGTTTCTGTGAATGGAGGCTTAACATGGACGGATGAAGATTTTCCAACTGCTCAATTATACCATATTACAGTAACGAATGATTTCCCTTATCAAGTAGCCGGTGCACAACAAGACAATACAACCATAGCATTGCCAAGTGAAGATTATAGACATAGAGCAGTAAGAAGCAATTCAACTAAACCAGGTATTGGTTTTGCTTATGAAGTAGGCGGAGGAGAGAGTGGTTATATTGCGCAGGATCCAAAAAATCCGGATATATTTTATGCAGGTAGTCAAGGTGCATTATTAACACGTATTAATAGAATGACAGGTCAAGTAAGAGATGTGCAAGTATATCCAAGATTCTTTTCTGGCGAAGAAGCAAAGACTTTACCAGAAAGATGGCAGTGGACTTATCCAATTGTTTTTTCACCAGTAGATCCGAATGTATTATTTACATGTTCTCAGCATGTTTGGAAAACAACGAATGAGGGACAGAGTTGGGAAAAAATTAGCCCAGACTTAACCTATAATGACTCAACTACATTAGGCGTTAGCGGAGGTGTAATCACAAGAGATATGAATGGCCCTGAAATTTATGGAACAGTATTTGCATTAGCACCTTCATATCAGGATGTGAATATTATTTGGGCAGGATCGGATGATGGACTCATTCATATTACTAAAGATGGTGGTAAAAATTGGGAAAATATTACACCAAAAGATATGCCTAAGAATACGCGTGTAAGTATTATAGAGGCTTCTCATTTTAATGCAGGCACAGCATACATTGCAGCCAAGCGATATCAAATGGATGATCGTACGCCTTATATCTGGAAGACCAAAGATTTTGGAAAAACTTGGACTAAAATAATTGCTGGTATTCGTGCAGATGATTATGTGCATGCAGTAAGAGAAGATATTACACGTGCAGGTTTATTGTATGCTGGTACTGAACATGGTGTTTGGGTTTCATATAACGATGGCGCAAGCTGGGAGTCTTTAAGTTTAAATTTACCAGATGTGCAAGTAGCCGATTTGCAAGTAACAGAAAAAGATTTAGTGATTGGAACGCACGGCAGGTCTATTTATGTATTAGACGATATTTCACCTGTGAGATCAAAAGATGCAGGTATAAACCCAGGATTGCATTTGTTTAAACCATATTATGCGGTGAGAACAGTGCAAAAAGCTGTGTTTCATTATTATTTAGATGCGACTAAGAAAGATCTAAAAATTGAGATATTAGATGCGAACGGCAAACTAGTAAATACATTTATTGGTGCCTTACCAAAAGCGAAGAAGGATAATGGAGAAGCAGACGAAGACGAAGATGCTCGCAAACCAAAGCCGCCGACTATCAAGACTGGTTTAAATGTATTTGAGTGGGACTTAAAATATCCAGCTGCTAGTAATTTTAAGGGCATGATTTTATGGAGTGCACCTGTCTATGTTGGGCCGACTGCTGTGCCTGGTAATTATCAAGTGCGAATGACTGCTGGTGGACAAGTAGCTACAGAAAATTTTGAAGTTAAAATGGATCCTAGGGTGAAGGATGTAACGATTGCAGATATGCAAGAGAAATTTAATTTATCGATGCAAATAAGAGACCAAGTAACTGTTGCCAATGACGCAGTTATTAAAATAAGAGCTATCAAAGAAAAATTAAATGAGGAAGCAAAAACAAGTAAAAAAGGATTGTCTAAATCTTCGGCTGCTTTTATTGCTTCTATTTCACAAATAGAGGAGAATTTATACCAGGTGCGTAATCAAAGCTCACAAGACCCATTAAATTTTCCTATTAAATTAAATAACAAGCTTGCCTCTTTAATGCGTGTGGTAGAATCTGGCGATTATAAGCCTACAGCCGGATCTTACAAGGTATTCGAAGAGTTGAAAGCGGAATTAGCTATTGAAATCAATCAATTAAATAAAATTCTAGCTCAAGCGAAAATGTAAATTTATAAATAATGATTAGTTGGGATGTATTTGGCTATATAGGAACAATAATAATTTTGTATTCATTTGTTATTGAAAACATTTTCAAACTACGTTTAATCAATTCAATTGGTTCTGTATTTTGGATATTGTATGGAATTGGCATAATTGCATGGCCAACAATTATTGTAAATAGCTGTATCTTATTAATACATACTTTTTGGTTTATAAAGCATAGAAAAGAGTGGCTTCGCTAGTCCATAATCATAATTGCAGCTAACTGAGCTATTGAATCCCAAAGATTTTGTAATCTAACGTTTTCATTTTCGGAATGCTGGTTATTATCATGATTTACTAGACATAAATTAATGACTTTAGCATTGAGGTGTTTCTCAAAAACGTACAGAGGTAAACTTCCTCCCGATGTAGGTTCTAAAATTAGTTGCTTATTAGTAGCTGATTGAACTGCTTTGATCACTTTCTGTGAAATTGGAAGATCTATTGGAGTTCTTTGTGCATTATAACCTCCATTGACCATATTGAATTTTATAATTTTTGAATTTTGTAATCTTTCTTCATCAGTAGGTGCACGATCTAATACCAAGAATCCTTCTTCAATGATATGCTTTCTTAATAAATCAACTTGCTTTAAATAATCAGTACCAAGTACTTGGCGTAGATCAAGTGTAGCTTTAGATTCAGTCGTAATTACATTGCTTGCATTGTCTTCTACGTCTGCACATTTAATCCCATTGATATTTAGTGAGGGCCATTCGAAAGTTTCAAATAGTGTTCTGCCTCCTCCCTCAGGTTTATAGATACCTAGTTCCTTTTTCATTTGTACATCAACATTAGGAATTGCACTGAATGCTTGCTTCTCAGATGTTGTAAAAGGAATTACATCATCATAGTATCCTTTGATCTTGACCTTGCCATCTTCGTCCTTCATACTTGCAAGTAATTTTGACATGATTAAACAAGGATTAGGCGCCCAATTACCATAATGACCACTGTGAAGAGGACGCTTTGGACCATATACAGTTAGATCCACATTCACATCACCTCTTACTCCAAAATCGATCATAGGTAAACCTGATTGATGCACAGGCCCATCTCCAATCAACCACAAATCAGCTTTTAATAAGTCTTTGTGTTTTTCCAATATTTCTGAAAGATGTAAAGAGCCAATCTCTTCTTCGCCCTCAAAGAAAAATTTTATATTATTATTTAGCTTTGCGCCAGTTTTCACCAATGCATCGTATGCATTAATGATGGTCATCACACCAGCTTTATCATCCGAGCTACTTCTACAAGAGATTCTCCATTCTGGATTAAAGGCTTGTCCACTTGCAGGGAATGCAATGATCTTTCCTGACTTTTCAATAGATTGATCTAATAAAACAGGTTGATAAGGTTTAACACTAGGATGCCATTTTTCAGGATTTACTGCTTGTCCGTCATAATGCGCGTAAAAAATAATTGTTTGTGTTGCACCAGGCACAATGACTTCTCCATATACAGCCTTTGGACTCCCTTTGGTGTTGGATTCTAATAATTTTGTTTGTATACCCCTCTTCTTTAACATGGCTTCAATGAAAAGTGCATTCTTATCAATATTGACTTTATCCAAAGCATAGTTGGGAATAGACAAAAGATTAAAATATTCTTCTAAAATAGCAGTCTCATGTTGGGCGCGATATTTATTTACTTTGTCAATTGTATTTTGTGCATCAGTCAATTGGCAAACAAATAGTAGGATTATAAAAAGGGTTTGTTTCATATCTTATGATTTAGCATCAAGTGCTTTAAGTTTATCTTTAAAGTAAGAAGATGCAGGATAATATTTCAATGCCATGTTCAATACTTTTCTTGCTTTCACTGCGTCAGGGTACCTATCTGGTGAAGTAAGATAATGCACAAGAATTTCAAAAATATCTAGTGGCGGGTTCATTTTTAGACCAATTTTTGACTCAATTTCTTTAAAATGAGACTCAATTAAGTCTGGGTCTTTCATATAATCAAAATGACTTTTATGGTAGCCATCAAAAATAAACAGAAGTCCATTGTACCAACTCAACATTGGTATAGAAGAGTGATCTGTGTTGGGAATGTAATCTACTTTATGTTGAAGATTTTTTGAATTGACTGCAGCCATTGCTTTACCAACATTAAATATAGCATTTGTATGAAATTGAAGACGTCCTCCGTAACTTATAGAATCAATCACACTAACATAATACTTACGCATCTTATCAGCAGGTAAGTTTTTTAGTAATGCTGGCGCCTCGTTGACATATTTTGCGCCATCCCACCATAAACTAGGGTCAATTGATATCGTCGCATTGAACAATTCCGGATGTTTTAAAAATGTATATGTGGCTGTTAAACCTCCAAGTGAATGTCCAATATAAATCCTAAATGGGTTTGTTCTGTATTGCTTTTCAATATATGTGAATACTTCTTCCTTCAAGAATTTTAAGAATTGCTCACCACCCCCACTACCTTGCATCATCAGTTTTTGTTCTGGTGTTTTTGCTTCTTCTCCATTAGGTTGTCTTGTTGAAGCATTAGGTGTTAGGTCACGAAATCTATTTTCAGTATCCACACCTACAATAATCATTTCAGGAATTTGATAATTCACATGGTCTTTCTCACTCATAAAACTTACAACTCCAGTGACTGGAAAAAATGCCGACTTGCCATCCAATACATATACAACAGGATAGGTTTGATTCGAACTTGATACATCATTATAGGAGGCTGGAACCCTTATCCAGATTGTTCTTTCCTCTCCCATAATACGAGAATTGAATTTTATTCGAACACCATTTTCTACTGGCTCAGAGGTAAATTGCTGGGCAATGGATAGCAATGGCAATAGCATTAAAAATAAAATTGTTTTTTTCATATAAGTTTATATTTTAAAAATGACTTTTAAATTATTGTTTCAAATTGCTGAGTGCTTTTTCAAATTGATCAAGAAGTTTGTAAGAAGTTATTCCGGATGTCCCATTACTCAATGAAATCAGTGTGTATCCATTTTGTAAATCACGAACCATATTATTTTTAAACCCGTTCCAACTACCTGAATGGGAAACTTTTTTTCCTGGCTCATTGATGATCCAGCCAAGACCATACACCATTTTTGGTTTTTCTATCAAAACTGAAGGTGTATAAGCTTCATTTAAAATTTCAGGCTTAAGTACTTTGCCATCCCTTAGTGCTTGATCCCATTTTTGTAAATCATACAAGGTCGAATAAATATTTCCGTCACCAACAACTTCATCGAGTGTGGTAAGGTCATATGTATTCCAACGGCCTTCTTTATATTGCATTCCATAAACCCTGTTTTTGGGCGAATTAGACATCTTCACAGTTTGCACGTAGGTGTTTTCAAGTTTCAGCGGCTTTGTGATTTTAGATTTTAATAATGCCGCATAAGGCACACCGCTGATTGTTTCAAGCACTTCAGATAATACAGCATATCCTGTATTACAATAGTTGAATTTTTCACCTGGCACTGAATTTAAAGCGGGTTTATATTTTGATAAAAGGACTAATAATTGATCATTTCCAATGGTATCATTGATTTTAAGTGTGTCATTAATCCAATCAAAATATTCAATCATTCCATGCGTATGATTCAATAAATGCCTAATAGTGATGTCTTTGTATGGGAAACTGGGAAGATAGAAATGTACTTGATCATCTATTTTCAATTTACCTTCTTGAACATACATCAATATCAATGAAGATGTGAATGTTTTTGAAATGGATGCAAGATTGAATGCAGATGATGAGTTTAGTCTTTGATTGGTTGTGCTATTTGTAAACCCAATACTTTTTTCATAAAGTCTTACACCATTTTTTACAAGAAGAATATTGCCATTGAATTCATTTATGGCATAAAGGCTATCAATTGATTTGTCAAATTTTTTAATAAGTTGATCTATTGTTTGCGCTTGTAGTATTGATGAAAAAACAATACCAATAAATAGACACAAGAACTTTCTAAAATAGCTAGCACTTTTATTCATAAGTAGAGTAATGATTGTGTTAGTCAAACCTATGAAAAAACGCACAAAATGCCTAACCCTATTGTCTTTGATTTAGATTAGCAAGGTTTTGGATAGATTTTATTTTGCCTTTTTAAGTTATTCAATTATGGTTTACGCCAAAATGGGGGGGTGCAAAATAGATTCAGATAGTTGGTTATGAATCTATTGATGTTTTTTTTCTTATATTAGTACTATGAGAACATACCAAAAACTCCGCTTTAGTTATACGGGATGCATAACTAAGTTTTTAATCCTTTTCTGTTTTTTTACAGCGAATAATGTAGCTGCACAAACAGTCATCGAAAAGATAGTTCAGGAAGAAACCAAAAACTCCCAATTGCAAACATTGGCACACGAGTTATTAGATGGCATAGGGCCAAGACTTGTGGGTACCCCTCAAATGAAAAAGGCCAACGAATGGGCAGTGAATAAATATGCTAGCTGGGGTATTACCGCACGCAACGAGCAGTGGGGTGAGTGGAAAGGATGGGAGCGTGGTATTACACATATAGATATGCTATCTCCAAGAGTAAAAAGTTTAGAAGGAACTCAATTGTCTTGGAGTCCATCTACAAAAGGAAAAGCAGTTAAAGCAGAAATTGTAATCATACCTGATGTGGCGGACTCAATGGCTTTTGTCAATTGGTTGCCTAATGTGAAAGGGAAGTTTGTCATGATTTCTATGAATCAACCAACTGGAAGACCAGATGATAACTGGCAACAATTTGCAACAAAAGAGTCTTTTGATAAATTAAAAAAAGAACGCACCGAAATGACAGATGCTTGGCGTAAACGCTTAAGTAAAACTGGGCATTCATCAAGAATGATGCCTATAGTTTTAGAAAAAGCAGGTGCTTTAGGTATCTTAACCAATAACTGGTCCAACGGTTTTGGCGTAGATAAAATATTTAATGCATACACTACAAAAATTCCAACGGTGGATATTGCTTTAGAAGATTATGGCACTTTATATCGTTTAGTAGAATCTGGAGACAATCCAATCATTAGCATTCAAACAGATTCTAAAGATTTAGGGACTGTTCCAAACTTTAATACGATTGCAGAAATTAAAGGAACCGAAAAACCCGATGAGTATGTGATGCTTTCTGCGCATTTCGATTCATGGGATGCTGGACAAGGTGCAACAGATAATGGAACAGGTACTTTGACGATGATGGAAGCGATGCGTATTTTAAAGCTAGTGTATCCAAATCCTAAGCGTACTATTTTAGTTGGACATTGGGGTAGTGAGGAGCAAGGATTAAATGGTTCAAGAGCATTTGTGGAAGATCATCCAGAAGTGGTTAGTAAATTACAAGCTTTGTTCAACCAAGACAATGGCACTGGTAGAATCGTCAATATTTCTGGACAAGGTTTTAAGTATGCGGGTGATTTTATTACTAGATGGTTAGCAGCAGTACCTAGTAGCATGAAAGATTCTATTAAGACAACTTTCCCTGGCTCACCGGGTGGAGGAGGAAGTGATTATGCTTCTTTTGTAGCAGTGGGTGCTCCAGGTTTTTCATTAGGTGCATTAAATTGGTCTTACTTTAATTATACTTGGCACACCAACAGAGATACATATGATAAAATCATTTTTGATGATTTAAAGAACAATGCAATGCTTACTGCAATGTTGGTATACATGGCTTGCGAGGACAATGCCACTTTCCCAAGAGACAAAGTAGACTTAGGCACCAATAAGGTTACTGGACAACCTATTCAATGGCCAACTCAAGTAAAAGCAATGCGAAAAGGGCCTCTAGCTCCAACTAATTAAACTATAAATATTTATTTATCTACAATTAATTTTTAAAAATCATTTATGTCTATTTTATCTAATTACAGTGATGGCTTTTTTAATGTGAGTGCTGCGCATGGATTTCTTCCAGTAAAAGCGCCGATGGTAAAATTACCAAGTGTTTACGCGGATTTACAAGCAGTTTTGGACAATATGCCAGTTGTGCTAAATGAAAACGAGTTTGGCTATTTAAATACCGAGGATGGGATTGTTGCACCAACATTAGCTATCAAAAATCATTTAGATACTGTAGAAAAAGAGGAAGACATTTTTGTTTTACAAGCCTTATTTAGATCGTATAGTTTTTTAGCATCAGCCTATTTATTAGAGCCTTCATTCCAACAATTTAGAAAAGATGGCAAATACGGAAAAGCTAGAAATTTTTTACCTGCAAATATTGCACAGCCATTTTGCAAAGTAGCCGATAAATTAAATGTGTTTGCTTGGTTGGATTATCATTATGCTTACTCATTGGGTAATTATCAAAAGCTGGACGAAGCTGGTGATTTAAATTGGGAAAATATTACGATGTGTAACCGTTTTTCTGGACAACCGGATGAGGTTGGTTTTATTATGTTACATGTAGACATCAATCGTTTTTCGGCTAATTTAGTTGGCACTGTAATGCAGACCATTCAGGCTTTGGATGGTGGAGCAAAATCAGTGGGCGATTTGCTTGAAAAGAATTGGTCTACGATGAAGCAAATGAACGAGCGCAGAAAAGAGATGTGGAAGGCTTCAAGATGGCAACGATACAATGACTTTAGAATTTTTATAATGGGTGTTAAAGGCAATACCGAATTGTTTGGCGATGGTGTGGTGTATGAAAATGTATGGGATGAGCCAAAAGCATTTAGAGGACAAACTGGTGCGCAGGACGATATTATTCCTATGCAAGATATTTTTTCTGGGGTCATTTTTTATTATCCAGAAAATGAACTCACAAAATATTTATTAGACCTTAGATTATACCGTCCAACCTGTGTACAAGACTTTTTCAAAGACCTTGAAAATTCAATGAAGACATTACATCCAAAGGGTTTGATGGGTAAATTAGTAGAGAACAAAGATGTCACTGGACTTTGTTATTTATTAGGCATTTTAGAAGAAATTTACCATTTCAGAAATGGACATTGGCAGTTTGTTCAAAAATACATCATGGCCAATACGAAGTATGCGATGGCAACAGGAGGCACCCCAATTACATCTTGGATTCCAAATCAAATTTTATCTGTTATTCATCAGATGGAAGATGTTATAAATGCTATTAATCAAATTGGCAAATCAGATCAAGCAGAGGCCAATACTATTTTTGAGAATAATTCAAAATTATTACCAACTAAAAAAGGTTTGATCAATGGACAACTTGAATTGATTCATAAGAACGACTTTTCTGCAGAAGCAGTATTTGCTTTGAATCAAAAGTTCGGCTATGATGATACTAAGTAGTTTAATTACTTTTCAAATTCAATAAAATGCTCTGATGCATATTCGTCGTCACCTGGTTTTATTCGTTTAACAAAAAATCGTGCACGCTTTCCAAGTTTAACCGATGTGTACCTTTCCTTAATATCATTCGGATCATTTAATGGTTGTAAGGAAGGGTACCATAAAATATAACCTGGTTTCTGAAAAACCAATTCTGGCTTTGACCAATCCTGGCTATTGTTTCCAGCACTTAAGTCTTTATGCTTATTAAATGAGATATAGATTTTATCTCCTTGCCATGATCTTCCTTCTACCTTACCCATCATCATCACCCAACAATTCAAATAGGTATTCCAACTAACCGAAGGTCCCCAATGAAATCCACCTGTGGGTGATGAAGCACCACCACCTCCTTCATTGATTGGAATTTGTAAAGATCGAACTGGCACCCCATAACTATCATAAGCAATAGAAAAAGATTTGCCATCCCACCTTTTTGCTTTTCCAACTGGGTTATCAAGATCTTTTAATGCTATGCGAGCTATACTAATGCACTGACCACTCCACTCTTTTTGTGACTTATAAGTTTTTTCATCATATACACCAGGATAACCGTACTCTCCATAAAATAAATACAAATAATCTCCACTTGCAACTGCAGAAGGATCGCCAACACCACCCGCAAAAGTATTTGAAGTATTATATGGTTTTCTAATCATTCTTGGATCGTAATCTTCAATAAAAATTCCTCTGTTATCCCAGCTTTTTCCTCCATCTACCGATTTCATTACACCAATTCTGCAAACAGCTGCAGGACTTTCTGGGCCAGTTAAACCTTGCGGCCAAAGTATATTTTTGTATCCTTCTTTGTTAATATAATCGTATGGCAAAGTACTAGGATAATTTTCGTTATGATAAATGCCATACAATGTTTTACCACTCTCATCTTTTGAATCTTGATATACAGTTTCAAACCATACAGCCCCATGTAATCCTTTTTGACCAATCGGTGCATTTTTAGGCATGACAGGATTAAAGAACTTACTAGCAGGATTTTTAAAAACAACTTCTGCATTCTCACCATCTGAATACTTTAAATCTTTTGCGTAACCCCATAATGGGTCTTCTCCATATTTGCCAGGGAAGATTCTAAACGTATCGCCAATCCAAACTTCTGCCATATTACAATCCACAAAAGAATTGAATGTAATTTTTGGTGCAGGAATTAATTTAAACTTTGGTGTTAGATCCGCATATTGACTAGTATTTAACTTAGGTGTAGTTAAAAGTCCAATAAAGATGGTGAACCAAGAAAATAAATTTAAAAAGTTCATTTTATTTCAATTTATTGTTAATCTATTCGTTGATATAAATTTAAGCAAAATAGTAAAATCGACAAACACAAGTTTAAGCGCTAGAATAGACGAATCTTGTGCCTTCTTTGGAGTTGATGAATCATTTTTTAGGGTATAATTTTTATATCCTGTTTAACCAACATATATTTGTATGACTAATTTAAAGCTATGCTAGACGCAATCATTCCATTAATTTCCTTAATTTCTTTAGAAGTTATTTTAGGAATAGACAATGTCATTTTCATTTCTATCCTATCTGATAAATTACCGGATAGTCAAAGAAATAAATTAAGGTATTGGGGATTAGGTTTAGCCATGGTCATGCGCCTTATTTTATTAACCTTAATTTCTTGGATTTTAAAGTTAGATCAAGAATTATTTATCTTATTTGATATTCATTTTTCTGGCAAAGGGTTGATCTTAATTGCAGGCGGACTTTTTTTAATTTATAAAAGTACTGTCGAAATTTACCATAAAACAGAATTAGCAAAGCAGGCCGACAATCCGGTTGTCCCAAAAACCAGCAGCTTTAAAAAACTTTTATTAGAGATCATTTTATTAGACTTAGTTTTTTCAATTGATTCTATCATCACTGCCATAGGGATGGCTCAGGAGCTTTGGGTCATGTATACATCCGTTATTGTAGCTGTAGTGATTATGATTTTTGCATCACAGCCAATTAGTTTTTTTATCAAAAAGCATCCTTCCTTTAAAATATTGGCATTAAGCTTTTTGATGATGATTGGATTATCATTGATTGCAGAAGGCTTTCATCTGTCCATACCAAAAGGGTATATTTATTTCTCGATGGCATTTGCGTTTATTGTAGATATAATACAAATGAAGACGGTAAAATAACTTTATGTCATCACCTGTATTTTTAATCACGCCACCATTTACTCAATTAAATACGCCCTATCCAGCAACGGCTTATATCAAAGGGTTTTTAAACACTAAAGGTATTCCAAGTGTACAAGCAGATCTTGGGATCGAAGTCACATTAGCGCTTTTTAACAAAGCAGGCTTAACCAAATTATTTCAAGCCATTCGATCTAAAGAATGGGAGCTAAATCCAAACTGTCAAAGAATACTTGCGCTAGAAAATAACTATATCAATACGATCGATCAGGTTATTTTATTCTTACAGGGTAAGCTAGATACCATTGCACATTTAATTTGTTCTCGCACTTTTTTGCCAGAAGGGGATGCGTTTGATCAAATGGACGATTTAGATTGGGCATTTGGAGCAATGGGTAAGCAAGATAAGGCGAAGCATATCGCAACCATGTATTTAGAGGATTTGGGTAATTTGATCAAGGAGACAATCGATCCTTATTTTGGATTCAGCCGTTATGCCGAAAGTCTTGGTCGCTCTGCAAATTCATTTGATGAATTGTATACTGCACTCAACACGCCACCAACATTTTTAGATACTATTTTATTAGACATTTTTGAAAAACATATTCAAAATATTCAACCTAAATTAGTTTGTATATCTGTGCCTTTCCCTGGTAATTTATATACCTCTTTAAGATGTGGTCAGTGGTTGAAGCAGCATCATCCAACTATTAAAGTAGCCATGGGTGGTGGTTTTGCAAATACAGAGCTTCGTTCTTTGTCTGATCCAAGGGTTTTTGAATTTTATGATTTTATTACACTGGATGACGGAGAAGCACCTATCGAAATATTAATTGACCATATTGATGGTAAAAAAGAAGTGCAGGACTTAAAGCGATGCTTCACATTATTGAATGGGGTGGTTACTTATATCAATGAATCAATTTATCCAGACTATAAGCAACATCAATTAGGCACACCAGACTATGAAGGTTTGTTATTGGATCAATATATTTCTGTGATTGAATTGGTGAATCCTATGCACAGTTTATGGAGCGATGGAAGATGGAATAAATTAACCATGGCACACGGATGCTATTGGGGTAAATGTACTTTTTGTGATATCTCATTGGACTATATCAAAACATATGAGCCAGCTACTGCCAGTTTATTGGCGGATAGAATGGAATTAATGATAGCACAAACAGGACAAAACGGTTTTCATTTTGTGGACGAAGCTGCACCACCTGCATTGATGAAAGCTTTGGCAATTGAAATTATAAAACGCAAACTAGTGGTAAGTTGGTGGGCCAATGTACGTTTTGAAAAAAGTTTTACAAAGGATCTTTGTCTCTTATTAAAAGCATCTGGATGCATTGCAGTGAGTGGAGGATTAGAAGTGGCATCGGATAGATTGCTTGATTTGATACAAAAAGGAATTACAGTGGCACAGGTTGCGCGCGTAAGCAAACATTTTAATGACGCGGGAATCATGGTGCATGCTTATTTGATGTATGGTTTCCCTACCCAAACTGTACAAGAAACGGTGGACTCCTTAGAAATGGTGCGTCAATTATTTGAAACAGGGGTTTTAAAATCTGCTTTCTGGCATTTGTTTACCATGACGGCACATAGTCCTGTAGGATTAACGCCCGAAAAATATAAAGTAAAAAAAGTATCTGACACAGTAGGCAGTTTTGCAAACAATGACATTGCCCATATTGATGCCACTGGAGCCAATCACGAAATTTTTGGGTATGGTTTAAAAAAAGCTATCCTAAACTATATGCATGGTGCTTGTTATGATTTCCCATTACAAAAATGGTTTGAATTTAAAATTCCAAAAACAAATATTGAACCAAATTATATCCAAACACAATTAGATGCAGTAGAAATTAGCGCTGCTAATTATAAAGCAATTTGGATTGGTTTAATGCCTACAATATCCATTGTACAACGTTCCAAGAAGGGCAGTAAGTGGGCCGAGATGAACCTATGTTTTGAAACCAATCAAAATACGATTTCAATTCATATAGAACCTCAAAAGGGAACTTGGTTGATTCAGTTATTAGAAAAGATAAATGTGCAGACTAATTCAGGAATGGCTTTGTCGGATATCAAAGCAGATTATTTGGCTGCAGGATTGGAGGATTTTGATTTGTTTTGGGACAATAAACCAATCAATACATTGCATAAAGCAGGACTGTTAAGAATTTAATTCAGCATTTTAAAAACGATAGAAACATGCATGTCGAATGGGTAAGAGATTTATGCTTAAGCTTTGACGATGTCGAAGAGTGTCAGCCATTTGGTCCAGAAAATATAGTGTATAAGATAAAGGGGAAAATGTTTCTGCTCATATCATTAGATGACATCCCCCCTAGAATCAATGTCAAGACAGACCCAGATCAATCCATAGAATTAAGAGAAGCCTACCCCGATAATATCTTACCAGGTTTTCACATGAACAAAAAGCATTGGAATACTTTAGTTTTAAATGCAAGACTAAGCCCATCATTGGTGCAAGAATTAATAAAGGCCTCCTATGATTTAGTGCGCAAGTAAAATTTTAATCTTATTTTTGAATCAAATACAAACTATATGGGATTCGCAATCAATAAAAAAGTAGCAGACAAAAAAACAGCCTCAAATGCTAAAACAAATGTGCAAGCGGGGGGTAGTTCAAAGTTTATTGCTAAAGCAAACACCAAGTCATCTGGTGCAAGTAAAAAACCAATTAAAACAGGTGGTTCTAGAGGCAGTTGATCTATAAATCAATTCATCAAACCATTTAAAAAGAAAAAAAAGAGCATATCACAGATATGCTCTTTTTTTATGTCCATTATTAAGGAAATTTATTAATAAACTTGATTTTAGCAACTAGGAGCATTTCACATATATTCACAATTTTTATGCTCATTATTAAGGAAACTTATAAATTATTTTTAAATAAATATAAAATAATTATAATGTATATATGACTATATGGCATTTTAATACCTAATTATATAACAAATTTAGACGGAAACTATCCGTATTGTTAAGTAATTGTTAACTATGTTTAGGTTTTTTTCATAACTTGAAGGCTTAAGTAAAACAAAAAGCATATGAAGAAAATTCTATTCTCGCTCTTCTTAGCTGTATTTGTATTGGCTGTTGCTAATGCCCAAGTTCGTCCAGTAACCGGTACGGTGAAGGATGACAAAGGTGCTGCAGTAGCTTACGCATCAGTTAAAGTAAAGGGTCAAGCTTCAGCTGTAGTAGCTGATGAAAAAGGTAACTTCAAGATTAGTGCAGCTCCAAACGCAAGTTTAGTAGTTAGTGCAACTGGATTCGCTTCTTCAGAAGTGACGGCAAGTGCTACAACTATGGACATCGTTTTGAAACGCCAGGTTGAAGATCTTGAAAATGTAGTAGTTACCGCTCAAGGTATTCGTAAGAAATCCAAAGAAATTGGTTACGCTTACTCAAAAGTATCTAACGATGAAATTAACGTAGGACGCTCTCCTCAGTTAACTCAAGCCCTTGCGGGTAAGGTTTCTGGTTTAGCCGTTTATACTGTAAACAATAGCGTTGATCCTGCTGTGAAAGTGGTATTACGTGGTTACCGTTCATTAACTGGTAATAACGAAGCTTTGGTTGTAATTGATGGTATGCAAACTACCTCAACAGCTTTAGCAACCATTAACCCGAATGATGTAGATAACGTTTCTATCTTAAAAGGTGGACAAGCGGCTACATTGTATGGTTCTGCAGGTGTGAATGGTGCTTTAGTCATCACCACTAAGCAAGGATCAAAAGGTAAATTAAAAGTGCAGTATTCTAACTCTACTAACTTTGAAGAAATCAGCTTCTTGCCTGATTTCCAAAATGAATATGGTTCTGGATCTCAGTACTACCCAATTAATTTTGGTGGTGCAGGTTATGATCCAAGTGCTGCTAATCGTGCAAAGTTAAACTGGCGTCCTTACGAGAACCAACAATATGGTGATAAGTATGATGGCAGTAAGCGTATTGCTGGTCGTGTATTAGAAGATGGAAGTAGTTTAGTAGTGCCTTACTCTGATGTTGCAAATGTTCGTAGAAGAAGTTTTGACATTGGTGTTTCTACAAATAACCAAGCTAGTTTCCAAGGTGGAGATGAAACAAGTAGTTACTACTTGTCTGTTGAAAACCAAAAAATCAATGGTATCGTTCCTGGTGACATTAGTGATAGAACTGGTGTTCGTGTGAAGTCTACAAAAGAGTATGGTAATTTATCTACTACTTTTAATGCTGCATACACTCAGATCGCTTATGACAGAACTGGATCAGATTTCCAAAATGATATCATCAATACTGCATCATGGGTTGATTTAACCACGATGAGAAATTGGAGAACAAATAAATTTGCGAATCCAAATGGTTACTATAATGATTATTATAATAACCCTTACTTCAATAAGGATATCAACCGTTTAAGATACAAAGACGCTAACTTCTCTGGTAGCTTTGATGTAACATATAAGGTACGTCCTTGGATGCAATTATACAACAGATTAGGTATTATGAATAACTCTCGTACTGGAAAAAATACTGTAGAGAAGTTCACTTATTCTGATTGGGCAAAAAACGAAGCATACATTCCTGCTGAGTGGGGTCATGATGACGACTACCCAGGTATTTATCGTGCGATCTCTGACGTATTAGGTTCTGTTGCTGATTATTCTTCTACAGAGAATGTAGTCAACAATGAATTTCAAGTACGTATCCAAAAAGATATTGCGAATGTAGAAAACAAATTGACTTTAGGTTATAGTATCTACCAACGTTATACAAAAAATATCAACGTGTCTTCTAGTTCAATTGTAGTACCAGATGTATACAACGTTTCAAATAGACAAGGTATTTTAGGTGGTGGTGAATCCAATACAACTGAGCGCAAGTTTGGTTACTATGCGGATTTGAATACCAACTTAAAGAACATGGACTATTTAAACTTAAACTTAACTGCTCGTTATGATGCCACTTCTCGTTTCTTCAAACAAACAAGAGCTGCCAATCAATATTCTTACTTGTATTATGGAGCTGCGTTGTCATTTATTGTGACAGATGCATTCCCTTCATTAAAGAGCAATGTATTGAACTATGCTAAATTGCGTACTTCTTACAATAAGAATGGTAACGATAATATTCCTTTGTATGGATTAGACTTAGCTTATAACAATGGTGCGAATTTCCCTTATGGAAACAACGTAGGTTTATCAGTTGGTAATACTTTACCAGATGCTGATTTAAAGCCTGAGTTTGTAACTGCATTGGAATTTGGTGCTGAGTTATCTATGTTTAAGAACAGAGTGAATTTAGATGTTTCTTTGTATGATCAAAGTTCAGTAGGTCAGGTGTTAACTGTAAAAATACCTAACTCAACTGGTTTCTCTAACTTGTTAATCAACGTTGGTGAAGTTAAAAACTTTGGTTATGAAGCAGATTTAAAAGTTCAATTATTACGTGAAACTAAAATCAAGTGGGATGTAAATATCAAGTATTCTTACAACGATAATAAAGTTGAAAGTTTATATCCAGGTATTACTCAATTTGCTTATGGTGGTTATAGCTATGCTACAACAAACGTAATTTTAGGACAACGTTTCCCTGTATTGAAAACAACTGGTTATTATTATGCAAAAGATGGTTCTGGCGCAAGAAGAGTAAGTCCTACAACTGGTTACCCAGTTCAGAATACTGCTTTAACTGAGCGTGGAAGTACTTTACCTCGCCATATGGTAGGTTTAGGATCTTCTTTCTCATATAGTGACTTCCGTTTATCGTTCAACTTTGAATACCGTGGCGGTAATGTTATTTACTCTGACTTAGGTCGTCAAATGACATTTACTGGATCTGGTGCTTGGACTTCAAACAGAACAGAGCATATCTATCCTAATTCTTATTATATCGATCCTGCAACAGGTGCGGATGTTAAAAACACTAGCGTGTATGTTCGTGAACCAGAGTATGCACTTTGGGTAAACAACTACCGTCAAATTGCAGAGAACTTCGTAACACCAGGATGGTTCATCAAATTAAGAGACTTGAACTTGTCTTACAATTTACCAGCTAGTTTGGTAAAGAAATCTAAGATCTTCAGTGGTGCTAATGTGGCACTTTACGGAAGAAACTTATTTACAATTGTTGACAAGAAAAACCAATTTACTGACCCAGAATTTAGTTACACAAGTGGTAACGGATTAGGTATTAGCAATACGTTGCAAACACCTCCTGTACGTCAATATGGTTTCAACGTAAACTTTGTTTTTTAATCACCAATAACTAAAACAACATATATGAAACTTTACAAAATATATATCGCCGCGTTTTTGGTCATTGTAGGAACAGGTTGTAAAAAAGACTATTTAGATGTCAATACCAACCCTAACTCTTTACCAACTGCAACGCCTGCGTACGTTTTTTCGAACGCATTAAACACTAGTGCAGCCATCATGGTTTCTCCTAATGAAACTGGAATGGTTTGGGCTGGTCAATGGTCTCAGTCTAATGGTTATATCATTAGTACAACTTTGTTTGCTTACAATTTCACCAACGGTGATTTCAACTATTGGGATAATACATATGATAACCTTAATGATTATCAATATGTAATTAATAATGCTTCAGCAAATAACCAAGACTTTTTAAAAGGTCCAGCTAAAGTGATGAAAGCATTTAATTTCCAAAAATTGGTTGACTTATACGGCAACATTCCTTTCTCTGATGCATTAAAAGGAGTAGGCGCTTTAGCTCCAAAATTTGATGACCAAAAAGCAGTCTACGAAGGTTTAATTACTTTATTAGACGATGGTATCAAAGATTTGAAAGCAAATGCATTCTCAAGTTCTACTGCAGGTGCAGACTTTGTATTCAAAGGAAACACTACAAGCTGGATCAAATTTGCCAACTCTTTAAAATTGCGTATTTTAATGCGTCAATCTAAAGTGGCTGGTAGAGATGCATACATCACTGCTGAAATCAATAAGATTGTAGCAGAAGGTTCTGGCTTCATCACTGGAGCAGAAGTAGGTGTAAACCCTGGTTACAATCCATCAGCAGGTCAGATCAATCCTTTCTATGACACATATGGTTATAGCGAGACCAATGCTAGAAGAGCCTTTAATAACTGGCCAAGAAACACTGCTTTCTTGATCAATACTTTAAAGTCTACAGGTGATACAACTCGTATGAAGCGTATTGCTTATGCAATTGGTAATGAGAGTACTTCTACTGCTGGCGTGAGCGCTAAGCCTGAAATTGCTGATAACTATGTTGGTGTGCCCTTAGGATCTAGCTCTGGTTATTTACCAGCAGTTACATCTGCTCCTGGCCCATCTGTGTTGGTTAGAGGTGTATACAACAAACCAATGGTATTGATGACTGCAGCAGAAGTTCAATTGAACTTAGCTGAAGCTAAACAACGCTATGGTGCAAGTGTTACATTAACTGGAACAGCACAATCTTATTTCGATGCTGGTGTGACTGAGTCATACAGAGCATTAGGAGCAGCTTCATCTGACGCAGCTCGTTTGTTAACGAGTGGTGTTGATTTAGTTGATTTTGCTGCATCTACTAATAAATTGAATGCGATTGCTTACCAAAAATGGTTAGCGCTTGCCAACTTCAATGGTTTAGAAGCATGGTCTGAGTATCGTAAATCTGGTTTCCCAGTAACGCCTCAATCTATCAACTATGTTGGTTCTGCATCAACTCGTCCTACACGTTTATTCTACCCTGGAACTGAATTAGGTTCTAATGGTGAGAATGTAAAAGCACAAGGAACAATTGATGTGTTAGCTACTAAAATTTTCTGGGATGTTGACTAATTGATCAACGCCTTTAAGATAAAATGCCCTCCGGTTTCGGAGGGCATTTTTTTTATAATCCATTCAATAAATCTGAAAATCTGTCTACTGACGATTGCTATTTATTTCTCATTATTATTTCTGAATTACTTCTCCTTCGATAGTTAATTCCGCTGGTAATTTTTGTCCAGCAAATTTTACATTTACTTTCTTTCGGAATGCGCCAACAGCTGGTGCGGTATAGGTAACTTTAATACTTCCTTTTTGCCCTTTTAAAATAGGCTTCTGGTCGTATTCTGGTTGGGTACATCCACATTCAGCATTGGCAAATTCGATCACTGCAGGTCTTGCATCTGTATTGGTGTAAGTAAAGATGACAGACTTATGAACCCCCTTAGCGATCTTCCCAAAATTATGTGCAGCTTTATCAAATTTAACGCCGGATTGAGCTGAACAAAATAAAGCGACAAGTGAAAAACTGAGTGTAAAAATGTACTTCATAGGTATATTAATTTTTTATGATTATTGGTTAAATGCTGCTCTAAATTATTGAAATTTCGATAATTAACTGATTTTATCTCTTTCTTGATTTTTATTGCATTTTGACCCCTATTTTTGTTGCATGGAATCCAACTTAGAAGCTGTATCTAATCAGGACATGCTATCATTTGAAGCATTTCGAAAAACTGTTTTAGAGGACTACCGAACTGCACTTGCAAGTAGAGAAGTGAGTTTGTTGGGTAGGCGTGAGGTATTGACAGGCAAGGCCAAATTTGGCATCTTCGGCGATGGTAAAGAAATCGCACAGGTAGCGCTTGCAAAATTTTTTCAAAAAGGTGATTTTAGAAGCGGTTATTATCGTGACCAAACTTTAATGTTTGCATTAGGCACATCTAATATAGTAGATTATTTTGCGCAATTATATGCCGATGTTGAAAACGATCCCTATAGTGGTGGTCGAAACATGAACTCGCATTTTAGCACGCCGTTTGTAAATGAAAAAGGGGACTGGTTACCACTAGCAGATAGTTTTAATGTATCCTCAGATATCGCACCTACAGCAGGACAAATGGTAAGAGGACTTGGATTGGCATTAGGCTCTAAATTTTTTAGAAATGCAAATCCCGATCCTGCATTTGCTGGATTAACCAATGAAGGTAATGAAGTTTGTTTTTGTACCATTGGTGATGCAAGTACATCCGAAGGACATTTTTGGGAAACCATCAATGCAGCAGGTGTATTACAAGTGCCATTGGCAGTAATTGTATATGACGATGGATATGGTATTTCTGTACCAACAGAATTACAAACAACTAAAGGGTCTATATCAGAAGTATTGGCTGGATTTGAAAAAAAACCAGGCACCAATGGGATTAAAATATTTACAGTAAACGGATGGGATTATGCGGCACTTTGCGAAACCTTTGAAGAAGGGATTGCTTATACGCGTGCAACCCATACACCTGTTGTATTTCATGTCAAAGAAGTGACACAACCTCAAGGCCACTCTACAAGTGGAAGCCACGAAAGGTATAAATCTGCAGAAAGATTAGAGTGGGAAAGAAATTGGGATTGTAATAAACAAATGCGTGCATGGTTGATCTTGAATGAACTTGCTACAGCTGAGTCATTAGACCAATTAGAGTCAGAAGTAAAACAAGATGTGAGAGATTTAAAGCAAGCTGCATGGGATCAATATATTAATCCAATTAAATCAAAAATTCAAGCAGCAGCTGATTTGGTATTTGCTGGATTACCACAAGATGCACCATTGTATCGCATGATGCAAGAATTGGTTGCAAACAAAGAACCATTAAAAAGGGATCTCTTTAGAATTTTAAATATTGTGTTGGAGCAGGTGCCAGCGCATCCTAATGCAAAAGCAATTAGTCAATTATTAGCGGATTATTATAAAGAACAAGCGCCTTATTATAGTAAGCATTTGTACAATGAAGGGCCAAAGAGTGCATTGAATGTGCCGGTGGTTCCAGCTGTGATGGATGCAAATCCTAAACAGTTAAATGGGTATGAAGTATTGAATCAATACTTCGATCACTTATTTGCAAACAATCCTAAAGTAGTTGCTTTTGGCGAAGACTTAGGAAATATTGGAGACGTAAATCAAGGCTTTGCTGGATTACAAGCTAAGTATGGTGTGAATAGAATTTTTGATACAGGTATAAGAGAACAAACCATCATGGGACAAGCGCATGGTTTGGCTATGAGAGGTTTAAGACCAATTGCAGAAATTCAATACTTAGATTATTTAATGTTTGGCATACAAACCTTAAGTGATGATGTTGCAACCTTACACTACAGGTCTGTAGGAAGACAAAGTAGTCCAGTAATCATTAGAACAAGAGGACACCGATTAGAAGGGATCTTCCATAGTGGCTCACCAATGGGTATGATTGTGCATGCATTAAGAGGTATGTTTGTTTGTGTGCCAAGAAACATGGTGCAAGCTGTGGGTATGTACAATACATTATTACAAGGGAATGATCCTGCTTTATTGATAGAGTGTTTAAATGGCTATCGATTAAAAGAATCAGTGCCATCCAATATCAACGAGCTCTCTGTTCCATTAGGGATGCCTGAGATCGTAAGAGCTGGTGCCGACATCACCATTGTATCTTATGGATCTACATTAAGAATTGTAGAAGATGCAGCGGTACGTTTAGCAGCCATAGGAATAGATTGTGAAGTCATAGACGTACAAACGCTTTTACCATTTGATATCAACCATCAAATAGTTGCATCCCTTAAAAAAACCAATCGAATTTTATTTGTAGATGAAGATGTACCTGGAGGTGCTACTGCATATATGTATCAACAAGTGATCGAAATACAGGGTGGATATAAATGGTTAGATGCAAGTGCTAGAACCTTGTCTGCTAAAGCACATCGTCCAGCGTATGCAAGTGATGGAGATTATTTCTCTAAGCCAAATACAGAGGAAGTGATTCAAGTAGTGAAGGATATGATTGCAGAGTAAAGGATTGCGGAATAAATCCTTCTTTTATTGAATTAATAACCTTCTAGTTGTTCCGTATAACTTAAAGAGCCTAGTCTAACCCTTAATGGAATTTTGGTTTTCTTTTCCAAGGCCCTTTCTTGATTGCAGAAAAATCCAGTTTGTGTGGTGTAGTAGTTTGGCGCAACTTTATTTTGTATCGTATAAGTTTCTTTTGAAATAGCGCTTACTAGAATGGGCGTTTTCTTTTCTGTTTTCCAATACGCCTTTGTATTTTTTACATTCAATTTTTGCGCAGAAATTGTCTGCGCAAAAATGAAACATAATATCGTGATTGCAGTTTTCGTAGTCGTTGAATTTATCCCATATTGTGAAATACCTTGTTCACGTCTTCATCTTCCTCCAGTCTTTCAATTAACTTACTAATATCTTCTGCTTGTTCATCTGTCACAGGCACCGTGGTACTTGGTATCCACTCTAGTTCCGATGAGATTGCAGTGATATTTTTCTCTTCCAATGCTTTTTGTAAGTTACCAAAATCGGTGAATGCACATCTTAAAACAATAATTGGATTTCCATTATCGTCGTTGCTTTCTCCTAACTCATCTAAACCATGGTCAATCAATTCTAATTCTAAATCATCCATCACCAATCCTTCTGGATTCAATTTAAACACACCCATTTTCTTAAACTGAAAACTTACGCTGCCGCTATTGCCCATCGCACCATTGCCTTTATTAAAATGACTCTTTACATTGGCAACCGTTCTTACATGGTTGTCGGTTGCTGTCTCTACTAATATTGCAACGCCATGTGGCGCATAGCCTTCATATAAAATTTCTTCATAGTTAGAAGTGTCTTTGCCCATGGCTCTTTTAATAGCCGCTTCTACACGGTCCTTTGGCATCCCTACGCTTCGGGCATTCTGATAACATCTTCTTAAAGCCGGGTTATCATCTGGGTTAGGGCCACTAGCTTTTACTGCAATGACAATTTCTTTACCAATGCGGGTAAACTGCTTAGCCATACGATCAAAGCGTTTAAACATGGTCGCCTTTCTTACTTCAAATATTCTTCCCATAATTGTTCTTTTAAGTCTGTAAAAATAACACAAAAAAAATAGTCCCGAAAATCGGGACTATTTTAATTTATCTCAATTAGAATTAATTATTCAACTTACTTGTCTTCTTGCTATACAAGAAGTAAACAAATAAGCCTAAAATCATCCAAATGAATGCTACTTTAAGGGTTTGCATGTCTAGTGCGAAAATCATTGCCAAACAAATCACAGCACCTAAAATAGGCACCAATGGTACCAATGGTGTTTTGAATGGACGCTCCATTTCTGGTGATTTACGTCTTAAGATCCAAATGCCTAAGCTAACTAATACGAAAGCAAATAAGGTACCAAAACTTGTCAAATCACCTGCAACGCTTCCTGGAACGAAAGCTGCAAATAGACCTACAAATACAAATAGGATCCAGTTTGATTTATATGGTGTTTGGTATTTAGGGTGTAAATCGCCAAATGCTTTTGGCAATAAACCATCCTTACTCATTGAATAAAAAATACGGCTTTGTCCCATTAACATCACTAAGATAACAGATGAAAAACCTGCTAAAATCGCTACAGTCACGGCAGTGGCTAACCAGCCATAGCCAGTCATATAAGTTGAAATGGCATAAGCAACAGATGCTTCTCTTCCTTTTTCTGGATCAACAAAATCCGTCCAAGGTGCAACACCTGTTAATACGTGGCCAAATAAGATATAAAGGATAGTACATACCACTAAAGAACCTAAGATACCAATAGGCATATCTCTTTTTGGATTCTTAGCTTCTTGGGCAGCAGTTGAAACCGCATCAAATCCAATGAAGGCAAAGAATACGATAGCAGCACCACCGAGTACACCACCCCAGCCATGTTTAAAGGCACCGGAATAATCGGCAATCACTTTACCCGCGCTATCTGTTACAGCGGCTTGACCAGTAGGAATTAAATATGGTGTGTGATTCTCTGGCTTAATAAACTGCCATCCAACAGCTATGAATATGATTACAATTGCCACTTTAATAAATACAATGATTGCATTTACAATAGCAGATTCTTGTGAACCTTTGATCAATAATAAAGTTAAAGCCAAAAGGATAATTAAAGCAGGAGCGTTCATGATACCAGAGTGTGCAACACCCATACTATCTGTGAAGCTTTCAAAAGGACTATGGCTCCATTCATAAGGTATGGCGCCTCCCGTCAGCTTATTGAGGTATTCACTCCAAGCAATAGAAACTGTAGCAGCTCCTAAAGCATATTCCATAATTAAAGCCCAGCCAATAATCCAAGCAACTAATTCACCCATAGTTACATAAGAATAAGCGTAAGCACTACCAGCAATTGGGATCATAGCTGCAAATTCTGCATAACATAAGCCAGCAAAAGCACATCCAACAGCTGCAATGATAAATGAAATGGTAACCGCAGGTCCAGCTGCTTGACCAGCTGCAGCAGCAGTTCTTACAAACAAGCCAGCACCAATAATGGCACCAATACCTAAGGCAATTAAATTACCTGCGCCAAGGGTTCTTTTTAATCCCTTGCCTCCGTCTTCGGATTGAGCTAACATCGCAGCCAAATCTTTCTTTCTAAATAAACTCATAATATAATTGGTTTCTATTTAAGTTGAAAAGTAGCATTTTTTTCGCAATAAAGCTGCTGTTTTAGCTAAAAAAAAGGGGCAAATTCAAATTTTATAGACGTCTATTTTTTTAGAACTTATGTGGTATATTGCAGGACTAAGCAAGCTATGAAAAAATCGAACAAACTAACCGTATACATTGTCATCGCCATGGTGGCAGGTGCCATTTTGGGCTACTTTATTCATGAAAGTAAGGACCAAGCAACTATTGATGCTTTTGCTAAAAACATCAAACTATTGACCACCATCTTTTTAAGATTGGTTCAAATGATTATTGCACCATTGGTGTTTACCACATTGGTTGTGGGTATTGCTAAATTGGGAGATCTTAAAACAGTTGGACGAGTTGGTGGCAAGGCCTTATTATGGTTTTTGTCCGCCTCTTTAATTAGTTTATTGATTGGATTAGTCTTGGTGAATATTTTAAAGCCAGGCGAAGGATTGGATTTATCCGTAGGGGATAGTTCTGGTGTGAAAGATTTGATGGGTAAGACGCAGTCCTTTAGTGTGATCAATTTTGTGGAGCATGTATTTCCAAAGAGCATGTTCGAAGCCATGGCCACCAATGAAATTTTACAAATAGTGATCTTTAGTATTTTCTTTGGCGTTGCTGCTGCTGCCATTGGAGAGCCTGCAAAAGGATTTATCAAGGCACTAGATACGGTAGCGCATATCATATTAAAGATGGTGGGCTATGTGATGAACTTTGCACCTTTAGGTGTTTTTGGTGCTATTGCTGCAGTGATTGCAACAAAGGGCTTGACCATATTTTTATTTTATGGTAAATATTTATTGTATTTCTTGGTAGGTATAGGAACCTTATGGATTGTGTTATTAGGGGTTGGCTATTTGATTCTAAAGAATCGTGTGCCTTCCTTGTTAAAACATATTACCACACCATTGGTAATTGCATTTAGTACAACAAGTAGTGAAGCTGTTTTTCCAAAATTAACCGAAGAGTTGGAGCGTTTTGGATGTAAGGATAAAATAGTCTCTTTCATTTTGCCACTCGGTTATTCCTTCAACTTAGATGGCAGTATGATGTACATGACTTTCGCAAGTATGGCCATTGCACAAGCATACGGCATTCATTTAGACGTTGGAACACAATTAACTATGTTGGTGGTGTTGATGTTAACGAGCAAGGGAATTGCTGGTGTGCCAAGAGCTTCATTGGTTGTTGTTACAGCGACTTGTGCCATGTTCAATATTCCTCCAGAAGGTATTGCATTGATTTTACCTATTGATCATTTTTGTGACATGTTCCGTTCTGCAACCAATGTATTGGGGAATAGTTTGGCAACCACTGCAGTGAGCAAATGGGAAGGGGAATTAACAGAACCACAACAAGTTTAAATTTATACCATCTAGTATGATTATTTTATTAGAAGCTTTTCATTGGAGTCAGTTGTTACAACCTCAATTTTATATTGAGCATGGTGGCTTATGGCTACTTTTATTAGTGGTTTTTGCAGAGACTGGATTGTTTGCTGGCTTCTTTTTGCCGGGAGATAGTTTATTATTTGTAGCAGGTATTTATTGTGCACCATTGGCTGCAGAAATTTATGCTTCTAATAACCATTGGATTAATTTAGCCATTCTTTTTATATTTATTTCTACGGCAGGTATTCTTGGTAATTATGTTGGGTATGTTTTTGGGAATAAAGTTGGACCTACCATGTTTGATTGGAAAGAGAATCTTTTTTTCAAGAAAAAATATTTGATCCAAGCAGATGAGTTTTATCAAAAACACGGAGGACGTGCAATTGTAATCGCAAGATTCATTCCTATCATAAGAACATTCGGTCCAATTTTAGCGGGTATTGTAAAAATGGATAAGGCCAAGTTCATGTATTATAATATTATTGGCTGTTTAGCATGGGTGGGAAGTATGCTATGTGCCGGTTATTTTTTACAGTCATGGATTTTGACTCGTTTTAATTTTGATTTGAAAAATCATTTAGAAGTAATTGTATTAGGTATTGTTGGTGTGACCACATTGCCAGTCATCATCAATGTAATTTCACATCGCGCTAAAAAAGCGTAAGCAATAAATTTTCATGCATGAACAATAAGCAAATTGGACTTTTTTCATTGCCTGTATTTGTAGCTGCATTGGGCTATTTTGTTGATGTCTACGATTTACTTTTATTCACGATTGTGCGTCAACCAAGTGTGCTTGCAGTTGGGTCTACATTAGAAAACATCCTTGTAGATAGTGCGCATATCATTAACTGGCAAATGTCAGGATTGTTAATTGGAGGTATTTTGTGGGGTGTGGTTGGAGATAAACTAGGCAGACTAAAAGTTTTATTTGGTTCCATCCTTTTATACTCTGTGGCGAATATTGTTACTGGCTATGTTCAAACCGTAGACCAGTATGCTTATTGCAGATTCATTGGCGGCATTGGTCTTGCAGGAGAACTAGGAGCGGGGATTACTTTGGTCTCCGAAATGTTACCAAAAAATAAAAGAGGGCTTGGTACTTCTATGGTGGCAGGGATTGGTTTGTCTGGTGCTGTCTTTGCATATTTTACTTTTAAGTATACACAGGATTGGAGATTGTGTTATAAAATAGGAGGCGGATTAGGTTTCTTTTTATTGGTCCTGCGTGTGCGTGTTGCTGAGTCCTTTATGTTTGAGTCTGTAAAATTGAGTAACGCTGTCAAGGGCAATTTCTTTATGTTTTTTACATCCTACAAAAGATTTTCAAAATACATTAAGGCCATTTTGGTTGGTTTGCCAACATGGTTTGTAATTGGTGTCATGGTGAACTATAGTAATAAGTTTGCAACTGGTTTATATGGAGATAATTTAATTGATTCAGGCAAGTCTGTGATGTTCGCATATATTGGTATTGCAGTGGGAGACTTATTAATTGGATGGGTGAGTCAATATTTTCAAAGTAGAAAAAAAGCCTTGCTTTTATTTTATGTACTTAGCATAGTAGGGATGGTATTATTCTTTAGCGCTTTCAACAATAGCGACAGCAGAATGTATGCCATTTGTGCTTTCTTAGGCTTTAGCACTGGTTATTGGGCCATCTTTAATCAAATGGCAGCAGAACAGTTTGGTACCAATTTAAGAGCCACTGCGGCAACCACTATTCCAAATATGGTCCGAGGTGCATTGCCCCTTATTAACTTTTTATTTTTAGACATTTTGCAAAAGTCAATGGGTTGGACCATTGTGCAAAGTGGTATTGTTACTGGATGTGTTGTAATGGGTGTCACTATGCTTGCATTTGTTTTTACAGAAGAAACCTACCATAAGGATCTAGATTTTATTGAGCAGGACCACCCTTTACCATAATTGATATCTTTATAAATAGCAATAGATTAAATTGTTAAGCACTATGCGCTTATTATTCATACGTTTTTCTTCTATTGGTGATATTGTATTCACCACTCCAGCTATACGTTGCGCGAAGCAGCAGATTCCGGGTGTAGAGCTCCATTTTTTAACAAAGGCTTCAATGAAAGCGGTCACGGAGGCCAATCCCTATATCGATCATTTCCATTATTTTGACAAAGACCTTAATGCGACTATCAAGGATTTAAAAGCATTTCAATTTGATTATATCATTGACCTTCATAAAAACCTAAGGACTTTTCAAATTCAAAAAGCATTAGGTGTTCCTAGTTTATCTTATCAAAAGTTAAGTTTTCAAAAATTACTATTAACCAAACTGCATTTGAACTATATGCCTGCTAAACATATAGTAGATCGTTCATTAGACGCTTTATCGGCTTTAGGTGTCGTGAATGATGGGAAAGGCTTGGATTATTTTATCCCAAAAGAGACTGTATTACCATCCAATGCATTGCCCGCATCCTTTCAGTCTGGCTATATCGCATTGGTGATAGGCGCATCTTATGCAAGTAAAAAATTGCCAGTTGCATCATTGCAAGCACTCTGTCATAAAATTCCTTATCCAATTGTACTCATTGGTGGCAAGGCCGATCAAGAAGAAGGTGCAGCTATTGAAGCAGTTAATCCAATTAAAATTTGGAATGCTTGCGGCAAATTTAATTTACACGAATCTGCATTGTTGGTAAAGCAATCTAGAACTGTCATTTCACACGATACTGGTTTTTTATACATTGCCTGCGCCTTTCATAAAAAGACAGTGGCCATTTGGGGAGCGACTGCTCCTGCTTTGCAAGTGGAACCATATTATCCTACTGCAGCTGGTTTAATGAATAGTAACGAAATGTATTTCAATGCAATTGTTCCCAATCTTCCATGCCAGCCATGTTCTAATTATGGTACTAAACAATGTCCACAAGGGCATTTTGCATGTATGAAAAAGCAAGACCTACAATCCATAGCAGATAAAGCGATTGCTTATTTTAAAGAAATATAGTATTTTTTATCTCTTTAGTGCAATTTCAATTTCGTCGAAGTAGTGTGTTTATATCTATTTACTATTTAAATAAATAAAGCCCCGCAATGCGAGGCTTTATTTATTTATTCTAAAAAGATTATAAAGTCTTTAGAACGTCGTTCATGCTTCTAACTGCATCTGCACTCTTGTTGAATGCTGCTTGTTCGTCTGCAGATAAATCCATGTCAACAATTTTTTCCCATCCATTTTTTCCAATCACAACAGGTACGCCTAAGCAAATATCGTTTTGACCGTACTCGCCATTTAAGCTTACGCAACAAGTGAATAATTTCTTTTCGTCGCGTACGATGCTTTCAACCAAGGCAGCTCCTGCAGCACCTGGTGCATACCAAGCAGAAGTTCCTAATAATTTAGTTAAAGTTGCACCACCTACCATGGTATCATTAATGACTTGTTGTTGTTGATCTTCGTTCAAGAATTTTGTTACTGGAATGCTATTCCATGTAGCATGCTTAATTAAAGGGATCATAGTGGTGTCGCCGTGTCCACCCACTACAATGGCATTTAAGTCTGCAGGGCTGCAGTTTAAATGGTTACTTAATTGATATTTGAATCTAGCACTGTCTAATGTACCACCCATGCCAATGATTCTATTTTTTGGTAATCCTGTAGACTGCAATGCTAAATAAGTCATTGTATCCATTGGATTACTAATTACAATGATGATCGCATTTGGAGAATGCTTTAAAACATTTTCACAAACACTTTTAACGATACCCGCATTGGTACCAATTAATTCTTCTCTTGTCATACCTGGTTTACGTGGTAAGCCAGATGTAATTACAACCACATCCGAATTGGCTGTTTTTGTGTAGTCATTGGTACTACCAATGATACGTGTATCAAAACCTACTAAAGCAGCAGTCTGCATCATGTCCTGTGCCTTACCTTCTGCAAAGCCTTCTCTAATGTCTAACAAAACCACTTCAGAAGCCAATTCTTTACGTGCAATATTATCTGCACAAGTTGCTCCTACAGCACCAGCACCAACAACAGTAATTTTCATATCTTTTAATTTAAATGTTGAACTTTATTTAACGGGATAAAGTTAGTTATTTGCCTCCTATTATTTTAAGTAATTCTGGCACTTTTACCCCCTGCTCGTATACTTTTAATAATTGTCCATTCGCATACAAAGCCACAAATGGGGTCATACGAGGTCTAAAGAATACCGGGATAGAAAACTCAGGGTCCCTGCCTACAATGACATTGGATTGTTTATCTAAGCCATATTTTATTGCAAAGGCTTTAATATCAGCCATTTCCTTATAACTATTCCAAATAAAAAACACCGACTTAAACTTGTCTGCATTCTTTGTTAACTCAGCAGCCTCCTCTTGACAATGGGAGCAGTCTGGGCTAAATATGATGATGCAGGTGTACTTGGTTTTTGGGATCTGCGTATTACTAAAGGATTTACCTGTGGTCAAATTCAGGGTAAATTTTGGGATATTTTTGTCTTTAAGGAAAGGGGCATTGGGGTCAATATTTCCTTGAGCCAACAAAGTTGTTGAAGCAAATAAGCTTAAAATGATTAAGCTAAAAAGGGTCGTTACTTTTTTCATAATTTATTTTTTTTGTGCCATCATACGCATGGCTTTTGCGTCTTGTAAAAATCCAGAAGCAAAGATGAAATCGTTTAATAATTTATTTTGACTAAATATGATATCCTCATTGCTACCTTCCCATTCTTTTTTTCCTTTATGTAGGTAGATAATATATTCGCCAATTTCCATCACACTATTCATGTCATGGGTTACAACAAGGGTAGTAATATTAAATTCCTTTGTTAATTCTTGAATTAAATGGTCAATAACGAGCGATGTTTGAGGATCTAAACCAGAATTGGGCTCATCGCAGAATAAATATTTTGGTTCTAATACCAGTGCACGTGCTAGACCAACACGCTTTTTCATACCACCACTAATTTCTGAAGGAAACTTCTCGTTGACACCTGTTAGTTGAACACGTGCTAAAATCTGATTCACCTTCACTAATTTTTCGGCTTCATCTAAATCACTAAACATGTCCAAAGGAAATTTTACATTTTCTTGAACCGTCATAGAATCAAATAAAGCGTTGCCTTGGAATAACATCCCAATACTATTTCTTAATGTCTTTTTTTGAGCTTTATTTAAAGTAGTAAAATCAGCATTGTCAAATAAGACTTTTCCTTGGTCTGCTTGGATTAAATCTACAATACATTTAATCAAAACAGTTTTACCACTACCGCTCGCCCCAATAATTAGATTACACATACCTGGTTTAAACTGGGCACTTACATCGTCGATAATTTTTTTATCGCCAAAGGCTTTGTTGATATGTTGGATTTCAATCATGAGGCTACAAAGGTACTTGTAAAGACAATAGGTCTTCAAACTGATCCGCTCTACTTATTAGTTTTGCCACACCATTTTGAAATAATACTTGTGCTGGCTTGAACCTTGCGTTGTAATTGCTAGCCATTTCATAGCCATAGGCACCTGCGTTGTAAAAAACCAATAAATCGCCTTCGGTAATTTCAGGAATAGCCCTGTCCCATGCGAAGGTATCTGTTTCACAAATATTCCCTACCACGGCATACTGCTTCATTGGATTTTCTGGGCTTGAAATATTATCAATATGATGGTAAGCATCATAAAACATCGGACGAATTAAATGATTCAGTCCTGTATTTAACCCAGCGAATATAATATCGCCAGAAGTTTTTAAAACATTGACTTTGGCTATAAAAAATCCAGCTTCGCTCACCATATATTTGCCTGGCTCAAACCAAGCAGTGAAATTGCGACCAAATTTCTCTGATAGTTGCTTCATCACCTTATTTACTTCCGCGCCTAATTGTGGCATATCAGTACCTTCTTCACCAGGCGCATAAGGGACTTTGAATCCACCACCAAAATCCAACACTTCTACCGTTGGAAAATGAGGGAGTAGGGTATCAAATACTTCTGCAGACTTCATAAAAACAGCCACATCTTTAATTTCACTTCCAGTATGGATATGTAAAGTGCGAATATTAATCTTGTATTTTTCTTGGATCAATTTTAATGCATCCAATTGTGTGAGTGGAATACCAAACTTGCTTTTAATATGCCCTGTAGATATTTTTAAATTACCACCTGCCATCACATCTGGTCTTATGCGCACACCAATGGCTTTTGTCTCGCCAAATTTTTGACCAAATTTTTCTAAGTTGGATAAACTATCAATATTCACATTTACACCCAATTCAACAGCAGTGCTTATTTCATCAAAGTCAACACTATTACTTGTATATAAAATATTGTTTGGTAAAAATCCAACATGTAATGCCAGTCTAACTTCATTGATAGAACTACAATCAATATTGCAGCCCATGTCCTTAATTACTTTTAAAATATGGACATTGGTCAATGCTTTACATGCGTAAAAGAATTTAGTTTGAGTAGATTCAAAATGCGCTAGTAAATTTTGATATTGCTCTTCAATTTTTTCTGCATGGTACACATACAATGGTGTCCCAAATTTTTCTGCAGCAGCATTTAATGATGAATAAGAAAGACTTGCGTTCATGCTATAAAGATAAGGCCAGAACGATGTTCTGGCCTTATCTTAGTTCAATATTTTTATGAAATATCTCCGGTTTCTTCTTCCGTATTTGGCGTCTCTTCTTGTTCGTTTTCTTCAGCTAAAGCTTCAGTTGTTTGTTCGAATACGCTATTGTCAGTAAAATCTTCTGGCTTAATCACAGTCGCTTCTACAATCTGGTCGGCCAATACTTCTCTAATCTTTGGTAAGTCCTCGGTTGAGTTAATACCAAAATAGTCCATGAAATTTCTAGAAGTAGAATAGATCAATGGCTTGCCCGGAAGCAATTCGTTTCGGCCACTAATCACAATCAATTCCTTCTCCAATAATTTTTGCATAGAATAATCACTGTTTACACCTCTAATGGCTTCCACTTCCCCTTTAGTAATGGGTTGCTTGTAAGCGATGATGGCTAATGATTCTAATGCAGCATTGGATAAACGCTTCAAAAATTTATCGCCATTTAATTGTGCAATCGTGCTATGGAAACTAGGCTTGGTTAAAAACTGCCATCCGCCACCGCTTTGCTTTAATTCAAATGGATAGTATTCTGTGCTGTATTTTTCTTGGATCCCTTCCAACGCAGCTTCCACTTGTTCAAGCGAGATGCGTTCTTCTAGGAAACCAAAAGCAGTATTGATTAATTCTGTGATATCATTCGCATTCAATGCTTTATCACTTGCAAAAACCAAGGCTTCGATATGCGGTATGATTTGACTTATTTCCATAATGCTTTTGCTTATCCGTTTAATGCAGCTGCACCACTCACGATCTCTGTTAATTCAGTCGTAATCGCAGCTTGTCTTGCACGGTTATAAGATATTTTCAATGATTTCAACAATTCGTTGGCGTTTTCACTTGCTTTATCCATCGCAGTCATTCTCGCGCCATGCTCACTTGCATTGGCATCTAAAACAGCTTTGAATAATTGGGTGTTCAATATTTTAGGCATCAATTCTGCTACTAAAGCTTCCTTTTGTGGTTCAAAAATGAAGTCTGTTTTTTTAGCATTCGCTTTCTTTACCATTTTTGGGATAGGTAAGAATGGCTCTGATTTAAATTCTTGTGTTGCTGCATTTTTAAATTCGCTATACACAATCTCAATGGCATCAAACTCTTTATTCTCAAAGGCTTTCATGGCAGCTTTAGCAGCAGCTTGAACCGTCTCAAATTTCAAGTTTAAGAAAATGTCTTTAAAATCTGCATTCGTATTATAACCTAGTTTACTTAAACTCTCATATCCTTTTTTACCAATATTCCAGATGGTCACATTTTGTGTTGGATATTTTTCTGCGATGGTTGCACGCGTCATTTTTACCAAGTTGGCATTGTATCCACCACATAATCCACGATCAGATGTTACTACAATAAACAACACATTGTTCACTGTGCGTTGTTCTGCAAGGGCTAAATTCATATCCCCCTCTAAGCTACTAATGATATTGCTTAGCATGTCTTGCAGTTTGCGCGCATAAGGTCTCATTTGGGTAATGGCATCTTGTGCACGACGTAATTTTGCAGCACTCACCATCTTCATCGCTTTGGTGATTTGCTGTGTACTTTGGGTACTTTTAATCCTGTTTCTAACTTCTTTTAATTGTCCAGCCATAGTGCTTGTTTATTAGGCGAGCAAAGGTATCATTTTTTACCCAATTTTCCCCTCAAACCCCCTTCAACTTAAATTTTTGCTCCAACTGGCCTTAAAATCACCAATTCTACCCCAATTCCACCCCAATTACTTATCTTTGAAGCCCCTTGATTAACAAGGACAAACACCCAATTTTAGCGAGATTATGTTGCAAATTATCAATAAACTATTTGGCGGATCTAAAAGCGAGAAAGACGTCAAGAAAATACAGTATTTGGTTCCTGTGATCAATGGACATTTTGAGGCCTATAAAACCCTTAGCCATGACCAATTAAGGAATAAAACAGCCGAGTTTAAATTCCGCATTAAAGAACATCTGCAGTCCATAGACCAAGTGATTGCGGAGGCTCAAAATAATGCCGAGGCTTTGGATATCGCCGATTTATTAGGTAAAGACGCTATTTACCAAGAGATAGACAAATTAAAAAAAGACCGTGACCAGGCATTAGAGCAGATTTTGTGGACCATTTTACCCGAGGCATTTGCGGTGGTAAAAGAGGCGGCACGTCGATTTACAGAAAATGAATCTTTAACTGCAACAGCGACCGACATGGATCGCGACTTGTCCGTTAAAAAAGAATATGTAACCATTCAGGGTGATCAATCTGTTTTCCAAAGTACATGGAAAGCTGCAGGAACGCCGGTGAGATGGAATATGGTGCATTATGATGTGCAGTTGATTGGTGGTATCGTTTTACACCAAGGAAAAATTGCAGAGATGTCTACAGGAGAGGGAAAGACATTGGTGTCCACCTTGCCTGCCTATTTAAATGCATTGGCGGATGAAGGGGTGCACATTGTTACTGTGAATGATTATTTAGCGAAAAGAGATAGTGAGTGGAATGGTACTTTGTTTGAGTGGTTGGGAATTACGGTGGATTGTATCGATAAGCATCAACCTAATTCTGAAGAAAGAAGAAACGCCTATAGAGCAGGCATCACTTATGGCACCAACAATGAATTTGGATTTGATTATTTAAGAGACAATATGGTGCATTCACCAAACGAAATGGTGCAACGTAAGCATCATTATGCGATGGTGGATGAGGTGGATAGTGTATTGATTGATGATGCGCGTACGCCATTGATTATTTCTGGTCCAATTGGACATCAAACTGGAGAGCAACAATACTTTCAATTAAAACCAAGGATTGAACAATTGGTAGATGTACAAAAGAAAGTAGCGAACCAATTTTTGATAGAAGCAAAAAAGAAAATCAGCGAAGGCAATGACGATCCTAAGGATGGCGGATTAGCACTATACCGTGCTTTCAGGGCTTTGCCTAAAAACGGTGCCTTGATCAAATATTTAAGCGAGCCAGGTATACGTGTTAAATTACAAAAGGCCGAGAACTATTATTTGGCAGACCAACAAAGAGAAATGCCAATTGTAGACGAGGCTTTGTATTTCCATATTGACGAAAAAAATAATTCAGTTGAATTAACAGATAAGGGCTTAGGATTAATCACGGGTGCAGGTGAAGATCCAAATTTCTTTTTACTACCCGATATCAGTGTGGCATTGAATGCAATTGATATTGATGTAAATATTCCGGCCGAGCAAAAAATGCAACAAAAAGAAGCGATCATTTCGGAGTATAGTATTAAAGCAGATCGTATTCATACCGTGAATCAATTGTTGAAGTCTTACACTTTATTTGATAAGGATATTGAGTATGTGGTGATGGATGGTCAAGTGAAGATTGTGGATGAGCAAACGGGTCGTATCATGGAAGGTCGACGATATTCAGATGGCTTACACCAAGCAATTGAAGCGAAAGAAAATGTGAAGATCGAAGCTGCAACACAGACTTATGCAACCATCACATTGCAAAACTTTTTTAGAATGTACCACAAATTAGGTGGTATGACAGGTACTGCAGAAACAGAAGCTGCAGAATTCTGGAGTATTTATAAATTAGACGTGGTCTCTATTCCAACCAATATTCCTGCAGTGCGTATAGATGAGCAGGATTTAGTTTTCAAAACCAAGCGTGAAAAATTTGGTGCGGTGATTGAATCTATCGAAGCTTTAAGGGCAGAAGGTAGACCAGTATTAGTGGGTACCACATCGGTGGAAGTGAGTGAGTTGTTGAGCAGAATGTTGCGTCAAAAAAATATTCCACACAATGTATTGAACGCAAAACAACATGCTAGAGAAGCGCAAGTAGTTGCTGAGGCTGGATTGACTGGCGCTGTGACCATTGCCACCAACATGGCGGGTCGTGGAACGGATATTAAATTAAGCCCCGAAGTAAAAGCAGTAGGTGGTTTAGCGATATTAGGTACAGAACGTCATGACTCTCGTCGTGTAGACAGACAGTTAAGAGGTCGTGCTGGAAGACAGGGTGACCCGGGTTCTTCTCAATTCTTTGTTTCTTTAGAAGACGATTTAATGCGCATGTTTGGAAGTGAGCGTATTGCTAAAGTGATGGACTTTGCCGGTTACAAAGAAGGTGAAGTGATTCAGCATAGCATGATCACCAAGTCAATTGAAAGAGCGCAGAAAAAAGTAGAAGAAAATAATTTCGGTGTAAGAAAGCGTTTGTTGGAATATGATGATGTGATGAACAAACAAAGAACGGTGATTTATAAAAAAAGAAACCATGCTTTGTTTGGCGAACGATTGGCATTAGACTTAGACAATGCCTTTTATCAAGTGATTGAAAACTTAAGTTTCAATCACAAAACGAACAATGATTTTGAAGGATTAAAATTGGCATTGATTGTACAAGTTGGATTAGATACCAAAATCACTAAGGAGGCATTTGCTGCAGCAAAAGAAAATGATTTAGCAGAATCATTGTATCAAGAAGCAGTTGCGCATTATGAGTACAAGAAAAAAGACATGATGCAAAATAGCATCCCTGTCTTTAAAAATATTAGAACCCAGGAAGGAAAGCATATTGAAAATGTAATTGTCCCAGTGAGTGATGGTAAAACAATTTTCAATGTACTAGTGAATCTTGATAAAAATTTAGATACCAAGGGCGCTACGCTAGCGACTGAATTTGAAAAGTCTATTTCACTTAGTTTGATCGATGACGCATGGAAAGAACATTTACGTGCGATGGATGATTTAAAACAATCGGTACAAACGGCCACTTATGAGCAAAAAGATCCATTGGTGATTTACAAAATGGAAGCCTTTGAATTGTTTAGAAAAATGGATATCGAGATCAATCATAAAATGGTACAGTTTTTATGTCATGCGCATATTCCTTTGGAAGCAAATGAGGTAAAAGAAGGGCGTCAACAAAAAACGGATTTAAGTAAGTTGAGTGCGAATAGAACCGAAGATGGCACACCAACCGAGAACGAATACCATGATCCATCCACGCCTAAACAAGCGCCTATTACGGTGGGTCCAAAAATTGGACGCAATGATCCTTGTCCTTGTGGTAGTGGAAAAAAATACAAAGCTTGTCATGGAAAAGATGCCGCTTAATAAATACATCGATCACACAATACTAAAACCAACTTGCTTGGTTGCAGACATCCATAAAGTTTGTGAAGAAGCAAAAATGTATGCATTTGCAGCAGTATGTGTGCCGCCTAATTTTGTAAAATTGGCAAAAGAATTAACAGCAGGATCTGATGTGAAAGTAGCTACCGTGATAGGATTCCCATTTGGTTATAGTGCTACAGAGGCAAAGATTGCAGAAATTATTTTAGCCATGGTGGATGGCGCAGACGAGTTAGATGTGGTGGCTAATATTTCGGCGATTAAAAACGGTGATTGGATGGCTATTGCCGATGAGATTAACCATATCATGCCTGTGATTCGTTCTAAGGGTAAGATTGTAAAAATCATTATTGAATCTGGCGTCTTAACAGACGACGAGATCATAAAGTGTTGTGATATTTATGGCATAGCAGGTATTGATTATTTAAAGACGTCCACAGGCTATGCAGAAAAAGGAGCAAGTGTAGAAGCGGTAAAATTGTTCAGAAAATATTTACCAGAAAATGTGCAAATCAAAGCCTCTGGTGGTATAAGAGACTATGCAACTACAAAATTAATGATCGAAGCAGGCGCCAACCGTATTGGTTGTAGTGCAGGAGTAGCTATTGTTACAGGCGCACAAGTTGATCAATCAAAAAGTAATTATTAAGCCATGTTACTCGATAAAATTAAAGCCTTAGCAGCGGAGCATCAAGTAGACAACATTGCTACAAGAAGACATTTGCATGCAAATCCAGAATTAAGTTACCAAGAGTTTGAAACAAGCAAATATGTGCAAGCACGATTAACAGAAATTGGTATTCCATTTACAGTGATTGCCACCACAGGGGTTTTAGGAATTATTGAAGGAAAAAATCCTACTAAGCGTGTGATTGCTTTGCGTGCAGATATGGATGCACTTCCAATTTTAGAAGAAAATAAAATTGATTATAAGTCTACCAATGAAGGTGTGATGCACGCATGCGGACACGATGTGCATACCACCATTTTATTGGGTGCTGCAAAAGTTTTATGGACATTAAGAGATGAATTTGAAGGCACGATTAAATTATTATTTCAACCAGGTGAAGAAAAAAATCCTGGTGGAGCAAGCTATATGATTCGTGATGGCGCACTAGAAAATCCAAAGCCTCAAGGAATTGTTGGTTTACATGTGCATCCAGGATTGAATGAAGGAAAACTAAGTTTTAGAAAAGGACGTGTGATGGCGAGTGCAGACGAATTGTATGTTAGTATCAAAGGTCCAGGTGGACATGCTGCAACACCGCATCAAACAGTAGACACTATTTTAGTGGCTGCGCAGTTGATCCAAAGTTTACAAACTATTATTTCTAGAAACAGAAATCCTCAAAATCCTTCTGTATTATCAATCTGTTCTATTCATGGCGGAAACACCACTAATGTGATTCCAAGTGAAGTAAAATTAATGGGCACTTTTAGAGCCATGGATGAAGTATGGCGTTTTAAAGCACATGAATTAATGCTACAACAAGCAAAAGGACTAGCTTTAGCAACTGGTGCTGAAATTGATTTTAGAGTAGATGTTGGTTATCCAACTGTGGACAATGAACCAATGATTACAGAAGCCGCATGGAAATTGGCAGATGAATACATGGGCAAGGAAAATGTAGAAGAAACAGAAAAAAGAATGGGTGCCGAAGATTTTGGATATTATTCACAAGTGATACCAGGTTGTTTTTTCCGCTTAGGCGTAAGAAATGAATCGGCTGGTATTGTGCATAATGTGCATACACCTCATTTTAATATAGATGAAGCTGCCATCCAACAAGGTGTAGGCATGATGGCTTGGCTTGGCGCACAGTTATAAATAAATTTTCATTTTAAATTTTTTTCCATGGGAGATAATACAAATAGAGACAAATTAAGAAGAGAACAAGCCTTAGAATACCATGCTGGCGGAAGACCCGGTAAGATCGAAGTAGTTCCTACAAAAGAGGCAAAAACTCAAAAAGATTTATCCCTTGCGTATAGTCCTGGTGTGGCAATTCCATGTACCGAGATCAAAAATAATCCGGCCGATGTATACAAGTATACCGCTAAAGGCAATTTAGTGGGTGTTATTACCAATGGGTCTGCTGTATTAGGTTTAGGTAATATTGGCGCTTTGGCAAGTAAGCCAGTCATGGAAGGCAAGGCCGTATTGTTTAAAATATTTGCAGACATCGATGTATTTGATATCGAGATCAATGAATCAGATCCAGACAAATTTGTAGAAATCGTAAAATCCTTAGAGCCAACATTTGGTGGGATCAATTTGGAAGATATTAAAGCCCCAGAATGTTTTTACATTGAACAGCGTTTAAGAGATGAGATGAATATTCCAGTGATGCATGATGACCAACATGGTACAGCAATTATTAGTAGTGCTGCCTTGTTGAATGCATTAACATTACAAAAGAAAAAAATTGAAAGGGCAAAATTTGTAGTCAATGGTGCAGGAGCCGCAGCGATGGCTTGTATTAAATTATATGTGGCATTGGGTGCACGTTACGAAAACTTTACACTATTTGATAAAGACGGAGTATTGCATCAAGGCAGAACAGATTTAGGTGCAGACAGAAAACCATTTGCAATTAAGTCAGATAAAATGACTTTAGTAGAAGCGATGAAATCCGCTGATGTATTTTTAGGATTAAGCGTAGGGAATGTTGTTACCAAGGAAATGATTGCATCCATGCCTAAAAATCCAGTCGTATTTGCACTAGCCAATCCTGATCCAGAAATTGGATATGAAGAAGCAGCATCTGTGCGTAAGGATATCATTATGGCAACTGGAAGAACAGATTTTCCAAACCAAGTTAACAATGTGCTTGGCTTCCCTTATATCTTTAGAGGTGCATTAGACGTGCGTGCATCTGCTATCAATGAAGCAATGAAATTAGCTGCTGTAAAAGCATTGGCTGAATTAGCAAAAACAGCTGTGCCTGATATGGTGAATATGGCGTACAACCAAACAAATTTATCTTTTGGTCCTGAATATATCATTCCAAAACCATTGGATCCAAGATTATTGAGCACCGTGGCACCTGCAGTGGCAAAAGCGGCAGTTGAATCTGGTGTAGCACAACAATCAATTACCAATTGGGCTGAATACGAGTTGAGTTTAAATAAACGTTTAGGATTAGACAATCAAATGATACGTTTAATCAGTAACAAAGCGCGACGTGATCCAAAGCGTTTGGTATTTGCAGATGCAGAAAACATTAAAATTTTAAAAGCGGCAAGTATTATCTATGATGATGGCATTGCTTATCCAATCCTTTTGGGTAATGAAGCGCGCATCAAAAATATTGCTGCTGAAAATAATATAGACATTAATGATTTACCAATCATTGATGTAAGAAGTGACGAAATGGAAGCGAAACGCGAGTTCTTTGGTTCTTTATTGTTCCAAAAAAGACAACGCAAGGGGATCAATAAATATGAGAGCTCAAAATTAATGCGTACGCAAAATTATTTTGGTGCGATGATGGTGGAAACTGGAGAAGCAGACTCCATGTTGTCTGGGCTTACACGAAATTATGCAGATGGTATCAAGCCAGCATTACAAATTATTGGCGTGGACGAAGGTGTGAAGAAGATTGCTGGAATGTATATCCTTCTAACAAAGAAAGGACCATTGTTCTTAGCAGATACTACAGTGAACATTAGTCCAACAGCCGAAGAGTTGGCCGACATTACTTTATTGGTTGCTAAGGAAGTAAGAAATTTCAATATGGAACCACGTGTTGCCATGTTGAGTTATTCCAACTTTGGAAGTAGTGATACGCCGGAAGCAAGATTGGTAGCAGAAGCTTCTAAAATTGTAAAGCAAAAAAATCCTTCATTAATTGTAGACGGAGAGATGCAGGGCATGCTAGCTTTTAATAAAGATATATTGAAAGAAAATTATCCATTTAGTGATTTAGTGGATGCGGACGTGAACGTTTTAATTTTCCCAAATTTAACAGCAGGTAATATTGCGTATCATTTACTAAAAGAGATTGGCGGAATCGATGTCATAGGTCCTATTTTATTGGGCATGAAAAAGCCAGTGAATGTGTTGCAATTAGGATCAACTGTGCATAATATCATCAATATGGCTACCGTAGCCGTGGTGGATGCACAGTTAAAAACAAGAATAGATACAACGACAGAAGTTGAAAGAACAAGCTGGTGGAAGAAATTGAAAAAGAAAAAGAAATAGTTAAAATATACCCATGGATTTTTTTACCCTTTTTGGTAAGTACTTATTGATGCTCAAGGGCATGTTTACTGTGACCGAAAACAAACAAATGTTTTGGAAGGAGTATATCAGGCAGTGTGTGGATATTGGTATTGGGTCTTTACCTATTGTAGTCATTATTTCTTTTTTCTTAGGTGCAGTAACGACGGTACAAACCGCTTCACAATTAGTTAGTCCATTGGTGCCTTTGTCAACGATTGGCATCATTGTTAGAGATAGTATTTTATTAGAATTTGCGCCTACTTTTTTATGCATTGTACTTGCAGGGGTGGTAGGCAGTAAGATTGCAAGTGAATTAGGCAATATGCGCGTTAGTGAGCAAATAGACGCATTAGAAATTATGGGGATCAACACTAAAAACTATTTAATCCTTCCTAAAATACTAGGCGCAATTACTACGGTTCCAATGCTAGTAGGCATATCCGCTGTGACTGGTATCTGGGGTGGTTACTTAGTTGGAAGTTGGACCAGTGTAGTGCCTGCAGAAGTTTTTATCACAGGTATTCGAAAAGATTTTGTGGTGTATTATATCAATATTAGTTTTTATAAATCGTTTATTTTCGCAATTATTATTAGCACTGTTCCTTCATTTTATGGATATTATGTAAAAGGCGGAGCTTTGGAAATTGGAAAATCTGGCACAAAGTCTGTGGTAGTTAGCTGTATCCTTATTTTAATTGCAGATTATATCATTGCTGCCATCGCATTATAGTAGTAACTTTAATGTAAATCCAATCGTATGAAAATAAGTTTTCACGGGGCAGCTCGTATAGTGACCGGTTCAAAACATTTAGTTCAATTAGCAAGTGGTGAAAATTTTTTATTAGACTGTGGCTTGTTTCAAGGTTTAGGAAGAGACACAGATGCGTACAATACTAATTTTGGCTTTGACGCAAAGACGATTGATTATGTTATCTTATCTCATGCACATATAGACCATACTGGACTTTTACCAAAATTAGTGGCAGAGGGATTTAGAGGAAAAATTTATTGTACGCCAGCCACAAAAGCCTTAACAGAAATTTTACTAGAAGACTCTGCCATGATCCAAAGGGATGATGCAAAATTTAAAAATAAAAGATTGGCTAGAGAGGGCATGCCGCAAGTAGAGCCCTTATACACCATGGATGATGTTAATTTACTGCTTCCCATGTTGCAAACGGTTGAATACGATAAGCCGTATACCATTTCTGAAAATGTAGAGGTATTGTTTACTGAAGCTGGCCATATTATTGGAAGTGCTGCAGTGAATCTTAAAATCAAAGAAAACAATAAAATACAGACCCTTACATTTAGTGGCGATATTGGTAGGTATCGAGATATGATTTTAAGATCCCCTTCTAAATTTCCTCCTGCAGATTATATTCTTATTGAAAGCACCTATGGAGACAAATTGCATGACTTGATTCATTCAACGCCAGACGATTTACTAAAATGGATCCAACTAACTTGTATAGAACAAAAAGGAAATTTAATCATTCCTGCATTTAGTGTTGGTAGAACCCAAGAAATATTATTTGAACTCAACCAGCTTTCACTTGAAAAGCGTTTACCCCATATACCCATTTATGTAGATAGTCCGTTGAGTATGGAAGCCACAGAAATGCTCAAAAAGTTCCCAAAATATTATAATAAAAAAATTCAAAGAATTTTAGAAGTAGATGATGATCCATTTGACTTTGAAGGCTTAAGGTATATCAAATCGGTTCATGAGAGTAAGGCATTGAACGAAGACATGCATCCAAAAGTGATTATCTCTGCATCAGGCATGGCAGATGCAGGAAGGGTAAAGCATCACATTAAAAATAATATAAGTAGTGCAAAAAATACCATCTTGATGGTGGGGTATTGTGAGCCAAGATCTCTTGGCGGACGTTTAATGAATGGCGCTACGGAAGTTCGCATCTATGGCGAACCATTTGAAGTAAGATGTAAAATAGGATCAATTAAAAGCATGAGTGCACATGGTGATTATGAAGACTTAATGCAGTTCTTAGCATGTCAAAATCCAGCAGATGTCAAACAGGTATATATTGTCCATGGCGAACCAGCAGTGCAAGATCATTTTGCAGAAAGGCTCAGAAAAAAAGGATTTAAAGATGTGATTGTGCCAGAATTGCACGAGACTTATGAACTAAAATAATTTAGTTGCCGAATCAGAGAAAGCTGTGTTCCAATTAAATAATTCACTACAGATATAAAAAAGTACATCTGTATTTAAAATAAAGTTTGCGGCGTAAAAATTTGGTATGCTTGTTTTTCGCAAGGGTCATTGGCTTGTAAAAAGTTTTTGGCCACAGTATGTGATTGCATAGCATTGCTATCAATCTTTGTTCCTGCAATTGCTTGTATCTCATTGCTTGTTAATGCCGATGAAACCCATGCTGCTGCTAAGTCCTCACTCAGTATAGTAGGCATTCTTTTTTTAACATTATGGATCTTACTCATAAATTCATTGGCCTCTGTAGTGATGATGCCAAAACTGTTTTTCACCGTTCCCGATGTATGATCGGTCCAAGTGTTCCAAACCCCCGCGATATAAAATAGTTCCTGATTGATCAATTGAATGCAATGCGGAAATTTTTCTTTATTGACTTCATGCCATTCAAAAAAATGGGAAGCTAGTACAAGGCATCTATTGGTATGCACTAAAGCTTGTGCAACTTTGTTTTGAAAAATTCCTTCCGATTTAATATTGAGTGTGGTATATTTTTTTCTGGATTCGTTCAATTCTTTTTGATTGCGCACCCAGTTAGGGATTAATTCCCAATGCATCATCCCAGGCCTTAAAAGATTTTCTTGTCCTTGTTGTTCATTATAAAGCACCGGCCATGGCTGGTAGCTAAATCCAGATTGGGCAGGCAGCTCAATCGGGTCAAGGTCAATCTTTTTGTCGCCAATTTTGACCGTTTGTTTTTTGGGTATTTTAATCCCTACAACATAACACATAGTATCTAAATAAAGACCAAATATAGATTAAAAAAAGGCAGCTAAAATGACCTAAAATTGGGTAAATTTGAACAAACACAATCTGTATGGTCAAATTTAAACAATTGATTTTAACCATCTTGGCATTTGCTTTACATCTTGCAGTGCTCGCTCAGCCAGGAACTATCATTACCAATATTCAATTAGTGGATGGTACAGGTAAACCAGCTGTTAATGCATCTGTAAGAATTATTGGCAATAAGATTGTGGCCATTGGCAATTTGAAGCCCAATAAAATGGATCAAATCATAGACGGTAAGGGGAAAGTGTTAGCGCCTGGTTTTATAGATTCGCATAGTCATCATTTTGGAGACCTCAATAAAAATAGGGCTGGGCTATCCACTTCAAGCCAAGGCATTACAACAATTGTAATTGGACAGGATGGAAATGGTTATCCAATGGATAGCTTGACAAAATGGATGCAAATGAATCCTGTAGTGTCCAATGTAGCAACTTATACAGGACAGTCTAGCCTTCGTGAAATTGCGATGGGTGAAAATGATTTGTATCGCAACGCAACTGCTAAAGAGATAGACCAAATGAAATCTATTTTAGCTTCAGAATTAGAGAAAGGTTCATTGGGCTTATCCACTGGATTGGAATACGAAGCTTCTTTTTATTCAAGTAAGCAAGAAGTCCTTGATTTAGCTAAAGTAACAGCAGCATATAAAGGATTGTATACAAGTCATATTAGAAGTGAGGACTTGCATATGGACGAAGCAATCGAAGAAATTATAGAGATTGGCAGACAAACAAAAATGCCCGTTCAAGTTTCTCATATTAAAATTGCTAATAAATTAAATTGGGGTACTGCCAATTTGATTTTAAAGAAGTTAGACGACGCAAGAAAAGAGGGTATTAATATTAGTGCAGATATTTATCCTTATACATTTTGGAATTCAACCTTAAGGGTTTTATTTCCGGGCAAAGACTTTGATAATTTAGCGAGTGCAGAAATGGCTACCAAGCAATTATTTGACCCAAGTGCATCTTACTTAATGCAGTATGCGCCTATTCCAAGCTATAAAGGTAAATCGGTTACTGAAATTGGTATTGAGCGAAATGAAAGTCCTGCACAAGCACTAATGAGTTTAATCAAAATCGCAGAAGACTTTAAGAATGCTAATCCAAATTATTCAGGAGGAATCGAAGCCATTGCAGGAAAAGCAATGAGTGAGGAAGATGTGAAAGTATTTATGGCATGGCCCGAATCCATCATCTGTTCAGACGGTAATGCAGGTGGGCATCCTAGAGGTTATGGTGCATTCACAAGAGTGTTGGGCAAATATGTTCGTGAAGACAAAGTACTTCCTCTAGAAAAAGCAATTTATAAAATGACAGGACAGTCTGCAGACTTTTTTAGCTTTAAAGACAGGGGTCGTATAGCAGTTGGTCATTTTGCAGACCTGGTTTTATTAGATCCTAATACAGTCATTGATCAGGCAAATATTAAAAATAGTAAAGCATTGTCTACTGGTATAGACATGGTTTGGGTAAATGGAACACTAGTATATCAAACACAAAAATCAACTGGGAAACAACCAGGGGTATTGATTAAAAGAAAATAAGTAATAATAAAAAGATACTTCAATAAAGTAGAAATTTAGAAGCAAAAAATTACGGAATGAATAACTCAATTGTATTAACAGATGGTTTGTTGATGACATCGGATGCCAAGACAGCGCATGGTTTAATTAGAGGCACTGAACGTTTTAATATTATTGGCCTAGTAGATGGCGAAGCCAATGCAGGCAAAGATGCTGGATTTTTATTAGATGGCAAGCACAGGGGCATCCCAGTTTTCGCAACTATGGATGCTGCGATTGAAGCATTAGAAAAAGTGGATTATTTAATTATTGGTGTGGCAACTGTTGGCGGGAGATTGCCTAAAAATATGTTGGCACTAATATATGATGCAGTCAAAAAAGGGATATCAGTAGTGAATGGATTACATGAATATTTAAATGAGAAAGCCGATTTAGTTGATATTGCAGCAAGCACAGGTGCACAATTAATTGATGTCAGAAAACCAAAATCAAGGGCAGAATTGCATTTTTGGGATGGTGCAATTTTTAATGTAACAGCACCTATTGTGGCGGTGATTGGCATGGACTGTGCCATGGGTAAGAGAACCACAGCGCGCATGTTAAAACAGGCATGTAATGCCGAAGGGATGAAAGCCGAAATGATTTATACCGGACAAACAGGTTGGTTACAAGGTGGGAAATATGGTTTTATTTTTGATTCTACTTTAAATGATTTTGTTTCTGGTGAATTAGAGCATGCCATTGTAAGTTGTTGGAAGGAAACACAACCTGATATTTTATTTTTAGAAGGACAATCTTCTTTAAGAAATCCAAGCGGTCCATGTGGGTTAGAACTATTGATTTCTGGTAATGCAAAACATGTGGTTTTAATTTTTGCACCAAAAAGAAAATATTTTGACAACGAGGCGCATTGGGGTGAGATACCTTCTGTTGCCTCTGAAATTGAAATCATCGAAAAATTAGGATCAAAAGTAATCGGTGTTGCAGTGAACACGGAAAATTGCACAGACGAAGAGGCATATGCTTATCAAAAAGAGTACACAGCAAGTTTAGGTTTACCCGTTTTATTGCCTATTCAAGAAGGTGTTGCGCCCGTCATCCCAATACTTAAAGCCTTAATGCATTAGTCATATGAAAATAGTAGCAGTCAGGGCTTACCTAAAAAAAATGGCTTTAAAAAAGCCTTATACCATCGCTTATAATACCTTTTCGGATGTGTCTTTGGCATTTTTAGAAATAGAATTGGCCAATGGCATGATCGGCTATGGCTCTGGGAGTCCTGCCGAGGAAGTAGTAGGGGAAACAACTCAACAGACGGTTGCTAATTTGAACAGCTCTTTTGTAGCAAATTTTGTTGGAAGAGATATCCAACATTTTCAACAAATCATATTTGAATCCAATATACAATTTCCACACTTGCCTGGTACATTAGCTGCCATTGACATTGCATTGCATGATGCTTTTGGAAAATACTTAGGCGTATCCATTGCATCTTTTTACGGACAAAAAATGAATGCATTGCCCACTTCTATGACAATTGGTATTAAAGGATTGGATGAAACATTAGAAGAAGCAAAGGAATATGCTGCGATGGGTTTTAAAGTATTCAAGGTAAAGACTGGCATGGATGTGCATGAAGATATTGAACGTATAAAAGCATTATATACTTCTTTTAGCAAGGACTACACCATCAGGGTAGATGCCAATCAAGGATATGATTTAGATCAATTAAAATTATTTCTTAAAGCCACAGCAAACTATCCCTTGGAATTAATAGAGCAGCCCTTGCCAGTTGGTAAAGAACAAGATTTAATGCAGTTAAGTGCTGCAGAAAGAAAATGTTTAACAGCCGACGAGGCATTGAAAGATCCTCAAGCAGCATTACAATTTGCAGCAGGGGAGCATGCTTTTGGCATATACAATATCAAATTAATGAAATGTGGCGGTCTTATAGGAGCAAAAGACATTGCTACGATTGCACAGCATGCAGGCATTGATTTGTTCTGGGGTTGCAATGATGAAAGTATTATTAGCATTACAGCTGCATTGCATATGGCTTATGCTTGTCCAAATACTAAATACATCGACTTAGATGGCAGCTTTGATTTAATGGAAGACTTAGTGACTGGAGGATTTGAAGTGAAAGATGGATGCATGGTGATTAACAACGCCGCTGGATTTGGTTTTACAAAAATTTAAAATAGTATCGTGCAGGAAAATAATTCTAATCATTCAAACAATCAATTACAACCTAAATTAGGTCTGAGAGCGGCAAGCTTTTTAGTGATCAGTGTAATCATAGGTTCGGGGGTGTTTAAAAAAATTGCTCCAATGGCGCAGGAACTAGGAACGCCTTGGTTGATTTTACTTTGTTGGTTGATTGCCGGAATTGTAAGTCTTGCAGGTGCATTGTGTACAGCCGAACTTGTAAGTATGTATCCAAATTCTGGCGGCGAATACAATTATTTTCAAAAAATTTACGGACGATTTTTTTCTTTCTTATATGGATGGGCAAGTTTTGCTGTCATTAAGACGGCAGCCATTAGTGCTTTGGCCTATATTTTTGCGCAGTCTTTAAATAGTTTATTTCCATTGCCTGTTTTGGATTCAGATGCAACTTTTTTAGGACTGCATTTATTTGAAAACTTATCCATTAAACTATTGGCTGCATTATTGATATTTTTATTGACCTTATTGAATTATAGAGGAGTACAATTTGCAGAAAAGTTAAGTAGCGTATTGACCTATGCTATGCTAGCTGCCATTGCATTTTTTTTAGTGGTTGGATTTGGTTCAGATAAAGGGAGCATAAGCCATCTAACAACTCCAGCAATTGGGTTTAGTGCAGACTTGAATGGATGGACATTAATGAAGGCGCTATTTTTAGCAAGCTTAGGTGCATTTTGGGGCTACGATGGCTGGAATAATATTGCATTTATTGGGGAGGAGATTAAAAATCCAAAACGCAATCTTCCTCTAGCTTTAGGATTAGGTACACTAGGTGTGATGGCAGTATATGTGATGATTAACTTTGTTTTTTTATATGTCATGCCCATTGACTTTTTCATTCAATTGAATGCGACACCTAATAAAATTGCAGCAGTAGAAGTGGCAGGCCAACTAAGTGGAACAGTTGGTATGGTGCTTGTGGCATCTTTGATCTTAGTGACCACTATGAACTCTACCAATAGTAGTATTTTAATGTCTGCTCGTATGTTGTATGCCATGTCAAGAGATAAGACCTTTTTTAAACAAGCAGCATCGGTGCATCCAACATACAATACGCCCGACAAGGCTTTGTTTATTCAAGCAATATGGGCGATACTCTTATTGTTCTCTGGGAGTTTTGATCAATTAACAGATATGCTTGTATTCGCAGCATTTCTTTTTTATGCAGCCACTGCAGTTGGACTCCTTTATTTAAGAATCAAACTGCCGCGGGCAGAAAGAACTTATAAGGTCATTGGCTATCCAGTAGTGCCAATTTTGTTTTTATTATTTTGTATCAGCATTTGTGTGATGACATTGATCAACCAGCCCTATGAAGCTATGATGGGCATGGTGTTAATAGCCTCTGGTTTGCCAGTTTATTGGTGGTTGGGTAAAGAAAAATAATTTTTAGTAATATTTTCTTTTTCTTTTTCAAGATACTGAAGGTATGACTCTGCAATTGGAGACAATCTTTTTTCTTTGAGCCAAATTAGTCGCCAAGTAGTTTGAATAGGAAGTCCTTTCATTGGAATAATCTTAAGTAAGCCATTTTCAATTTCATTTCTTATACCAATTAATGGCATAATAGATAAGCCGAGTCCCGCGATCACTGACTGCTTTACTGCTTCATTTGAAGTTAATTCAATCTTCTTTTTTATTTTAATTTTATTTTTTGCAATAAAATTTTCCATGACTAGTCTTGTTCTAGAACCCTCTTCTCTAAATAAGAACGTACTATCCGATATTGTTTTATCTCCAGTTAATGGAGTACTACTTGAACTATTACCAACTAGAAATAGTTCATTATTAATTAAATCAAAATGTTCAAATTTTATATTATCTGGATCATGAGAAATCAATGCAAAATCTATTTCATATTGCAATAAGCTACTAAGTACCTTACTATAATTTGTTACATCCATTGTTAAATCAACGCCACTGTTTTGTTTTAAGTAGTCTCCTAAAAAATAAGGCATGATATATTTACCAGTAGATACGATAGCTATCTTAAGGTGTCCTGCTAATTTGTTTTTATAATTTTGCGATTTATAATTGATATTATCAATTTCGTTGATAATACTTTCTGCTGCAATTGCAATTTCTCTTCCTAAACCTGTAACCTGAATTTTTTTGTTGATGATTTCGATCAAAGGATAATCAAATTGATCCTGAAAATTCTTTAATTGAATCGAAATCGCAGGCTGCGTTAAATTTAATTTTTCAGCAGTCTTTGTGATACTCAAAGTTTCAGTGACTTTTAAATAAATCCTTAATTGATGTAGTGTATAGTTCATAAAATAGATTTATATCAAATATAATAAAGATAAATAAACATTTATCTTAAAATTAAGTCAATTTTGTTGTTATAAGCAAAAAAAACAAAGTATTTTTTATGAAAACCCCTCTATTTATATAAAGTTATTATGAAAAAAGTATACTCCGTTGATTTAATTAATAGTTTTTTTTCAAAACAAGAAGCAAATGAATTGATACTTGGCTTGATGAATTATAAAATCGAATTGCATTCTAATAAAATGTTCTCCTCGCAAGTAAAATATGGTGTAGAAGACGAGGAATCAAAGTATAGGCTGGATTGTCTAACAAAGTCCCGTGATCAATTAAAAGAGTTTTTAATGGAATCCGAAGACACGCATTTCAAACTTACAGCAGAAATTAAAATAGAGCCTAAGTCAAAAAACCATAGCTAAGGCAACAATGATTACAAGTAATATATCAATTGCAGTGAATGCACTTAATCAAGGAGAGCTTGTTGCTATACCTACCGAAACGGTGTATGGCCTAGCTGGGAGTGCATTCAATGAGCAGGCTATTCAAAAAATATTTCAATTAAAAAATAGACCTACTTGTAATCCTCTGATACTTCATACCCATTGTATTTCTGAGGTTTCTAAATTTGTGAAAGAAATTCCTCCAAATGCAATGAAATTGGCAGAGGCTTTTTGGCCAGGACCTTTGACTTTACTTTTGCCAAAAAAATCGATCATCCCACATAGTGTGACTTCTGGTAGTCATTTGGTAGCTGTACGAATCCCTAATCATACAGTGACTTTATCATTATTAAAACAATTGGAATTTCCATTGGTAGCCCCAAGTGCCAATCCATACACAAGAATTAGTCCAACGAATTCAAAAATGGTATATGATTATTTTGGAGATGCATTACCATGCATATTGGAAGGGGATATTTGTTCAAAAGGGATAGAGTCCACCATTGTTGGGTTTCATGAAAACACTCCGATTATTTATAGACAAGGCGCCATTAGTATAGATGCAATAGAATTTATTGCAGGTAAGTCAAAGGTGCAGGCTACAAAAAAAGAGAAAGTGACAACCCCAGGTATGTATCCAATGCATTATGCTCCAAAGACAAAGTTTTGTATAGTTGATAGTGTACTAGACTTTATTTATGAAAATCGAGATATTAAGATTGGCGCGCTTACACTTGGTAAATTAGAAGTCAATCTGCCAAACACGACTAATATCAATCTATCTATAGCTGCCGATTTAGAAGAGGCTAGCACCAATTTATATAAGTCCATGTATGAATTAGACGGCATGGAGTTAGACTGCATCATCATTGAGCAGTTCCCTGAAATTGGTATTGGAAAATCCTTGAACGACAGGATTCTACGTGCAAGTTTTAGGTAAAATTTGAATTATTAATATATTTAAGGCATTTAAATATAAATATATTTAAATGTGTATTTAATTATAAATGAGTGTTATATAAATAAAGACAACAAGTTTTAGGCTATTACTTCTGCCAGTAGGCTATTTTCAATATTTTACATCATATAATGATTAAAATAGGGTCGTTATATATTAATATTTAGTTTAATATAATTCCATGAATTTAGCTTCTATCTCTCTAATTCAGTCTTCCTACTTCTTTATATTCCTTTTTTCCATCATCGTGTTATTCGATGTCCTCATTCGATTTACATCCCCCATTAAACTAAAAATCTTCTTCTTATTATTTGTGCTTGCTATTGTTGTTAGTTCCTTTTGTTTATTTATAAGGTCTGTGCCAGATCAGTTAATTCTAATTAGAATGATTTGTCCAATGATTATTGGAACTTCGTTGGTTCAAATATTTACTAATTTATATTTTGTCCAACACAAAAAGATAGCCAATATTTATTTGATTTCTGCTTATGCGATTTATATTTATTTGATCATTTATGTACAAATAGTAGGATATGAAAATGTATTTCTAAATTTTAATAGCATCAGCAGTTCGCCTTCTCAAGTAGCTAAGAGTATTAATTTGCCTCTGTATCTTGATTTTTTTATCCATGTAGATTTTATTTTCTTTAATCTATTTTGCCTTTATTACATCTATAATATTTTATTCAAATTTTCATTTAAGAACATTTATTTTAAGAAAATTCAAGTCTGGACCTTTTGTTTTTTTATGGTGATTTTTTCGCAATTAATTTTAATTGCCCTTTCTACTATTTTTAAATTCCCTAATGAGTTTAATACGTATATCCGAATTATAATGGGTTTAACCTTACTATTAATTATTTTATACAGACCTAGTTTTATCAATAAAAATGGGTCTAAAATATCCTTTGGCTTTTTATTTAACCGAAACGACTTTAGTTCCGATATAAAAGAGGTAGATTTTAATTTTCAATTTTTTACAAACTTCTATTATAAGAGTAAGACTGCAAATATTGAAGAATTTTCTAATATCATGGGAGTCAGTAAAGAGGTTATGTTTAATTATATCTACTTCACTTACTCAATGAGTTTTGATGAATTAATTAATAAGTCAAGGGTAGAATACTTTGTTGAAATCATTAAGGACGCCAAATTTAAAAATTATACTGTAGAGGCATTGGCCCTGGAAGTAGGATTTAGTTCCAGACAGCGTTTTTATCAGCCATTTAAGAAATACCACGGCGGTAATCCTTCCGATCTGATTGATATCTTAAATTAGTAAGTCATTGAAAATCAGTGTCATTTAAAACATGACAGCTGTAATTTTTATCAAAACAATGACATTTTGCATTGATACATAGGTAATTTGCTATCCCACTTTGTTTTTCCAATTTTTATGATCCAAAACACTGGATCATGTCTTTATTAAATTTTTTCAAGGAATTTGTTTCTAGTCATCGCCAAAACGATCCTACTAGTAAAATTGTATTTGATCATTACTTTTTTGACTCAAAATACTATTTACAACCCACTGCCTCATCTGAGGATTTTGCACCTGTCTTAAATATTGAAGGCGAAATACTAGATAAAATTACCATGTCCTATTATGGACTTTCATTTATTGAACTGATCAATGAAAACAGGTATCAACATTTCATGCAAGAGTTGAAGCGCCCATTTAATGAGAATTTAACGATTGAATCCTTAATTAAGCTGTCTGGGTTTGATAACAATGAAAGTTTTGTGAAATACGCAAAAGAAAAGCAGCAAAACGCTTAAACAATATAAATATTTAAATAATACGATAATGTCAAAGACAAAAAAACTAGATATTTTCAACCTCTTTTATAGCGGTGCAGCTGTAGTCATTCTTATTGGTGTAATTGCCAAATTATTAGAGTGGCCTGCCCAAGATTTACTGATAACTGGAGGATTGGCTATTGAAGCAGTTGTATTTGGTGTTTCTGCAATAAAGTTTGTAGAAGTTAAGAAAGACGATCAGGTTGCAACTGAAGCTACTTTGTCAAAAGTTGCTGATGGGTTAGGGAATATTACTGGAAATTCTACTGGAGTTGGTGGATCGGGTTTCTCAAGTAATTATGATTATGTACAAACTGATAAAATTAACAGACAAAATAATGTAGTATTAAACTTACCTCCTAATAATTACAATATTGACAATAATTCTCCCACAAATGCAAGTCGTTCTAATTGGCAGCAAGAACAATTAGATATACAAAGGCTAGAGCAATTAATTCAGAATATCGATTATACGAATGAAAACGAATTAAGTTCACTGATTACTCTATTACAATCACAGTCTGATGAATTGAAATCAAGGCTTTGGTCTAGGTTTAAAAAAATTAAATATAACCTTGCTACAAATTCTGGATATGTTTATTTAAGGTTGCTTGTTCAGTCTACAATCTCTTTTAACAATACAAGTTTTGGTGCTCAAATTTTTAATAAATTAATTGAATTTCAAGTTTCTGAATCCAAGTTTATTGTATTAAACGATGTTATAAATTTTAGTGCAGAAACAATCTATTTTGGTCCACAAAACGAATACAGTATTTATTTAAGTGAATTGTTTTTAAATGGCGAATTAGAAAATTTGGGTTACATCAATTCAGTTATTGATAAGTTAGTTTCAGATAATGTTGCACCTAAATATAAGCTAATCCAATTATTTAATTTAACTGAACAAAATTCAAAAAAAGAAGTATTTGATAAGTTAAATTATCAGTTTACTAAAACAAATACAAAACCGAATCGGGCTCAATTGTTATTTGTTTTATTATATAATCAATATTCAAATTTATAAATTTAGTACTTTATGGCGGAAGGTCAAGTTGACGTCAAAAGATACCAGATTATAAGTCTTTTGTACATTGTATTTATTTGTTTCTCAGTAATTAATATCAAAATATCGGTATTAGATTCTAATATCTATACTATAAAGTCATTGCAGTCGCTTGATAAAGAAGAGCTTAAAAAAGTTGATATTAGTAATAAGATTATTGAGGACAATTATGATACTTTAATCAAGAGTCCAAAAGCGAATTCATATTTAAAGATTAGAACAAGATTAAATACAAGTAGTAAAATTGTTTATGATGTTTTAAAGCACGTGGATGATGAGTTTGCAAAAAATAATACAACGCTTTTAAAACAGTTTAATGGACGAAATTTAATTGAAGAAATTCTAAAAGATGATAAGGGCATAAAAATTTTAGAAAAGGAGTTGTTTGAGTTATCTGATTTTATAAAAAAATCGCCATATAAGATTAATACATCCCTTGATTCATTGATTCCCATACAAAAAATAGTAACAACTATTAAAGGCAAGGATGAAAAGTGGGATTATTACTTATTCTTCCATAAGCCTTCCGCAATAAGTTATATGCAATTAGAACGCATTAAATTATTAATTACTAAAACGCAGTTACTTTATCAGGAAGCTGCTCTAGCAGAGATTGGGTATCAGCCAACTTATTTTTCTCAATTTAATCCTAAGTTATATGTTCTAAAGGCTAACATTAAAGAATACAAAGAAGAGGATATAGTTAAACCCGGACAAAAAGTAATCAGTGTTAATGATGAAGTGTTTGATGATTTATTTAAAAAGATTTTGGCATCTCTTCATACGGAAAACATCTTTGTTGGTTTGAATAATACTCTGCTTAGTGATTTTTCTTTTATGATGGGGAAAGATTTCGAAGTTGATATTTTACCTAAAGTGAATATCATAAAAGCAAATAATAATTATAAAGTGGTTTTCAAAAAGACAGGAGAGTATATGCTTCGCTTTTATGATCTAAGAAAGGGTAAAAAGGTACTTTTTGAGAAGAAGATTATGGTCAATCCTATACCAGATCCAATTGTAAAAGTTAGAGGGGATAATTTAAGTAACTATTCTATATCTGTAAAAGATTTATTAAGCGCAGAGCGTTTGGAGGCCAAATTAGAGATTAATAATTTAAATTTTTTCCCAGGCCGTATCAATAGTTTCAAAGTGATACGTATACATAATGGCAAAGAGGAAGAGTCTGTAAATAATTATGGGGAGTTATTTCAATCACCTACTCAAAAGGTACTTGGTGCGCTCAAGAAAAATGATTTTTTAATTTTTGATAATGTCAATATGTCTTTAGTGGACGGATCAACTAGAACATCAGCACCTATCATTTATAAAATAACTGACTAAATAATAGAGTTAAAATAATGTTACATATAACACATATAATTCAAAAGCAATTTAAAGCTATAATGATACTGGCATTTGTTTGTGTAGCAACACAGTCATATGGACAGGATACTTTGGCAGGTAATTATCCTATTCTAACTATTAAATCAGGTAATCATGTGATAAAGAATGTGGTTACTGTTAAAGGAAGGTTAGATATCGAAGCTGGGGCAAGAATTGAATTAATTGAAACAGGTGTTATAGTATGTGAAGGAGCCGTTAATATAAAGGGGGAATTGAATAATAAAATTGAATTTTTTGGTAAATCAAATGTAGAGGGTGTAGGAATGGTAATCAAAGGATTAGACTCAAGTAGCAATAGCGCTATAGAAATAAAGTATACTACGTTTAAAAACTTACAATTACCTATATTTTTTGACTTCGGTTGGAAAAGAGCTGGTGTGAATATCAGTGACAACTATTTTATCAATAACATTGGTAAGGTTTCAGTTATACAAGTTTTAAACCCTCCTTTTAATTTTAATATAGATTCAAGCTATATTGATTTCAAAGTGAAGAACAATGTTTTCACTGGAAACAATGCAGCCTTATATTTTGAAGATCTAAAAAGTGATCATATCAATTATGAGATTAGCAATAACACAATTGTAGGTAACAATGTATATGGCTTTAAGAACTACAATATTTCTACAAATGTCTTATATGGCAGGGTAGATCAATTATTTTCAAGATTTAATCCAAAAATTGAAAGGAATAGTTTTGCTTTTAATTATTTAGTGGACAATATATCTGACACAGTTGTTCATTTAGCAAATTTTGGGGTTTATGGAACTGACAAAACGATTGATTTTAAGAACAATTATTTAGGCTCAACAAATAAAGAGGCAATTCAGAAAAGTATTTACGATCAAACTTTAAATTACAATGCTCCTAAGGTTGAATTCGAGCCATATTTATCTATACCCTCTGAAAATAATCCATCTCATGTTTATGAGATCAATAATTTAGATAATTCTTATTTACAGGATACCATTATCATTAAAGATCCGCTTAAGGGTTTGGTATTAAAGTCTAATACTACTTTAAATTTTTCCAAAGCAAAATTTGGCTATACTTATTTCAAAGACGACAGTAGTTTAAAAATAGTGGACACAACTGTCACATATGACGTTCAACCAAATGGGAATAGCACTAAGCTCACCATTACAAAAAATGTAAATGCTTCAAAAAAGATTGGGTATTATAATATTGGAGATATTATTGATACAAAAGGAGGCTATGTTCCCGAAGTAAAGGCAGGATACATTGCTTATTTAAACGACTTAAGAAGAAGAAAGTTAATTGCAGAATCACTAAAAGATAAGAAAAAGGAGGATAGTTTAAAGATGCCTCCTCCTCCAGCTGATTCAATTAAGAATCAGTTTCAAAAAATTGAAGCACCGTTAAAAAGTAGACTTGAATTTGGGCTATATAGTGGTCTTGCCATTTTTAATGGTACAATAAGTCAAAGTAGTTTATTTAGTAATGACAAAAACTTATTTAACGGTTTCAATATTAATTATACGATATTTTCTAACCTAAGCGCTAGTATGACGATTGCTAGTTTCAAATTAAGTAATTCAGACGCAAATTCGAATAATAATGAACAACAAGCTAGGGGGATGAGTTTTTCAACATCAATGCTTGGTGTTTCAACTTCTATTAATTATGATTTTGTTGATAATCGCTTGTACACTAAAGCAAGGAAGATTAGGCCATCCATTGGTGTAGGATTAGATGTAAACTCTTTTTCACCTTCTGGCATTTATAATGGGGTTGAATATAAGTTACAACCTTTAGGAACAGGAGGTCAGTTAATTGATAGTACCAAAAAAGCTTATTCCAGCTTAGCCTTGGGGTATTTTTTCAATTTCAAAATCAAGTACCAAATAAATAGGTTTAATAGTATTGGACTTCATATGTCTATTCATAAGAGTTTGTCTGATTATTTAGATGATGTAGGGCCTGATTTATATCCTTCAATAGATAAAATCGTGAATAGCAAAGTTGAAAACAAAGATGCTGCAATCTATTTTTCTAATCCTACCTCTAGAAACTTTGTAGGGCAGTATAGAAACAGTCCAAATAATGCAAAGGATGGGTACATCAATTTTGGCATATTTTATTCAAGAAGATTATTTAAATAAAATGAAAGTTAAGAATACCATATTATTAATCCTATTGTTTAGTTCAATTACAATCATAATTGGATGTTCTAAAACAGTAGCCAAAACGCCATTAGAATTTCAAAAAGAATTATTAGCTGGTACTAGTGCCTATTTAAATACACAGCGTACATGGCAACTTGATTCATTTTATGTTGATGGTGTAAATTTCCCATTAACAGCTTTACAAAAGGGTTATAAAAAAACATTCAATTATGATGGGCTTTATAGTGATAGCGAAATGAATACGGGTAAGTGGGAAATTCAAACTTTAGGAAAATTAAAGCAAACTATTATTTACAAAACCACAAATAAGCAAGATAGTTCAATTTTCGATATTGTTTCTATTAATGCTGCTAGGTTGAATTTGAGCATTAAATTATCAAATGGTAAGTTAGGTAGTTACTCATTTAAAATTTCAAATTAATATCTTGAAGCATCTCTTTACTATATTATTTCTATTACTTTTTAAAATGAATTCTATTGCACAGATAAGAATCAGTTATTCTATTGGAGTTGTTGGAGCAGATTTTAAAACAAGTACGTATTCTAATCCTTTATCTATTAATGGTAAAAATTGTATCATAGTTACAAATGGAATTTCAAAATTTATAGTTAGTGATCATGGTATTTTTTTAAATGAATGTGCCGTAAATGAAGATTTTATCAAGTATAGTATACAAGTTGCCCCAAATCCAGCTACTAACTATACTATTATAAAGTTTAAAAATAAACTACAAGTGGATAATGATTTCACTTTATCCTTGTTTGGAAGTAATGGGCGATTAATTAATAAATTTCTTACAAACCAATTACAATTAATGCAAGGATATAGATTATCAACATCTAAATTGAATGAAGGAGTATATTTTATACAAATATCCTCTGATAAAATAAATCAAATCTTTAGATTATTAATATTGAATTAGACTTATATGAAACTATATAAAATAATATTTCTTTCTTTTTTATTAATAAGTATTAACTATACTTCTAGTGCTCAGGTTGTGGTACCTGAGGGTATTTTATTTCAAGCTGTTGCTAGAGATGCGAATAATAATGCTGCAAGTAATCGAAATGTATTTGTTCAAATTGCCATTAAAAGATCAACTCCAAATGGGACAACAGATTATGCGGAGAGTTTTAAAGTAGTTTCAAGTCAAGAAGGTATTTTTTCGATTGTTATTGGTCAAGGTGTTAGAACAGCTGGCGTTAGTACAATCAAAAATTTAGATTGGTCTAAATACATCTATTTTGTTAATCTTAGAATAGCAATTGAGCCTACTATGCCTGATCCTAGTTGGACTTCTACAAATAATTATGTTGATATTGGGACTTCGCAATTGTGGACTGTTCCTTACTCATTTACATCAAATAACGCTATATTTTCAGACTCTGCAACTACTATCACTGGTATCTTGTCAAGTAACAAGGGTGGAACAGGTGTAAATAATAATGGTAAAACTATCACCATTGCAAATAGTATCATTACTAAAGGGGTAGGCGACCTGACTATCACAACAACTGCCGCAAGTAATGTTACTTTTCCTACCTCTGGAACTTTAGCCAATACACAATTTGTTTCTGATAGGATTGGTACGGATACAATTTCGTTATCCAAAAGGATTGACTCTATAAAAAGTGCCAATAATTTATCTACAAATTTAAAATTAAACATTTCGGATACTTCTGCTATGTTGTCAAATAGAATTGGACGAGATACGATAGAGCTTTCTAATCGAATTAATAGAAATTCTATTTTAATAGCAAATAATAAACAAGCAATAGTTGATACAGCAGCTGCAATTAGATTAAAGTTAAACGATAAAATTGAGGCTAGTCAATTTCCTAATTTGATTCAACCATTTCTTGCAAATACAATTTATAGTTTTAGTGATACATTAACTTTATCGAATAGGATTAATACAAAGCTGAATATTTCAGATACTTCAGCAATGTTGAGTAATCGTATTGGAAGGGATACTGTTACATTATCCAATAGGATTAATAGAAAATTGAATATTTCAGATACTTCAGCAATGTTAAGTAGTCGCATTGGTAGGGACACTGTTTCATTATCGAATAGGATTGAATCTATAAAAAATGCCAACAATGTATCTACTAATTTAAAATTGAACATTTCAGATACTTCTGCAATGTTAACTAATTATTTGGGAGCATTAAACAATCTACGAAGCACTAAATTAAATGCAATAGATACGGCTAATTTATCTACTTGGAAGCTTAATTCTGCTGATACAGCAGCATTGTCTACTTGGAAATTAAACAAATCGGATACATCGGCTATGTTATCAAATAGAATTGGACGAGACACGATAGAGCTTTCTAATCGTATTAATAGAAATTCTATTTTAATAGCAAATAATAAACAAGCAATAATTGATACAGCAGCTTCAATTAGATTAAAGTTAAATGATAAAATCGAGGCTAGTCAGTTTCCTAATTTGATTCAGCCATTTCTTGCAAATACTATTTTTAGTTTTAATGATACAATGACCTTATCGAATAGGATTGATGCAGAGATTTCAAGAGCAACTAGTGTAGAAAACGGTTTAAGTACCAGGATAACTTCCAACACTTCAAGTATCACTGCAAATACTTCTGCGATATCTGGATTGGATACTAGGGTAATATCCAATACAAATAGTATTACTGCAAACACTACTGCGATATCTGGATTGGATACTAGAGTGACATCCAACACTGCGAGTATAACTTCTAACACAACTGCAATAGCTGGATTAGATACTCGAGTAACCTCTAATACAAATAGTATCACATCCAACACTACTGCGATATCTGGATTGGATACTAGGGTTACATCGAACACAAATAGTATTACGACCAATACCACAGATATAGCTTCTTTAAATACAAGAGTTACAGCGAACACTTCAAGTATCACAACAAATACAAGTGATATTGCATCAAACACTACTGCGATATCTGGATTAGATACTCGAGTGACATCGAATACAAATAGTATTACGACCAATACCATAGATATAGCTTCTTTAAATACAAGAGTTACAGCGAACACTGCAAGCATCACAACAAATACAAGTGATATCGCATCAAATACTGCAAGTATAACTGCAAATACTACTTCAATAGCTGGATTAGATACTAGGATAACATCGAATACTAATAGTATTACGGCCAATACCACAGATATTGCTTCTTTAAATACAAGAGTTACATCAAACACTGCAAGTATTACTGCAAACACTACTGCGATAGCTGGATTAGATACTCGAGTGACATCAAATACTTCAAGTATCACTGCTGAAGTTACCAGGGCTCTAGCTGCTGAATTAGTAATAACAAATAATGTAAGTGCCAATACTTCAAGTATCACCGCACTAGACACTAGAGTAACATCAAATACTGCGAACATAGCAGCAGAAGTTACCAGAGCACAAGCTGCTGAATTAGTATTAACAAATAATGTGAGCGCAAATACTTCAAGTATAACTGCACTCGATACTAGAGTTACTTCAAACACTTCAAGCATTACTGCAGAAGTTACCAGAGCACAAGCTGCTGAATTAGTATTAACAAATAATGTAAGTGCTAATACTTCAAGTATCACCTCACTCGATACTAGGGTTACTTCAAATACTGCGAGCATCACAACAAATACAACTGATATTGCATCTAACACTGCAAGCATTACTTCTAACACGAATGCGATTGCCGGTCTTGATACTAGGGTTACTTCCAACACTTCAAGCATTACTGCAGAAGTTACCAGAGCTCTTGCTGCCGAATTAGTACTAACAAATAATGTGATCGCCAATACTTCAAGTATAACTGCACTCGATACTAGAGTTACTTCAAACACTGCGAGCATCACAACAAACACAAGTGATATTGCATCTAACACCGCAAGCATTACTTCTAACACTTCTGCGATAGCTACACTTGATACTAGGGTGACATCAAATACAAATAGCATCACTGCAGAAGTTACCAGGGCTCTTGCTGCTGAATTAGTATTAACAAACAATGTGAGTGCTAATACTTCAAGTATCACCGCACTAGACACTAGGGTGACCTCAAACACGAATGCAATAGCAGGATTAGACACTAGAGTTACTTCAAATACTGCGAGCATTACAACTAATACTACAGACATTGTATCCAACACTGCAAGTATTACAACTAATACTGCAGATATATTATTACGAGCAACAATTGCATCGCCATCTTTAACTGGAACTCCAACGGCACCAACAGCAGCACCTGGAACTAGAACAACACAAATTGCTACAACAGAATTTGTTTCTGCATTGGTGGGTGGATCAGGGGCAGCAGATGCGTCGTCTACTGTAAAGGGTATATTAAAATTAACGAACGATTTAGGAGGATCAGCAGATTTACCAACGGTGAATAGTGTTGGTGGAGTTATTTCATCAACAATAACAACATTACCTACATTAATTGCTTCTAACACGGCGAGTATTACTACAGAAATAAGCAGAGCAACGAATGCGGAGAATGATTTAAGTACAAGAATAACATCCAACACTACAAATATTACGAGTAATACAGCTGCGATTGCTGGTCTTGATACTAGGGTGACATCGAATACAAATAGTATTACGACCAACACCACAGATATTGCTTCATTAAATACAAGAGTTACAGCGAATACTTCAAGTATCACAACAAATACAAGTGACATTGCATCAAATACAGCCAGTATCACTGCAAACACTACTGCTATTGCTGGTCTAGATACAAGGGTGACATCAAATACAAATAGTATTACGACCAACACAACAGATATAGCATCATTAAATACGAGAGTTACTTCAAACACTGCAAGCATTACTTCAAATACAACTGCGATAGCTGGGTTAGACACTAGGGTGACATCGAATACAACTAGTATCACTGCTAACACAACAGATATTGCTTCATTAAATACAAGAGTTACAGCAAACACCTCAAGTATCACAACAAATACAAGTGACATTGCATCCAACACTGCAAGCATTACCTCGAACACGAATGCTATTGCTGGTCTTGACACTAGGGTGACATCCAATACAGCAAGCATCACTGCAGAGATAACAAGAGCAACGAATGCTGAAGCTGCATTAGATACTCGTGTAACATCCAATACAGCAAGCATCACAGCAAATACCACTGCGATCGCTGGATTAGATACTCGTGTCACATCCAACACAGCAAGTATCACTGCAGAGATCACAAGAGCAACAAATGCAGAAGATGCTTTAAGTACAAGAATAACTTCAAACACTTCGAGCATCACAGCAAACACCACTGCGATAGCTGGATTAGATACTAGAGTTACTTCAAACACTTCAAGTATCACTGCACTAGATACAAGAGTAACTTCAAACACATCAAGCATCACTGCAGAAGTTACCAGGGCTCTTGCTGCTGAATTAGTATTAACAAATAATGTAAGTGCCAATACTTCAAGTATCACCGCACTAGACACTAGAGTAACATCTAACACTTCAAGTATCACTGCAGAGATTACAAGAGCAACAAATGCAGAGGATGCTCTAAGTACAAGAATAACTTCAAACACTTCGAGCATCACAGCAAACACCAGTGCAATAGCTGGATTAGATACCAGAGTTACTTCAAACACATCGAGCATCACTGCAGAAGTTACCAGGGCTCTTTCTGCTGAATTAGTATTAACAAATAATGTGAGTGCAAATACTTCAAGTATCACCGCACTAGACACTAGAGTAACTTCAAATACTTCTAGCATCACTGCAGAAGTTACCAGGGCTCTTGCTGCTGAATTAGTATTAACAAATAATGTGAGTGCAAACACTGCAAGTATAACAACTAATACAGCTTCTATTGCTTCTAACACTGCAAGTATCACTGCAGAGATCACAAGAGCGACGAATGCAGAAGCTGCATTAGATACAAGAATAACATCTAATACTTCGAGCATCACTGCAGAGATCACTAGAGCAACAAATGCCGAAGCTGCATTAAGTACAAGAATAACATCGAACACTTCAAGCATCACTGCAGAGATCACAAGAGCAACAAATGCGGAGTCTGCATTAGATACAAGAATAACATCCAATACCTCAAGCATCACCACTAATACTGCAGATATATTATTAAGAGCAACAATTGCATCACCATCATTTACTGGTAGTCCAACTGTACCAACAGCAACAACCGGATCGAACAATAGTCAAATAGCAAACACAGCTTATGTAAAAACTGCGATAGATGGTATATCTATTGGGTCAGGTCAGTTTACTGGAATTATGCCAGTTGCGAATGGTGGAACTGGATATTCTTCCTTTGCAGACGGTGAATTATTAATAGGTAACACTACTGGTAATACACTTACAAGATCTACTTTAACTGCTGGTACAGGTGTATCAATCACTAATGGAAATGGGTCTATCACTATTGCAGCAACTGGTTCAGGAGGAACTGTAACGAACGTAAATCCAATCACAGTGACTGCGAGTGGAAGTACATTTACGTCTACAGTTACAAATGCTACATCCACACCAGCAATTGCATTAACGATACCACTAGCATCTGTTGCTGGAACCACGGCAGGATTATTAAGTAAAGCAGATTATGATATATTTAATGCAAAACAAAATGCATTAATATCGGGTACAAATTATATTGCACCTAATGCAGCAATCACTGGGGCTACGAAAACAAAAATCACCTACGATGAAAAAGGATTGGTGACAGCAGGCGCTGATGCGACTACTGCGGACATTGCACCAAGTACAAACAGGAATTATGTTACTGATATAAAGGCAGGTGTATTATCAAATACATCAGGAGTGAATACGGGAGATCAAACCATTACATTAACAGGTGATGTAACAGGAACAGGTACAGGAACATTTACATCAACCATTGCGAACTCAGCGGTGACCTATGCAAAAATGCAAAATATAACTACGGGTAAATTGTTGGGAAGCACGAACTCAGGTGCAGCAGCACCAGGTGAAGTAACCATTGGTTCAGGATTATCATTAAGTGGCGGAAATTTAACTGCAACTGGTACGGGTGGAACAGTAACGAATGTAAATCCAATCACAGTGACTGCGAGTGGAAGTACATTTACATCAACTGTGACAAATGCTACTACCACACCAGCAATTGCTTTAACGATACCACTAGCATCTGTTGCTGGAACAACGGCAGGATTATTAAGCAACACTGACTATACAACATTCAATAATAAGCAAGTCGCATTAACAGCAGGAGCTGGTTCAGGTATATCTATATCGGGTGGAACGATATCAGCAACAGGAATAACTACAAGTAATTTATCGAATAGTGCTGGCATTCTAAATGCGCAGTTAGCGAATAGTGCAATCACCCTAGGCTCTACGAGTATGAGTTTAGGTAGCAGCAATACAACTATTGCAGGTTTAACATCGGTAAGTTCAACTGGATTTACTGGAGAATTAACAGGAAATGCGAGTACTGCAACGGCACTTGCTACTGCAAGAAGTATTTATGGAAATAATTTTGATGGAACGGCAGCATTAAGTGGCGTTATTTCAACCACGTTTGGTGGAACGGGTGCATCATCTACTTCACAGAATTTTGTATTTGCTGGGCCAATATCAGGAGCAGGTGCTCCAGGTTTTAGATTATTAACTTCGGCAGATGTTCCAGCGGGAAGTGGAAATTATATTGCTAATGGAACAACACAACAAACGAGTGCTAATTTTAATATTAGCGGAACTGGAGTAGTGGGAACATCTTTAAGCGCTGGTTCATTAAGCTTAACTACAGCATTAAGTGTGGCTAATGGAGGAACAGGAGCAAGTACTTTATCAGGATTAATTAAAGGCAATGGAACTAGTGCAATGACAGCTGCAGTTGCTGGAACTGATTTTGTGGCACCTAACTCAGCAATTACTGGCGCTACGAAAACAAAAATCACTTTTGATGCAAAGGGATTAGTTACAGCAGGTGCGGATGCAACTACTGCGGACATTGCACCAAGTACAGATAGAAATTATGTTACTGATATAAAGGCAGGTGTGTTATCAAATACATCTGGAACTAATACAGGCGATCAAACCATTACATTAACTGGAGACGTTACAGGAACAGGTACTGGAACATTTACATCAACCATTGCGAACTCAGCGGTGACTTATGCAAAAATGCAAAATGTGGGAGCGAACAAATTAGTGGGAAGTACAAACTCAACATCAGCAGCAGTAGCAGGAGAGGTTTCAATTGGTACAGGATTAAGTTTAACGAACGGAACTTTAACTGCAACTGGTACAGGAGGAACAGTAACGAATGTAAGTCCAATCACATTAACAACAACAGGAAGTACATTTACATCAACTGTTGCCAATGCAAGTACTACACCAGCCATTACATTAAATATCCCTTCTGCATCTGTAACAGGAACTACGGCGGGATTATTAAGTAAGGCTGAATTTGATATATTTAATGCTAAGGTTGCACCAAATACTGCAATCACAGGAGCGACTAAAACAAAAATAACTTTTGATGCAAAGGGATTAGTGACTGCAGGTGCGGATGCAACTACTGCCGACATTGCACCAAGTACAGATAGAAATTATGTTACTGATATAAAGGCAGGTGTATTATCAAATACATCTGGAACTAATACGGGCGATCAAACCATTACATTAACAGGTGATGTAACAGGCACAGGTACTGGAACATTTAGTTCAACGATTGCGAACTCAGCGGTGACTTATGCAAAAATGCAAAACATAACTGCTGGTAGACTATTAGGAAGTATCAGTGCATCAGAAGTAGCACCAGGTGCGGTTGCAATTGGTTCAGGATTAAGTTTAACGAATGGAACTTTAACTGCAACTGGTACTGGCGGAACAGTAACGAATGTAAGTCCAATCTCAGTGACTGCGAGTGGAAGTACATTTACATCTACAGTTACAAATGCAACTACCACACCAGCAATTGCATTAACAATACCACTAGCATCAGAATCTGGAACTACAGCGGGATTGTTAAGTAATACTGACTATGCAACCTTTAATGCAAAACAAAGTGCATTATCATTAGGGGCAGGAGTACAAACACTTTTGGCTACACCAACAAGTGCTAATTTAGCCAATACTATTACAGACGAGACAGGTACAGGAAAGTTAGTATTTGCAACAAGTCCAACATTAGAAACACCAACATTAGGCAATGCAACAGCAACATCATTATCATCAGGCACTTTAACTTTAACTACAGCATTAACAGCCGCTAATGGCGGTACAGGTCAAAGTACTTATGCAACAGGTGATATTCTTTATGCAAGTGCTACGAATACATTAAGCAAATTAGGTAAAGGTACCGAGGGGCAAGTATTGATTGCAGCCAGTACGGGAATCCCATATTGGGGAAGTAATGGGTTATCTACTTTTAATGGTCAAACTGCTTCATTGCATGCTCTTGCAATGTCAAGTTCGACTACTAATACTTTAGGATGGTCTTCTAATTCTGCAGGGTCTCCTGCAACTGCTACCCATACGCTCACTATACCAGATGCCACTTCATCAGTAAGAGGTTTCATAAGTACAGCCTCTCAATCTTTTGCAGGTGATAAAACTTTCTCAAATGATATAAGCGCAAATTCTACTTTTTTGGGCAGAGGTAATCCAAGTTCAGGAGTCGCTAATAATTTATCCATTGGCGTAGGAGGCAAAAATTTTGGTACTAATACCACGGGAGCTTATAATATCGCTATTGGTGCAACCACATTAACAGCGCTTACAAATGGTACTAACAATAATGCTTTTGGAGCAAATGCTTTAAAGTTAAATACAACTGGCGGAAGTAATAATGCTTTTGGAGCAAATGCTTTAACTGCTAATATTGCTGGAAGTAACAATACTGCTATAGGAGAAGGTGCACTATCTTCAAATAATGGTTCGGTGGCTAGTAATAATACTGCAGTTGGTTGGTCAAGTTTAAATGCCAATACAACTGGTGACCAAAATACAGCAATTGGAAGTACTTCTAATGTAGGCTCAAATAATTTAAATAATGCCACTGCAATTGGCTTTGGTGCAATAGTTAATGCGAGTAATACCATTCAATTAGGAAATACATCCGTTTCTAGTGTAGTTACAAGTGGAACTTTAAGTGCAACGGGTGCAGTACTTGGTACTTTAAGAGTAACGGGGGGTTCACCTTCTTCGGGAAAAGTTTTAGTAAGTGATGCAAGTGGAAATGCAACATGGCAAGCTTCTTCGGGTATAACTGGTGTAGGAACAGTAACAAGTGTAAATCCAATCACAGTGAATGCGAGTGGAAGTACATTTACATCTACAGTCACCAATGCAAGTACAACACCATCCATTGCTTTAACGATACCACTAGCGTCTGTAGCTGGCACAACGGCAGGATTATTAAGTAAAACGGACTATGATATTTTTAATGCCAAACAAAGTTCAATTTCATTACGATTTAGGTCTGGCGGAGATTATAATATTGGTATTGGTGCTAGAAATGGGTATGAAACACTAGGCCAAGCATCAACTCCAACTGGAGCCAATAATATTGCCATTGGTAATAATGCCATGGGGACTTATTATATTAATGACCTAACAGGGTCCCATAATATTGCATTAGGTACAGATGCAGGAGGAAGAAATACAACAGGATCAGATAACATTTTTTTAGGGTCAAGTGCTGGAATGAATAATTACAACGGAAGTCAGAATACATTCATAGGGCGTTTAGCTGATGTAAGTTCTGATAGAGGTTATGGAAATGGTTATACAAATGCCACAGCGATAGGATATGATGCAAAAGTATCAGGCTCAAATACCATTCAACTAGGAAATGCTTCAGTGACAAATGTAAATACGAGCGGTGCTTTAACAGCTGGAACTGTTACTTACCCAATTGCACATGGATCTAGTGGACAGGTTTTAAGTACTACTGGCAGTGGAACTTTGACGTGGACAACACCTTCTGCAGGCATCACTGGAGTAGGAACAATGACTACCACTTCATACGCAGAGGGAGCAGCGGTTAGCGGAAATAGTTTAATCCTAGCACCTGCTAATGCAAGCTTTGGTGGAGTTGTATCAACTTTTACACAAACTTTTGCTGGAGCTAAAACATTTGATAGTGATATTGTAGTAAATGGATTTACTATTGGTAGAGGAAAAGGTCAAACAACATATCCTAATACAGTAATAGGAATAAGCTCATTAAATGCAAATACATCAGGAGTTTATAATATAGCAATAGCACCAAACACATTAAATGCAAATACAACAGGTTCGTATAATAGCGCGATTGGATCACTTGCACTAAACAAAAATACTGAAGGTAGTGGGAATATTGCGATTGGATATCAAGCACTTAATAATAGCACGATCAAAGATAATAATACTGCGATTGGTTATCGATCGATGCTTTCTAACACTGAAGGATATGAAAACACGGGCATAGGTAAAGATGCACTAAGTGCAAATACTACTGGTTTTCGAAATACTGCAATTGGATTTGAAGCAAATGTAGGTTCAGGAACTTTATCCAACTCAACAGTAATTGGAGCGAGTGCAACCGTATCAGCAAGCAATACTATTCAATTAGGAAATACATCTGTTACTAGTGTAAATACGAGCGGTGCTTTAACTACTGGAACTGTTACTTATCCAAGAACTCATGGATCTAACGGACAGGTATTAAGTACTACAGGTAGTGGAACTTTAACATGGACAACTCCTACAACTTTTTCTGGCGGTACAACTGGATTAACTCCAAGTACTGCAACAAGTGGTACTGTAACTTTAGCAGGAACTTTAGTTGCTGCTAACGGGGGAACTGGTCAAAGTACGTATGCAACAGGTGATATTCTTTATGCAAGTGCTGCTAATACTTTAAGCAAATTGACAGTCGGCTCCACTGGGCAAGTATTAACAGTGAGTTCAGGAATGCCAAGCTGGCAAGCAGCCACAGCTGGTATTAGTGGCGTAGGAACATTGACAACAACATCATATGCCAATGGAGCAACTGTTAGCGGGAACAATTTAATCCTTGCGCCTGCAGACGGAACAAATGGAGGTATTGTAACTACTGGTATACAAACTTATGCTGGGGCAAAAACATTTAATAGTGATCTTGCAGTAAATACAATAACAATTGGTAGAGGAAAAACTAGTAATAGTACTTCTAATGAAAAAAATACAGCAATAGGATTCTCAACATTGAATGCAAATACAACAGGAATTGAAAATACAGCTGTAGGCTATAGAGCATTAATTTCTAATACAACTGGTAGCTCTAACTTAGCATTTGGAAATAATTCACTGGCAGGAAATACAACTGGTTCTAATAATACGGCTATGGGAAACGCAATTTTGCAAGGCAATATAGCTGGTGGTAATAATACGGGAGTTGGAAGTGGAGCGCTTCAATCAACTACAAATAGTAACAATACAGCTATTGGATATGCTTCACTTTTAACTAACGTAGGTGGTAATAACAACACTGCGGTGGGTGTTAGTGCAATGCAACTTAATGTGAGTGGAACCCATAACACTGCGGTGGGTGTTGACGCACTAAAAGGGACAACTGGAACATATAATACTGCTATTGGGTTTAATGCACGTGTGCTTGATGGTTCAACAGTTACCAATGCAACAGCTATCGGCAATGATGCGTATGCTTCAGCAAGTAATACCATACAATTGGGTAATGCTTCAGTAACTGATGTAAAAACGAGTGGAAAAATTACTGCAGCTGGTGCGGAATTTTCTAAAGCTGCAACAAATTCAGTTGCTTTTAATGCAGGTAGTTCAACTTCTATTGATTTTTCCAATAGTAACTTAGCGTATACTACAGCAAATCCAGGTGGATTTACTTTAACTGGAATGAAAAATGGAGGAACGTATACTTTAGCAGTACAAGGAACAACAAGTGGTACTTCTTCATTTACTATTAGCGGATTTACGGTTGTTAATGTAGGCAATTATGCAACAGTTTCTGGAAAGGAAACTCTGTATACGTTTATTGTAATGGGTGTATCTGGTTCTGGAGGTAAAGTATATGTTTCAATGGTTTCTCAACAATAAAAATGAAATTCTTAACCACCATATTATTTTTGTTTTTCTTTGAATTTGCAAAGGGGCAAGTTCCGGGAACCGCAATTATTAATCATGCACTTTTTGCAAAATTCGATTTGAGTGTAACTATTAATGATAGCTCCTCTGTCACTTTTAATATCAATGCAGTAGGTGGAGTTGGTCAAATTACTGAAGTCGGTGTTGTTTATGGAATTGCCAAAGGGCTAACAACATCATCTACTTTATGTAGACCAAGTGCTGGTAGTCCAACTTTTGGTTCAAGAATAGCAACAATTAGTTATTCAGGCGCAACTTCTACAAGCCTAACTGTATTATCTACCTCAACGGTGAATAGTCAAGGCACTAATTCTTTTTATGTTGCACCTTATTTTGCAAAATTATATGCTATAAAAAATGGTCAAACATTCTACGGGCCAGAAATTGAATTCCTGCCTAACTGGCCTACACAATCACAAGCCGGTAAAACATGGGTAAAAGCTAACTTAGGTGCATTAAGAGTTGCTCAATCCTCAACAGATCAAGATTCATATGGCTGGTATTATAACTGGGGTAAACCAACTGATGGGCACCAATTTAGAAATTCACCAACTAGTAATACTCAATTTTCATCTGATACGCCAACACCAGGAATTTTTACCTGTTGTGGTGGTAATATCACAGAATGGCAAACAACGCGAAATAACAGCTTATGGAGTGGAGTGAATGGTGCAAATAATCCTTGTCCATCAGGTTGGCGCTTACCAACAAAAAGTGAATGGGAAACTTTATTTACTACCTCGCCAACAATAACAAATTCATCAAATGCATTCTCAAATAATTTAAAATTCCCAGAACAAATGGGAAGAGACAGAGGTTATGGCACAATAATGTCTAGTAATACAAATAATATTTATTGGTCTGGAGATGCCTCAAATCCAACTTGGGCTTGGTTTCATTATAGCGGTGGTGGTCGAGTAGGTGGTGCTTTTCATCCCACATATGGTGCAGCTGTTAGATGTGTTCAAAATTAAAAAATGAAATTCTTAACCACCTTATTATTATTGTTTTTCTTTGAATTTGCAATGGGGCAAGTTGCCGGAATGCCATTGATTATGAATCCTATAGTTAGAAAATTAAGTTTAGATGTAACTACTAGTAGTTCAACTTCTGCAAATTTTGTACTAAAATTTGCATCCTCTCATAATATCATTGAATGTGGAGTTATATATAGTTATAATAATAATGCAACCATTTCAAATAATCAAGGTAAATGGGTTGCAGCAACTAATTTTAATGGAGGTATTGACTTATCAAATAATATAACTCATTCTTTTGTTTATGCCCCATATTACGCAATACCTTATTTTACGGTATCTAATGGAACTTATTATGGAAGTTCAATTCAATTTACACCCAATTGGGCTACAGTAACAATAAATGGCAAAGTTTGGGCGGCTGCAAATTTAGGAGCAACTATGATTGCAACTAATGCTGGTACAAATTCAAATATGTATGGATTTTATTATCAATGGGGAAGAGGTAGTGATGGGCATCAATTATCAAGTTCAACAACAACTTCAACAATTGCTACATCTTCAATTCCTGGAAATTCAAACTTTATTACAAATACTAGTGGCGTTTATTTTTATGATTGGATGACTCAGCAAGATGTGAATTTATGGCAGGGGCTCAATGGCCAAAATAATCCTTGTCCTTCAGGTTATCGACTTCCCACTATAGATGAGTGTAAATCAGCCGTCCCTACTTTACAAATGCCAAATAATGGTTACAGGAGGGCTCAAGATGGAGCGATAGTCGCTACAAATTGGGGGTATTTGTGGACAAGCAATATAAGAACTAATAGTCAAGGTGGCGTTTCCTATTGGAGAGCTGATGCACTTGATAGACCTAGCGGAACTCTTGGTATAAACAATGCAAATGCTTTCCCAATACGATGTATACAAAATTAAAATAATGAAAAATAAATTTATACTTATAATATCTCTTTTTAGTCTTGTTGTATTAAAAACAACTGCTCAAAATACCTATGTAAATACTAGCCCAAGGGAAATACAATCTTCCAAAAATCCTTTTTTAAATATTAATTATTCAAATTCACAAATTTACTCAAGTGGTTTAATATACGATATTATCGAAAAACAATTTTGGGCAATACAAAAAAGCGGATTGGATGAAGCAACTAGGTATAAAGAACTGGTCGCATCTGTTGATATTATTTTAGATAGTGTCAAAAAAAATGAAAAGGTATATAATGATTTGACCAAATACCTTTTTCAATATTTTGAGAAATTTAGTTTATTCAACGCTTCAGAATATATTGCACTTAAAGCTTTGAGTCAAAAGGATGTTATTTTAAATAGTGCCTTAGCATTTAAATTAGAGTCCTATCGAAAAATGAAAGTGGGTAATAAGGCACCTAATTTTGAATTATTAGGAGATGTATTTAAAAATGGCTTGGCACTGAAAACCGCTGTTCATTTATCTGATATAAAAGCAAAATATAAATTAATCATTTTTGGAGGTAGCTGGTGTAACCAGTGTAGGGCCGAAATGATACAATTGCTACCCCGTTATAATAACTGGAAAGCTAAAGGGTTAGAAGTGATCTTTGTTTCTTTAGATACCGATAAAAATGAATTTGAAAAATTCATAGCACCATGTCCATTTTACAGTGCCTGCGATTATAAAAAATGGGATACCCAGGCGGCTAAAGACTATTACGTGTCAAGCTCCCCGACTATTTTCTTGCTAGATAGCAATAACAAAATTATCCTAAGGCCTCCAACGGTTGCAAGTTTGGATAGTTGGTTGAATTAGAAATTCCTTAATTCGCAGAATATCTTTTTATAAGCTTTAGGTCAGATCCTTTTAGCAATAGTTCTTCTTCAATGTCAAAATCGTTTTGAAGACCCAGCCAGAAATTTGGGCTATTGCCAAAGTATTTAGAAAGTCTCAAGGCAGTATCGGCAGTAATACTTCTATTCCCTTTTAATATTTCAGATATTCTAGTTTGAGGAACTGCAATATCCATACTTAGTCTGTATGCACTAATTCCTAACGGGTTAAGAAACTCTTCTCTAAGCAAATCTCCAGGATGGATATTTTTTAACTTTTTCATTTTACAACTAAGTATCATACTAACGTTTCACGATACTTACGTCAAAGGTAAGTATTTTGATTTTAAATCAGTAATTTTTAGAATCTAGTCGAATAATTTTTTGTAGAAAAAGTAATTCATGGGATCAAGTTTTATCTTTTATTTTTAATTTGTATTTATTTATCAGCAGCGCGATTTTTTTGTTATCTTCAAATACAATATTGTAAAGACATTATATTAACTCATATGGAAATAGCAGTTATCATTGAATTGAAAAAAATATTTGAAGCATCTGCTAATGAGCAAAATGGAGTTGAGTTTTGGCTAGCAAGAGATCTTCAGGAATTATTAGGGTATTCAGACTGGAGAAATTTTTTAAATGCTATAGATAAGTCTAAAATTACTTGCACTTTAGTTGGGGAAGTAATTTTAGACCATTTCGTTGATATCACCAAAATGGTAAAAATTGGATCAGGTGCAGAGAGGGAACTTGAAGATATAATGCTTACAAGATATGCTTGTTATTTAATTGCTCAGAATGGTGATCCTAAGAAAGAACGAATTGCTTTCGCTCAAAGTTATTTTGCAATTCAAACTAGAAAACAAGAACTCCTTGAGGAAAGGATACTTTTAAATGAGAGACTTGTAGCGCGTGAAAAATTAGCTGCGACTGAGACAGAAATGTCAAAAAATATTTACGAGCGAGGTGTTGACGCTAAGGGGTTTGCCAATATTCGAAGTAAGGGCGACTGGGCTTTATTTGGAGGATTAACTACGAGTAACATGAAAAAGTAATTAGGGATACCTGAAAATAAGCCACTTGCTGATTTTCTTCCTACAATAACAATTACTGCAAAACAGTTAGCAACTGAAATCACTAACTATAATGTTAAACAAAATGACTTGAATGGTGAATCTAGCATCACGAACGAACATGTTAAAAATAATAAGGACATTAGAAGTTTATTAGGAAAAAGTGGAATTCAGCCTGAGAAACTTCCAGCAGAAGAGGATATCAACAAACTAAAACGTAGAATCAAGACTTTAGACAAAGTAGCAGAAAAGAAAAAATTAAAAGGAAAAAAATAGAATTCTTAAAATTATTTTTCAATTCATATTAATAATTTATAGTCTTTGGGATGGCCGGCTCATTTCATTTGCCGTCTTCCCAAATGGGCTCCTTACCCAAAGCCTTTCAAAAGCAAGCTTTCGACACAGCCTTGAAACAAAAAAGCCTCTCACTTTGTGAGAGGCCTTGTAGCCGGTACGGG
>DBOB01000031.1:0-110242 GCA_002299885.1 Sediminibacterium sp. UBA657
TTGTTCTTACCACGTAGAACTGCTGCGATTTTTGAAGCGATACGTCCTACGGTTTGATTAGTACCATCAACAATGTACCAGCCATGTTTAACGGTAGCCGCGTTGGCGTGCTTCGTGGTGAAATGTAGTTTACTCATAATTCTTTGTTTTAATGAGGCTGCGCTATCCCGTCAGCCATAAAATATCCCCTTTTATAAGGGAGGGCAAAGTTAAGCAGGGATTTTGGCTTTTCATTGCTTTTTGAAGGATATTTTAAAGCACACCTTTATAAGTAATTGATTATCAATTATATTTTTGTATCATAAAATACATGATATTAAATATGTGCTGATTATCAATAGGTTATGAAATTCCGGAATTTTTAAAAAAGCGAGAAAATAGCCTCCAAGGGTCTATTTGGCATCATAATAGCTGTGAATAGTCTTAATTTTGACCCTACTTATATATATGTATCAAAAATTTCAAGCCACTCAAATTTTTACTGGAACCGAGCTTTTGGAGGACCAACTGGTTTTAATCACCCAAAAAGATGGAACCATTGAAGCCATGGTGGGGATAGAAGATGCAGGAGATGACGTGCAAAATTTCGAAGGGATACTCACACCTGGTTTTATCAATGCGCATTGTCATTTGGAATTATCACATATGAAGGGGATGATTCCTGCACATACTGGCTTACAAGAATTTGTGAAACAGATTGTGTCCTTGCGTCAAGTGGAACCAGATGCGATTCAAGAAGCGATTTTTTTGGCAGAAGCAGAAATGATGGCGAATGGTATTGTTGCGGTGGGAGATATTTCCAACACATTAGATACATTATCACAAAAAGCAAAACACAACTTAGCATATTACAGTTTTGTAGAATTATATGATTTAGATCCAACAAGAGCAGCCGATAAGATTTTAGCAGGATTAGAAATTCAAAAACAATTTCAAGAAAACTGTGTTCGTGCATCCCTTGTACCACATGCACCTTATTCGGTAACAAATGAATTATGGCATTTATTAAGTGCACATTTTGGTATCCATACAATCAGTATACACAATCAAGAAACGCCAGACGAAAATGATTTTTTTAAAACCAAGACCGGTAGTTTTTTAGGGATGTATGAAAGAACAAAAGTAAACCTAGATTTTTTTGAAGCAACTGGATTAAGTTCGTTGCAATCTATTTTACCTATTTTCAAAAAAGCACATCATGGTATTTTAGTGCACAATAGTTTTACATCAGCCGAAGATATAAAAGCAGTGCATGCTGCAATGAGCAATGCTTTTTGGTGTTTATGTCCTAACGCAAATCAGTACATTGAACAAACCATGCCACCTGTTGAATTACTACGTTCCCAAAAAGCAAACATTGTGATTGGAACCGATAGCTATGCAAGTAACTGGAGCCTTAGTGTATTGGATGAATTAAAAACAATACAACAACACCATCCCGAGATTCAACTTTCAGAAATGCTTAGTTGGGCCACCATCAATGGCGCACGCGCATTACAGATGGACAAGCATTTAGGGAGTTTTGAAAAAGGTAAAAAACCTGGTGTAGTGTTGATTAAAGATTTTAGTGCAACACTGCTTGTAAAATAGGCAGTGACTTAATCTCAGTAAATTTTTTATAGTGCCAGCTTAAAGAGAGTTGAAATAATTCTAGAATTTTTTTTCTTTGAGATCCATTTAGGTGGATCGTTTCCAATTCATTGTATAATTGTAGGCTTAAAAAAGTAGAGGCTGTTTGTGCTTCTAGTCCTTCTAAAAAGTAGGGATGGAGCGGCTTGTTTGCTACAAAATTACCTTCGTGCACGTCTAGTATAGGTGTCTCGTTTGAATAAATACCTTGTAATCCAAAACCCAATGTTTGACTTAAATGGATTAAAAAATAGATAGGAAGGTTGCTCACTAAACTAGCGCCTCCTTTATCCAATTGCTTAAAGGTATCCTCAATTAAATAAAATAATTCCGGGTGTGGTTCTGGTTCTAATGTTTGTTGTAAGATCTCTACAATATAAGTAGCCACTGCATTGCGTAATACATCCGAATAAACGTTTTGATATACATAGGACCAATTGACCTCCTTGATCATCTGCATACTCTTCATTGGATAATGATAGGCTTCCATTTGTAAAATGGCACCGGGTTGATAAAAAACGCCCTTGCTTGCACCTTTTTTACTGATGGTTCTAACACCTTTTACAATGTATTGTTGCAATCCAAAAAGTTCTGTGTAGATAGATGCGATGACACTTGTATCGCCGTATTTGGTCACGCGTAAAACAATACCCTTAGTGTTGTGTAACATAGATGATTAAATCACGGTGTCCCTATACACTTTTAAATTGTTGTAAGAACCTCACATCGTTTTGTGAATATAAACGTAAGTCGTTAACCTGGTATTTTAATTGTGCAATTCTTTCTACACCCATGCCAAACGCAAAGCCAGTATACTTTTCAGGATCGATATCAAAATTCTCTAATACTTTTGGATGTACCATACCAGATCCTAAAATTTCTACCCAACCCGTGTGCTTGCAAATATTACATCCCTTGCCTGCACAAATTTGACAACTGATATCCATCTCGGCACTTGGTTCTGTGAATGGAAAATAACTTGGGCGAAAACGTACTTTCACTTCTTTGCCAAACATTTCTTGTACGAAAAAATAAAGTGTTTGTTTTAAATCTGCGAAGCTTACATTTTCGTCGATATACAATCCTTCTACTTGATGGAAAAAGCAATGCGCTCTTGCAGAAATTGTTTCGTTTCTATACACACGTCCTGGACAGATCACACGAATAGGAGGCTTCTGTGATTCCATCACACGTGCTTGTGTACTTGATGTATGTGTTCTTAATAGCCATGCAGAATGGTCTGCGGTTTTTTCTTCTACATAAAAAGTGTCTTGCATATCACGCGCAGGATGATCTTCTGGCAAATTCATGGCGCCAAAATTGTGCCAATCATCTTCGATCTCTGGTCCTTCTGCAACGGCAAATCCTAATCTTTTAAAAATAGAAACCATTTGATTGCGCACTAAATTTAGCGGATGTCTTGTGCCAACAGGTGTTGGATCACCTGGTAAACTAAAGTCCATACCTGTATCAGTCTCTGCACTATCTCCTAGTCCTGCTTGTAATGCTTCAAATTTTTCTTCGGCTACAATTTTAAATGCATTCAAAATTTGCCCAAATTCCTTTTTTTGATCGTTGGGTACATTCTTCATTTCCCCCATGATTTGTTTTACCAAACCCTTGGTTCCCAAGTATTTAATTCTAAACTCCTCTAAAGCGGCTACATTGGCTGCTTCTGCGGCAGTGATCTCCTTTTTAATGTCTTCTATTTGCTTTAATAGTTGCTCCATGCTACGAAGATAAGTAATAAATAAACCTAAAAAACCTTACATTTGTTACTCGTTGAAGTAATATATACATGGAGTACAATACAGCAAGAAGCATCATGGGGATGAGAGAGTATGGCCGTCACGTTCAAAGGATGGTGGATCATCTATTAACCATTGAGGATAAAGATAAAAGACAAGAACAAGCTAAAGTCGTAATTGAGTTGATGGGATTCCTGAATCCACAACTTAAGAATATAGAGGACTACAAGCATAAACTATGGGATCACTTATTCTTTATGAGTGGTTTTAAATTAGATGTAGAAAGTCCTTATCCAATCCCAACTAAAGAAACTTATAAGCAAAAGCCCGATCCTTTACCCTACCCTCAACGCAAAATCAAATATGCGCACCTTGGGAAGAATTTAGAATTGGTAATTGACAAGGCCATGGCCGAGCAAGATCCAGAGAAGAAAACTGGTTTTGCACACACCATTGCGCATTACATGAAACTTGCTTATAGCAACTGGCATAAAGAATTGGTTCAAGACGATGCAATTCGTAGCGAGTTAAATGCAATCACGGGTGGTGAATTAGAATTTAGCAACACACCTTATATCAAACACCGCAATCAAAATTTTGAACGCGAAGATTATCGTCCGGCTGGTGGGCGTTGGCAGAACAACCGCAACAGACCTAATGCAGGCGGCGGCGGAAGAAATAACAATAACCGCAATTTTAAAAAGAGATTCTAGTTTTTTAAAGAACTTAATAAAAAATCTGATAATTCTTTTATTTTATCAGTATTAATAAAGTCCACACCCCATTGCATAAATTGTTCCCATGCAGCTGGTTTATCTGGACTTGCCCATAGGCGAACTGGTTTGCCTAATTGGTGTACTTTATCTATAAACTGTTTCGCCTTATCAATAGATACGCTATCAAGGGGCCATATAAACTTATAGCCTATCACTTTATAGTAATCTTCACTGATTAATGCAATTCTAGCCAATTGCTTTGGTTCATATTGAATAGATAGCCTTCCGTCAAACCAAATAAAATCCGGATAAGTTTCAAATAATTTAGGTGCAGGCATATTCCCTGAAATAACGATTTTAATATTTTTATTAAGAGTAATACTTGGGTATTTATTGAGTAGAATCACCAATTGATCCAGTGTTTGTTTTGCATCTGTTTTTATGTCAATTAACAGTTGCAATTTTCTATCGGGTTGATTATAAGCAACTAAGGGTTCTAGGTATAAAAATGCTAAGGTATTGGCAGTTTTTAAGTCCTTCGCATCATGACCAACTAAGATTTCATTATTGACTAAATGAATATCGGCTTCTATCGACCCAAAGCCTTCGTTATAGGCTAAATGAAAAACTTTTTGTTGTGCATAGTCATTATGAGAATGTGCGTTTTGGGCAGTATACACTTGCCCAATGACTTGATTTACAAGCAGACAGAACAAAATGGTGGATATAAAATTTTTCATGATTAAATGTACAAATTATAATAGGAATTGAATTTGAATGATGATAAAAAATAGTTGACAAAATCGTTTACAATAACTTAATACTAGAATGCTTTAAATAGTTTCACGCATTAAAATGAAAGTTCTAATTTGTAATCAAAATATATATTATGCCAGTATTCAACGATTTAAGCCTAGATAAGCAATACCTTATCAATGAATTTGATGGAGATCAAGTTTTATTAGTAGAGCCGATTATGAAAACGGAATCTTGTGTATTAATTTTAATTCACGAAGACGTGGAAACGTTTCAGTGGAAAAAGTTAAGTGATGATATTTTTGATATCATCGAAGAATTATCTGAAGAGAAATCAGAAGAATTTGAAGCTTTGTTTGAAGAAGACGAAGATGATTTCGAAGATTTTGAAGACTAAATGAATCTGTAAGATTTAGTAAGTCTTTATTAAAATAAAAAAATCCCATCCGTTTTTACAGATGGGATTTTTTTATGGGAGATTTATATTTTAAATCTATTTTTTTGCTGCTGCCATTTCTGCGTTAGAAAATTTTGAATCAACTACATCTGATTGAAAAACAATCTTGTCGCCATCCCAACGAACCCAAACATTCACTGGCATTACATATTTTGTATTCGTATTTTTTCCTGTAGCTGTACACTGACCAAAATAAGCAGACCATACTTCACCATTATTTATAACATAGGTAAAGGTACTGCCATCAGCAAAATTAATATCAGTAAATAAATTATGTAAATTTTTATGATAAGCAGCAAATCCTTCTGGACCTCTTGCAATCACTGCCGTGTCGCTCATTAGCTTTAATGTAAAATTAGGCGCATAATCAACAAGATAAGAACTGTCTTGTTTAGAGAAAAGTTTGATAATGCTCAATAATCTAGCAGACTTTGCATCTTTAGAAGTAAATGTACCAGCTAAAGAATCTTCTGCAGCTGTTGGTAAATTTTGTTGACTTGCATTAGTTGTTGAAGCAGGTTGATTACAAGCAGCGAATACTGTAATTGCTGCAAAAGATAAAATAAATAATTTTTTCATGATTATTGTTTTGAGTTTAAATAAAAATTTTATTTTTTAGGAGTTGTTGCTTTAAGTACCTTAAAAATTGGTGCATACGTGAATCCATTAGGCATATAGGTAGTCATTTTAGATTTTTCAATCACTTCAGAATAATCTGGTAAATCAATGCCAATTCTATATTTCATTAAATCTTCTAAAGATCCAAAAGCATCCCAAGACACTACAGTGCTTTGACTAGTTTCCAATGTAGGGAAGGTCAATCTTCTTGCAACACCCCAAACCTTCATATTCATTTTGCTCATGTTTTTTTCAAAAAATGGCTTCCATAATGATTTATTTTCTTGAATAAATCCAGATACGCTTGCTGGTCTACCAAAATTTAATTGATAATAAGCAGGATAGCCATTGTTGTCATAAGCTTCACCTTCAACAACAAAAATATTTCTTTCGTCTTTTACGCCTTTATAAGTCGCGCCAAGTTTTTTACGTTGTTCAATCTCTGCTGGAGTAAGCACCTTATCGCTATTATTCCACCAGTTTGTTTTTGCACTTAAAAGATCATCAATACTATTTGACCACTGAACCCATACATAATTATATTCACCTGAATCAAACCCTGAGTTAAATTTGTTTACTTTAAACAAACCCCAATACAATATGTCACCTTTGTTTACAGCTTCTTGAGCAACTTTGGCATTAATTTCGGTTTCAGCTTTTTCAAATGCAGCTGTATTGCCTTCAACTCGGACAGCGTGTAAAGAAAAGACCCTTTGAGCATTGGTAATTTGTACAGTACATAATACTGCAATAATTAGAATGACTTTTTTCATAGTTTTTATATTTAGAATAAATATAAGTATCGAAAGGATACTAATAAAATATATTTTTGATTTAATATATTGTTAATATTGCATATCATAAACTGGGACTATGCAGCGTAATAATTAGATAGTTTGATGTTTAAACTATAATTTTGCAGTCACAAAATGGAAAAAACCGCAATCAATACAACAGAATTTAGATCACTATGTCCAGTCGCAACAGGATTGGATATTTTAGGTGATAAATGGACCTTATTGATACTAAGAGATATGATTTGGGGCCATAAAAGCCTTTTCAGTGAATTTAAGGAGTCCCCAGAACATATGCCAAGCAAAATGCTTTCTAATCGTTTAAAGAAATTAGAAGAGCTAGGATTTATTACCAAAAAAGCTGGCCTTACCAATAAAAAGAATGTCTATTATTTAATGGAAGAGAGGGGGATAGATGCATTTCCAATAATGATCGAAATGGCCATTTTTACTTCGAAGCACTTTTTTGATTATTTAGGAACAACCTATACCAAAGAGTCTCGTGGTGTAATGATTAAAAATAAAAAGGAGTATATCGCTAACCTTGTGAAGCAGTATAAAAAATTTAAGAAAAGTATTGTCTTTTAAACTGATTTACTAAACCAAGTATACTAAAAAGCCCCGATAATTATTGGGGCTTTTTTATTTTCAAATCTAATTTTTTAAAACTTGGCAGGCGTGCCAGGTTTTGGAATACTATTTTTTATAAACACCCTTAAATGATCATTGCTTGTTGATAGATCTTCCTTCCTCAAGTACATCATGTGTCCACTGCGGTAGCCCTCCCAGAACATTCTATCTTGAATTTTTCCCGCTGGATCCATCTGCCACATATTATACTTCGCATTAAAATAATCACATGCACCATCGTAATAGCCTGATTGAACCAATAAATTTAAATATGGATTTTCCATCATCGCTAAGCGCAAATCATCTCCAGTATTATTATTGCTGTTATCCCATGGTTGCACCGGACCAAAAATATAATAATTTAAATCTGTCTTATAACCCAACTCATCTCTTAGGTACATATTGATTGCTGGTGTGAATGAATGCTCCCATGATAATAATTCTGAATTATAATCTGGTTTTTGTCCGGCATTCTTTTTGTCCATACCAATATACCTTGAATCCAATCTTCCGACTGTTTTTCCTTGATCACGCAATAATTCTTTCCAGAAATAATCAAACGGCACTTCCATGTTTTGTTCTGCTACTACTGTTTCGTTTAAACCAATGTAGCTAGCAATTTTTTTCACCATCGCCTTGCGCTTATCTGCTGGCAATGCACCACCTTGTGCTAATGCAGGCATGAGTTCATTGATTGCAAATGCTTCTACTTCTGGTAAATATTTTTCTAATTCTTTAGACTGAAATGTTAGAGCTAATTTTTTATGATGCCATGCAGTAGCTGCCATATAAGGAATACGTAATGCTGCACTTGATACGGCGTCACGCTTTAATCCAAGATCGGTTGGTGAAACCAATATGACACCATTTAAAAACATCCAGTGTCTGTTTTGTAATTCTAACGACAATCCTGAAACACGATTGGTGCCATAACTTTCTCCAATTAAAAATTTAGGAGAAGCCCAACGCTTTTGTCTTCCTACGAATGTGTTGATCCAGTCTGCTAAATATTTAATGTCTGCGGTCACACCAAAAAACTTTGATCCTGGTGTTGCCTTGTCTAAAATTCTTGAAAAGCCTGTGTTCACTGGGTCTACATAAACAATATCAGCTACATCTAATAAAGACTGAGGATTGTCCTCAAATCCATAAGGTTGGATTGGGTATCCTTCGTCGTCTATTTTTAATTTTTTAGGTCCTGTATATCCCAAATGCATCCAAACGCTAGCGGTACCTGGTCCACCATTGAATGAAATCACCAATGGTCTTGTTTCTTTATTGCTTACATCTGTACGCTCATAGTACACATAAAATAAGCCAGCGATTGCTTTTCCTTCCTCATCCCATACTGGTTGGGTGCTAGCTGTAACCTTATAAGGCACTCTTTGTCCTTTAATAGTCACTTCTCCTGTTTTTTCGGCTTTTTGGTCAAGGCTAAGGGCTCTATTATTTGATCCTGATTTTGGGGATCCTTCTTCTGTTGGTTTTTGCGCAATAGCAAATACAGATATTACGAGTAACAAATAAGTAAAAAGTTGTTTTTGCATAATTGATGATTAAATAAATATTAGATCTGGATGCTTAAATTTTATCTTTAAATATACAACCTATTTAGGCTTTCTATTTCTTCTTTATTATGATTTATTTAGATGGTATTTGCTTAATTTAGTCCCATGTCTGAACAACACAAAAAAGTCATCATTTTGACTGCGCCATCGGGTGCTGGTAAAACCTCTATCACTAAATTTTTATTAGCGAATTATCCTCAATTGGCCTTTTCAGTTTCTGCCACCACAAGAGCGCCAAGAGGAATGGAGCAGGATGGTGTTGACTATCATTTTATTAGCCCAGCAACCTTTGAAGGGCATATCTACCAAAACGACTTTTTAGAATATGAAATGGTTTATGAAGGCTTGTATTATGGGACTTTAAAATCTGAATTAGACCGTATTTGGGCCGAAGGCAAAATGCCAGTATTAGATATTGATGTGAAGGGCGCTATTGCCATCCAAAAAAAATTAGGAGATCAAGCCTTCTCTATTTTTATTTTACCACCATCGATTGAAGTATTGAAAGAGCGACTTGCAAAAAGAAATACAGAGTCTGCAGAAAAAATGCAAATGCGATTAGATAAAGCAGCATATGAAATTAGTTTTAGTGACCAATTTAATGCAGTTGTAAAAAACGAGGTATTGGAGACTGCGTATGAAGAAACAGCGAGTCTCATACAAGCGTTTATTTCAAAATAATTACTTTCTAAAAAAATATTAATCAATTCATTAAATTCAAATAAAATGTCTGACAAAACACTTCTAGGAAAAACGGTTTTCATTACTGGTGGGAGCAGGGGGATTGGCAAAGCCATTGCACTTAAATTAGCTGCAGCTGGCGCCAATATTGTGATTGCGGCGAAGTCGGTGGAGGAAGATCCGCGTTTAGGTGGGACTATTTATTCTGCTGCTGCAGAAGTAGAAGCATTAGGTGTAAGTGCTTTAGCGGTGCAAGTAGATATCAGAGATGAAGCACAGATTGCAAGTGCAATACAACAAACTGTAGATAAATTTGGGGGTATTGATATTGTAATCAACAACGCTTCTGCAATTCAATTAACAGATACAGCAAATACGCCAAGTAAAAGATTTGATTTGATGCAAAGCATCAATGTGCGTGGCACTTTTTTAGTGGTTCAACACGCGTTACCTTATTTGAGAAAATCGACCCATGCACATATTTTAACTTTATCGCCTCCTATTAATTTAGCACCAAAATGGTTAGGTCCGCATGTGGCTTATACCATCACTAAATACAATATGAGTATGATGACACTTGGATGGGCGGAAGAGTTTAAAGAAGATCAAATTTCAGTAAACGCTTTATGGCCTCGCACAACCATTGATACTGCAGCTGTCAGAAATTTATTAGGTGGTGAAGCACTTGCGAATATGAGTCGTACGCCGGCTATCCTTGCAGATGCGGCTTATGCTATTGTGACTAAAAAACCTTTGGTCTATACTGGTCAAACATTTATTGACGAAGCTGTTTTAGCGGCAGAGGGTATCACAGACCTATCACACTATTCTGTAGTACCTGGTGCACATTTATATACTGACTTATTTTTATAATGCTTTAAAAACGACAAGATGAAAAAATTATTCCTTGGAGCAATGCTATTTTTATCCTTTGGTGCTTGGGCCCAAAAGAAAACAAAATTAGATCCTGCTACTGCTCAAATCAATGCCAACAAAGAAACTGCTATCAATGCATTGAACAATGCTTATGATGCAGACAAGAAAACAGCTTTACAGATTTGGGATTTTGCAGAAGTAGGTTACAAAGAAGTAAAGAGTGCGGCATTACATATTCAACATTTAAGAGATGCTGGTTTTACCGTTGAAACAGGCGTAGCGGGCATCCCAACTGCATTTGTAGCGACCTATGGTACTGGCAGTCCTACGATTGGTATTTTAGCAGAATATGATGCATTACCTGGTATCAATCAATCTGCATCTGCAGAAAGAGATCCAATTGCAGGTAAAAATGCTGGTCATGCTTGTGGTCACCATTTGTTTGGCACTGCAAGTGTGTCTGCTGGTATTGCTATTAAAGATTTAATTGCTGCTGGTAAATTAAAAGGGACCATTAAGGTTTATGGAACACCTGCAGAAGAGGGAGGAAGTGGTAAAGTATTTTTAGTACGCGAAGGTTTGTTCAATAATTTAGATGCAGTGATTCACTGGCACCCAGATGATGTAAATGCGATTACTACAACAAGTGCTTTAGCGAATAAATCGGCTAAGTTTAAGTTCTATGGTATTTCTGCGCATGCTGCTGCTGCGCCAGACCAAGGTAGATCTGCATTAGATGCGGTAGAAGCCATGGACAATATGGTGAACATGATGCGTGAACATATTCCGCAAGAAACAAGAATACATTATGTGATCACGAATGGTGGTAAAGCACCAAATGTGATTCCTGATTTTGCAGAAGTATATTACTATGTGCGTCATCCAAGAAGAAAAGAAGTAGTAGAAATTTTTGATAGAGTAGTAAAAGCCGCTGAAGGTGCTGCTTTAGGAACAGGCACGACGATGAAATATGATATCATTGGTGGTACGCACGACTTATTAATTAATAAAACACTTGCAGAAACAATGCAAGCGAATTTAGATAAAGTTGGAGGGGTTAAATATTCTGAAGCAGAGATTACTTTTGCTAAAAAATTACAACCAACAATGGTTGCTCCGGTAGATATGGCAACTGCTGCTACAATAAAACCATTGACTTATATCAACGAAGGCAATAGTGGCTCTACAGATGTGGGTGATGTGAGTTATGCAAAACCAACTGTAGGACTACGCGCAGCAACATGGGTTCCAGGCACTGCAGCACATAGCTGGCAAGCAGTTGCTTCTGGTGGAACAGAAATTGGCACCAAGGGTATGTTGGTGGCTAGTAAAACAATGGCATTGACTGCAATTGATTTAATGAGCAATCCTGAATTAATTAAAAAAGCAACAGAAGAATTTAATAAATCAATTGGTGATTATAAATACAAGGCATTGTTGGGTGATATCAAGCCGGCACTTAACTATAGAGATTAGTGTAAGTAAAAGAAGCGTAAAAAAAGGCCACTCAAACGAGTGGCCTTTTTAATTTTTTAAGTTTTTATTCATCCTCTTATTCGAAGGACTCCGGACGCATCTGCGGGAAGAACAATACATCTTGAATAGATGGTTGATTCAACATCATCATACACAAACGATCTATCCCAATTCCAATACCCGATGTTGGCGGCATACCATATTCCAATGCTCTTAAAAAGTCATGGTCAATGAACATCGCTTCGTCGTCGCCTCTTTCCATTAAAGCCAATTGATCTTCGAATCGCTTGCGTTGTTCAATTGGATCATTTAACTCAGAATAGGCATTCGCTAATTCCTTTCCATTCACCATTAATTCAAAACGCTCTACCAATCCTTCTTTTGATCTATGCTTCTTTGTCAATGGACTCATCTCTACTGGATAGTCAATAATAAAAGTTGGTTGGGTGTAAGTGTGCTCACTTGTGGCACCAAATAATTCATCTATCAACTTACCCTTACCAATTGTTGGTGGAACATCTATTTTTAATTGCTTACATACATCTCTTAATCCAGCTTCATCCATGCCGCTAATATCAATACCCGTATTTTCTTTGATCGCATCCAAGATTCCAATACGCTTAAATGGTGCTTTAAAGTTGATCGTCTTATCACCCACTTGCAATTCTGTCTTGCCGTGTAATGTCAATGCAATTTTTTCAAACAACTGCTCTGTGATTTCCATCATCCATAAATAATCTTTGTACGCAGTATACCATTCTAATACAGTAAACTCAGGGTTATGCGTGCGGTCCATCCCTTCGTTACGGAAATTTCTACTAAACTCATAGACCCAATCAAAACCACCTACAATCAGACGCTTTAAATACAATTCATTCGCAATACGTAAATAAAATGGCACATCCAATGCATTATGATGCGTCACAAATGGCCTAGCAGCCGCACCACCAGGAATAGATTGTAATACCGGGGTATCTACTTCTAATGCGCCACGTTCGTTTAAAAACTGGCGGATGGTGTTCATTAATATAGTACGCTTTGTAAATGTCTCTTTTACTTCTGGATTGATCACTAAATCGGCATAGCGTTGACGGTACCTGAACTCTGGATCAGTTACTGCATCAAAAACTTGGCCCGACTCGTCTCTCTTTACAACTGGTAATGGCTTTAATGATTTTGCCAATAAGGTTAAAGTAGATGCGTGCAATGAGGTCTCACCGGTTTTTGTAGTAAATACATAACCTGTTGCACCAATAATATCTCCTAAATCCAATCCATTCTTAGTAATAACATCCCAATAAGTTTTGTCTTCGTCTGGACAGATCTCATCTCTCTTAACATATAATTGAAAAATCCCTTGATCGTCTTGAATCTTTACAAATAAAACTTTTCCCTTATCGTTCACGCTCATAATACGTCCTGCAACACATACTGCAGTAAATTGCTCCTTAGTCTCTTCTGTAAATTGCGCCTTGATATCCTGTGATAAATGCGTTACTGGGTACAATGGGGCTGGATAAGGATCAATCCCTGCGGCTTCTAAAGCTTGTAGCTTTTCCCTTCTAATAATTTCCTGCTCTGATAAATGACTCATTATAATCGATTAATATTTTATTGTATTACTGCAAAAGTAAAACTTAGCAGTCAATTAGCGAAAGAAGCCTTCCTGAACTTCGGCAGCAGTTAAAGATAAACAATCGCCGGGTTGCATTTGATGTACCGAATACTTGCCCAATTTTGCCCTAATTAAACGCAATACTGGAAAACCAACCTGTGCAAACATTTTACGCACCTGGCGATTTTTACCTTCCGTGATTTGTATCGATACCCAGCTTGTTGGGATGCTTTTTCTAAAACGGATAGGAGGATTGCGCTCTGGCACTTCTAAACTATCTGGTAAAATTTCCAATTGCGCGGGCCTAGTTTTGTAGATTTTTCCATCCACATTAATAGATACACCTTTACTTAATTGTACAATGGCTGCTTCGGTGATAGCGCCGTCTACTTGAACCCAGTAAGTACGCTGATGTGCATATACAGGATTTAAAAACTGCTGATTGATAGTTTTATCATTTGTGATCAATAATAATCCTTCACTATCATAGTCTAATCTTCCAACTGGATACACATAATTTGGTACATGTAAGATGTCTTTTAAGCACAATTTACCTTCTATCGAAGTGAATTGCGATAGCACTTGAAATGGTTTGTAGATTAAAAAATAGTCCATGAATTTGTACTTGTTTGAGCGGCTAAAAAAACAAAGTCCCACTGATGTGGGACCTCGTATATAGATGGGTTAGTAAGTACGGGAATTGAATTCCCTTCACAATATTAATTATACTTTATTCTAATTACAAAAAAATTGTAAACAAATTTTTTGGGTTTATCCACAAATGGACTTTTCTTGACATCATTTTTAAACGATAAAAATATATAAAATGAACAATTAAAATCTAATTTATGAACGTTATAAATAAATTGAAATCGATGAAACACATATAAATAACGGCTTTCATTGAATGCTATTTTTTACTTGATGATGATAAGATAAATTTTAAAACTCAACTTTAACAAAAATAAATGCCCTAAATTGGCAAGTATTTTTGTTAAAAAATTTTTTTATAAAAAAGGCGCATTACCTTTGATTTAGCCCAAAATCACGCATATGAAGCTTCCCGCACCCGTTTCGGTACAATGGTTATCTGAATTTACAAATGCAGAAATCATTGGTAATGATCAACTTTTTATCACAGGAATCAATGAAATTCATCAAGTAGAAAATGGTGATATTGTCTTTGTTGATCATCCAAAATATTATGCTACTTGTATCAATAGTGCTGCCACTTGTATTATTATTAATAGCAAAGATGTGGAACTGCCTAAAGGAAAAACTTTATTGTATTGTGATGCACCATTTGATGCCTATTCAAAACTGGTAAACCACTTTAAACCATTTAAAATAAGCACAGAATCAATAAGTTCTGACTTAAAAATAGGTGCAAACAGTGTAGTAATGCCAAATGTTTTTATTGGCGCGAATGTGCAAATTGGAGACCATTGTATCATTCATCCTGGAGTCACAATTTTAGCAGATACCATTATTGGTGACCATGTTATCATACAATCTAATACAGTGATTGGATCTGATGCTTTTTATTATAACACTAAAAAAAATAGACCCGCTTGGTACGTAAAAATGCCGAGTTGTGGTCGTGTTATTATTGAAGACAAGGCCGAAATTGGCGCAGGCTGCACCATCGACCGTGGTGTAAGTGGAGATACAATAATTGGTATGGGATCTAAGCTAGATAATATGGTGCATATTGGTCATGATACACAACTAGAAGCCAATTGCTTGATCGCTGCGCAAGTTGGAATAGCTGGAGGTGTTAAAATTAAAGCTGGTGTGACCCTTTGGGGACAGGTTGGTGTAAATAAGACCTTAACGATTGGCGAAAATGCGGTGGTGCTTGGTCAATCGGGTGTAGTTAATTCAATAAATGGTAATAAAACATACCTAGGCTTTCCTGCAGAAGATGCAGCTGTGAAGCGAAGAGAATATGTGTGGATTAGAAGAATCCCTGCACTTTGGAAAAAAATGATGGAAGATTAAGCTAATTGGTGGATGGCTTTCAATTCCTTAGCCACTCTTATTATTGTGTCCTCTACTTTCCTGTATTTAAAATCCGGGAATGCATTTAAGAACTTTTGATTGTTGAACCTTACAATTGCCTGAGCTGTTGCAGCAGTTTCCTTGGTTAATAATGGTGCTTTGCCTGTGATCATTCCCTTGACAACTTCTAATCTCCAAACAATTCCTGCTAAAAATGGAGTTACTTTTTTATGAGGCAGTCTTTTATCAAATGCTTTTGCAATGGCATTAAAAATGTCTCTATAATGTATATTCTCTGCACTCAACACATAGCGCTGTCCCACCAGATTGCTTTCCATTAATAGTTGCATCGCATCCACCACGTCTAATACGTCTACAAAACCACTCATGCCACCCGTATACCAAGGGAACTCATTGTAAGCAGATTTAAAAATACCTGATGAACCATTGTTCCAATCGCCTGCACCTAAAATAATCACTGGATTCACAATCGCCATTGGCAATCCTTCTTCCATCGCTCTCCATACTTCTAATTCGGCTAAATATTTTGATTGTCCATACACACTATTGCTTGTTGCTGGTGTCCAATGCATCGACTCATCAATCGCTTCGTTTTCTCTTATTCTTCCCAATGCTGCGACCGAGCTTACAAAAATTAATTTTTTGATTTTTTGTACCAAACATGCATTCACCACATTCGCGGTTCCGTCTACATTGGACTGTAACATTTTTGCTGCTGCACCTGGCGCAAATGAAACGATTGCTGCACAATGATATACATAGTCAACGCCTTCTAATGCCCCAGTTAATCCAATTGGATCTAAGATATCACCTTGGATCCACTCACATTGTTCGGAGCCCGGAAACACAGGCACAGCTTGACGATACAGCGCACGTACTTTTTTCCCTTTACTTAATAAAGACTGGATTAAATGTGATCCCACTAAACCACTTGCGCCTGTAACAAAAATCATTTCTACTTTTTTTAACTTGTAATAAACCTATATAGTTAATGTCTACTCTTTCATTAATCTAGCGATATCCACTTTTAATTGTTCTACTTCTAAGGTTTTTAATCCGTCGTAGATTTTTCCGCGTACTTTACCCTTTCTATCCACTAGTGCAAAAAACTGGGTATGGATAAATTGATCTTCTATTTTAACCACATTGTTTTTTGGATCATCTAATAAATAAGAACCTCGAGCCATTTGATAGAGGCTGTCTTTTCTGCCAGTTACAAAAATCCATTGAGCTGTATTCACTTCTAAAGAGTCGGCATAATGTTTTAATACTGGTACAGAATCTATTTCTGGATTACAAGTATGAGAAAGGATTTGAAAATCCGGATTGTCTTTGTACACTAAATAAATCTCTTTCATGTTTTTATTCAACTTAGGACAGATGCCCTTGCATGTGGTGAAAAAATATTCAACAACAGTGATTTTATTTTGAAATACTTTTTCTGTCACTTGATTGCCATCCTGATTGGTAAAAGAAAAAGGCTGCACATAGCTCAACACAGGCATTTTCACTTTCCAATTGTCGGTTCCCCTGAATAAAAAATAATAAAATCCTGAAAGAAGGACTACGAAAAATACAAGGTAAATAGCTGATTTTTTTGACATCTGAATTTGCTTTAAATGCGTCACAAAGTTACTATTATTTTCAGGGTATTGGCTTAGCTTTGCATTATGTTTAAAAAATGGAATTGGGACGCAATTGGTATTGGCACTTCTTTGGCTTGCGCTATACACTGTGCTTTACTGCCCTTATTTTTTAGTAGCCTTCCTTTATTAGGGATCAATGTATTACACAATCCAAGTTTTGAGTTTGGGATGATCCTACTTTCTTTTGGGATTGGCGCCTATTCTTTATACCATGGTTATAAAAAACACCACCATAGCTTTAAGCCAATTATCTTGTTTAGTATTGGGATTGGATTGATGTTTTGTAGAATGATCTTTAGAGAGGCAGAATTATACTTATTATTCCCAGCTGCATTTTTTATCATCATTGCGCATATCAACAATCACAATAGTTGTAGGATGCATAACCATGCGCACGAGGATGACTGCGATCATTAATGATTAGACTAATCTTAGAAGCTATAGCTCATGCTTCCGTCTTTCTCGTCTTTTAGCTGAATACCCATCTCTGCCAATTGATTTCTAATTTTATCGCTGGTCGCAAAATCTTTATTGGCCTTTGCTTGTTTTCTGATTTCAATTAATAACTCCACCACGCCATTTAATTGTTGGCGATTCGCACCCTTATCTACTTTTAATCCTAAAATAGATTCTACAAATAGTTTTAGTTGCGTTTGAACAGTTGTCCAAACAGCACCTGCTACTGCATCTGCGGCAATATGCTTGTCCTTTAATGAATTGATACTAGGAAGGATCTCAAATAAATTTGCTACCACTTTTGCTGTATTCATATCATCATCCATGAATAATTCTAACTCATTGGTCCAAGTGGTTAATTGGTCTGCAAGATCTTGGTCCTTAGAAACAGTTTCATTGCCAAAGCTTTGTGCTTGTAGCCATTCGTATCCCTCCATGAATCTGCGCAATGCTTTTTCAGATGCTTGTAATGCTTCATTGCTAAAATCTAAAGTGCCGCGATACTGACTTTGTAAAATAAAGAACCTTACAGTCATTGGAGAATAAGCTTGTGTAAGCTCTGCATGATTGCCTTCGAATAATTCACTTAGCTTAATCACATTATTGTAGCTCTTACCCATCTTGCGTCCATTGATGGTAATCATATTATTATGCATCCAATAGCGCGCAGGCATTTGATGATTGCATACTGTACTTTGTGCAATCTCACACTCGTGGTGCGGGAATTGTAAATCCATTCCACCACCATGTATATCAAATTGTTTTCCTAGATACTTAGTGGCCATTGCAGAACATTCAATATGCCATCCCGGAAAGCCTTCTCCCCATGGACTTTGCCAGCGCATGATATGTTCAACAGGTGCTTTTTTCCATAATGCAAAATCTACTTTATTTTTTTTCTCTTCCTGGTTTTCTAAGTCTCTTGTGGTCTCTAATTGCTCTTCGATATTGCGACCACTTAAAATACCATAAGGTTGGTTCTTTTTTGAATAATCGTCATTGTATTTTACTACATCAAAATAAACAGAACCATTGGACTCGTAAGCGTAGCCGTCTGCTATGATTTTTTTGATCATTTCTATTTGCTCTACAATATGTCCTGTGGCAGTAGGTTCTATGCTTGGAGGCAAGTTGTTAAATTGCGTCATAGCCCAGTGGTATAGATTGGTGTATTTCTGCACCAACTCCATGGGCTCTAGTTTTTCTAAAATCGCCTTGCTTGTAATTTTGTCTTCGGCTACTTTTCCTTCTTCTTCAAAATGGCCTGCATCCGTAATATTTCTTACGTAACGTACTTTGTACCCTTTGTGTAAAAGGTATCGGTATACTACATCAAAAGTGATAAACGGCCTTGCATGTCCTAAATGACTTTCTCCACTTACCGTTGGACCACAAACGTACATGCCCACATAGGGTGCATTAATAGGTTCGAAAACTTCTTTTTGACGGATAAGTGAGTTGTATATTTTTAGTGGCATAGTAGTCCTCAAAGATAATTTTATTTTACCGAAAGAATGGCTAATTCTTAACCAATTGAAGGTCTGCCATAATCATGTGGTGGTCACTCAGGTTCTCATCCAAGGACTCCCAACCCTTTACCTGCCAATTTTTATCCGCCAAGATATAATCTATTCTTAAAGTAGGCGACAAGTTCATATAGGTAGCGCCTATTCCAAAGCCCTTTGCTAAAAATGCATCCTGCATATCCCCTTTAATTAATTTGTAAGTATAGGAACTTGGCACATCATTAAAATCACCAGTGATAATAGTGGGATAAGGGCTTTTATCCAATTGTGTTTGAATATTCGAAGCCTGAACTGCACGAATCATAAATGCATTTTTCATCTTACGCATGACACCATACTTTGCTTTTAATGCAGCCTTGTTGGCATCAGCTGCATCATCTATCGCCTCAAAATCATTTTGCTTAAATTTAAAAGAAGCCAAATGTGTGGTGAAGACGCGTATAGTATCATCCCCTTTTAATAAGTCTACATAAATCAAACTTTCTTGATTGGTAAATGGAACCCTTTCGGCGTATAAGATCTTGTATTTTGAATAAATGATATTGCCTGCAAAATAATTGGCCTCATTGATTTGATGGTCTTTGGAAAAAAAGGAATAAGGATACTTTTGATCAAAATAAGTGGCATGATTCGCAATATCGTTCTTGAGTTCTTTCGTATTGTACTCTTGTAAGCAAATAATATCTGGATCCCATTTTTGAATAGACGCTGCAATATCTTCTGTTCTTAATTTATGCCCTATTGGTTGTGGTGTGTTACCGTTAAACTCCTTCACATTAAAACTTATTATGCGCAAACTATTGTCCTTCTTTTGTTGTGAGAATGGTGTACCCGGATGCCATGCAAATAAAACCAATATGGTTGGATAGGCTATGACTAAGGTTGCGACAGAAATCAATGATAGTATAGGTTTCGCAATTAACCAGATAAATAAAAATAGGAGGTGTAATACGATAATATAAGGAGCCAATAAACTTAAAAAACCATTCACCCAAATCCATCCAAGCGGCATAAAAAATTGTGGATACAATAGCAATAGCACAAGCAAAAGGTGCACTGATAATAGCAACCCCTTTCCAAAAATTCTTATGCGTGATTTTTTTGCCATTATGCTTTTCAATATTTATTGGGCCTCTTTTGGCGCCATTAAACCATTGCATTTGTTAACAAGAACATGCATCCAATTCCCTAAATCAATATTCTTTTTTAATAAATACATATACAATACGCCAACCAATCCTCCAACGTTTAATGTCAAAAAGAATACGGGTGTACCAGTTGCATGTGTAGCCAATTGAAGTATAAAATACACTGTAAAAATAAGCCAAACAGGAATGCCTCCAGTGCCGTTGAGTTGTAGTTGGTATCTTGGATTCAAACTTAATGCAGCGGTGGCTAATGCCATGATGCTAAGCTCTGCGCCCATAAATGAAATGCCAGCGCCAAGGCCAATGAAAGCCAATGCGCCAAGAATACCACTGTATAAATAAATTGGGAATAGGTGTTTATTGGCTTTTTGATTTTGTAAAATATTTCCAAAAACAGTTAACCAAATCATGTTACCACATAGCGTCCAAAAATCATCGTGGGACCAATTGTAAATAAAAAATGTCCAAGGTTTTTCGAGTGCTTCTTGATAATAAGGCGATAACATAAAATGATGTACCACTTCGTCATAAAATTGTGACATAGGGAAGCCTTCCAAATAATACACCATCCTTGTCATACCATAAGTCACTGCAATCATTAAGTTCGCCGATACAAGTGCCACTAGCGCATTGTTGTCTGCGCCAAATAATGGTTTTGATTGTTCTGTTGATTGCATATGTTAATACTATTTTATTGTTAGTTCCATCTATTGTTGCGTTCCTTCTTTGACCAAAGATACACCAATACAAATCCTACGATCGCGCCACCCACATGCGCCCATCTTGCCACATTATCTCCTGCAGTGTTACGCACTGCAAAAAATAGTTCGTAAGAAAAATATAATATTCCAAGCCACTTAGCTTTTATAGGAAAGAAAAAATAAATATAGATATAGGTATTAGGAAATAAATAAACGAAGGCCATGATGATACCAAAAACTGCACCACTTGCTCCTAATGTAGCTGTATTAAGTGTCTTATTGTAATTGTTTGTGAGTAGCTCCATGATCTCTGTGCGAATGCCAGGTGTATCAAGGCTTACATTGTTCTCACTTAATATTCTTATTAGCTGAATATTATGTGCTTTTGAATACGCCAATACGGCCTGGTTAAAGTCTGAAGATCCTGACACGCTCATTTGACTAAGTTGCATGAGGTCCGAAGCCATTGGTACAAACTCATATGAAAGAATAAGTAAGTGTAGGACAGAAGCACCCACACCACATAAAATATAAAATAATAAAAATCGCTTAGGCCCCCATACATTTTCTAAAACAGAACCGAACATCCAAAGTGCAAACATATTACCTAATATATGTCCAAAGTCTCCATGCAAGAACATATGCGTAATCATCTGCCATGGTTGAAACAATTTACTTTGCCATGCATGTAGTGCAAAATAATCCTCCACCGAAAATGAACTAGTCGGTCCAGCAAATGTATTTTGTGCTAAGAACATTAAAGCATTAATGATGATTAAGTTCTTAATGATCGTAGGTAAAATATTGAAGCTTGTGGGCCTAAATTCTCTCATAAATTATGCGTTTAATAAATCTGTTCTTTTTAATTGTACCACATTCTCAATATGTAAAGTGTGTGGGAACATATCTACAGGCTGTATTTTAGTCACAGTATACTTGGCATGTAGTAATGCCAGGTCCCTGGCCTGCGTCGCTGGATTACAACTTACATATACAATAGTTGGTGCTTCCATCTCTAATAATTTATGCACTAATTTTTCGTGCATGCCTGCTCTTGGTGGGTCAGTAATAATCACATCTGGCTTGCCATGGGTTTCAAAAAAGGCATCGTCACAAACTTTTATCACGTCTCCTGCAAAAAATGCAGTCTCTGCTAATCCGTTCAAAGCTGCATTCAACTTTGCATCTTCAATTGCTTCTGCTACAAATTCAACACCAATAATTTTTTTAGCTTGTTCACTACAAAAAATACCAATGCTGCCTGTGCCGCAATATAAATCATATACAACTTCCTTTCCTGTCAATTCAGCAAAGTCGCGCGTTACTTGGTATAAAACTTCCGCTTGTTTTGAATTGGTTTGGAAAAAAGATTTTGGACTTATTTTAAATTCAAACTCTTCTAATTTTTCAGTGATATAACCATTGCCATAATATACCTGTGGCTCTAAGTCCTGCATGCTATCATTGCGTTTGGTATTGATAGTATACAAGAGGGTCGTGATTTGAGGAAACTGCTTTAACAATAAATCCAACAAAGCTTTTCTTTTTGCTTCGTCCTCATAACCAAGTATCAAATTAATCATCCACTCACCCTTGGTGGTGTTTCTTACAAACATATTTCTTAACCAACCCTGATGTTGTTTGATATTATAAAACGGCATCTTGTTATCTAATGCAAATTGTACCACCGCTTTACGCATTAAGTTTGTTGGCTCTTCTTGTAAATAACAAGTATCTATTGGCACAATTTTTTCGAAAAAGCCTCTCGCATGAAAACCGCCATCACCAGGGCTTTTAACTGGTTCGACACCAGATGCTTTCATTTCCCTAAATGCTTCAAACGACATATAAATTTCTGTAGCAAATGTGTATTCTACCTTATTACGATAGCCCTCAGTTTGCTTAGCGCCCAAAATAGCAGGGATAGGTGGCAATGGAATCTTAGCAATCCTTGTTAAATTATCTACTACTTGTTTTTGCTTGTACACTAACTGTTGCGCATAAGGTAGCATCTGCCATTGACATCCACCGCATACTCCAAAATGACTACAAAATGGTTGTACCCTGTTTTCGGAATAGCTATGAAATTTTTTAGCAAACCCTTCTGCCCAATCAGTTTTGTTTTTTTGTAATTGAATATCTACAACGTCCCCTGGCACTGCGCCTTCTACGAAAATGACTTTTCCATCCACCCTTGCTAAAGACTTGCCCTCTGCTGCATAATCCTCAATAAGGACCTTTTCTAAAATGATTGCTGGTTTTGACTTTCTCACTGCTACAAAGGTACAATCCAGCTTCTAGAATCTACCATTCCGCCCATTTAAATTAAACCTAAATCTGTTTTTTATTTTTTACTTTTATATACTTAATTTGTCCATTCAACCCTTTTATATGTTTCAGAAAACGATTGCTTTATGTTGTGTTGGTTTAGTGCTTTTGTTTAACAATAATGCCAATGCGCAGGCAGTTAAAAAACAACCCGCTTCCAATCCCAAGCCTATTGGACATCATATTCAAATTACCCTAAAGCCGTATAAAAATACAAAGGTCTATTTGGGGACGAACTATGGACAAAATCGTGTTTTAGCAGATTCAGCTATGTTGAACGAAGCAAGCCTAGGTTATTTTAGTGGAAAAGAAAAACTCACACCAGGTATTTACTTTGTTGTATCTCCTAAGTATAGTATTCTATTTGAGTTTTTAGTAGACGAGGGGCAACAATTTAAAATTTTCGCGGACACATTAAATTTAACAGACTATAAAATTATTGGATCCACCGACAATGATATTTTTAGTGCTTATTCCAAAAGTATGAACCAGCTTGGTGGTCAAAGAAATCAATTGGAGCTAGCCTATAGAACCGCTAAAACAGCAACTGATTCTGCGCAATATCTATTGGCATTAAAAAAAATAGATACCAGCTTTAAACAAGAAAGACAAAAAATTATCACCACTGCGCCTAAATCAATGATGCGATTTTTCTTAGACGTTTTACAAAGACCGGAGGCCCCTGCTATCCCAATCGTCAATGGCAAGGCGGATTCTAGCTATCCTTTTTATTATGTCAAAAATCATTTTTGGGACAATGTTGTATTCAATGATAACCGTTTATTAAGAACACCCTTTTTTGAAGCAAAGCTAGATGAGTACTTTAAAGACTATGTTTCACGTGAACCAGATTCTATTATCGAAGAAGTTCAATACATGTTAACAGTAGCAAAAACAGGAAAAGAAATTTATCCATTTTTACTTTTTAAGTTTACAAATAAATATATCAGTCCTGAATTTATGGGTCAGGATAAAGTCTTTTTACATTTGTTTCAAAACTTTTTTAGCAAGGGAGATACGGTGCTCTTAAACAATGAATCTAAAAAAGCAATCACTGAACGCGCCTATAGTATCATGGCCAACCTCATTGGCAATCCCGCTCCACCATTGGTTTTAAACACAATTGATAACAAAGCTTTTTCATTATATGAAAGCCCCGCAAAATATACATTCATCGCATTTTGGGATCCAACCTGTGGTCACTGTAAAGAAGAAATGCCGAGAGTAGATTCTTTTTATACTAAAAACTGGAAGCAATTAGGCGTACAAGTGATTGGGGTAAATACCAATGTAAAAGAAATGGTAGCTTGGAAACAATTTATAACAGAAGGGCGTTTTGATGCTGGATGGTTGCATGCTTATCAAACAGACGCTGCATTCAATGCAGAAATCAATGCAGGTAAACCTAGTACCATCAGACAATTGTATGATGTATTTAAAACACCAACATTTTATTTGTTAGATAAGGATAAAAAGATCATTGCTAAAAATTTAACCGTAGATCAGTTCCACGATTTTCTGCAATCTCAACAAAAAAAATAAATTAAAATACAGCAGAAACAACGTCTCTTATCACCTTCGGTTTTCCTAAAGTATAGTAGTGTAACACAGGTACACCAGCTGCTTTTAACTCCTTACTTTGCTGGATCAACCACTCGGTACCCACTTGCTCGCATTCCGCGTCTGTCTTGCATTTGTTAATGGCATTAGACAAATCTGTTGGGATGTCTACATGGAATATTCTTGGTAAAACTGTCAATTGCTTTTTATTCGTAATCGGTTTTAATCCTGGAATGATTGGTACCGTAATGCCCATATCACGACATGCTTGTACATAGTCCAAAAACTTTTGGTTATTGAAAAACATTTGTGTCATGATATAATCAGCACCTGCATCCACCTTCTCTTTTGTTTTGATTAAATCGATTTCAAAATTTGGAGATTCAAAATGCTTTTCTGGATAGCCTGCCACACCCATACAAAAATCGGTCTTGCCACCATTTAAAATATCTTCGTCTAAATAAATCCCTTGGTTTAATTGTCCTACTTGCTTCAATAAGTCAATTGCATATTTATTTCCGCCTGGCTCTGGCTCAAAGCTAGACTCATTCTTAGCAGCATCGCCTCTTAAAATTAATGCGTTGTCAATACCTAAAAATTGTAAGTCAATCAATGCATCTTCTGTTTCACGCTTGGTGAAACCACCGCAAATTATATGTGGTACCGCATCGATATTATAATGGTTCATAATGGCAGCACAAATACCCACCGTTCCTGGTCGCTTTCTTACATCTACTTTTTCAAATGTGCCATCTGTTTTTTTCTTAAACATGGTTTCACTTCTGTGGTAGGTCACATTGATCCATGAAGGATTAAACTCCATTAAGGGATCTAAATGGTCATAGATAGAAGTGATCGTCTTGCCCTTTAAAGGTGGCAGGATCTCAAAGGAGACCAAAGTGTCTTTTGCTTTTGCTAAATGTGCTGTTACGTGCATAGAATACAAAAATAGTTAATATTATTTGACTAGGTATAAATAGGCCGTTTTAACCTTATTTTTGTACAAAAGATTCAACGTGATACTAACCATACATACCGATAAGCTGATCAAACAATACAAGGGCCGCAAGGTGGTTGACCAGGTAAGCGTATCGGTTAAACAGGGAGAAATAGTTGGTTTACTGGGGCCAAACGGTGCCGGTAAAACAACCACTTTTTATATGGTGGTTGGTTTGATTGCGCCAGACGAGGGCCGTGTGTTTTTAAACGAAGAGGACATCACACATTTACCCATGTATAAGCGTGCTCAAATGGGATTGGGTTATTTACCACAAGAAGCGAGTGTGTTTAGGAAGTTGTCTGTAGCAGATAATATCATGGCCATTTTAGAAATGACCAAATTGACAAAGGGCGAGCGATTGCATAAAATGGAAACCCTTTTAGATGAATTTAATTTGCAAAAAGTTAGAAATAATAATGGTGATAGTTTAAGTGGTGGTGAAAGAAGAAGGACAGAGATTGCAAGAGCGCTAGCGGTTGATCCTAAATTTATTTTGTTGGACGAACCCTTTGCTGGCGTGGATCCTATCGCAGTAGAAGATATACAGTCTGTGGTCGCTAGATTAAAATTAAAAGACATTGGTATTTTAATTACCGATCATAATGTGAATGAAACATTATCCATTTGTGATCGTGCTTATTTATTGATTGAAGGAAAAATATTCAAGCATGGAACCGCAGAAGAATTAGCCGAAGACGAACAAGTAAGACGCTTATACCTTGGTACCAACTTTGAATTAAAGCGCAAGGATTGGATTATCGAAATGGGTCAAAAATAACCTATGAAAATTTTTAGCCCAGCAATATCAAGATTAGCAAGATTGCGCTATTGGCGTATTGAACATTGGGTTAAAGATCCGGTTGCAGCACAACGTGAGGTTTTACAGGACCTCATTACCCATGGCCAATATACACAGATTGGGAGAAGGTATCAGTTTAGTACCATTTTCAATATTAGAAAATTTAAAGAGCTTGTTCCAATACAAGCATACGAAGACCTTAAGCCTTATATAGACGAGGTGATGCAGGGCGAGCCTGATGTTTTATGGAACACGCCTATCGAGTGGTTTGCAAAAAGTAGTGGCACTACTAGTGACAAGAGTAAATTTATACCTCTATCCCAAGAAAGCATCGAAGACAATCATTTTCAAGGATCAAAAGACGTACTCAGTATTTACTACAATGCTTTGCCAGAAAGTGATCTTTTAACTGGTAAGATGCTTGTTATTGGAGGAAGTCATCAAGTACATCCAATAAAGGATGATATTCAATATGGTGACTTGAGTGCAGTCTTATTGCAGAACTCGCCTATCTGGTCTGGCTTAGTTAGGGTGCCAGAATTATCCATTGCATTGATGGACGAATGGGAATCTAAAATTGAAATGCTTGCACAAAGTACCATCCAAGAACCTGTCACTTCTATTGCAGGTGTACCCACTTGGACCATGGTCTTGTTAAAAAGAATTTTACAAATCACTGGTAAAAAAACAATTAAAGAAGTTTGGCCAGATTTTGAATTATACATTCATGGTGGCGTTTCATTTACACCCTATCGCACAGAATTTAAAAAGATCATTGGCGGGGATTGTAATTATTTAGAAATTTACAATGCAAGTGAAGGTTTTTTTGCAGCACAGGATCGATTAGATGAAGAAGGCATGTTGCTCTTTTTAGACCATGGCATTTTTTATGAATTCATGCCGGTAGAGGCCTACGGAAAAGAAAATCCGATCACCATTGGATTAGACAAAGTTGAATTAGGAAAAAATTATGCCATTGTCATTAGCACGAATGGTGGACTTTGGCGATACCTTGTAGGGGACACCGTGCAGTTTGTAACACTGAACCCTTTTAGAATTAAAGTGAGTGGAAGATTAAAACAATATATCAATGCTTTTGGAGAAGAATTAATTGCAGACAATAGTGATAAGGCAATTAGCGAAACCTGTGCCAATTTTAATCTTGTGATGAAAGAGTATACTGCAGCGCCAATCTATATGTCCGACAATGGCGCAGGTGCACACGAGTGGTTAATTGAATTTGAAAATGCACCATCTGATATGCACGCATTTACAGTTGCACTAGATCAAAATTTACAAGCTGTGAATAGTGATTATGAAGCTAAAAGATATAAAGACATTGCACTAGGCTTGCCGCAAATCACAGCAGTTAAAAAAGATTGTTTTCACGAATGGTTAAAAAGAAAAGGCAAATTAGGCGGACAACATAAGATACCTAGATTATCGAATGAACGTAAGTTTTTAGAGGAATTGAAATTAATTCATGAGGAAGGATAATTAAATAAGTACAATGATTGATATATTAGGATGGATTGCAACTGCTGTGGTAGTTGGTTCTTTTGCAATACAGGATGTAAGAAAATTAAGGATTATCAATATGACCGGCAGCATGCTTTGGATTGCTTATGGTTTTTTAAAACAGGATAATCCTATTATATTTGTGAATATTAGTATTATATTAATGCATACTTATTGGTTTATTAAAAATAGAAAGTAATGAAATTATTAGCAGGAAAAGTAGCCATCGTAACAGGAGCAGCAAGAGGTATTGGTGCAGCCATCGCTTTAAAATTAGCAGAGCAGGGCGCTCATGTCGCGTTCACTTATGTGAGCGATAGCAGTGCTGACAAGGCGAACCAGCTAGTTGCTGAAATAGAAAAATTAGGCGTTAAAGCCAAAGCATATCAAGCAAACGCTGGTGATTTTGCTGCATGTGAAACATTTGTAAATGATGTGGTAGCTACATTTGGGACGGTAGATATATGTGTAAACAATGCTGGTATCTCAAAAGATAATTTGTTATTGCGCATGACACCAGAACAATGGGACGATGTGATGGAAACTAATTTAAAGAGCGTATTTAATATGACCAAGCAAGTAATTCGTCCAATGATGAAAGCACGCAGTGGTAGTATTATCAATATGAGTTCAATTATTGGCATTAGAGGTAATACAGGTCAAAGTAGTTATGCAGCAAGTAAGGCTGGTATCATCGGATTTACAAAATCAATTGCTGCAGAAGTAGGTAGTCGTAATATTCGTTGTAATGCAATTGCGCCAGGATTTATAGAAACTGACATGACGCATTATTTAAATGAAGGTGAAGCAGGAAAAGCTTTTTTAGATAATATTCCTTTGGGCCGTTTTGGCAAGGCAGATGAAATTGCCAACACCACTTTATTCTTAGCGAGCGATATGAGTAGTTATGTAACTGGTCAAGTGATTAGCGCCTGCGGTGGATTGAATATCTAAATCCTTGTGTCAATCTCTGCTTTTAAATCTGCATAGATAGACTCTACTGTTCCTTCGCCTTTCACTGAAACTACTTTATTAAATTGTGCATAATAAGTAGCCACCGCAGTGGTCTTATCATTGTATTCTTGAATTCTTGCACGGATAACACTTTCGTTGGTATCGTCTGATCTACCGGATGTCAAACCTCTTCCTAATAATCTTTTCACCAACTCCTCTTCACTTACTTCTAGTGCAAGTACCACATTGATCTCATTTGATTTTTTTTCTAACAAAGCATCTAATGCGATACACTGCGCCGTTGTTCTTGGAAAACCGTCAAATAAAAATCCTTTTGCCTCTGGATGTGCATTCATAAAGTTATCTACCATGCCTATTACCACTTCGTCCGGCACCAATTGACCCTGGTCCATGATGCTCTTGGCTTTCAATCCTAATGTGGTTTGACCAGCAATCTCGTTACGTAATAAATTTCCTGTAGATAAATGCTGTAAACCATAGGCCGCGATAATGTTTTCACTTTGAGTGCCTTTACCGCTGCCCGGAGGGCCAAATAAGATTAAATTGAACATGAGATTGTGTTGATAGGATACAAAGATAACAAACTGTTGTAAATTTTTTTAACCTAAGATTGTAATTTACGCAACAAATTATCTGAATACTTGTTAGTATTTTACATCAAAATCAATACCATGTACAAAATACTTTGTTTTTGCCTTTTGATGAGCCAAGCAGCTTGTGCTCAAACGACTACTAAACAATCCAATAAATCGAATACCATGCCAACAAAAGAGAATACCTACTATTCTAGAACAAGTAAGGAAGCTGTGATTGTGCCAGATAGTGTTTGGAAGCAGATCTTAAGCCCCGAAGTGTATGCTGTTGCTAGAGAAAAGGGTACAGAACGTCCATTTACGAGTGCCTTTGAAACTTCAAAAGCAATTGGAACTTATTTCTGTAAGGCATGCGGTAATCCACTTTTTAAAAGTGATACCAAATTTGATAGTGGTTGTGGCTGGCCGAGTTTTTACGAGCCTCTAACCAAAAAATCCATTATTTACACCCCTGATAATACACATGGAATGAAAAGAACCGAAGTGCAATGCGGTAAGTGTAAGGCACATTTAGGGCATGTATTTGAAGACGGTCCCCCTCCAACAGGTTTGCGTTATTGTATCAATGGCATCATTCTTGACTTTGATGCAAAATAATACATCGCATAGGCTGTAATAAATATACCTACGAAAGATAAAATCATGACACTCTGCGAAAAGAAGGTCGTCCATTCTATCTCTAGAGTCATGCCCTCTTTTACCAACATCACCGTCACGCTTCCAACATAACCAATTGAATCTGCTAAATAGATAAAGAAGCCTGCGTTTCCTTTAATAGAGTAGGCCGCAATTAAACGATCAAAATAGATTGAGTTAAAAGGAATATACACCAGGTATAAACCCAGACCTACTAAAAGCATCCACCAAAATGGATCCAATAATTTTTGTGTGAAAAAATAAGTAGACAGTCCGGCTACCACAAATCCAATTAAAATAAATACATGCGCAATCATGAATGCTTTAAAACTATTTTTGACTGCAACGACTGCGCCAATTAAGATTAAAATAAAAATAGTGATAGGAATTTCTGTTTCAGAAAAAGTAGATGGCTTGGCTGTATAGCCCATCTCCTTCCACATATCGGCCGAAAAATTATCTCTTATATCTCTAAAAATAGTAGCAAATAAATAAATGGCGATAAATGCAATTACGCCTGGTAAATATTGTTTTAAAATTAATTTTCTGTCTTCACCTGTCATGGGAATTCTTTTTGCCCTCAAAGCCTCATCCTCTTTAGATGGCGCTGGTACTTTCTCTAAGCCCCACACACAAATTACCAATGGCAATGCAAAAACTAAACCAGTACAAAATGGCACCCAGGTTTCTAGAACATTAAAATCTTGCATCAACCAAGCGCCGACAGACTTCACCCATCCTGCAGAAAAAATAAAACTCACCGCGAGTGCAGCGCCAATGAAATCGGTACTACGTCTTCCTTCTACATAAGAGAAGACAACACCCCATAACATGCCCAATGGAAAACCATTGATGAATAAAAATAAAATACTATAAGGTGCCGGCACTATAGCAAACAATAACCATGCTGTCCATGCAATACCCGTTAGTAAAAAAATAATTTTATATCTATTCTTTTTTTCTAAACCAGAGATGAATTTAATGCCATAAAACTTCGCCATCAAATAGCCCAACATCTGACTTATCACCATCGCTGTTTTAAATGCAATAGGTCCAAAAGTCATTCCCTCAAAAGTGCAAACTGTAAATGATTTTCTAAATCCAAATATAAAAACATAAGTTCCAAAGGAAACTAAGGCAGCGTAAAGCGCTACTGATTTTTCTTTTGTGATAAATGACATGCCTATTTCTTTTAATGAAAACAATCTTTTGGAATCGTCCTCTTAAAGATAGGGTAATTCAACTAATTTTTATGGTAAGCAAAGACAAAGGGCTTCTCTGGATTGTCTTTTAAAGCACGCTTTACTAAATGCGGCTTTTGGATGATTTTTCTTTTATTTAAATCAACCACTTCGATATTCTGATAAAACTGTTCTACTTGTTCGATCTGAAACAACATAGCATGTATTTCCAACAATAAAATCAATTGCTTTTGTTTTTTTAAAACATCATTGCTCGCAAGATATATATGGCTTCTTAACATGGATACAAAACTACAATTTTTTACAAGTATATTTGAATAAGATTTAAAAATTCATGCAACAAAAAAAAGTACTCATTGCGCCCTTAGACTGGGGGCTTGGTCATGCAACTAGATGCATCCCAATCATTACTGCGTTGCTTGAACTTGGCTATCATGTAACGGTTGCTACAGATGGACCGCATGCAATTATTTTAAGAGAAGCCTTTCCCAATGTGACTTTCCTAAGATTAAAAGGATATGGTATTCGTTATTCCAAAAACGCAACAGGTTTTGCATTAAAAATGTTGGTACAGATTCCTCGTATTTTGTACAACATCTTTAGAGAGTTTTGGTGGTTACGTACAACAAATCGACAAGCGCATTTTGACTTGATCATTTCTGATAATCGACTTGGGTTTTTTCACTTAAAAACGCCTTCTGTATTTATTACACATCAACTCAACCTTCAAACCCCTTTTAGTTGGTCAACCAATTTCTTACAATGGGTGCAGTATACTTGGTTTAAACTTTTTTATACCATGGTTTGGGTGCCCGATATGGAAGGCGACCAAAATCTCTCTGGTATTTTAGGCAATCCAATAAGGAAGCCATCTGTGCCTGTTTGGTATATGAATTGCCTGTCTAGATTAAAGGCCTATGCCACCAGTCAAACAAATGAACAGCAACCGGCCCACTTATTTTTAGGAATTGTATCTGGACCAGAGCCACAAAGAAGCATTTTTCAGGAAATCTTGTGGGCAGAAGGCAATCAACTCCATCAGCCTTTTAAATTGATTGCGGGTACGGCCGACCAGGCTAGCAACCAGGCTGTTTCTGAATTTGGTTCAATCGAACCACACTTGGGTGGGCCCGATTTGGTCAAAGCAATCGAAAACACAAAGTTTATCATTAGCCGAGGTGGCTATACAAGCTTGATGGAACTGATTCCACTCAATAAGCCGCTCATTTTAGTGCCCACGCCTGGACAAACAGAACAGGAATACTTAGCAAAAAGATGGCAGGAAAAAGGATGGGCCGTTGTCTATGATCAAACCCAATTTCAACTTGAAACAGCCTTAAAAGCAGCTGCCAAGTTTAAGTACCAACCCATACCTTTCATACCCTTTACAAAAGAAGCATTGGAAGCAACCTTAAAGCAAGTAAATTTGTAGTATGGGTGTACAGAAAACAGGTGAAGGGATTTTTGAAAATTTATCTAACTACTTAATCATTGATGTTCGAAGTCCTGATGAGTATGCACATGCGCATATCCCAAATGCATTTTCGTTGCCACTTTTCACCAACGAAGAACGTGCAGAAATTGGCACTACGTATAAACAACAAAGCAGAGAAGCAGCAATTAAATTGGGCCTTCCTTTTTTTGGTAACAAGATGCAAAACATGATTGAGCAAGTGGAAGGATGGGCTGCTAGCTACGAAAAAACAAATGGAAACAAACCAACTATTTTAGTACACTGTTGGAGAGGCGGTATGCGAAGTGCAGCCGTTTCTTGGTTATTAGATTTATATGGTTTTAAAACCGAACAGCTTTCTGGCGGCTACAAGGCCTATCGCAATTGGGTTTTAGCGCAGTTCGAAAAAAATTATTCCATGAAAGTGTTGGGTGGATTCACAGGATCGGGTAAAACAGAAATATTATTACAATTACAAAAAAGCAAGATTCCTGTCATTGATTTAGAAGGATTGGCACATCATAAAGGATCTGCATTTGGAGCACTTGGACAACATGAACAAACAAGTCAAGAACAATTTGAAAACAATTTAGCGAGCGCTTTATTTCATATTAGCGCAACTCATTCTTATTTTTGGATTGAAGACGAAAGCCAAAGAATAGGAACCAATATGTTGCCTATTACTTTTTTTAAAAATATCAGAAACAGTATTTGTTATTTTATTGATATTCCTTTTGAATCTCGTTTGCAATTTATTGTAGAAGCTTATGGCAAGTTTGCAGTAGCTGATTTAATTGCAGCAACTTTAAGAATTCAAAAAAGATTGGGGGGATTAGAGACAAAAACGGCCGTGAATTATTTGGTTGAAAATAATGTTGAAGCCGCTTTTTCTATTTTATTAAAATATTATGACAAGGTCTACTTAAAAAATCTTGAAACTGCTGCTATTCCAAAATTCAAAACAGAAAAGATAGAAGCACCAGAAGTAAATCCTATTCAAAACGCAGGTCTATTCATGCACCTTTAATTTAATGATATGTTACAACGATTTTTAGCGTGGTGGTTTTTTACAGTAAGGGGTTGGAGAACAGAAGGTAATTTTCCTTATGCCCTAAAGCAATCTGTGATCATTGCTGGACCCCATACCCATAGTGTGGATTTTTTTCTTGGTTTGGCGGTGCGCAAAAAAATGCATTTTGAATTTGTGCAGTTTTTGGGTAAAAAAGAGCTTTTTAACCCCATTACCGGGTGGTTTTTTAGGCTTTTAGGCGGACATCCGGTGGATCGACACAAAAAGAACAATATGGTAGAGCAGGTGGTGGCCCTTTATCGCAAAAACGAACGCTTTCATCTTGCCCTTTCCCCAGAAGGCACGCGTACAAAAGTCCTTAAATTCAAGACAGGCTTTTACCATATTGCTAAAAACGCAGGGGTGCCTATATTGATGGCTGGCTTTGATTTTGGCAATAGACGCGTGGTATTTGCAGACCCCTTCTTTACAAGCAATGACGAATCTGCCGATTTACGCTTTATTGTTAATTTTTTTAAACAATTTAAGGGCTATGTTCCTGAATATGGCATCACAGACGATATAGTTTGTTAAAAACAAGTGATTTTTCATTTTTGTTTTATTCCTATGCCGTAGTTTCCTATTTTTGTCACAGTAATAACTTGATTATTCATATACTAAAAACAGACTTATCATGAAAAGTAAAATTTTTTTAGCGCTTGCTCTTATAAGCTTAGGTGCTTTCTCTTGCGTTAGCCCTAAAAAATTACAAGAAGCGGAAACTAAATATGGTCAATTAAACAGCGCATATGCTGACCTTCAAAGTAAATACCGTGAAGCACAAGATGCAACTTCAAAAGCAGTAAACGATGCAGATAAAATTGCAGCTGAAAGAAAATCTTTAGAAAATCAAATTGTTGATTTAAACAAGCAAATCGACTTCTTAAAAGAAAATAACAATGTAGTCTTAGGCCAATTAAAAGACATGTCTGTTGTAACAGGTGCACAAGCAGAGAGCATCAAGAAGTCTTTAGAAAATATTGGTGCAAAAGATAATTATATCCAAGGCTTACAAAGTTCAATAGCGCGTAAAGATTCAATCAATATGAACTTAGTAATGAACTTGAAAGGAGTATTAGGCGACTTGAACGACGAAGACGTAAATGTGAAAGTAGATAAGGGCGTTGTATACGTTGACATTTCTGATAAATTATTATTCAAAAGTGGAAGCTTCAACATCACTGACAAGGCTAAAAGCGTATTAGGTAAAGTAGCTAAAGTATTGGCAGCACAACCATCTATTGAATTTATGGTTGAAGGTCATACAGATTCTAAGCAATTATTAGACAATGGTTCTGTATTAGAAGACAACTGGGATTTATCTGTAAAGCGTGCAACTACAGTAGTGCGTATTTTACAAGATACTTATGGTTTAGATCCTAAGCGTATGACTGCAGCTGGTAGAGGTGAATATGCACCAATAGCTGGTAATGATAATGCAGAAAACAGAGCAAAAAACAGAAGAACAAGAATTGTGATCTTACCTCAGTTAGATCAGTTCTTTAAATTATTAGAAAACAAGTAGTCGTTAGAACAATCTTGTTTTCAAGATTGAACTTTCTTAATCATTTTTCAGGGCACCCTTCATCAGGTGCCCTTTTTTTGTGACCCTATTTTTAAAAGTTATTTTATTCTTTTTAGTTTTCCACTTGCTTTATAATTGAAGCAAGTAGACGTATCTTCGCAGGATGCAACAAGCGTATTTAAACGGTTTAAATGAACAACAAAGAGAGGCCGTGCTTCATCTTAAAGGCCCCTTAATGATTATTGCCGGCGCAGGAAGTGGAAAAACAAAAGTATTGACTTCCCGTATTGCGCACTTAATGCATAGTGGCGTAGACTCATTTAATATTTTAGCGCTTACATTTACCAATAAGGCCGCAGCAGAAATGAAAGAAAGGGTAGAAAAAGCCCTTGGGAATACCGAAGCGCGCAATTTATACATTGGCACTTTCCATAGCGTATTTGCGCGCATACTGAGAGCAGAAGCAGCTAAACTGGGATATCCTCAAAGCTTTACTATATATGACACAGATGATTCTAGGTCTGTTTTAAAGCAGGTGATCAATGACATGGGCTTAGACGATAAATTGTATAAACCAAATATTGTACACAATCGTATCTCTTCTGCTAAAAACGCTTTAGTGGGTCCAGGCGAATATGCAATGGACAATTTTTTGAAGCAAGAAGATGCAAGGTCTAATCGTCCTCAAATTGCAGAAATTTATGCAAGCTATGTAGCGCGTTGTTTTAAAAGTGGTGCAATGGATTTTGATGACTTGCTTTTTAAAATGCATGAACTATTACGTGACTTTCCGGAAGTACTTCACAAGTACCAACACAAGTTTAAATATATTTTAATTGATGAGTATCAGGATACCAATCCGGTACAGTATCAAATTGCAAAATTACTTGCAGCGGTACATGAAAATCTTTGTGTGGTGGGCGACGATGCACAAAGTATTTATAGTTTTCGTGGTGCCACCATCGAAAACATTTTACAGTTTCAAAAAGATTATGACGATGTAAAATTAGTTAAGCTAGAACAAAATTATAGAAGCAGCAAGTCGATCATCGAGGTAGCTAATTTTGTCATCAAAAATAATAAAGGTCAAATTCCAAAAGAACTATGGACCGACAACGAAGAGGGTGATAAAATTAAGTTGGTCCGAACCATGACCGACAACGAGGAAGGAAAGTTTGTTGCAGATAGTATCCAAGAAAATAAATTAAGAAATCATTTTTACAATAAAGATTTTGCTATTTTATACAGGACCAATGCCCAGTCGAGGTCCTTTGAGGAAAGCTTAAGAAGAACAGGCATTGCGTATAAGATCTATGGTGGGCTTAGCTTCTATCAAAGAAAGGAGGTGAAAGATTTTATCGCCTATCTCCGAATCATTGCCAATACAAAAGACGAGGAAGGGTTAAAAAGAATTATCAATTATCCTGTTAGAGGGATTGGTAAAACAACCGTTGAAAAATGTTTGGTATTAGCGAGTGAACAAAATATTACTTTTTTTGAAGTACTAGAAAAAGCAAAAGGATTTGGATTTAAAGCAGGCACGCTTAATTCGATCGAAGAGTTTGTGACCATGATCAAGTATTTTCAAAACCTCTTAACAAAAAACAATGCCTACGACGTGGCTGTGCAAGTTGGTAAGAGTACAAATATGATCAAGGAACTTTTCAATGACAAGTCTACCGAAGGATTAGCGCGTTATGAAAACGTACAAGAATTATTGAACTCCATAAAAGAGTGGACAGAAAGTCCTAGCAATGAAGATGGCGAATTAGGAGATAAAAGTTTAGGATCATATTTACAACAGATCACTTTAATAACCGACGCAGACAACGACACTGGTAACGAAGACACCGTAAAATTAATGACGGTACACGCCGCAAAAGGTTTGGAGTTTGATTGTGTTTTTGTAGTGGGCTTAGAAGAAACATTATTTCCTAGTGGCATGAGTGTTAATACAAGAGAGGAATTAGAAGAAGAGCGTAGACTGTTTTATGTTGCTGTAACAAGAGCAAAAAAACATTTATGGTTAAGCTATGCCAACTCGAGGTATCGTTTTGGTCAGCTGGTGCAAAATGACCCTAGTAGATTTATTGAGGAAATGCCAGAAGAAAAATTAGACAAGTCAAGTGCTGGTGGTGGAGCAAGAAACCAATCTAGTGGTTGGGGCAGCGCCTACGACAGAATGCATGGTGGGAATAAGTCGGGCTATAACAAGCCAAGTTCCTCAAGTACTGTCGCAAGTGGTAAGCCAAGCTACTTACCTGTAACGCCTCCAAGCACTTTGAATAAAAATCACATTCCTTCCGCCAATTTTGTAGCTGCGGATCCAACTGCTTTAGAAAAGGGCATGAAAGTAGAGCATCAAAAATTTGGTTTCGGGATCATTAAATCCATTGAAGGCTCGGCACATAACCCAATTGCAAATATCCTTTTTGATGTTAATGGAGAGAAAAAGATCATGCTGAACTATGCTAAATTAATGATCATCAATAGCTAAATCATTGAGTGCTTTCTATCTAAATTTTATATAACAGGCTGAAATTGGTCTTTCGATATCGGAAAAATAAAGCTTTTATACCCCTTCTTGGGCTAGCAAGCCACCCAATTTGATTATTTTTGTGGCGGATCCAAAAACACAGATTATGATTACAACAGGCAATACCATCGTGAGCATTTATACAGAAATGACTCCAAACCCAGAAACAATGAAGTTTGTTGCAAACAAACTATTGTATCCAGGCAAAAGCTTAGATGTCGCAGAAGAAGCTTTGGCTACTGCTTCTCCATTGGCAAAAGAATTGTTTAGCTTTCCTTTTATCAAGAGTGTTTTTATCGCTAGCAATTTTGTGACGCTTACAAAAACAAATGATACAGAAGATTGGCAGGATGTAATTCCTACCATCAAAACTTTCTTGAAAGAATATTTAGAAGCAGGTGGTGTGGTTGTGAATGAAGATGAGGTTGCTAAAATGAAACAAGAAGCAACCAATGTGGTTTCTGCCGATGACGATGATGTAGTAAAACGTGTGAAAGAATTATTAGAAAACTATGTAAAGCCAGCGGTTGAAATGGATGGCGGTGCAATACAGTTTAAAAGTTATAACAACGGCATCGTTAATTTAATGTTACAAGGTTCTTGTAGCGGTTGCCCTTCAAGTATGGTCACGCTTAAAGCAGGTATCGAAGGCATGATGAAGCGTATGATTCCTGAAGTAAAAGAAGTAGTTGCTGAGGCTGAGTAGTTGGCTAATTATTTTGTTCCTCTATAATTTGTTATAAAGCGCTCTCAATTTTTCACGCGTCATAATGCTTTCCCAATTAGCGCCCAAAGCATTCTCCCATAAAGGTTTCATGCCTAAGGACACATTGATCATTGCATCAAATTGTTCTTCTGATAAATTCGTACAGATCCCGACAGGAATATCAATATTGTTTTTAGCCACCATGTGCTTGAATTCTTTTACACCAGCTGGATAATATTCTTCCAAATGATTCATCACGATACAGTTACCAATACCGTGCTTGGTGCCTAATAAATAACTTAAGCCATAACTTACTGCGTGCGCTACACCCACTTGGCTGTATGCAATACTCATTCCACCTGCATAAGAAGCCATCATCAATTGATCATCGCATTCGTCGTCCCAGGTATTTTTTTCTACAAACACTTTTCTACAAAGCTCAAGCGCTTTTTCTCCGTAGCTCTTACTAAACTCATTTAAGAAAGTCCCTTCTAAACTTTCAATGCAATGTATATAACAATCCATCCCTGTATAAAAACGTTGATTTGCAGGCGCGTCCTTTGTTAATTCTGGATCCAATACAATTTGATCAAATGGAGTAAAGTCAGAATTCATTCCTAGTTTACGTGTTGGTCCAGTAAGTACAGTTGTACGACTTACTTCTGCTCCCGTTCCGCTTAAGGTAGGTATGCCCACTTTATAAACACCTGCTTGTTTTACTAAATCCCATCCTTGGTAATCTGCAGAAGAACCCGGATTGGTCATCATCAATGCAACTGCTTTAGCTAAGTCCATTGTAGAGCCTCCGCCAATTCCAATAATTCCACTTACTTCACCGAACTCGGCTTTTAGACTTGCAGCCAACGCATCTACCTGTGTCGTCTTTGGTTCATAAGTTACATCTACAAAAACAATTTTGTCTTTGCCTCTTAATGGCACCCTATTTGCTAAAGGCTTTCCTTCAAAATAATGATCTAAAAAAAATATCATTGGAAAATCGCCCTTTCTTCTTGGCGCGATGATTTCATCTAATTGATTAAAGGAGCCACGTCCATACACCACATAATCAACCATTTTAAAATTACGAAACTGCATAATTATTTTTTTACTCGTTTCAAAGTTACAATCTTATTCATAAAAAAGCGACCCGTTGGAGTCGCTTTTAGTTTACTGTGCTAATTTCTTTTGTAGTTCCTCTAAGGATACGCCTTTTGTTTCTGGCACTTTAGTTAAAATCCAAACTAATTGTAATGCCATCATCACGGTAAAGAAAGCAAATATAGGCCAAGGGTTGTCTTTGAAGATCCCGCTTTCGCTATCCAAAAATACAGGTGTGACCAAAGTTATAAGCGCTGCAAATACCCAGTGGATGCTAGCTCCAAAGGCTTGACCCTTGGCTCTTATTTGAGTAGGAAAAATTTCTGATATCAACACCCAAATAACTGCACCCTGTCCAATTGCATGTGCTGCTATAAATAATAATAAAAAGCTAAGCATAAACTCGGGTGCGCTATGATTAATAAAACCATAAGCCACCATGGATAAACTTATAATGTATCCAAACGATCCAATAATTAATAAAGTCTTACGACCAATGCGGTCTATTAACCAAAGACCCACAAATGTAAATACCAAGTTCATTAAACCTAAAGAGATTGAGCTTAATAAAGAATTGTTTTTTGCAAAACCTGCTTCCTCTAAAATTCTTGGCGCATAATATAAAAGAAAGTTGATGCCCGATGCCTGATTAAAAAAAGCAACAAAAAAAGCAATAGATAGTATTTTGCTGTGGTGTTTTGTAAACAACTGAATACTGCCTTGCGCTTTTTCTTCTTCATAGGCAGTGCTTATTTCTTGAATCGTTTCATCTATATTTTCCACACCCACAATAGCTAAGTTTGCTCTTGTGCCCGCCTCGTCGTTTTTAACAGAAAATAACCATCTTGGACTTTCTGGCAAACCAAGTGTCATTAAAGTATAAATGATAGAAGGAATTAATAATACAGCCAACATCCAACGCCAGTCATTATCTCCGCCAACACCAGCTAAAAAATAATTAGACAAGTAAGCAATTAAAATACCAAAGACAATATTGAATTGGTACATGCCTACTAATTTTCCTCTATTATTTTTATTTGAAATTTCAGAAATATAGGTTGGTGCTGCTACAGAAGATACACCAATAGCAATGCCTCCAATTAATCTAAAGAATGAAAAAGTATAAGGGTCTTGTGCCAATGCAGAACCGATAGCGGATGCAATAAACATAATACCTAACCATATCAATACTTTTTTACGACCATATTTTTCTGTGGGAGCGCCCGCAAATACAGACCCTATAACGGTTCCCCATAATGCCATGGACATAATAAAAAATCCATGAAACAACGGTGTGGTATGCCAAAGTTCTTGAATAGGCTTGTCTGCGCCTGAAATCACCACCATGTCAAAGCCAAAAATAAATCCTGCTAAAGCGGCTACGACAGTTGATTGAAATAATTTTCCTTTGTTCATGCGTTTATTTTAAAAGTTCCGCTGCTTTAATTAAGTCTTCTGGGGTATCAATTTCTACGCCCATATAATTAGTGACTGCCATTTTAATGGATACACCATTTTCTAGGTAACGTAAGCATTCAATTTTTTCTGCAGCTTCTAATGGTGACATAGGCCAATGGGTGAAATCAATTAAAGCTTGTTTTTTAAATGCATACACACCCACGTGTTCATAATATGTAATCGCAATATCTGTGGACCTTGGATATGGAATCACACTGCGTGAAAAAAACAATGCATTCCAATTTTTATCAACTGCAACCTTTACATAATTAGGATCTTCGATGGATGCTTGATTATTCAATACCTGCATTAAAGATGCAACCTTTACTGTTGGGTCTTCAAAACAAGCAAGTACGCGCTCTAGAGGTTCGCGTTTTACAAAAGGTTCGTCTCCTTGTACATTCACTACAATATCAATGTCTAAATTTTCTACTGCTTCTGCAATTCTATCGGATCCGCTTTCGTGTGTCTTTTTACTCATAATGGCCTTACCGCCATTTGAAACGATTTCATTAAAAATAATTTCACTGTCAGTCACTACATATACTTCATCAAACAGTCCAGTTGCCTTGGTATTATCATAAGTGTGTCTAATCACAGTTTTATCGCCAAGCATTTGCATCAGCTTTGCTGGAAACCTTGTAGCTGCATACCTGGCTGGTATAAATGCGCCCACTTTATTCATGAATCATTTTAATTTATGCGAATTTGAAAAGCGATTAATTAATAATCCGATTTGATGCTTTGATCAAAAGGCATCCTTAATTGATAAGAGATGTCTGCATGTTTTGAATTGTCTACCACATCTAATCCGTATACAATGTCTTTCATATCTGTGCTGTCATAGGTTCCAAAAAGACGATCCCAAAATGAAAATATATTTCCATAGTTAGCGTCTGTTTGTGGTCTTGTTACATGGTGATGCACACGATGCATATTAGGTGACACCAATATAAAACCAAAAGTTTGATCAAACCATTTTGGTATTTTAATATTAGAATGATTGAATTGAGATAAAACCACACTTGCACTTTGATACAGCATCACTAACCACATTGGAGCACCCAAAACAATCACGCCTATGATAGCAAAGACAGCTCTAATAACAGATTCACCAGGATGATGACGATTTGCAGTAGTGGTATCTACGTATACATCCGCATGATGGACCATATGAAATTTCCATAAAAATTTTACTTTATGCTCGATCATGTGCACGAGGTAGGCGCCAATTAAATCCAATAACATTAAACCAATGATTAATTCAAGCAATAGGGGCATTTTTACAAATTGTAATAAACCCCATCCATTGGCTACTACATAATCACTCGCCTTCACCATGATCAATGCAAATGCAAAATTGATGGCGATGGTCGTAAAAGTGAAGAATATATTTAATGCGGCATGCTTTGTTTTATTGTACTTAAACTGAAACAAGGGCAGTGCCGATTCAATGATCCAAAAAAAGCTGATTCCTCCGGCAAGAATCAATGCGCGGTGCAGACTTGGAATGGTTTCAAAATAAGTTTTTATCACCTCTATCATTCTAGTTTATTTTATTCATAAATGTAAATAAAAAAACCCGATGTTCTGCTGTCAGATTCACCGGGTTGTTTTTAAGTCTTGTTAAAGACTTTGTATAGGATAGGGATTAACTATTTAACATTAATGGCATCACAAGCATCAACAAGTCTTCTCCTGGTACTTGTTCCGAAGGCTTGATCAATCCTGCCTTGCTTGGTGTTGACAATTCAATAAACACCTCATCTGTATCTGCTGCGTTCAACATCTCAATTAAGAACTTAGCATTAAAGGCAATTTGAATATCTTCTCCTTGGTATTCACAACTCATGCGCTCGTTACCCTCGAAGCTAAAATCAATATCTTGCGCAGCCATCTGCAATTCATTGCCTGTAATATTTAAAGCCACCTGATTGGTGCTCTTATTACTAAATACATTCACACGGCGTAATGCATTTTGGAAATCATGCTTGTTCACCGTTAAACGATAAGGATTGTCTGCAGGAATCACCACTTTATAGTCTGGGAATCTTGCATCAATCAATCGACAAATTAATTGAGTAGATCCGTGTGCTACAAACAAATGATTATTATTAAAACTTAATGTGATTGCGTCATCATTATCTGGTAAAGCGTTCTTTAATAAATTAAGTGGCTTTTTAGGAACGATGAAAGAAGCATTTTGAGTGGCTTTTACATCTGTTCTTTTGTAACGCACTAATCGGTGCGCATCTGTAGCTACAAACTGAACGCTATCTTTTGTTAATTCAAAGAAAACCCCGGTCATAGCAGGACGCAAATCATCTCCACTCACAGCAAATAATGTTTTGTTGATGGCGGTTAATAAACCACCGCTAGTCATGTTAAAGCCAGTTGTATCATCTGCTGTAGGCTCTTTTGGAAAATTGTCCGGATTTTCACCCATCACTTTATACTTTCCATTATCGCTTGTAATTTCTACTGCATAGTTTTTATCGATGTTAAAAGTCAAAGGCTGGTCTGCAATATTTTTCAAAGAATCAATTAAGATTTTTGCTGGAATACATACACGTCCATTCGCTTTGCTTTCTACTTCCATTTGTACACGCATCACTGTTTCTAAATCAGTTGCAACTATGTTCAATTTTTTATCTTCTATTTCGAATAAAAAATCTTCCAAGATAGGCAATACGGTATTGGTATTAATCACACCCGAAATTTGTTGAAGGTGTTTTAATAAAGAAGAAGAAGATACAATAAACTTCATGCTGTCGATTTTTGATTTTTAGGGTAACTAATTTCCCTTGAATAACTATAACGAAACTAAAGTAAAATCTTAAGATTAAAAAGCTATTTTAGCAATTCTTATTGACATTATGAAGAAAGTTCGAATTGGTAAGGAGCAAGCTATACAAAGGATACGACACTATTGTGCCTACCAAGAAAGGGCACAACAGGAGGTGCGGGATAAACTATACGAACTAGGTATGACCATGGACGAAGTCGAAGAAATTATGTCGGACCTCATTGCCGAAAATTTCTTAAACGAGGAACGATTTGCTGTTCAGTTTGCAGGGGGGCATTTTAGAATCAAGGGCTGGGGAAGGGTCAAAATTCAACACGCTTTACAACAAAAAAGGGTCAGTAAGTACAATATTAAAATTGGCTTGAAGGCCATTGAAGAGGAAGCGTATATTAAAACCCTACAACAGCTGGCCACCAAAAAATGGAATAGTTTAAAGGGAGAACGAGGCCTAAGTCGCATGGCTAAAACATATGCATTCTTGCACCAACGTGGATTTGAGCCAATATTATACCAACCCATTGTGCAGAAGCTTTATAAGCCTTAGGTAAAAAGCCTATCCATAAAATTGCATTATATTTACAAAGCATTTTTTGCATAGACATTTAAATCTATTCCCTTGTCAACACTTAAACTAACATTGATTCAGGCCCATCTTTATTGGGAAGACAAGGGTGCTAATCTTGCTTTTTTAGAACAAAAAATAGTTAACCTGGAAGCCCCGACCGAAATAGTCATCTTGCCAGAAATGTTCAATACTGGTTTTAGCATGCAGCCCGAATTACATGCAGAAAAAATGGATGGTCCCAGTATTCAATGGATGCGTCGAATGGCCATGACCGAAAAAATTATTCTCACCGGTTCGTTGATGATTCAAGAAGAAGGTCAATATTTTAATAGACTTGTCTGGATGTTGCCGAATGGAGAATATGGTTTTTATGACAAGAGACATCTTTTTGCATTTGCTGGAGAAGACCAACACTATACAGCTGGCAATAAAAGATTGATTGCAAGCGTAAAGGGTTGGAAAATTAATTTACAAATATGTTACGATCTGCGCTTTCCTGTTTGGGCAAGACAAGCATCTAACAACGAATATGATGTATTGATTTATGTAGCTAATTGGCCAGAAAAAAGAAGCCATGCATGGAAAACTTTATTGGTTGCAAGGGCAATAGAAAATCAAGCTTTTGTGGTTGGTGTAAACAGGGTGGGGTTAGACGGAAATAATATTGCACACAGCGGAAACTCAATGGTAGTAGGTCCTTTGGGCGAAGTGATGTACCACTGCCAAGATCAAGAAGCGGTATTTCAAATTACGCTCAATCGCGAAGAACTTGAAACTACAAGAAATCAATTTCCATTTTGGAAGGATGCAGACTTCTTTACAATTCAATCTTCCTAATTTTTTTTATGACTTTAAATTATTCAACAAAAGCATTGTTCACTGGTTCAGAATGGTTGAATGATGTGGTTGTGCATATTGAAAATGAGTTGGTTGTTGGAATTGATCAAAAAGGGTTTGATGTCAACAACGCAATACCTTTTATTATTCCTGCATTAATAGATTTACAACTTTACGGTGCTGGTGGAAAATTATTATCTGAATTTCCCGAAAAAGAGACCATCGAAAAAATTCATCAAGCTTGTTTAGAAGGTGGCACTGGATTTTTTCAACCTACTATTGCATCGCAAAGCAAAGAGGTTATTTATGCATCTATAGACGCAGTAAAAGCGTATAAAGCATCTGGTAGCAAGGGTTGTATTGGATTACACCTAGAAGGTCCTTGGATTCATACAAATAAAAAAGGTGCACATGATGCATCGGTCATTCATGCACCAAGTATAGAAGAGGTCGCTTCAGTTTTAAAATATGGGAATGGTGCAATTAGTATGATTACACTTGCGCCTGAAATTTGTACACCAGCAATTATTAAAACTATTCAGGATGCGGGTATAGTAGTTTCTGCTGGTCACACCAACGCGACTTACGAAAATGCCATGCAGTTTTTTAATGATGGTATTGCTGTGGCAACACATCTTTTTAATGCAATGAGTTCATTTCAACATCGAGCTCCAGGCGTTGTTGGTGCGCTGTTCGATCATCCAACTGCTATGAGCAGTATTATTGCAGATGGATACCATGTTGATTATGCAGCAATACGTATTGCTAAAAATATAATGGGTGATCGTTTGTTTTGTATTACCGATGCCGTTACCGAAACGAGCACAGGGTTATATCAACATACACTGGTTGGGGATAAATATGAATCCGCTGGAATACTTAGTGGGTCTGCTTTAACGCAATTAAAATCTGTTAAAAACTTAGTTGAATATGTGGGTGTTTCGCTTGGGGAGGCAATACGCATGTGTAGTTTGTATCCAGCCAAAGTCATGCAAAATAAAAACATGCCTGGCACAATAGAAATAAATAAAAAAGCAAATCTACTTTGTTTAGCTGCAGACTACACAATTTTAAAAAGCGCGATTAGTCATTAAGCTTCTTTGCCAAATGCATTCCAGCCCTGCGCGGTAATATCAAACAAATTATTTCCTTTTGTAATTAATTTGTTGCCCTCAGATGCGTCGCACATATAACCTATCACACTGATTTCTTCTTGCATTGTCATTTTATCATAGTCGGCTTGCTTCATGGTAAATAACAATTCATAGTCTTCACCTCCATTCAACGCACAAACGGTTGCATCTAATCCAAACTTAAATGCAGCTGCTTTGCTCGCTTCGTTGATAGGAATTTTTTCTTCATAAATCCTACAGCCCAACTCAGATTGTTTACACAAGTGCAATACGTCTGAACTCAAGCCATCGCTGATATCCATCATAGACGTTGGTTTGATCTCTAGTTTTTCAAGCAATTCAATAATGTCTTTTCTTGCTTCTGGTCTTAACAACCTTCCAACAATATAATCTTCGTTTTCTAAATTGGGTTGTATCTGTGGATTTTCTAAAAAGATTTGTTTTTCACGCTCCATCAAAGTCAAGCCCAAAAAAGCCGCACCCAAATCTCCGGATACACAAATTAAATCACCGGACTCGGCTGTGCTTCTTTTGATATAAGCATCTGGTGCCACTTCGCCCAATGCGGTAACAGAAATAATCAATCCTTTTTGTGAGGTGGAGGTATCGCCTCCGATTAAATCCACGCCATATTTATCACATGCAATGGCTACGCCATCATAAAATTCTTCTAGTGCTTCTAAACTAAATCGATTGCTGAAAGCCACGCTCATTGTGATTTGTGTGGGATGCGCGTTCATTGCATAAATATCGCTAAGGTTCACCACCACAGATTTATATCCAAGGTGTTTTAATGGTGTATACATTAAATCAAAGTGCACGCCCTCTATCAACAAGTCCGTTGTGATGACTGTTTGTTTTCCAAAATGATCTATCACTGCTGCGTCATCACCTATCGACAAAACGGTAGATGCATTGAGTGTTTCAAAGTTTTGTGTTAATCGGTCTATCAATCCAAACTCACCTAATTTTTCTATCTCTGTTCTTTCTGTTGACATAAATTATTACTGTTAATTTTATTAAAGCGATCCACCATTCACAACGGATAACAATTGGTCATGAATAAAACCATTGGTTGCTATGATGCCCGGCTGGTATGGGTTATACGCATTTCCATGTAGGTCGGTTACTTTTCCTCCTGCTTCTTCTACCATTAAAAATCCCGCAGCACTATCCCATGGTTGAAGTTTATGTTCGTAAAATCCGTCAAACCTTCCAGCAGCAGTCCAGCATAAATCTAATGCTGCACTTCCAAGTCGACGAACTGGAATTGCTTTGCGTACTAATTTTTCAAAAACTTGTAAAGGCCCATTTTCGCTGTCTAAATATTGATAAGGAAAACCTGTTACCAAACAACTATGTAAAATAGAGTCCTTGTTACTTACTTTGATTGGTCTTCCGTTTAAGGTTGCACCTTGTCCTTTTTCTGCAAAAAATAATTCATTCATGAATGGATTATAAACTGAACCTAAGATCATTTCGCCCTTGTGTTCAACGCCGATACTTACACAACAAATAGGGATGCCATTTGCAAAATTAATCGTGCCATCAATGGGGTCGATGATCCATTTTGTATCAGATAAGGATGCCATCTCGCCCGTTTCTTCACTTAAAATAAAATGGTCTGGAAACTGAGACTGAATTAACCCGATAATTGCTTTTTCCGATGCATGGTCTGCCTCTGTAACCAAATCGTTGATTGAAGATTTACTAGCAATTGTAAAAGTACCGTTAAAAAAACGGGTCAACTCTTTTGCTCCAACCTCTACAGCCTGAATTAGCGTATTTTTAATCATATGACAAAAGTAGGTTCGTTTGCTCGAATAACATTCGTATTTTTGTTTTCAATTTCATAAAAGTAAAAACCTGTTTTTATAGATGCCCATTTTTGAATTTAATTTACCAAAAGGCCTTTCTAGGGTGCTTGGTCTTCCTACAAAAAGCCCAAGAACTTCACAAATGCGTGTTTTAAAAAAATTACTTAAAACAGCTCAATACACTTCTTTTGGACAAAAATTCAAATTCGCAGAGATTTTAAAACACCGTCACATTGGTAAAAATTTCCAAGAATCCGTTCCAACTTATAATTATAATAAGATCTACAAAGATTGGTGGCATTTAACGCTCGAGGGCCAATCGGATATCTGCTGGCCTGGTAAAATAAATTATTTTGCGCTGAGTAGCGGCACCAGCGAGGCTGCTAGTAAGTATATACCCATTACGAACGACTTGTTAAGGGGTAATAAAATCATCATGATCAAGCAGCTGATTAGCTTGTTTAAATACCGTGAAATCCCCTTATCTGCCATTGGTAAGGGTTGGCTGACATTGGGTGGCAGTACCGATTTACAAAAAGGGGCTGGCTATTATGCTGGAGACTTAAGCGGTATTACTGCAAAAAAATCTCCGTTTTGGTTTCAGCCTTTTTATAAGCCAGGTAAAAAAATTGCTAAAGAACGCGATTGGAATAAAAAACTAAAAGAAATTGTAGAGAAAGCGCCCGAATGGGATATTAGTTTTGTTGTAGGTGTGCCCGCCTGGATACAAATGTGTTTAGAGATGGTGATAGAGCGTTATAAGTTAAATAATATCCATGAAATCTGGCCTAACCTAACTTTATTCGTTCATGGTGGAGTAAGTTTTGAGCCCTATAAACATGGTTTTGAAAAATTATTAGGAAAGCCAATTGAATATGTTGAAACCTATTTAGCGAGTGAAGGATTTTTAGCTTGGCAGGATAAACAAAACGCATTGGGAATGCGTTTGACCTATAATCAACATATCTTTTTTGAATTCGTTCCTTTTGACGAAATTAATTTTGATGATAACGGCGAAATGATTGAAAACCCGGAAGCTTTAATGATTCACGAAGTTGAAGAGGGTAAGGATTATGCAATTTTAATAAGCACACCCGCGGGTGCGTGGCGTTATTTAATTGGGGACACAGTGCGTTTTGTAGACAAGTCAAATGCAGAAATTATCATCACAGGAAGGACCAAGCATTTTTTAAGCCTTGTGGGCGAGCATTTAAGCGTGGACAATATGAATAAGGCCATTCAATTGGTGAGTGAAGAATTGAATTTATCTATCCCAGAGTTTACTGTAACCGGTGAGCCTCATGGCAACTTTTTTGGACACCATTGGTATGTAGCATGTGATCAAATGATTGACGAAAAATTATTAGCTGAAAAGTTAGATGAAAAATTAATTCAACTCAATGACGATTATGAGATTGAAAGAAAAAATGCACTTAAATCCATTCGCGTTTCTGTACTGAAAGAAAGTTGTTTTATGGGATTCATGGAAAGCAAAGGAAAAATTGGAGGGCAACATAAATTTCCTAGGGTATTAAAAGGAGAAATGTTAACGGACTGGAAGCATTTTATACAAAATCAATCTTAATGGTAATTGAAGCAATTTTAAAAGGCTTGCTATTGGGTTTGATCTTAAGCATTTCAATAGGACCCGTCATTTTCGCCATTATCAAACAAAGCCTAACAAATGGAAAGCGCTCTGGATATGCTTTTGTTGCAGGCGTTTCGAGTAGTGATATTATTTTGCTTTTTATTTGCAACTTTTTTACCTCCTTATTTAATCTTGTGCTCAACCACAAATCAAGCATTGCTTTAGCGGGTGCTGGTTTTTTATTGTTAATGGGCTTGTATACTTTGTTCTTTAAAAAACTGAAATTAGAAAACATGGGGGTGAGTGGCGTCAACAAGGCGTTTGGAATAAAAGATCTTGTATCTTCTTATTTTTCCGGCTTCTTAATGAACACGCTTAACCCTAGTGTATTTTTATTTTGGTTTGCTTGGACTGCCGCCATCAATACAAGCGCAGATGACACACCCAATCCTGTTCAATTTAAATTGATTGTTTTTGGTACCTGCCTTGGGTTTGTATTATTATCAGATTTGATTAAAGTGTTTTTAGCAGGAAAACTAAGGCCGAGATTAACAGAAAAAAACTTGGTTTGGATCAATCGTATTTCTGGGATGATCATTTTGATCTTTAGTGCGGCGCTTTTATATAGTGCCGTTTTGATCTATTAATAAAAATTGATCTTTCTTTTACAAACATTTATGGATTTTTAGTTCGATTTAGTTGTCTTTATTGTAATTTGGACTTGTGAAAAAAATTACCTTCTTCTTTATCTGTATTTGCCTTTTAGTAAAAGCAAATATTGCAATGGCACAACCTGGAAATGTGCTTGTCTTAAAGGACAAGGGCGTTACCATTAAGTCTTTTACAAAAGACAACTACATTCAATTTGAATTTAGCAATAGACAATGGATAACAGGCCAAATACAATGGATTAAAAAGGATTCTTTTCAGGTAAAACAATTTGCACTTCAAACCATGATGACCCAATATGGCACTTATGGCCAAGATACATTAAGGTTGGGTACGCTGACTTTACACATTAATGAAATTAGAGCTTTTGCCAAAGACAAAGGTCAATATCAGAGCGTCTTTGCAAACGGTACCTTCTTAAAAGTTGGTGGTGTACTATATGGCGGATTAAATATCACCAATTCTATCATCAACAAAGAGGCTGTGTTTAGTTCAAAGAATGTGCCTTCTATTGCAGGTGGTTTTGTTGCTTATATGATTGGCAGGTGGATGGCTAAAAAAAATCCGCCCTATCGACCGATTGGGAAAAGATTTAGCGTAGAAATTTTATAAGGCTTGTATATTTTTAAATACGGCAATTACTTCAATTATAATTGAGATAGATTTTGATTAAAAAAATTAGACGCTTCATTTGGTATCTGTTGATTAGTTCATTACTCTATGTTGTTGTGCTATTTTTTGTATTTCCTCCTATTACCATTACGCAGCTAACCAACGTCTTTGGATTAGGATTAAAGAGAGATTATGTTGCATGGGAGGATCTTTCATATAATATTAAGCTTGCCGCGATAGCCAGTGAGGATCAGGCTTTCCCAGATCATATTGGTGTGGACTGGGAAGCCATGGAAAGAAGTTTCAAACCAAAAAAGAAAAAAAAGAAATCTAGAATTCCACTTGGTGGTGGCGCCAGCACGATTACACAACAGGTTGCAAAAAATGTATTTCTATGGCAGGGTGGTCGGTACGATAAATATATTCGTAAAGTGCCTGAGTTTTATTTTACATTTTTGATTGAACTTGTATGGGGTAAAAAAAGAATTTTAGAAATGTATTTAAATGTGATCGAAACTGGCCCTGGTTGTTTTGGTATGGAAGCTGCTGCGCAACATTATTTTAAAAAGTCTGCTAAAAATTTAACGCGTGTAGAAGCTGCTATGATTATTGCAGGCCTTCCTAATCCCAAGAAATTCACAGCTCGTCCAATATCAAAAAGAGTTGCGTGGCGTTATCCACAAATTCTAAGAGAAATGAACAATCTAGAGGGGGACGAAGACGTTAGAAATTTAATTAGAAAAAAATAATGGGGTTTATCCACCAGCTCGTCCACAATCTTTGATTTTAAATAAACGATTGTGCATAAAGGCGCTCTTCTTGTGGACTATTCTTGCGTTTTAAAAATTACTGTAAATATTGATCAATCAATTGGATTGCATTTTGGGTGCGTTGTGCACCGGTTCCAGAAACAATGCCCCAGGGGGTGTTTTGATTAATCAATTGCTCTTTATAAATTGTAAATAATTCTTTTCTAGGGCCAGCATCTGGATATTCGCGCATTTCGTCTGCAGCCCATGGTAGGTCTATATCACAGAGCAGGTAAAGGTCATAGTTTCTTTGATTGATTTGTTCTAAAATATAGTGGTGGCAATTGTTAAAAACATATTCACACCATACTTTCATAACATACATATCGGTATCCAGAATTAGCTTATTCGATATCTTTTGTGTTGGATGATCAATAAAATTTTTATTTAAACTTGCAATGGCTTCATCTTCATTTTGAATTTGCCCTTTCGCAATCGTTAATAAATCATCATAGGTATACTTAGTCCCATTTTCAGATAAATATTGTCTTGCATATTCTGGTGTCCAAGTGGTTTGATAATGCACTGCGAGAGCAGCACAGAGTGTTGACTTCCCTGTTGACTCTGGGCCTAATACAACTATTTTTTGTATTGATTTCATTACTTAATAATTTATTAATTAATTACTTGCTTTCGTAAGTTTTTGTTTCGCTTTTTTATTCCAAGTTATTAAACCTGCAATTGCTAAAATTAATAATACAATAAATTGAACACTAGTAAACGCATAGCCCTTGATAAAATAAAGTGGTATCGATGTGATATTTGTGATGATCCACCAAATCCAGCTTTCAACTTTTTTCTTTGCCATCAACCACATTGCGGTATAGGCCGAAGCACTTGCCAATGCGTCTGCCCATGGAATTGCATCAGGAGCAAAATTATTTTTTAAATATTGTAGGACAAAAAACAAAACTGCGTAAAAGCCAATAAAGACCAAGACCTGTTGTATAATTTGATTTTTATTGCTATTGGTAATTTGTAAGGCATTGGTAACTTGATCTTCTTTTTTTCTTGACCACCAATACCAACCATATACACTCATAATGGTATAATATAGATTCACGCTTGCCTCGCCTAATAAATGTCCTTTATAGCTTAAGTAGATATATAGTGTTGTGTTAATGATGCCGGTTGGGAATACTAATATGTTTTCCTTTCTGCTATACCAAACCGATACAATGCCCATCACTACAGCAATTGCTTCTATCCAGGTTGTTTGTATCAATCCATTGTATACTGCTATGAAAAAATCATTCATGATTAAGATGCTTTCATTTTTTCTAATTGTAGTTCCATTCTAAACATTTCGTCACGCAGCTTTGCGGCTTCCATAAAGTCCATTGCCTTAGCCATTTTTTCCATTTGCTTTTTTGTTTGCAAAATCGCTTTTTCCATTTGGGGAATTGTTTCGTATTCAGAATTTGGTTCTGCAACCATATTAAGCCCATCGGTAGTTCGGATATTGATATTGTCTTGGCTAAATCCTTTGATATCCAATACTGCCGTTTGCTTCATCACCTGTTCTATGGATTTAATAATAGTTGTTGGTGTGATATTGTGTTCTGTATTGTATTGAATTTGTTTTGCTCTTCTACGATTGGTCTCATCTATCGTTCGTTGCATACTCATTGTTATTTTATCGCCATAAAATATAACACGTCCCCTCACGTTTCTTGCTGCACGACCAGATGTTTGAGTGAGTGACTTTTCATTTCTTAAAAATCCTTCTTTGTCTGCATCCAATACCACCACCAATGAAACCTCTGGCAGGTCTAATCCCTCCCTTAATAAGTTCACACCCACTAATACATCAATCACACCAAGACGCAGTTCTCTTAATATCTCCACGCGTTCTAGTGCATCTATGTCACTATGTATGTATTTTGATTTGATATTAATTTTGGATAAATAGCGATCCATTTCCTCGGCCATCTTTTTAGTTAGCGTCGTCACTAAAACACGATCTCCCTTCTCTACCTGCATCGCTATTTCATCTAACAAATCATCAATTTGATTTTTAGTAGGACGCACTTCTATTGGAGGATCCAATAATCCAGTAGGACGAACCACCTGCTCTACAATCAATCCGTCTGTTTTTTCTAGTTCATAATCTCCCGGGGTGGCACTTACAAAAATGGTTTGTCCTATGACATTTTCAAACTCATTAAAATTAAGCGGCCTATTGTCAATCGCGCTTGGTAATCTAAAACCAAATTCTACTAAATTCATTTTTCTACTTCTATCCCCGCCATACATTCCTGTTATTTGCGGAATGGTTACATGGCTTTCGTCAATGACGCACAAAAAATCTTTTGGAAAATAATCCAATAAGCAGAATGGTCTTGTGCCGGGCTTGCGTCGATCAAAAAATCTAGAATAGTTTTCTATCCCCGTACAATAGCCCAGCTCTCTAATCATTTCTATATCATATTCAACCCTTTCTTTTATTCTTGCCGCCTCTTGGTGTTTTCCAACGCTTTTAAAATATGCTACTTGTGCCCTTAATTCATCTTGTATCTCGATTATAATTTCTTGCAGCATTTCTTTTGGTGCCATATATAAATTGGCAGGAAAGATGGCCGCATTCTCCATGGGCTCAATTCTTTTTCCTGTATCAATTTCTATACTTTCGATCGCCTCAATTTCGTCACCAAAAAAAGTGATTCGGTATCCATAGTCAACATAAGGTAATCGAATGTCTATTGTATCTCCGTTCACCCTAAACGCCCCTCTATCAAATTCTGTGACAGAGCGGTGGTATAAACTATTCACTAGCGCATGAAGAAACGCTTGTCGTGATAAAACTTGTCCTTGGTGAATTCGAATGATACCATTTTCATATTCGGTTGGATTACCCATACCATAAATACAACTCACACTCGCAACAATAATAATATCTCTTCGGCCACTTAATAATTGTGCAGTTGCTTGAAGCCTTAATTTATCTAACTCTTCATTAATGCTTAAATCTTTTTCAATATACACTCCAGACGTTGGTAGATAAGCTTCTGGTTGATAGTAATCATAATATGATACAAAATACCCTACTGCGTTGTCGGGAAAGAATTGTTTAAACTCTCCATACAATTGAGCAACCAGTGTTTTATTATGCGTAAGTACCAGTGTGGGGCGTTGTACGTTTTGAATTAAATTGGCAATGGTAAAAGTTTTACCAGAACCCGTTACGCCCAAGAGTGTTTGTTGCATGTCTCCATTCAGCACACCCTCGGTTAGTTGCGCAATTGCGGTTGGCTGATCGCCCGAGGGTGTGTAGTTGGAATGGATTTTAAAAGGCATACGCAAAGGTAAGCGCAAACCTTAAATATGTCTATTTAAAAACAATTATAGTGTTTCTAAATAAGCCGCGAGTCTGTTAATTGCTGCCGCGACTTCTCCAATTTGAGTCCTTGTTTCTGACCAATCTTTTTGTTCAATTGCTTCACGAACGCCTGGTATTGTTTTAACGCCATAACCAGTATAAAATCCTGGTGCATATAAACTATGTTTATACCAAGGCCTGCGCGGCAAGCCATTTGCTATTAACAAAGATTGTTCTGCTGCATAAATTTTTGCATTGATAGTTGCAAGTTTTTGAGCATCCGCGTTTGCTTTTGTTTGCTCTACCTGTTGTACTGATTTTTCTAGATGCGTTAATGCGTTTAATATAGGTGCAAAATCTACGTATGGCACATCTTCAACCGTTGTTGGCAGTTTTAATCCCTCTGTTGGATCTGCAGCAACAGCGTATGCTTTTGTGTTCACCAGTTCGTTTTCAACTTTTGCTTTTTCGCGCATTTGCTCTACGTTGTTTATAAGTTCAGTGATATAGCCCTTCACCGTTTTATGTAATGCTGTAAAGTCAAATGGTAAAGCATCCGCTTCGGATAATCTTAACGCTGCGCGTCCTGCAGTTTGTGCAAGTGTGACACCATAAGCAAATCCCGGGTCTTTGTATTTTGAATAATGATCATAAGAATCATAAATAGAATGGTATTCTCCGCCTTCATTTTCTCCACCAAATCCAATATTTAAAGAGGGTACGCCTACATGTTGAATGAAGGAAGAATAATCAGAACCCGATCCCATTGCACCTAATGGATAAGTAGTGCTGTTTAAAATTTCTTTTTTAGTAGCTGTTGTTGTTGCTTCTATTGCGCGGTTGGCTCTTTGTCTTTCAAAAATAGTGACCCCTGTTTGAGGATCTTGAACGGATTTACTAATATCAGTCATTAATCCTGTGAAAGCGTGTGAACCCTCTGCACCCAAAAAGCCCCTTCCGTTGCCATCCGAATTTATATAAGCAACCGCTTTTGCTTGTAAAGATGCCGCATGTTCTTCGACCCACTCAACAGAACCCATCAAACCTTGCTCTTCTGCATCCCAAGCACAATACACTAGGGTTCTTTTTGGCTTCCACCCTGATTTCACTAATGCACCAATGGCTTGAGCCTCTTCTAGTTCTGCCGCCATGCCACTTACTGGGTCATTTGCGCCATTTACCCAAGCATCGTGGTGATTTCCTCTAATAACCCATTGGTCTGGGTATTGGCTACCCTGAATCATTGCAATCACGTTATAAGCAGGGCGTAGTTTCCAATCAAAATCCAATTTTAAATGCACCTTGGACTTACTTGGTCCAATATGGTATGTAAAAGGTAGTCCACCTCTCCAGGATTTTGGCGCCACCGGCCCTGCCATGTCTTGTAACAAAGGCGCTGCGTCGCTATAACTAATTGGAAGTACGGGTATTTTTAAAAGGTTCTCTGCGTTATTGTGGTCAACCCTTGGAGCGCCATCCACAGAAGCGTAGTTGGGAGTGGTTGGGTCTCCGGGATAAATCACCATGTCCATAATTGAGCCTCTTTGTACACCATATTTATTTTTAAAAGGACCAGCAGGATACACATCACCCGCACCATAACCATCGTCTTGAGGATCAGAATAAATTAAACAACCAATTGCACCATGTTCTTGTGCCACTTTTGGTTTAATACCCCTCCAACTTCTTCCATATTTTGCGATTACAATTTTTCCTTTTACATCGATTCCATATTTGGCAAGTGTCTCATAGTCTTCTGGTAAACCATAGTTTACAAAAACCAATTCTGCATTCACATCTCCATCTGCACTCCAACAATTATAAGTTGGTAATTGATCGGCCTGACCAGAAGTGGCATCTTCTTTTAAAGCAGGCTCTTTTAATAAGGCTTTGAAATTAGTCGCGCCCTTCATTTCTAAAACACGCGTGATTGGAGTTGGAAATAATAATTGATAGGTTACAATTTTTGTATCCCATCCCGAAGCTTTAAATTGTTTAGCAATTTCATCGGCAACAAATTTTCCTCCAACAGATCCAATATGGTGTGGAACAGAAGACATTAATTTAATGTTTTCACCAATTCTTTTTGCGCTTAATTGACTATCAAAATTTAATTCTAATTTTTTTTGAGCATCCGTGTTTTTGAATCCCGTAAATTGTTGTGCAATACTATTTAAGCAAAAGCTTGATAAGATTGTACTAAAAATTACGATGTTTTTTAAATTTTTCATATTCGTATTATTTGTTTTCTCTTTTTAAAAATTGCTTATTTGAAAAATATTTATAGTTTTCTATTTAAATAATTAATATAATTAGGAAGCTTGTATTCATATTCACCCTGCATAAATGGAGAGGTTACCAAAAAATCGGCGGTAGTTCTGTCGCAGGCCATTGGTAGATTCCAAGCTACAGCTAATCTTAATAACGCTTTTACATCACTATCGTGTGGTTGCGCCTCCATTGGATCGAAAAAGAAAAAGATCATATCAATATCTCCTGTTGCAATCATGGCACCAATTTGTTGGTCGCCCCCTAGTGGACCGCTTAATAATTTAACCACAGGTTGGTCTAACGCCTCTTCTATTAAACGCCCCGTGGTGCCTGTTGCAATTAGGCTATGTTTAGAAAGTACAATTTTATTGTGCACCGCCCATTCAATAATGTCCCTTTTTTTATTATCATGCGCTATTAACGCAATTTTTTTTCTTTTTTCTAGTTTTCTAATGGATGACATAGTTAAATTTTAATGGTTTATTCTTGTACCCTTTTTGCTATAACTGGAACCGCAACCAAGATAGTTAAAATAATGGTTGTTGGGAATTGAAACAATTTAAGTACTAAAAATAATATGAATAAAAAAAGAGGATATACAAAAAGCAACACGGAGAATAATACAGAATCAAAGAACACAGTATTATTTGTTTTTTTCGCTACAAAATTTGTAATGAGTTTATAAAAGGGCTGGTGTAATTTATATAACAAGTGGTTTTTATTAAATTTCGTTGGGGTGGTTGGAATTAAAATATTGTCTTTAAGTTGGTCGAAAACTATTTTATTAAAAAGCACGCGGTCTCTGCTATTTTGAATTTTTGGAACTGTTGTCATTTCTGAAACAACAAGGTTAACTATTTTTCCAATACCCCTAAACTGATTAAAGGCGATTCCTGCTATATGAATAGCTGGGTTTATATTTTGTTTTTGAATGCCCTCTAAAATTCTAGCAGTACCTTTTTTAAAAGGTTGTAATTCATTACTATTAACACAAATACCCTCTATAAAAATTAATACCGCATTACCATTGCTTAATAATTGGATTGATCTGCTAAACGCATAATCATTTAAATGCAAAAACTCCTTTCCTTCTCTAAGCCTATACACGGGAATCATATTTAATGATTCTAATAAAAAGCGGTGAATTGGTTTTTTAAAGGCATCCCCTCTTGCTAAAAAATATACCCTTCTTTTATAGTAAGATCCAATAATTAAAGCATCTAAAAAAGAATTGGGATGATTTGCTATAATTAATAATGGCCCTTTTGTTTTAAAAAGGCGTTTATTTTTAAGGTGTATCTTATTACAGAATAACCATAATCCCGCTTGTATTAATATTTTTAATAATTGCACCACCCTATAAATATAAAAAAACCGCATCACAAATGATGCGGTCATTACCTACTAACCTTAAAAAAACACTTTTACATAGACTATTGTGCAGCAGCGGCTTCTACTTTTGCTGCTATTTTAGCTCTAATTTTAGCTTCGATTTCATTTGCCATTTCAGGATTATCGTGAAGAATTGTTTTAACTGAATCACGTCCTTGGCCTAATTTATTTCCTTCATAACTAAACCAGCTTCCGCTTTTATTAATTATTTCTAACTCAACACCCATATCTATAATTTCTCCAATTTTACTTATTCCTTCTCCAAAAATAATTTCAAATTCTGCGGCTCTAAATGGAGGGGCTACTTTATTTTTAACCACTTTTACTTTAACCCTGTTTCCTATAGCTTCATCACCATCTTTAATTTGTGCCATTCTTCTAATATCTAATCTTACAGAAGCATAGAATTTTAAAGCATTACCACCAGTTGTTGTTTCGGGATTACCAAACATCACACCAATTTTTTCACGTAACTGATTGATAAAAATACAAACCGTCCCTGTTTTATTAATTGTTGCAGTTAATTTCCTTAATGCTTGTGACATTAATCTTGCATGTAATCCCATTTTTGAATCACCCATTTCACCTTCTAATTCACTCTTAGGAACCAATGCGGCAACAGAATCAATTACCACTACATCAATTGCTCCTGATAAAATCAAACGATCTGCGATTTCTAAAGCTTGCTCACCATAATCTGGTTGAGAAACTAATAGATTATCCACATCAACACCTAGGCGTTTAGCATAAGCACTATCAAATGCATGTTCTGCATCGATAATTGCACACATACCGCCTTTCTTTTGTGCTTCTGCAATTACATGGATAGCCACAGTCGTTTTACCAGAAGATTCAGGTCCATATATTTCAATAATTCTTCCTTTTGGTAAACCACCTATTCCTAACGCAGTGTCTAAACCAATTGATCCTGTAGAAATAACTTCTTGAGGCTCTTGACTGCGCTCATTCATCATCATTACACTTCCTTTGCCATAATCTTTATCGATTTTATCGATTGTTAACTTAAGGGCTTTTAATTTTTCTGCGTTACTCATAGCTTGTCGTTTTATGTTTTCGTTTAAATAGAATGTGAAGATAGGGATAAAATGTGAATAAACTAAAATATTTAGTATTATTTTACTAATTTGATTAGTTATTTTTTAAAATCTTCCTTAAATTTAATATAAAACATTGATTTTTAATTATTTATAATATTTTTTAATTTAGTAATAAATTTAGTATTTATTGCTAAATCTTTTTAAAGTATTTATCTTCTGGTTTAAATAGGTGTTTCATAGTATCGAATAAAAGTAGTTTATTTTTAAATAATCATTCAAAAAGCAAATGTGTATTACTGCCGTAGTATTCTTTTATAATACATTTATATAAATCAACTAATACTATTACGGCTGTTAATATCTTAATAACTAAGTTATACACGTCTAAATTAATTTTTTTACAGCTTATTTAGTACAATTTAAGGCTTTCGAATCCCTATATTATAACTCTTATATTTTTTTTAATGCATATATAATTTTTAAAGTTTTTTCAATAAACACAGTTTATCCACTGTTAATTAACGGGTATAAGTTGACCTAAATTTTTACTAAAAACTTCTTATTTATAATACCAAATCTGGTTATTCCATTTTTATACCCAATTTTTTATTCAAAAATGGTGCTTATCCACTGTTTTTTTATTTATCCACTTAGCCTTTGTGTATTTTATTAAGGATTCAAATGAATTTCGTTCATATAATATACTAAATTTGCTGCCTATATAATTATAAGATACATATGTCTATTATTCAGAACATTCGTGATAAAGGTGCTTGGATCATCTTTACAATTATCGTAATCGCATTGGTTGCCTTTGTATTACAAGATGGAATCGGTAAACAAGGAAATACAACTGTTACAGATCTTGGAACAGTAAATGGTGTAAGTATTAATAAAATCAATTTCGAAGAGAAATTAGAAATGCAAGTACAAAACTATGCATCTCAAGGCGTTAAGCGTGAACAATTAATTGGTTTCTTGTGGAATCAAGAAATTGATCGTATTTTATATATTAAAGAAGAAAAAGCTTTAGGAATCACAGTTGGTAATAAAGAAATTACTGATGTTTTGTTTGGTACAGAATCTCCATTTAGACAAGAATTTACAGATCCTAATACTGGAGAATTTAGAGTGAACGATGCTAAACAAGCGATTGCGCAAGTGAAAAAAAGCAAGAATCAAGAACAAATTAATCAAATCGAAAAGATGTATATCGAGCCATCTATCGAAAATAGATTAAGAAATAAATACCAAGCACTTATTGTAAAAGGAGTTCAGCTTCCATCATGGATGGTTCAAAAACAATACAACGAATCAAATAGTATTGCAAGTATTGATATTGTAGGAATTCCTTATGCTAGTATTTCTGATAGTTCAATTAAAGTGACAGATGATGAAGTTGCTAGCTATATTAAAGAAAACGCAGCAGCTTTCCAGGTTGAAGAAGCTTCAAAGACAATTAATTTTGTTGGCTTTTCTGCAGCACCTACTAGCGCTGACTCTGCGAGTGTTTTAAATACAGTTACAGCATTAAAAGCAGATTTCCAAGCTGCGCCAGATGCTGCTGCTTTTTTAAATAAAGCGGGCTCTGATTTACCTTTTTATAATAGTTATATAAGCGGAAAGTCTTTACAGGTGCCAAATAAAGAAGCCATTTTAGCTGCTGGAGTTGGAAACGCTTATGGTCCTTATGTAGATGGTAAAAACTATACGATAGCAAAGGTGATTGGCGTTAAACAATGGCCAGACAGCGCAAGTGTAAGACATATATTAATAGCTACTGCTGGACAAAATGGACAAATTATTCGTGACGATAGTGCCGCTAAGAAATTAATTGATAGCATCAAGACTGCAATAGCTGGTGGCGTTTCTTTTGATGAAATGGTTTTAAAATATTCAGATGATGCGGGCAGCAAAGAAAAGGGCGGTAAATATGAAATGTTCCCTCAAGCACAAATGGTAGGCCCTTTTAATGATTTTTCTTTTGATAATACCGTTGGCTCAAAGGGTGTGGTAAAAACGGATTTTGGATACCATTATATAGAAGTATTAAAACAAACTCCAAGAAGCCCTGCTTATAAAATTGCTTATTTATCTAAAACAATTCTACCTAGTAGCGAAACTATTGGTGTAGCGTCTGCAGCAGCTGCTGCTTTTGCAAGTGCTAGTAAAGATATTAAGTCGTTCAACCAAGAGGCTGTTAAATTAAATAAACAAACCTTCCCAGCTGCTGGAATCAAGTCAATGGATTATGAAATTCCAGGACTTGGAGAATCTAGAACCCTTGTTCGTTGGATTTATGAAAATGATATAAACACAGTATCAGAACCTACAGAAATTGGTGATAGTTATTATGTTGCTATCATTACTGGTGAAGAAAAGACGGGTCTAGCATCTGTTGCTTCTGCAAAACCACAAGTAGAAGGAATTTTAAGAGATCAAAAGAAAGCAATTCAGATCAAACAAAATTTCAAAGGAAGCACGATGGAAGCAATCGCTGCGAGCGCAAAAACAATTATTCAGCCAGCAGATAGTATCAATTTCAATTATTCTTTAATACCTGGTATTGGTAATGAACCAAAGATAGTAGGTGCTGCTTTTAATAAAGCGCTCTTAAACAAACCTAGCGCTCCAATTGCTGGAAATGCTGGTGTTTTTGTAATTAGTGTGAAATCACAAGGCGCAAAAGCGACGACCCAAGATATAGCAAGCTTTGAAGCAGACTTACTTAATAGAACAAGATCGGTGGTCTATAGAACGAATATTGGCCTTAAGAAAGTGGCAAAGATTAAAGACAACCGAATGAAGGTTTATTAGTCTTAAATAAATTTTTAGAAACCCCCGAATTTTCGGGGGTTTTTTATTCGCTTTTCGAAACAAGAATTTGTAGGGGTTTCTAAAAAACAATTTAATTTTACATCATGTCAGAGCCCTTTATCAACAAAGTAGCAGAGAGCGGTTTAATTAGCTTAGACCTTGCGCAATATATTCCAAATAACGAAATAGTTGTTTTTGATATAAAGCCCTACTTGTTTATGGAACTAATTCTTAAAGAGAAAGATTTTCGCGCAAGTTTATCTTCAATAGACTGGACACAATTTGAAAATAAGATTGTAGGTATTTTTTGTAGTACAGATGCGATTATTCCAATGTGGGCGAACATGTTGATTGTTGCTAATCTTTCTCCTTTTGCAAAAGCTATTTATTTTGGTGATGAAAATAAAACAAGAGAGTTGGTTTTATTAGAGGAGATACAAAAGATTGATGCCAATACATTTATTGATCAACGTGTTGTTGTAAAAGGCTGTGGTGATACACCTATTGGAGAATCTGCGTTTATTGCGATTACGCAAAAGCTTCGACCAGTTGTAAAAAGCATTATGTATGGGGAACCCTGCTCAACTGTGCCTGTTTATAAAAAGAAATAATTAAATATTTTTTTATAATGCTTTTTTAATTTTTCTTCTTTTCATCTGCCTTCACAAACTATCCTTTAAAATAATTATTTCTTTCAATTTCTAGTCTTACTTGTTCCGGCACTAGATAACGAATTGTTATACCATCTTTACAATTATTGCGTATAAGCGTTGCGGATAATTCTAACATAGGGGCTTCTAAGTATTGCATATCGGCTCCATAATCTTCAGTAATATCAAAGCCAGGTCTTCTATAAACAATGAATTGATAATTTTTTACAAGCGCTTCAAAGTTTTTCCATTTAGGTAAATTTTGAAAACTATCACTTCCCATGATCACATGAAATTGATGTTGAGGATATTTTTCTTGTAAATAAGTTAATGTATCAATAGTGTAAGAGGGCTTCGGTAATTTAAACTCAATATCACTCACTTTAATTTGAGCATCATCCTCAATAGCCAATTGCGCCAAGTGTAAACGATCATATTCGTTTAATAAACTGGTTTGTGTTTTATGTGGATTTTGAGGAGAAACGACCAACCAGATTTGTTGTAAATCGGTATGATTTGCAATAAAGCTTGCAACCATTAAGTGGCCATGGTGTATGGGGTTAAATGAACCAAAAAATAAACCAATTTTCATCTTAATGTGTTGATTTTCAGTTTGTTATATCTAAACTAGGTAATAATAATACCTTCCGCCTCGTCGTTCCTTAAGCTTAATTGATAGCCGGCAACAGAAATTGAAATAGGATCGCCAAGGGGCGCTATTTGTTCAACCCTTATAGTTTCACCTGGGATACAGCCCATTTCCATCAACTTTAAAAATATTTCATCGTTTTCAAAGGAATGAATGACACCTGACTCTCCAATTTTTAAATCTGACAATTTCTTCATAATAGACCACAAAGATACCATTGTTTATATTTAAGTACTTACGAAATATGGAGCATTAAATTTCGTTATAAATACAATCAGTTTCAATGAATTATGGGACAAACTATTTTTTTCAACAACGCGGATAAGACCACCAGCCTTGGGTTTAGGACTAAACTAAAGACTTTTATCAATAAGCAGTGTCTTAAAGAGGGGGTTCGCATTGAAACACTCCAATATGTTTTTTGTTCTGACGCCTTTGTGTTAGATATCAACAAGCGCTACCTTAATCATAATTACTATACCGACATCATCAGTTTTGATTTATCAGAGCAGAGTGGACACCTAATTGGAGATGTATATATAAGTATTGATCGCGTTAAGGAGAACGCAAAAACCGAGGGGAGTCTGTACATGCATGAATTATTAAGGGTTATTTTTCATGGTGCCTTGCATTTTTGCGGATATAAAGACAAAAAGCCGGCCGATGTGAAGACAATGCGTGCAATGGAGGATAAATGGCTGAAGGCGTATTTGAAAACCATATCCTAATATAATGTTCCACGTGGAACATTATAGAACCACCTATGAATATATAAATTGAGAAAATATACCTATTCCTTGGCTCTCCGCTCGCTACGCTCGAAGGTTCGCTACGGAATAGTATATTATTCTCAATTACTTATGATGTTAATACTAGTTAGAGGTTCTTGTGATTCGATATTGACCCAGGTTGAATTATTAGAAAACAATACAAATATTCGACGAACTTTCTAGCAAGGCGAGCAGAGAGGCGAAAATTTTGGTATTTTTTCTAATATATACCTGTAGAAGCGGATTTTAAAGAACACTTATTAATAGAGGAAAAAATACAAGGTGTTCCACGTGGAACGTTTTATTTAATCATTCCATCTTATCTTTGCAACCTTATGTTTCCAAAATACAATGTCATAGTAGTAGGAGCGGGCCACGCAGGTTCTGAAGCCGCGGCGGCAGCGGCCAATATGGGCTCTAAGGTCCTATTGATTACTATGAATATGCAGACCATAGCACAAATGAGTTGTAATCCTGCGATGGGAGGCATTGCGAAGGGTCAAATTGTGAGAGAGATAGATGCCTTGGGTGGATACAGTGGAATTGTGTCTGATTTAAGTACGATTCAGTTTAGGATGTTGAATAAAAGCAAGGGCCCTGCAATGTGGAGTCCTAGAGCACAAAATGATCGACACTTGTTTGCTAGCAAGTGGAGAGAAATGTTAGAGCTTACACCGAATGTTGATTTTTACCAAGATTCTGTAAATGAATTAGTTATAAAAAACGGAAAGGCGTGTGGGGTTAAAACCAGTATGGGCCATGAAATTTTAGCCGACGCGGTGGTTATTACTAGTGGCACTTTTCTAAATGGCATCATGCATATTGGTGAAAAGCAAATGGGCGGCGGCCGTGTGGCGGAAAGAGCAGCTACGGGCATTACAGAACAGCTGGTTTCATTTGGCCTTGAATCTGATAGGCTAAAGACAGGAACACCTCCAAGGGTGGATGGAAGAAGCCTTGATTATTCTAAAATGGAAGAACAAAAAGGAGACGAAGAGGTAGTAGGCTTTAGTTATATGGATATTCCAAGGGTTAAAGCGGCAGATCAGCGTTCTTGTTGGATTACCTATACCGATTCAATCGTACACGATATTTTAAAAACCGGATTTGATAGAAGTCCAATGTACCAGGGCCGTATAGAAGGCGTAGGTCCAAGATACTGTCCAAGCATTGAAGATAAAATCAATCGATTTGCGGATAGAGAAAGACACCAATTATTCGTAGAACCAGAAGGCTGGAATACGGTGGAGGTTTATGTGAATGGATTTAGTACAAGTTTACCAGAAGAGGTTCAGTATCAAGCACTTAGAATGGTTCCTGGCTTTGAAAACGCTAGAATGTTCCGTCCTGGCTATGCGATTGAATATGATTTTTTCCAACCTACTCAATTAAAGTACACACTTGAAACAAAGGCAATTGACAATTTATACTTTGCTGGACAAATTAACGGTACAACAGGTTATGAAGAAGCGGCTTGTCAAGGGATGATGGCTGGCATGAATGCACATTTAAAAATCAATGAAAAGCCGCCATTTATTTTACAAAGAAGCGATGCCTATATTGGAGTGTTGATAGATGATTTAATTAGCAAAGGAACAAATGAGCCCTATAGAATGTTTACTTCTAGGGCGGAGTTCAGAACCCTATTGCGTCAAGACAATGCAGATTTAAGATTAACAGAAATATCTTACAATTTAGGTTTAGCAAGTATTGAGCGCATGCGCAAAGTACAAGATAAAAACAACTACGTAGCAGAGATAAAAAACACATTGAATACACATTCAATTGAACCAGACGAAATCAATGCATTCCTTGGTACCATTGATTCTGCGGCGATGACCGAAAAACAAAAAGCAGCTAAATTAGTTTTAAGACCTAATATTAGTTTACAACAATTAATGGACCACTCGGTTTCATTAAACGAAAAACTACAAGGCAATGATCCTGATTATTTAGAGCAAGCAGAGATTCAAGTAAAGTATGAAAGGTATATAGAGAAAGAAAAAGAAATCGTTGAAAGAATGTCTGCACTTGAGCACAAGGTCATACCAGATAGTTTTGATTATGATAAAGTGCCAGCGCTCTCTATAGAAGCAATGCAGAAGTTTAAAAAAATTAGACCATTCACCATTGGCCAGGCAAGCAGAATTAGCGGCGTGAATCCTAGTGATATTCAAATTCTGATGGTCTACATGGGTAGATAATACATCGAAAACCACTCATCGCCATTTATCAAAAAAAGACCAGTTCCCCTTTGTTGAATCGTTGTTTTTAGTAGCTTTAGAAAGACGAGTTTCCATCATTTCCCCAAAGTATTTTGGTGTAAAACTGGGGCCTTATTTTTTTATTCAAAACTAAAATCAACCGCGTATGAGGAGGATTATTTTATCTCTTCTTTTACTTGTAATTGGAGCAACTGCATTTTCGCAGGAGACTTTTCCAATTAATGGAGTGAGAGACATGAGAACAGGTGTGTATGCATTTACCAATGCAACCATCGTTCAAAACGAAAAAACAAAAATTGAAAAAGGAACACTTGTGATTAAGCAAGGAAAAATTGTTGCAGTTGGTGCAGCAGTTGAAATTCCAAAAGAAGCAATTATTGTTGACTGTAATGGAAAGTTTATCTATCCTAGTTTTGTGGATCCTCTAACAGACTATGGTGCGAATACACCAAAGCGTGGTGCAGCAGGATTTAACTTCGGCGCACCTGGACAATTTCTTTCTAATAAGCCAGGGGCATACAACTGGAACCAAGCAATTAAGCCAGAAGTCAATGCAGTAGAGTCTTTCAGCATAGATGATGCAACAGCTGTTGGTTTTAGAAACAATGGTTATGGTGTTGTGTTCACGCACGTAAAAGATGGTATTGCAAGAGGAACAGGTGCTGTGGTTACTTTAGCGTCCACAAACGAAAACCAAACTATTTTAAAATCTAAAGCTGCACAAGTATTTTCTTTTGATAAAGGAACTTCTACACAAACATATCCAAGTAGTTTAATGGGCAGCATCGCTTTATTGCGCCAAACTTATTTAGATGCAAAATGGTATGCAACTAAGCCAGCTTCAGAGGGTGTAAATTTATCACTAGAAGCTTTCAATGCAAATGCTAGCTTACCACAAATTTTTGTAGCAGACGACAAGTGGTCTACATTAAGAGCAGATCGTATTGCAAAAGAATTTGGTACACAATATATAATTAGAGGCGCGGATAATGGTTATCAAAGAATAGACGAGTTGGCTAAAATAAAAGCGTCTTATATATTGGGTCTTGATTTCCCAGCTGCATTGGATGTGGAAGACGCGAATGATGCAAGATTTGTAGCCTTATCAGAAATGAAGCATTGGGAGTTGGCTCCAACCAATCCTGCAGCATTTGAAAAAGCGGGCATCAGTTTTAGTATCAGCATGGCTGATATGAGAGACGGAAAGCAATTTTTGACTAATCTTAGAAAAGCGGTTCAATATGGACTTTCTGAGACAAAAGCTTTAGAGGCCTTAACAAAAACACCAGCACAACAAATTGGAGTATACGATCAGGTGGGTTCATTGGAAGTGGGCAAGTTGGCCAACTTCTTAATTACTACAGAGCCTATTTTTAACAGCAATGCAAAAATTATTGAAAACTGGATTCAAGGAAACAAGTTTGATGTGAACGGTTCAGAGTGGAACAGCTTTGCAGGTAAATATAAATTAACCGTTAATAATGCTGGTACAAAAACAGATTACACGGTTGAAATTAAAAAAGACTTATCAGCAAATGTAATTGGGTCAGATACCGTAGCTGCAAAAATTGCAGTGAGCGATGCCTTGGTTAAAATAAGTTTTCCAGAAAAAAAAGGTCGTGGTGTTGAAAGCATTCGCCTAAGCGGTGTGATTGCCAGCGGTGGATGGAATGGATTTGGAACAGATGCAAAAGGTGGTAAATTAACTTGGTCTGCAAGTCTTGTTACACCTGCAACTGCAGCTGTGGAAGAAAAGAAAGCAGCAGAGCCAGTAAAATTAATTTCAAAAGTAACTTATCCATTTGTTGGATTAGGTAACGAAACCATCCCTCAACAAGAAACTATTTTAATTAAGAACGCTACAGTATTGACCAACGAAAAAGAAGGTACATTACAAAACACAGACGTCCTTTTAAAAGCAGGTAAAATTGCAAAAATTGGAAAAGGATTAACAGAAACAGGAGCAAGAGTTGTAGACGGTACTGGTAAATATTTAAGTGCTGGTATCATCGACGAACACTCGCACATCGCTGCCTTATCCATTAACGAAGGTTCTCAATCAACTACTGCAGAAGTAAGGGTTGGTGACAATATGAATCCAGAGGACATTAATATATATCGCCAGTTAAGCGGCGGGGTGACTTCTTCTCATATTCTTCACGGAAGTGCGAACACAATTGGTGGACAAACACAATTGATTAAATTAAGATGGGGCGCTACAGACGAAGGATTGAAATTTGCAGGCGCAGATCCATTCATTAAGTTTGCCTTAGGTGAAAACGTAAAGCGTACGACATCTACTAACAACAATCGTTTCCCTGATACGAGAATGGGTGTTGAAGAAGTGTTGACAGATGCATTTGATAAGGCGGTGGATTATCAAAAAGCGATGAAAGCAAATCCAACAACTACCAGAAGAGATTTAGAATTAGAGGCGTTGACGGAGATCATGAATAAAAAGCGTTTTATCACTTGTCACTCTTATGTACAAACTGAAATTACGTATGCAATGCGCGCGGTTGAAAAGTTCAAAGCTCATGGCTATGATTTTAACATCAACACTTTCACCCATATTTTGGATGGCTATAAAGTTGCAGATAAGATGAAAGTACATGGTGCTAGTGCAGCAACTTTCTCAGACTGGTTTGCATATAAAACAGAAGTGATTGATGCAATTGCATACAATGCTGCAATCATGCACAATGTTGGTGTAAACACAGTGATTAATTCTGATGATGCTGAAATGGCGCGTCGTTTGAATCAAGAAGCAGGAAAGGCTGTTAAATATGGTGGCGTATCCGAAGAGGAAGCATTAAAGATGGTTACTTTAAACCCAGCAAAAGCGCTTCATGTAGATAACAAAGTAGGAAGTATCAAAGTGGGTAAAGATGCAGACGTAGTATTATGGAGCGAGCATCCATTAAGCATCTATGCAAAATCATTATACACTATAGTAGATGGTACTGTTTATTTTGATCGTGAAAAAGAAGCAGAGCGCAGTAAGCAAGTAACTGCAGAAAGAACGAAGCTGATCCAAAAAATGTTAGGCGATAAAAGAGCCGGCATGCCAACAAGACCAGCTACACCAACTACGCAAATATTATTAGAGTGTGGAGACCACGATCATAACGAAGGTCTTAACACTATTTACGAATCTCAAAAAAACTAAACCATGCAAAAGAAATATTTAAGCATTTTTGCTCTTGCGTTGTTAGGTTTAACTGCAAGTGCACAAGACAATGTGTATCCAGCTGCAATACAAAAAGGGGTAACAGTCATCACACATGCAACAGTGCATGTAGGAAACGGAACCACTTTGACAGACGCGTCTATTGCGTTTGAAAATGGAAAAATTATTGGTGTGGGCAATGTTGCAATACCAACTGGCGCTAAGGTGATTGATGGAACTGGCAAACAGGTATATCCAGGTTTGATCCTTCCTACATCTGATTTAGGACTAAGAGAAATTAGTTCTGGCGTGCGTGGTAGTAATGATCATACAGAAATCGGAGAGAACAATGCAAACATTAGATCGATTGTTGCATACAATACAGATTCAAAAATTATTGGCGTGTTACGTGAGAATGGTATTTTGTTAGCAGGTGTTGCGCCAGAAGGTGAATTGATCGAGGGTCAATCAAGTGTGGTACAATTAGACGCATGGAATTATGAAGATGCTGCTTATAAAATGGACAATGGATTGTACATCAATATGCCAAGCTTGATGCCACGTCGTGGTGGTCGTATGGCATTTATGCGTCCGGGTCCAGGTGTCGATCCAGTAAAAGCGGCGATGGAAAAGATTGAAACTATCAAAACCTTTTTCACAGACGCTAAAGCGTATTACCAAGAAAAAACGCATGCTGCGAATAATTTAAAATTGGAAGCGGTGCGCGGTTTATTTGATGGCAAGCAAAAATTATTTGTACGCGCAAACGAAGTAAAGCAAATGTTATTGGCAATGGACCTTGCAAAATCTTTTGGATTTAAATTGGTCATTGTGGGTGGAACAGAAGCCTATCAAATTGCAGATTTATTGGCTGAAAATAATGTACCAGTTATTTTAGATCGTCAACATTCCTTACCAACGATGGAAGATGACGACGTAGATCAACCTTATAAAACACCAGCAACATTGCAAAAAGCAGGTGTATTATTTTGTTTGAATGATACGCATGATCAAAGTCGTTTTCGTAACCTTGCTTTCAACGCTGGAACAGCTGCTACTTATGGCTTAACCAAAGAGCAAGCACTTTCTGCGGTGACTTTAAACGTTGCTAAAATTTTAGGTATCGACGACAAAACCGGTACGATTGAAACCGGCAAAGACGCGAACCTTTTAATTGTGAATGGCGATTTATTAGATATGAAATCTAGTGTGATTGGCCAGGCTTTTATCCAAGGTCGTAATGTGTCTTTAGACAATAAAGGCAAGCAATTATATGAGCGCTACAAGCACAAGTATCAATTGAAATAAATTCAACCCCATTTGTTTACACTGCTATTTGAAATAGTAAAGTAAACGTGGAAAAATAAGTTTCCTCCCAGCTCGGTAAATCTGAACTGGGAGGATTTTTTTTGGCTAACTTAGCAGCATGTCTAAAAAACTATATTTACTAGATGCCCTGGCTTTAATTTATAGGGCTTATTATGCACTCATCCGCACCCCAAGAATCACAAGTACCGGCATCAACACCAATGCGCAGTTTGGTTTTACCAATACCCTACTAGAGATTATTAAAAAGGAAAACCCTTCCCATATTGCTGTGTGTTTTGATACGCACGCACCTACAGAAAGACATACCGACTTCACCGACTATAAAGCCAACAGAGAAGCTGCACCCGAAGACTTATTAAGCTCGCTACCACATATTAAAGCCATCATAGAAGGATTTAATATTCCTGTAGTAGAGTGTGACGGTTATGAGGCAGATGATGTAATTGGTACATTGGCTTGGCAGGCTGCAGACATGGGTTACGAAGTGTATATGGTCACGCCCGATAAAGACTATGGCCAATTGTTGGTGAAAGAGAATGTGTATATGTGGAAGCCACCCGCATTTGGGAATGAAAGAGAAATCTTAGATGCCGAAAAAATAAAAGCCAAATGGGATATTGCGCGCGTAGACCAAGTGATAGACATGTTGGGCTTAATGGGCGATGCGGCAGATAATATTCCAGGAATTCCAGGCGTGGGTGAAAAGACCGCGGCTAAATTATTAAAAGAGTATGACACACTTGAGGGCGTATTAGCAAATGCAGATAAGATCAAAGGTGCGATGGGTGAGAAAGTGAGAGCCGGAAAAGAATCGGCAATCATGAGTAAAAAATTAGCCACCATCATTACCAATGTGCCGGTTCAGTTTCACGAAGAAGATTATAAATTATCCGAAAAAAATATACCTGCCTTAACAGAGATTTTTAATTTACTAGAATTTAAGACCCTTGGCAAACGCATATTGGGTGGTGATTTCGAAGTGGTGGTGGCGCAAGACCCTGAGGTGCAAACAGATTTATTTGGCAACGAAGTCAAATCTAAAAAGACAACTGTAAAAACAAAAACAGTTGTGCTTGATTCCGAAACCGGAACACAATCTGTATTGGAACCCAATGACGAGCCTGGTAATGCTGGTTATGATGACGATGAAGAAGAGTCCGATTTACCTAAATTAATTGCCAATAAAAATATTGAGAATACACCACATTCATATGAAACGATTGTGGGCGATCAAGCAATTGAGGATTTCATAAAAAAAATCACTGCTAAAAAAGAAATTTGTATTGATACCGAAACAACAGGTATAGACGCAAACAATGTGCAGCTGGTAGGATTAAGTTTTTCAAACACCACACATACTGGTTATTATTTACCCGTAGCGAATGATGGTGATGGAGCTGATGGCGCAAAGCATATTTTAGAAAAACTAAAACCTTTATTTGAAGACGAAACAATCACGTGGATTGGACAAAATTTAAAATATGATTTCTTAGTGTTGAAATGGTATGGTGTCATTTTAAAAGGAAAAACTTTTGATACCATGTTGGCGCACTATGTGATAGAGCCAGAAGGCAGGCGTAGCATGGATATCCTTAGCGAACAGTTTTTAGGATATGCACCCGTGAGCATCGAAAACCTAATTGGTAAAAAAGGAAAAAACCAAGGAACGATGCGCGATGTACCCTTGGATCAAATCACAGAGTACGCGGCAGAGGATGCGGATATTACTTATCAATTGAAAGAATGTTTTGAGCCATTGTTAACTAAGCGCGAAGTGAAACGTGTTTTTGAAGAAGTTGAAAACCCCTTGATGCAGGTGTTGGTGGATATGGAATTTGAGGGCGTTAAAGTAGATGAACAATTTTTAAATGAATATAGTAAGGTATTAGAAGCGGATATTAAAATAAGCGAAGAGCGGGTGTTTGAACAAGCAGGTGTGCGATTTAATCTAGCATCTCCAAAACAATTGGGTGAGGTTTTGTTTGATATTTTAAAAATTGATCCAAAAGCAAAAAAAACAAAGACTGGACAATACGCTACAGGAGAAGATGTTTTAGCGAAGCTTGCAGCAAAACATAAAATTGTTGATGATATTCTAAACTTTAGAGAATTAAGTAAATTAAAATCTACATATGTAGACGCACTGCCCGCCATCGTTAATTCAAAAACTGGAAGAATCCACACCAGCTATGCACAAGCGGTTGCGGTAACGGGAAGGTTAAGTAGTACCAATCCAAATTTGCAAAATATTCCAATTCGTTCTGAGCGTGGAAGAGAAGTTAGAAAAGCATTTATTCCAAGAGACCCTGCTCGTATTTTAGTAAGTGCGGATTATTCCCAAATAGAATTAAGAGTGGTTGCAGCCATTAGTGGCGACCCAAATATGTGCGACGCATTTAAACAAGGTAAAGACATCCACACTGCAACAGCTGCAAAAGTATATGGCATCGCAGAAGCGGATGTGACCAAAGAACAACGTTATAAAGCCAAGAGCGTCAACTTTGGTATCATCTATGGACAGGGCGCATTTGGTTTAGCCGAAAACTTGGGGATCTCAAGAACAGAGGCAAAGGAGATTATTGATAATTATAAAAAAGAATTTCCCAATATTCAATTGTATATGGACCAACAAATCAACAAAGCGAAAGAGCAAGGCTTTGTTGAAACCCTAATGGGACGTAAGCGTTGGTTAAGAGATATCAACTCGTCTAATTTTACGGTGCGTGGTTTTGCAGAGCGCAATGCCATCAACTCTCCTATACAAGGGTCTGCTGCAGATATGATTAAACTTGCGATGATCAAGATCCATCGTGAAATGAAAAAGCAACACTGGGAATCAAAAATGATTTTACAAGTACACGATGAATTGGTGTTTGATGCTGTCGAGTCTGAACTTCCTGCATTAAAAGAATTGATTTTATCTTGTATGACTACCGCAATGGAATTGCCAAATGGCGTACCGGTAGAAGCAGAAATTGGTCAAGGAAAAAATTGGTTAGAAGCACATTAATAAAAAAGCCCTTAAATTTTTTAAGGGCTTTTTTATAACAATTATCTGTTCATACTGGCTAAAAACTCTTCGTTGTCTTTTGTGCCGCGCATGCGTTTTAGTAATTCGTTCATTGCTTCGTCGGTATTCATATCGTTCAAGAACAAACGAAGAATATTCATTCTTTGTAATACATCTTTATCTAATAATAAATCATCACGACGCGTGCTTGATCCTGTCAAATCAATTGCAGGGAAAATACGCTTGTTCGCTAAACGACGATCTAATACTAATTCCATATTACCTGTTCCTTTGAATTCTTCAAAGATCACCTCGTCCATTTTAGACCCGGTGTCTACAAGCGCTGTTGCAATGATAGTAAGCGATCCGCCGTTTTCAATTTTACGCGCAGCACCAAAAAATTGTTTTGGTTTTTGCATTGCGTTGGCTTCTACCCCACCCGATAAAACCTTACCAGAGCTTGGTGCAACGGTGTTATGCGCACGCGCTAAACGAGTAATAGAATCTAATAAAATCACTACATCGTGTCCGCACTCTACTAAACGTTTTGCTTTTTGTAAAGCCATCGTAGATACTTTAACGTGTTTTTCTGCAGGCTCATCAAATGTAGATGCAATCACTTCTGCTTTTACAGAACGCTCTACATCTGTTACTTCCTCTGGACGCTCATCTACCAATACCACCATCAAATAACATTCTGGGTGATTTGCAGCAATTGCGTTAGCAACTTCTTTTAACAACATGGTCTTGCCCACTTTTGGTTGCGCAACCAATAATCCACGCTGTCCCTTACCAATCGGTGTAAATAAATCCATGATACGCGTACTATAATTATTAGCCGTGGTATATAAATTTAATTTCTCGAAAGGGAACAATGGTGTTAAATAGTCAAAAGGAATACGATCGCGAATTTCGTCTGGTTTTTTACCATTGACAAAATCTACTTTCGTTAATGCAAAATATTTTTCACCTTCTTTAGGTGGGCGTACTGTTCCTTGAACGGTGTCTCCTGTTTTTAAACCAAATAATTTTATTTGTGAAGGAGAAACATATACGTCATCTGGAGAGGATAAATAATTATAATCAGAGCTTCTTAAAAAGCCGTATCCATCTGGCATCATTTCTAATACACCTTCAGAAGCAATGGCGCCGTCGAATTCAACATTGAATACAGGTTCTTTTTTAGGAAGATGTCTGTTTTGGTGTGGGTGTTGACCTTGGCCAGGACCTCTTTGACCACGGTGTTCTCCACCTTGTGGATGTTGATTAGATTGACCAGCATTTTGGTCTTGGCCCGTTTGGTCACCCTGCGGTGCAGACGCCACTTCGGGATTTTCTGCTGGTGCAGGCGCTTGGCTTGCTGCAGACTCGTCTCCAAATAAGGCAGCTGCTATTTTAGAAGCTTTATCGTCTTCGGAATGGTCTTTTTGAATTTTAACTGGAGCGGCCGTTTTTTTTGCAATAGGCTTGCGCTCTGGTTTTGATGCAGTTGTATCTGCTTTTGCTTTTGTAGCAGGCGCAGCAACAGGCTTGCGTCCTCTTTTTGGTTTGTCGTCTTTTTCTGGCACTTTAAATGAAGGGTTTTTTAAATCGAATGGAGATCGGGGAATGTTTGAAAAAATCTAGTTGAATTTGGCCAAGATTTGACCGGTAATGAAAGAAGCGCGAAAAATAGTATCTGAGCGTTTGCTCGTTTCTACCACAAAGTAAAGCAGTTTTGCATAAAAAAACAATTTTTTATGGGTTATCTTTGAACCTCGAAATAACTAATATGTTCAACCAAAGAGTCAAAATCAAGCAATTGTTAAGCGGAAACGACGCTCAATCAGCTGTCGGTACCGAAGTAGTAGTCATGGGATGGGTTCGTACCTTCCGAAATAACCAGTTCATTGCATTGAACGACGGCAGCACCAATAACAATGTGCAAGTGGTAGCCAGTTTGGGTGAATTTGATGAAGCTTTATTAAAACGCATCACAACAGGTGCATCTTTGAAAGTAAAAGGTTTAGTGGTGGAAAGCCAAGGTAAGGGACAAACAGTAGAAGTAAAAGCAACTACAATAGAAATATTAGGAGACAGTGATGCCGAAAAATATCCTTTACAACCAAAAAAGCATTCTTTAGAATTTTTAAGAGAAAAAGCGCATTTGCGTTTTAGAACAAACACATTCGGATCAGTATTTCGCATTCGTCATTCTTTGGCTTTTGCAGTGCACCAGTTTTTTAATGATCGCGGATTTTTATATTTAAATACACCTATCATTACTTCAAGCGACGCAGAAGGTGCCGGCGAAATGTTTCGTGTGACTACGCTTCCAATGGAAGGTGCGCCAAAAAACGAAGCAGGTGAAATTGATTTTACTGAAGACTTTTTTGGTAAGAGCACGAACTTAACTGTGAGCGGACAACTTGAAGGAGAGCTAGGCGCCATGGCGTTTTCAGACATTTACACATTTGGTCCAACCTTCCGTGCAGAGAATTCAAACACCACAAGGCATTTGGCAGAGTTTTGGATGATTGAACCCGAGGTGGCATTCAATGACCTTGAAGATAATATGAATTTAGCGGAAGATTTCATGAAGCATTTAATTGCTTATGTAATGGAACACAATGCAGATGACTTAGCATTTTTAGATGCGCGTTTAGCGGAAGAAGAAAAACAATTACCTACCGAAAAAAGATCTGGCCTAGGCTTGATAGAGAAATTAAAGTTTGTAGTAGAAAATAGTTTTGAAAGAATCACCTACACAGAGGCGATTGATATTTTATTAAATAGCAATCACTATAAGAAAAAGAAATTCACTTACGATGTTAAATGGGGCATAGATTTACAAAGTGAGCATGAAAGATTCTTAGTAGAGCAACATTTTAAAAAGCCAGTGATTGTTACAGGTTATCCAGCTGCAATCAAAGCATTTTATATGCGCATGAACGATGGATCTGAGCCTGGCAAAGAGACCGTAGCTGCTATGGATATTTTGGCACCAGGCATTGGCGAGATTGTGGGTGGCTCACAAAGAGAAGAGCGTTTAGATAAGCTAGAAGCTAGAATGAACGCAATGCATATTCCTTTAGCCGAAATGAGTTATTACTTAGATACAAGACGTTTTGGTACTGTGCCACATGCTGGATTTGGATTAGGCTTTGAGCGTATGGTACAGTTTGTTACAGGCATGACGAATATCAGAGATGTTATTCCTTTTGCCAGAACACCAAAGAACTGTGAATATTAAAAAATTTGAAAGAGCGCAATCGCGCTCTTTTTGTTAAAGCGCCAGAAATGCCCCAGGGCTAAATTGAACTTTATATGGGAATTGTTTTTGTTTTAATTGGGGCTTTTTGTTTTGCAATAAGTAATGCTTATTGGAAAAAAGTAACAGCGACAATACCTTATCAAATTGGTATGTTCTATCGGGGCATTTTTGCAACGATTATTTTTTCAATTTTATATTTTGGATTTCGTCAAGCAGATTTTTTTAAATACTGGGTAGTGCGCGATATCGCAATGGACAAGGAATTAATTTTATCTATAGCACTCAGTGTATTTAATATTTTTGGACTTGTCTTTTTTTTACAAGGTATTCAGAAAGCGCCTATAAGCGTTGTGGTGCCTGTGTCTTCGTTAAAAATATTTACCATTATAACGGCTGTTTTTATTATGGGAGAACTATGGTATAATAATTATTTAATTGCTTTTATTTTAAGTACTGTTGGCTTATTCTTATTGTATTTTAAAAGAGTAGAGATACAAAATTCAAAAGCATTTGAAAAAGGTATCTTATATGGTATTGCATCTAGTTTTTTCTGGGGTAGTTCTTTTGCCTTATATAAATTTCCAATTGCATGGTGGGGTCCACTTGGTTTTAGTTTGATCATTGAATCTATGGCTATGTTATTTGGTTTAGTCTTAGTAATAAAAGACGGACTGCTTAATCAGTTAACAACCCACTTAAAATTAATTCATATCAGGGCCTACTTAATTTTAGGCGCCTTACTTGTGATAGGAGGTCTTGCTATTAATATGAGTTATGGTTATTTACCAGTGGTAGTGATTAATATCTTAATTATTGGTAGTCAAATTATCTCCGTGTTGCTTGGTTATTTTATTTACAATGAGCGCTTAAGCATTAAACAATGGATTGGATTGGCCTTAATTATTGCTAGTTTTTTTGTGGTAGCGTTGGCCGCTTAGCCTTCATGTTTTTCACTGATTTTCAATAAAGAAGCCTTATTTTTTGCTATTTAAGGCGGGTCTGCTTATATTTGTTCCCCGAACAAAGCAATTTGTTTGGATGGATGCAAGTCCGATGGCGCTGTAGCTCAGTTGGTAGAGCAAAGGACTGAAAATCCTTGTGTCCCCGGTTCGAGCCCGGGTGGTGCCACAATCATTTATCAGCCCTCAACGAAAGTTGGGGGCTTTTTTATTCTAAATAATTGATATTCAACTATTCAAGTTTTTAATTTTCAATGCACGATATGGTATAAAATATATTTGAATTATTTTATTAGTAAATAGTCTAATATTTAAACTTTTTACATATTTTTAAATACCCCCCTAAAGTATAAAATTGCCTTCCCCCGATTGTCAATTCATTTATACATTAAAAATTAAAAAACATGAAAACTAAACAAAGGGGAATCTTACTTGCCGTAATTTATTTTATGGCATTTCTATTAACGAACAATGTAGCTAAAGCCCAAGATGTAAAAGAGGGCTATCAAAGAAGCTCATTGCATATCATTAATATTGAAAATCTAAATTTCGATAATGCAGCTAAGGTTCAGGCTTCATATAATAAATACCCTTTTCCTGACAAATACGATGATCATAGAATAAGCAATAATTCTGTAAATATCGATGCGTATAAATTAACCCAGGAAGAAAAAGATGCACTAGGGATAAAAGACTCAGAATTGGGGAAGGCATTAAGTGGTGCCCTATCTTCTGCTACTGCAGGAATATTAGAAAATAATTCTCAGGTTAAATACGAATTAGATAAATACATTAAAGATAAAAAAATAGCACAAGAATTAGTTAGAAAGTGGTACTCAATAAAAGATGATGGAGCACTTGATTATTCCGTTTTCAACGAAAGAATCAAATTAAGTATGTCAGAAGAGGATAAACAAAGAGTTCAACAAGCCGCAATTGCACAAACAGAAATTGATAAAATGTCTCTAAAGCTAATTAACAATACTTTTGTTGTGTTTACAAAATTAAATTTTGTGTCAAATGCTGTACCTGCAGAAGCAATTCGTCAAGTTGCATATGCCCAAGCTGACAAATTAAGCGGAATGTTACAGACTATAGCAAGAAAGGCTGCCGATAAGATATATGAAAAAGCATCAGAAGGCTATTCTGTATGGACAACCGCTTGGTTATACAAGTTAGAGTGGAATGAGCAAATTGCTACCGATTTCAATAAATTATTGTCTTCAAAAGGCATCAATTCATCATTATCAATTGATATCAATGCTTTTAATGCAATGAATTTTAATTTAGAATTTATTGGACAAGAAAAGGCAACTTCATTGGTTACATTCTCGCTTAAAAAAGGAGAGGGAGATAGAACGGAAGATGAAATCATTGAGCTTTCTACAGTTAGAAACGTAGATAAGGTATTTACTAAACTACAAAGAGAATATGAGGTATTCAAGCCTTTGTATCAACTTACTGGAGTAGATCCTTTTTCTGCTAAATTAGGCATGAAAGAGGGTTTAGAAGGAGGAGAGAAATTTGAAATTTTAGAAATAAGAGGAGGAGAGTATAATAAAATTGGTACAATTGAAGTAGATAAAAATAAAGTTTGGGATAATCGTTACGGAGCTCCAAAACAAGAAATCGAACAAACTTATTTTAAAGGTAAAAATAAAGATGCTAGAGAGTGGTTTTATGTTAGATTAGTTAAATAAAATATCAAATAAATTATGAAAAAATTATTCTTATTTTCTTTTCTGTTTTCGTTTGTCACTTTGACAAATGCTCAAACAGGAAGAGATCAGAGAAAAGCAAATATCGCCACCGAAGAGTGGCGATATGAGCTTAGTTGTAAAGGGACCGGAGGTTCTGACAATTCTTATTTAATCGATGTGGTTTCTTATTTAAGAGACGATAAATTATCGATTAATCAATCAAAGAAAAATGCAGTACATGGTGTTATTTTCAAAGGCGTATTTGGGAATAGTGTTGGTTGTCAAACAAAACCAGCATTAACCAAAAACCCTAATTTATTTGAAGAAAAAAGAGAATATTTTGATGCCTTTTTTGCAGAGGGCGGTACTTTTTCAAAATTTGTTATTCTTCCAACAGGAAGACCAGACAAGGTTGATCAAGTGACAAAGACAGAATATCGTGTCAACATGACCGTACAGGTAAATGTAATTGCTTTAAGAGAGCAGTTAGAAGCAGATGGTATCATTGAAAAATTTGCAAAACTTGATAAAAGTGTTGCTAAGCCAAGCATTATGATTTATCCAAGTGACATTTGGTGTAAGGCTAAGGGATATGTTAAAAAAACAGATGATCAAAATGGTGGTTTTAAAATCACCCCTGATTATGAAAAAGCTATTTTAGATGAGGAGTTTATGACTGCAATGAGCAGTATAAAAAAACTTTTTATTGATAGGGATTATGAAAATCTAGTGGACTTACAAAATGAAATTAGAAAAATCGAAGAAGAGAAGATTAAGGATGAATTTTCCGATGATGGAAGACAACTCTCTATGTTAGATAAGATAATTAATAAGGTGTCACCAGATATAAAAATATCAGCCTATTGGAAAGTGATTCCAAAATTGCCTAATTATCAATTAGAATATCAACTCGAAGCCCTTGATTCGTATACCTCGGAGCCCGCTTCACAAGAAGGAGGGTTTGGTCCTGAGTCTAGATCTGCATCTATTGGAGAATTAATTTTACAGTCTGTAAATGATAAAATGGATGGCTTTATAGGAAGATTTCAAAAATATTTTGATAAAATGCAAGCTCAAGGAAGAAAGGTTGAATTAACTATTACAACATCTTCAAGTTTTGAGGGCAGTTTAGATAAAGAGTATAATGTTGAAGGAGAATCCTACCCATTGAAAGAGATAATTGGAGTTTGGATGACCGACAATGCACTTTCTGAAGGAAATCTAGCAGCGTCTAAAAACAAAATAACGATTAAAGATATAAGAATTCCTTTAACCAAAGTTAATAAGTTATCTAAGACCGCAAAACCATCTGCTGTAACTGCACAAACATTTTTAGAAGACCTTAAAAAATATTTGAAAAAGTTTGAAATTAATTCTACAGTGGAACCAGGAAAACTCGGCCTTGCTACACTTGTAATTGGAACTACTCCTGATTAAATATTTTAAAATGAAAACACTTTTAAGTTTTATTTTGCTTTTTTTGAGTTTTGTTTCAAATGCACAAAATTCACTTAGCAAAAGCGATGATGTCGCTAGAATTGTATTAAATACATATGTTCCTCCGGATGCAAACATTAAACCTGCTGCGCAAAAATTATTTGAATCTAAATTAAATGCAATAGTTGCTGCTAATGGAATGGGTGGATCTGGTGCATCACAAAGATTTTTGATTAGTGGTCAAATAAATGAGTTGTCTAAAAACATCATTGTTGGCCCTCCAGATCAAATTATACTTGAGCTTGAAGTCAACCTAATCATAGGCGATGGCATTGACGGCACTATTTTTGCAACAGAGGCTATCAATATTAAGGCCATTGGTGATAATGAAACAAAGGCCTACATTGATGCCTTAAAAAAGATAAAGACCGCGGATAAAAATATTTTAGCTTTTGTAGAAAAGGGTAAAACTAAGATAATAGAATATTATAATTCTAAATGTGATTTTATTCTTAAACAGGCTAGCTCTCTATCTGATCAAAAATCATATGATAATGCATTATATGTATTGTCAGAAGTCCCAGAGGTTTGTAAAACTTGTTATGACGGTGCAATGGAGCTTGCGGTAAAAGTATATAAAGCCAAGGTTGAAAACGAATGTCAACTCAATATCACTAAGGCAAAGGCCTTTATTGCACAAGATAATTGGGACGAGGCAGCTAAGTCGGTTTCAAATTATACTCCAGACATGAGTTGTTATCCTGAGATTAAGGGAATTCTACAAAGTATCCAAGACCATCGATGTGAAGTTTCACTCGGTAAAGCAAAAGGAGCATGGGCGTCTAGAGACGTTGAAACTACAGGCGCTTACTTATCTGAGATACCAACGGATTCTAAATGTTATCTAGAGGCAGAAAAAGTTGGAAATGAAGTTAGGGCTTGGGTGAAAGAAAAGGATGGAAGAGAGTGGAAGATGATTGAAAAAATTCAACAAGACGAACTTGATATGCGTAAAAAAATTCAACAAGATGAAACAGATATTCGTAAAGAAGAACTTGATGTTCGTAAAAAAGCGATTTCTGCAGCAAGAGATGTTGGCGTAGCGTATGCAAATAATCAGCCAAAGGTTGTTTACAATACCAGGGTAATAAGAACATGGTATCACTAGTTTTTTGAAAATTTAAAATTAAATTGATGAAAAAAGTACTTACGATTATATCCATATTCCTTGCATCTCAAACAATAGGACAACAAATATTTGTTGATGGACAATCTGCAACTAGAAAGTTTATTGGTATTGAACCCCAATTTAATTTTTTTAGAGATTGGAGTACCCAGGCAGAGTTTAAATCTGGAATTGGAGAATATGTGCACTTCTTCCCTGTTGAATTAAAAAATTTAAGAACGGGAGAAAAACTAAATGCATTGCAATTAGAAATGATGGTAAAAACTGCTGATCCTTCTGCTTCTATTGGAGGCTTTGGAATGAGGAAAAAAGATGAAACAACATCTTTTGCCTATATTGGATTAGATGAGGTAAATGATTTTATTAGTTTTCTAGAAAAAAATGTGGTGCCAAATTTAGGACTATCCCTAAATAATAAATCTAGTGAATTTATTTTTAAAGCAAAAGAAATGGTATTCTATTATACTGTTGTAGAAAAAGAAAAAAGAATTTCAATTAGCATACCTGTAATTGACGAAAACACACAGGCAAGTACTGGTAAGTTCTTATATTTTTGGACAGAAAAGAATGTTGAAGATATACCAAACTTGGTTAAGGTCTTAAAAGCGGCAGTTGCAAAGAAAAAATAAGTATTTATAATTAGAATAAAAAAAGGACGCAATTGCGTCCTTTTTTTGTAGCACTAAATTATATTATTATTTAATTGCTTTTAATTGTTGCTCCCATTACTTTTGCTTTCACATTAGCAGATTGCTTCCATAAGCCCATTTTATAATCAATAGTATACTTAGGATTTAAGAACACATCCACATTTGGATTATCAGTAACAAGTCTGTAATTTAACTCATTGGTTGCTCCAGAGAATGCAGATCCGCTCCAAGTGAAATTATTAATGGCACCAGCAACTAGTAGGGCAAGTAATAATGATGGAACAGTTCCTAATTTAGGATCCCCGCATCCTTCACATTTATAAGTGGTATTACCAATTTTCTCTGTAATATCTTTATTACCAAATGCAGATTGTAATACTCCACTAACACCAACTGTGTAACTTAACATTGTTAAAATTGGTAAAATCTTAGGTGTTCTCCCTAGTTCTAATCCGTTAAAACGAACAATCATGCCCTTTTTGTTTTTATTAGCGTTATAACTATTTGAAGGAATCCCCCAAAAAGATTTTCCAGAAACTTCAATTTCATTTAAACGCTTAATTTCATACTCTGATGAGTTTCTTTGTAGAGAAACATCACTAAGGGCACCATTACCTGTAAACTGTTGGTGTGAACAGCTTGCTAATAATGTAATTGCTGCTAAAGCAAAAATTCCAAATTTTTTTTCATTTTTTTTATTTTAATTTAAAAAATATAACCTCACAACGGGGGTCTTGTAATTTAGGCTAGACAGTCAAATATAGTATAATAATTATATTTAATTATAAATATATAAGTATTTTATTATATTCTCACCTTCAAAATTTTGTAAATCAATAAGTTATATATTGATATATTTAAGGATTCTTTATTTTCTTGAAAGTTGGGGGCTTTTTTATGCAATCTTTATTTAATCAGTATCTGTTTTCTTTGAACAGTATGTGCCGAGAAAATTCCTAGGGCGCCACCAATAATATTGGAGGGTGGATTAGATGGAGTAGTTCCACCGCCTGGCCCAGCACCTGATTGTTGATACAGGGTATAGTAATATAAATATGTAGGCCTTGTGATACATTGCATCTCTACAGAAACAATATCTTTTAATTTTACTTCTAAAGAATCTGACCCGCCTCTTAGTGGTCTTTGATTTTCTTTTCCATTATTCAAATTATCATTGAATACGTGAAAAGTTTGATCTAGCGTATCGTTGATCTTTTGAATAAAACGATAGCTATTGCCCAACTGAATTGGGTCAGTATAAACAGGTATAACACTATATCTAATTTCATTATTGACTGGAAAAGGGTTAATCCTTAAACTATCTAAAGCAACTTTTTGTGGCATAGTAGAATTGGCAGTATATTTTTTATCTGCAACTTGTACCTCTAAAAAATAGGTGTTCCCATAGATACCTTTTATTTTATTGGTTTTGTATTGCCCTCCATTTTCATGTTTTAAAGTGTCTATTGTTCCAAGATTATCTTTAACAATGACAATGGCATTGGTCACTGCAAAAAAATTAGAGGCTTCAGAAATACCAGTCGATTTGCTGAGTTTGATATAATAAGGTCCAATCTCGTCCGTGATACCTCCATCAATGACAAGCAAAGACTGATTGGGATCCAAGGGTAGCTGAATTTCTTTTTCACAACCCAATAAAAAAATCCCGATTAAAATTGTACTAAAATATTTTTTAAGCATGATTAAAATTTGAATTGATATGTTACACTGGGTACCCACCTAAATAAGGAGGTTTGAATAATTTGAGTTCTACTAAGATCTTTTGGATCGTCTTGAAAATTAATTTGATACGCATTTTCTCTGCCATACACATTGTATAAACTAAAGTTCCAAGATTCTTGAATGCGTTTTTTTCTTTTCTTATCATAAGTGACACTTATGTCCATTCTATGATTGGAGGGCATTCTGTTTCCGTTTCTCGATGCATATTGATACAGTGTCTGTCCTTGAATGGAATATTTTCCAGTTGGAAAAGTAACGGCATCTCCTGTATTGTATACAAAAACAGAGGAGACAGACCATCTTGAATTAAGGGTATAAACGCCTACAACAGCAATATCATGGGTCCTATCTTGTCTTGCATTGTACCAATTGTTTTGGTTGATACCCGTAATTTTTCTTTCTGTTTTGGATAAGGTATAACTTATCCATCCAGTTAACATGCCTTCTTTTTTCTTCCATAATAATTCAAGACCATAGGCGCGTCCAATACCAAACAAGAGCGCGCTTTCTACATCTGCTAAAGTAAATATTTCAGCCCCATCTTTAAAGTCTAATTGATTTTGTAAATTTTTATAATACAATTCTGTGCTTAATTCATAGCTGTTATTTTTCCATCCTTGTACAAAACCTACACTTAGCTGATCCGCAATTTCGGGTTTAATATTATAGGAATTTCCAATCCATTGATCAGACGGACTTGATGCAGTTGAATTACTAAGCAGGTGCAGGTGTTGAATATTTCTGGCATAACCCGCCTTGATGCTTGTTTGGTCTGTGACACGGTAGTTGGCCGTCATCCTTGGTTCGGGATTAATATAGGTCTTTCCAAAACTTTGTTTATCTAATCGTATTGTATTTACAAGCAAATCCTTTTCATAAACATTATATGCATCGCCGCCCATTAAGCTATAAGCAGAAATACGCATCCCATAATCAAGACTTAAGTTGCCGGTTGCTTTATAGTAGTTGCTTATATATAATGCGTTTTCAAGTCCGTTTCTACCTTTTTTAGGATTACTATTAATCACTGTCCCGCTAAATGTGCTTGGAGTAATATTGTGTAAAATACTATTGAATCCAAAACGTAATGTATTTTTTGGGTCGAGGTAAAATGTATAATCTTGCTTTAGGTTGATGTCTTTAATATTGGAGTTGATATTAAAATTAGACAAGCCGTTTTTAAGCTTTACATTATAATTATAGTCGCTATAAATTAAAGAGGTATTTAAAAACAAACGACTAGATACAATTCTGTTCCATCTAATAGTGCCCGTTTTATTTCCCCAATCAATACCAAAGGAGTCGCCTAATCCTAATTCGTCTCTTCCAAAATAACCGGAAATATATAATTTATTTTTTTCGTTAATCTTGTAATTCGCTTTCATATTTAGGTCGTAGAAGTACAAGATATTGTCTTTAAATTCATCAGAGGCACGCAGAAAAACATCTGCATAGGTTCTTCTCCCAGATAGAATAAAGGAAGACTTTTCTTTTTGAAGCGGTCCTTCAATACTAAGTCGACTGCTTATGAGTCCAAGTCCTCCATTGACATTAAAGTCTTGGTTATTGCCTTCTTTCATTTTTACATCTAACACAGAAGACAACCTGCCGCCATACTGAGCAGGACTATTGCCCTTAATTAATGTGGCATCTTTGATGGCATCACTATTAAAAGTGCTAAAAAAACCAAGTAAGTGAGATGCGTTATAAACCGGCGCCTCGTCTAATAAAATTAAATTTTGATCTGCACCACCACCCCTAACATAAAAACCACTATTACCCTCTCCAGCCGATTTGACACCAGGCAATAGTTGAAGTGTTTTTAAAATATCTTTTTCTCCAAATATAACAGGCACTTTGCTAATAGCATTTAAGTTGAGTGTCTCTGTCCCCATTTGAGGTTTTAGAAGGTTGTCATTTTTTCTTCCACTTTCCACCACCACTTCTTTCAAGGTATTAGCAGACCTCAATAAAATAGTTAAATTTAAATTACTATCAAGCCTTACTTGTTCCTTGTATTTTTCATATCCTAACTGAGTAACAACTAGGGTGTATTTTCCTTTTGGTAATGCAATGGCGTAAAACCCATATTCATTAGAAAGTACTCCGAGACTTGGTAGCTCTTCAATCCTGATTACGGCCCTTATCATAGCCTCACCGGTTGCTTGGTCTTTAATATTTCCGTTTAAAACGAATTTATCCTGTCCAAAACTAAATTGAATTTGTAAAACGCATACAATCGTGCACATAAAATAAAGCGCACCCTTTTTTATAAATTTCATTTTGTAATTCAATCTTTGAAAGCCCCAATTAAAAATATTGTCAAAGGTATCACCAATTTCTTTTTTTATAAAATTATAGATGTTAAAATTGCGGTACTTCTTTAACGTGGTGTAGAGAATATTCGATATTTTTGCAGATGTATTTTTGAATATTACCTTTCTTTCATTTCCGATTGCTTCATTAAATTAAATCATATGCGCTATCTATTCTTCTTTTCATTCCTATTATGCATCTTATCAAGCAATGCACAATATTCGAATGCTCCAGTCATTCGTACAGAGCAAATTAAAATTGCTAGAGATAGTTTTGGTGTACCGCATATTTTTGCGCCTACCGATCCTGAAGTAGCTTATGGTCTTGCATGGGCGCATGCAGAAGATGATTTTGCTACAATGCAAATGTTGATCCTAACTGGTAAAGGAAAAGTGGCAACGCATTTAGGAAAAAAGGGGGCACCTATTGATTTTGTTTTTGGTTTGTTAAATACAAAGGCAACAGTTATTGCGCAAATGAATCAGTTTGACCCTAAGTTCATACAATTGCTAAAAGGTTATTTATTGGGATTAGAAGCTTATGCTAAAGCGCATCCAGATAAAGTGTTGAACAAGCATGTATTTCCAATTACCATCGAAGAGTATTTAGCTTCTGCTGCATTTTCCGTAGCTATTTTTTGTGGCGTAGATAAAGCCTTACCAAAAATTTTAAATGGTACTATTCCAAAATTGGAAGGCTTCACTGGCGAAGGCAGTAATGCATTTGCAATCAATGCTAAGAAGTCTGCATCAGACGAAACTATGCTAGTGATCAATGCACACCAGCCTATTGAAGGCCCAACCGCATTTTATGAAGCACATCTACAAAGCGAAGAAGGTTGGAATATACTAGGTGGTTTGTTTCCTGGGGCGCCTATGATTTTTCATGGTGTGACACCTAATTTAGCATGGGCGCATACGGTTAATTTTCAAGATAAAATAGACATCTATCAATTAGAAATGAGCAAATCGCATCCTGGCGAATATAAAGTGGATGGCAATTGGTTGAAATTAGAAAAGAGAAAAATTAAATTAAATATTAAAGGGATTCCAATTCCAATTTATAAAACCGTGTACCAGTCTATTTATGGTCCAACCGTGGCTACACCAAAAGGAGAATTCTTTTCAATGCGATTGCCAGCATTAATGGACGCAGGCGCATTACAACAGTGGTATGCCATGAACAAGGCAACAAATTTTAATGAATTCAAAGCTGCGTTGGAACAAAATCATTTACCGATGTTTAATATTATGTATGCAGACAAAGCAGACAATATATTTTATATCTCTAATGGTAAAATGCCTTATCGCAACAAAGACACGAGCTATCATTGGAGCAGTACCCTTCCTGGAAATACAAAAGCAACTTTGTGGAATCAATTTAAACCATTAAGCGCCCTGCCACAAATGTTGAATCCAAAAAGTGGTTATTTATTCAACGCCAATCACTCACCTTTTTTAGCAAGTAGTGAATCAGACAATTTGAATCCAAAAGATTTTGATGTAAATGACGGCTATGAAACCTATCACGATAACAGAAGTAGACGCGCTAAAGACTTAATAGACCAACTTGATAAAATTTCATACGAAGATATTAAGCGTATTAAGTTTGATCGTCAATTACCGAATCCAATTTTATTTCCATATGGATTTACTGCAGATTCTATGTTTATGGTAGATGAAAATAAATATCCTCAATTAGCTTCTATCATCACCACTTTAAAAAATTGGGACCACAATGCAGTTGCTGAAAGCAAGGGCGCATTGATCTATAATTTAGCATATTACAATGTACCAGTGGTGATGGAAGGTCGGAATAAAGATAAGCTAACCATGGAAGAAGCAGTGAAAGTGTATCAAATCATCTATGACTTTTTACAAAAAAATTATGGCCGAACAGATTTAACATTAGGGGATGTGCAAAGATTGGTTAGAGGAAAAGAAAATTGGCCGCAGGGTGGTATGCCGGATGTATTAGCAGCAGTGATGTCTGAGCCTTTTGGAAAAGACAAAAGAAAAATGAACAGCGGAGATGCCTACATTAATTTTGTTCGATTCCCTAAAAATGGTGGATTACCGCTTATTGAATCTGTGAATACTTTTGGGGCTAGTTTTAATGAGGGAGATAAGCATTATAATGATCAAAGAGCGATGTATCAGGCACAACAACTAAAAAGAATGACTTTAGATAAAACAGAAGTACTTCAAAAAGCAGTAAGGCAATACCATCCGGGGAACTAAATTTTTAATTCCACTGTGAAATTAAAGGATAGTTTTATCATTTTGAATATACGCTTCATAAAAAAGCCCTCAATAACGATTGAGGGCTTTTTTTATAATCAATTATCATTATTCCTTTGATCTTCTTCTCGCTTCTTCAGCTTCTTTGTAGATTCTGATCCAAGTTAAAGAAATGTCAATCATGGCCAACAAGGGGCCTAGTATAATCACCATCACCACTTCTAGTCCTGGTGAATAGCCAATAACGCCATCTAATGATATATTTTTAGATCGCTTAAAGAGTTTGTACACACAGTAAATGGCTGACACGACCCAGATACCAAAAAGAATATTCTTGTCCATAATTTTATTTTAGTGAATATAATATATTTTGTTTTATTTGCAATACATCAATGAGGTCTATCATGAAAAAAAGTCTATTTTATTGCACCTTGCTGCTTTTAGTCATATCAAATAATTTAACAGCGCAGTGGCCAGCCCCATTCAACAGCATTTTATCAGGTATTCAAGATAGCGTTACTAAAAAAGTACTCGCTAGCCCAAAAACCTATCGATACCAATTGGTCTATACAAAAATTGATAGAGATCAAAACGGCATACCCCATTTTACAAATTATACACTACACGCGGATCCAGAAAATTATTTCAATCCAGCTTCGATGGTTAAAATGCCCCTTGCATTCTTAGCAATGGAGAAATTATACGAATTGAACCTGCCTAATGTAAATAAATACACTACGATGCAATTTGATAGTAACTATCAAAGACAAGTAGCCATGTATGCAGATTCAAGTGCTGAAAATAAAAAACCATCCATTGCTCATTTTATCAAGCGTGCATTTTTAATCTCTGAAAATGACCCCTATAATCGATTGTATCAATTTGTGGGTCAGGGCCCAACCAATCAAAAATTAATTGCAAAAGGATATACGAGTACTAAGATCACCAGACAATTCATGGGCTATACAGAAGATCAAAATAGACATACCAATGGCATCCAATTTATGGATGAAAAACAATTGCCAATTTTAAAGCTCGCCCCTCAATACAATAAAGACAGTTTTCAATTTGGAGCGCCCATTTTAATTGGTGATGCGCATTGGAACAGCAAGGACGAAGTGGTGAACGCCCCTTTTGATTTTACACGCCATAACAATATTTCATTAGTTGACATGCAAAAAATGTTGCAGTCGGTTATTTTTCCAGCATCGGTCCCAAAACAAAACAGATTCAATATGACCGAAGTAGATAGATTGTTTTTATTGCAGTATTTATCTCAGTATCCATCGGAAACTAATTATCCAAAGTATGACAGCGCGCATTTTTATGATAGTTATGTGAAATTCTTTTTTCAAGATAGTACGCATGCCATGCCAAAGCATATTAGGGTTTTTAATAAAGTTGGATGGGCTTATGGATTCTTAACTGATGTATCGTATGTATTGGATACAAAAAACAATATTGATTATATGCTTTCCGCTACGGTATATGTCAATAGCGATGGCGTGGTGAACGATTCAAAATATGATGAGGAAACCGTTGGCTTCCCATTTTTAAACAAAGTTGGCACTGCTTTTTATGAATATGAATTGAAGCGCCCAAGAAAGTTTCAGCCGAAATTAATTAATCAGGTAAAGCAATACGAAAAACGCAATCCAAAAGATACTAGGCCTAGCATTTTAAATGCCGACAACTAAGATCTCCTGGATTGCGTCTCTATTTGAATCAAGAACCTTTTCTACCAAATAGCGCCCATTCCTAAATCCCACAATTGCTTGTTGAGTGCAGGTATCGCCACATTCTTTAAGTTAAGTCCTCTTGCTTTTAATTTTTCCCACTCTGCAGTATATTCTTTTAATAAATCTAAATTTGCTTGATTCACTTGAGGAATATCACTTTCTGTTTGATTCATCATGAACATATAGTTTGCAGTAAATTTATTCGGGAAGTTCTCTACATCATCATAAGAAGTTGATCTTCTTTGAATCATATCTTCGTCCCATGCTTTTAAATTTGTAACCAAGCTCGCTGCATTTTGTTTTAAGCTTGCATATTGTGCACCGCTATAATTTGCATCAGTCTTTAATTTTTTTACCAATGCTTCAATATGTGTAGCATTGTCTTTTAGTTGATTCACCATTTGATGCATTTCGGTTACTGTGCTTTCCATCAATCGCATCAAGTCATCATATTGCTGGTATTCACTAGCAGACGTTCCAAAATTTGGATTGGCTTCAATCACACCCGTTGTGCTGCCAATCATTTTGCCTCCTGCCATTAAACGAATGGTATAATTACCAGGGATGGCTTTGTGGCCGCTAAAACTACTTTCAATATATACATTCGGAATTGCCGCAGTTGTTGCGTGACGTAGGTTCCAAACAAAACGATTCAAACCTTTTTCCTTGCTTAAAGTTGGATCTCTTCTTGGAGCGCCATCATATCGCTTATAATTTTCGTCCGCCTTTGAACTAAAGCGACGTACTAATTTGCCAGATGCATCACTGATTTCCATACTCAATTCAACTCCATCTTCCATCTTTGGTAATTGATAATATAAGACCATGCCTGTTGCTGGATTGACACCCGCTTTGGACTTGGCACCTGTAAAATCTGGATCATTGTCATCCATTTCGCTAGATCCCATTACCAATAAAACTGCATCAGGTTTGTAAACCTTTACATTGCTAGTATCTGCTTTATATGCTCGAATTAAATTTAAATCATCTAAGATCCAAAAAGATCTACCTGATGTTGCCGCAATTAAATTGTTTTGATGCACACGTAAATCTGTGATAGGTGTGATAGGTAAATTCAATTGGAATGGACTCCAATTTTTGCCACCATTGTTAGAGATATACACCCCTAATTCTGTACCAGCATACAATAAATCTTTAACCACATTGTCTTCACGTACAACTCTCGTAAATGCATTGTTTGCAATACCTGTATTTATTTTAGTCCAAGTAGTTCCATAATCAGTTGATTTATATAAACCTGGTGTATGGTCGTTGAATTTATACCTAGTAGTTGCAATGTATACAGTTGCTTTATCATGTGGAGATACTTCAATGGCATTGATTAAACATTCTGCTAAACCGGTAGGTGTAATATTTTTCCAAGTTGCACCTCCATCTTTTGTTAAGTATACATATCCATCATCACTTCCTGTATAGATTACACCTTTTTCATGTACGGACTCTATTACATAAGCAAGTGTACCATAATTTTCTGCACCCACTGCTTCGTTTGTAAATGGAATACCAGGAGTACCTTGCTTCGATTTTTCGTTGCGGGTTAAATCAGGAGAAACTTCTTTCCAGGTTTTGCCCATATCAGAAGTTTTCAATAAATATTGAGCACCATGATAATAGGTATTTGGTTCATGCTTACTCCAAATGATTGGCGCATTCCAGTTATAACGATACTTAATATCTTTTGCGTCTCTTCCTAAATACTGAATTGGGGCAGCCATGATATTGGTACTACCTTTTGTTTTTGTATCTAACACTTCTATCGTTCCTTGATAAGATCCACCTAAAACATATCTTGGGTTGTTTGGATCAAATGCCAAAAAGGCGCTTTCACCACCTGCAGATGCAGACCAAAATCTTTCATCTATTCCGCCAGCGCCAATTGCACGACTTGCAATTTTAACTGAACTATTATCTTGTTGGCCAGCATAAATATTATAAGGCACTTCATTGTCTACATTGATTCTATAAAATTGTGCAGTGGGCATATTGTTTTGACTGCTCCAAGACTTGCCACCATCATGTGTTACAGCAGCACCTCCATCATCTGCAATGACCATGTTTTTACCATTGCTTGGATGAATCCATAAATCATGGTAATCACCATGCGTGCGTGCAAAGTCTGTAAAGGTTTTACCACCATCAATTGATTTTAAAGATGGAGCACTCATTACATAAACATTGTTTTCATTAGTAGGATCTGGAAACAGTTCAATATAATACCATGCGCGTTGAATCAAGCGATGGCTTTTGTTGATTTGAGACCAACTTGCACCTGCATCATCAGAAACATATAAACCACCTGCGTCTTTGCTAAAATCACTTTCAATTAATGCAAAAACTTTTTCTGGATTTGCTCTTGATACAGCGATAGACATTTTACCCATTTCTTTTGGTAAGCCATTTTCCATTTTCACCCAGTTGTTACCACCGTCGGTAGACTTATACAATCCACTTCCCGGACCTCCACTAATTACTTGCCATGGTAAACGACCGTGCTCCCACATTGCAGCATATAAAATGGATGGATTGTGCATGTCCATTGATAATTCTGCACAACCTGTTTTATCATCTACATACAATACTTTTTTCCATGTAGCACCTCCATCAATTGATTTATAAATACCACGTTCAGTTGACTTGCTATACAATGCACCTTGTGCAGCAACAAAAACAATATTTGGATTTTTTGGATCAATCGCAATTCTTGAAATATGTTGAGTCGCATCTAATCCCATTTTTTTCCATGTCTTTCCTGCGTCTGTACTTTTATAAACACCATCACCATGATGTGTCATTACACCTCTTACTGCGTGTTCACCCATGCCCACATAAACAACATTTGCATCACTTTCTGCAACTGCAACAGCGCCTACAGAACCTGTTTTAAAAAAACCATCAGAAACATTATTCCAACTAATTCCGCTGTTTTCTGTTTTCCATAAACCACCGCCAGTGGTACCCATATAATATACGTCTCTATTATTCAAAACACCAGACGCCATATTGGACCTACCTCCTCTGAAGGGACCAATGCTTCTCCATTTAAGTGGAGATAGTTCTTTGTTCAGATCCTGCGCAATGCCCATCTCGGTGCATACGATTAAGCTTAGTAAAGCAATTATTTTTTTGATCATAAAGTGGTTTTAGATTTCTAAATTTAAGCAAAAAAAAGACCCATTGTGCAATGGGTCTAAATATCTTTTATAGATGCCAAAAATTATACGCGGTAAAAATCTGCTTTCCAGTTTTGAATAGATTGCTTGATTTCTTTTCCTGATAAATTATTTGCTACAGCTTTTTCGACTAGTGCTGGAAATTCAGCATCAGGTGCAAAACGCAATGCAACTACTTGACCCACTGTTAAACTAGATGGTAGTAGTTTCCCAGTTAACACATAGTGGCGTAAATTTTCTTCTGCACGGATGGCTCTATCCTGTGCCTTTAAAGCAAATGTGCGCGTATACCAAGCCACCAAAATAAATATAATGGATGCTAAAACTAATAAAGCCGCTAGGTATTTATTTTCAGGACTTGATTTTAGTAAATAGTTAATTGATCCACCTAATAAAGCAATGATTCCGCCAAAAGCTAGATAGTGAAATCCTGGAACCATTTGGGCGTGATTGTTAAAATTTTGTTCTTTCATATTGTATATTTTGTGTTGGCAAGATAAATACTTTGTTTAGTTTTAGCCTCATGAATTTTCAGTTTGCATCCGATTTGCATTTAGAGTTTGCTCAAAATAAAAAAAAATTGAGTAAAAAGCCGATCCTTCCTGTTCAAGAAAATTTAATCATAGCTGGAGACTTGATGCCGCTTAGCGCAATGGACCACCATCAAGATTTTTTGAATTACTTATCCGACCATTTTAAAATGACCTATTGGCTTCCCGGTAATCATGAATATTATGGGTCAGACCTGGCGGCGATGCCAAATAGTTTTGAGAAGTCCATTCGACCTAATATACTGCTGCTCAATAATATTGTAAAGGAAATACCAGACACTGCTGGCCCTATTGAGCTCATTTTTTCGACTTTATGGTCCTATATACCTGCTCATTTAACCGAAATAGTGGTTAAAAGGGTGCAAGACTTTAACCAGATTCAATGGAATGGATGCAAATTGACGCCCCAAGTATACAATCAGCTACATCAAAATGCCCTTGATTTTTTAGAGCCTGCCCTTGAATCAAAATCCACCCGAAAAATGGTCATTTCCCACCATATTCCCAGTTTTTTGAATTATCCCAAAAAACACCAAAATGACCCAATAAATGCCTGTTTTGCCTCAAATTTGGACCATTTTATGCAAAAAACGGCCCAAAATGCCTGGATTTATGGACACCATCATATGAATATTCCACCGTTTATGATAGGCAAAACAACTCTTTATACCAATCAATTTGGGTATGCAAAAATGAAGGAAGACGCAGGATTTGATCGAGGCGCAACAATACAGGTTTAAATAGTTATTTATAAACCTTATCCTTTGGTTTACAATGAATTAAAATTTTATTATTTTTCATATAAAATTTTCTATTTGAATGCTAATAAGCGTTAACTTAACGTTAACAAAAAGGGGTAACCCCAATGTTAATTATTCACCAAAGATTTTAATTTATGCAAACCAAAGGTTTATGGAGTTTGTTATTGGTACTTTTTACAAGTATCTCAATAGCAAATGCACAACAAAAATTGGTAACTGGTAGGGTTGTCGGCAGCGACAAAGCACCTTTGTCCAATGTTTCCGTCCTTGTAAAAGGATCAAAAGTAGCAACGAGTACCGATAATGCAGGTGCTTTTTCTATTTCTGTAGCAAACAATCAAGTTTTAACTTTTTCATTGGTTGGATTCGAATCCAAGGATGTGAGAGTGGGCAGCGCTACATCAATTGAAGTTCGACTTGCTCCAAAAGACAACACTTTAGATGAAGTTGTTGTGACTGCAATGGACATTAAGCGTAATCCTAAAGAATTAGGTTACTCTGTTCAAAAAGTAAAAGGTAGTGAACTTGCAGAAACACAACGTAACAACTTTGTGAACGGACTACAAGGACGTATCGCAGGTTTAACAATCAATCCTACAAGTGGATTAGCCGGTGCAAGTTCTCAAATTGTATTAAGAGGTTTTAACTCTTTATCATTAGACAACTCTCCTTTATTTATTATTGATGGTGTGATCATTGACAACTCATCTGTAAATGAAAATAATAGAAACACAGGTTTAGCTGTAAAGCCAACAAGTGCAAACGTATCTACTGAAAACAGATCAAACGACTATACAAACCGTATTGCCGATTTGAATCCTAATGATATTGAAAATGTAACTGTTTTGAAAGGTCCAGAAGCGACAGCACTTTATGGTAGCCAAGCTAGTTCTGGTGCAATCGTAATCACAACTAAAAAAGGTGGTGATAGCGAGGGTAAAGTAAAAGTGAGCTACGACAATAGCTTTAGACTATCAACTTATACTAGGTATCCAGAAATCATGACAGATTATGATGCGGGATTGAATGGTTTACCACAAAATATATTTTCTTATTTTGGTCCAAGATTACCTTGGGAGGTTAAAGGAGATAAAAATTCTACTAGATACGATAACCTTCATGAGTTCTTTCGAACTAGTTTTTCTAACAATCAAAATGTTTCTTTAGAATACGGTAAAGGAAATCATTCTGTGCGTATGTCAGGTTCTTATGTAGATGAAAATTCTCCTGTACCTACTAATAATTTTAGAAAATACAATTTCAGAATTGTAACCAATCATAAAATTGGAAAAACTTTAGAAATCTCTCCAAGCTTAAGTTATATCAAGAGTTCAAACGACAAGCCATTAAGAGGTGTTAGAGGATATGTTTTAAGTTTATTATCTTGGCCTGTTGATAACAATGCAGAAGACTGGTTAAATCCAAATGGAACTAAAAAAGGTTTGTTTGCAGGAGATCCAAATGCGGAATTAGATAATCCTTATTTTAATTTATATAGAAACAGAAGCCGTGACGAATTAACAAGAACTGTAGCGACACTTTCTGTAAACTATACCCCAACAAAATGGTTGACAATCAACGGTAGAGTTGGTTATGATACTTACCAACAAGATGGTTACACAAGATGGGATTCTGCATCTAACTTCTTAAGCCGTGCACAAAAAGGTGCTTTAGAAAACTACTATCGTAATTATTATGGTTACAACCATACAGTGACTGCAACAGCAAAGAAAAGCTTTGGCAAGATCAACACAAGATTGATGATAGGTAATATGTGGCAGGATTATGAAACACAAACCACTTCAATTTTTGGTAATAACATAACAGACGCAAACAGAACAGATAGTGGAAACACTGCAGTTGCTTCAAGAATTCGTAATAGTAATATGAACCGTTTTGGTAGACCAAACTATAATATCAATCGTCAGGCAGCTTATTTTGGTGAAGCTGCAGTGAACTATGATAATAAAGTATTCTTAACTTATTCTCACCGTTTTGAAGAGTCTTCTATCTTCCCAGTTTCAAGCAGAGCATATAATTATCCTGCAGGAAGTGTGAGTGTGATTATGTCAGACATCTTCCCAATTGTAAAAGAGGTTGCAAGTTATTGGAAGTTGAGAGGATCCTTAGCAAGCACGGCTCGTTCCAGTGCGCCTTATGCTAACCAATCTATCTTAAACTTTAATACCGGAAGTGGTGCTGGATATTATTATGATTTCACGAATGCAAATCCTTACTTAACGCCAGAGCGTCAAAAGACAATGGAGTTTGGAACAGAGATGAAGTTTTTGAATGGAAGATTAAGTACAGAAGCAACGTATTATAAAACAGAAAACACAGACTTGATTGCTGAAAACTTTAGAGCGAGTTATGGTACTGGTTTCGTTTTAAATACCTTGAACGTAGGTTCAAACGAGAATACAGGTCTTGAAGTTGTGTTAGACTACTTAGTAGTTAATAAGAAGAATTTTTCTTGGAACACACGCTTTAACTTTAATAGAATGCGCAACAAGGTAACTTCATTACCTTCTAACGTTCCAGAATTTTACATTTCTGATACATGGGTATATGGTAACGCTAGAGGTGGTTTAGCAAATGGCGGACCAACAACTACAATTACTTCTCATGGTTATTTAAGAAACAATGCTGGTCAAATCTTAATTAATCCAACCAATGGATTGCCATTAATTGATGCAAACTTTAAAGTTAGAGGGGATCGTAATCCAGACTTTACTTTAGGTTGGTTAAATAATATCACATACAAAGATTTAAGAATCTCTTTCTTGTGGGATGTTAAAGTTGGTGGTGATATCTTTAATGCGACAGAAAGATACTTAACAACAATTGGTAGAAGCTCACTTACTAAAGATAGAGGTGTGGCAAGAATTGTACCAGGTGTTTTAAGAGACGGAAAAGAAAATACAACTTCTCCAACGCTAAACAATATCTCGATTACTCCAGAAACAAATTCTTTATTTTACACAACGATGCCAGAAGAAGCATTTATCGAAAAAGATGTGAACTGGTTTAGATTAAGAGACCTTACTTTTAATTACAACATAAAGAAATTATTAAAGGGTGACGTTGATAAATTTGCTAAAACATTAAATGTATTTTTAACGATTAATGATTTAATTCTTATTTCCAACTATAGAGGAGCTGATCCTGCAGTGGGCGCAACAACTTCTGCTAGCCGTGGTGTTAGTGGATTTGGTTTTGACTATGGAAACATGGGCGCACCTGTTAGCTTCAACTTTGGATTTAGAGCTTCTTTTTAATCAATAAAAACTTTTATTTATGAAAAATAATTTTAAAAATCTTTTAGTACTAAGCGCCTTGATTGTTTTAGTGGCGTCTTGTTCTAAAAAAATAGACGAGGCTTATAAAAACCCGAACTATGATGTGAAGGTGGCTCCAGAAACTTTAATGCCTCAGATTGTTGCCTCAATGGCTGGAAACTATGGCGGACATGGTCCAATGCACGATATTAGATACATTGGTGCATACGTTCAAAACTTTGCCTTTTCTGGAACGCAAAGCAATTTTGATAGAATGGGTCATACCAATGCCGATGTAGCACAATCATTCTGGCGCTCTCATTATTATGATATTGGACAAAACAATGTTAAATTAATTGACTGGGCTTTAGAAAACAAGCAATGGGAATTAGCTGGCGTTGGAAAAGCAATTTTTGCTTGGAGTTGGTTAACATTAACCGATTACCATGGTGAAGTTATTTTGAAAGACGCTTTCAATACAGATCTAATTACGTTTAAGTACGATACACAAGAAGAAGTGTATATGCATGCAAGAAAACTTTCTTTTGAAGCCCTTGATTTATTAAATAAAACAGGCGAGAATGGAAGTCAAGCAGCATTGGCTACTGGAGATGCATTCTTATATGGTGGTAATGTTTCTAAGTGGAAGAAATTTGTATATGGCGTATTGGCTAGAACACATCATCACTTAACAAATAAATCAATCTACAAAGCAGACTCAGTATTGTATTATACGAATCTTGCAATGAAAGAAACATCAGACGATGCTTTAGTGAAATTTGCAGCAACAAGCGTGAGTGCAACTAATAATTTCTTCGGACCATTTAGAAATAACTTAGCTGGAGCGGCTGTAACGAATCCTACTGCAATTAGACAATCTGCATTTATTGCTGATTTAATGAGTGGCTTAAACCCTGCGTTTTCTGGTGTGGCAGATCCAAGAGCAGTCTACTTATTAAGAAAAAATAGCAATGGTACTTTTAAGGGTGTTGAGCCAGTAAAAGGACAAGCAGTAATGGTGGGCGCTGATCGTCCTGAAAGTTTCCACGGTGTTTCTCAAGCAACTGGAACTGTCAATACAGCTCCTGCAACAGATGTGAATTGCCGTTTTATCTTTAGAAACAGTGCACCTTTCCCTGTTATGACCGCAACTGAAATGGCGTTTATTCGCGCAGAGGCTGCTTTCATTAAAGGAGATAAGGCAACTGCTTTAGCTGCTTATAAAGAGGGTATCTCAAAGCACTTTGATTTATTGATGGCTAATTACAATACCAATGTACCAACTGCGGAATTGTTAACCGCTGCTAGAAGAGATGCTTTCTTAGCAAACACATCAGTGGTACCTGCAAGTGCGAATAGTTTAACATTACCAATGATCATGTTACAAAAATATATTGCCCTATGGGGACATGGTACTATGGAAACATGGGTTGATATGCGTAGATACCATTACACAGACAAGGATGCAACTGGTGTACAAGTATACACTGGATTTACACTTCCTGCAGCTGCAGATATTTTCCAAGACAATGGTGGAAAAATGGCCTACAGAATGCGTCCAAGATTTAACTCTGAGTATGTTTGGAACATCAATGAGCTAAACAGAATTGGTGCAACTACAATAGACTACCACACTAAAGAAATGTGGTTCTCAACAAAGTAGTCAACTATTACACTTAGTAAGATTCGAATAGAGAAGGCCTTCCAGCAATGGGAGGCCTTTTTGTATTTAAGCTTTTTGATAAGAACCCTTAACTTTAGGGAGCTAGCTTTAAAACCTATCAATCCTATTAAACCTAATATGAAATACCTTAAGTCAATTTTTCATCCCGTATTTGTAATCCTTTCTATTTGCTACTTCTTACTGTCAGTGCCAGCTATGACACAAGAACTGCAGTGGAAGAACGTTTCAAATGATTTTGATTTAAAGACAAATGCAATTCAGGTATTTGAATCCACATCTAGCACTTTAAATGATAGCGCTTTTAAAGCCTATTATGTATTGATTAATACGAATGACCCTAATCTCCAAATGGGTGTGGATACCACTTTATATAGACGCTTAACGCCATCTGCGTTTTATGAGCGATTGGTCAAGCCAACCGTTGTGATGAATGCTTCTTTTTTTGAATTTAAAACCAACACGAATTTAAATGTATTAGTACATCGTGGGAGTCTATTGGCATTGAATAAGCAAGATATAGAGGGTAAGGGAAAAGATACTTTAACCTATACACATGTATTGAATTCTGCAATGGGCATGCAGAAAAATGGCAAGATGGATATTGCTTATACCTACACGGATTCTAATAGTAAGCAGGTGTTATACCAACAAAATCCAATGACGCCAATTAAAAATAAAAATGCAAGATTATCATTGAAAGAAGAGGCCCTAGTTAATTTGAAAAAATGGAAATTAGATTGGGCAGTTGGTGGCGGACCAGTCTTAGTCAAGGACGGTGCAATTTTTATTTCAAATAATGAAGAAAAAAAATTTGCAGGCAAAGCCATTGCAGACCATCATCCGCGCACAGCGATGGGTTATACGAAAGATGGATATTTAATTTTATTAGCCGTTCAAGGCCGTATGAAAAATATAGCAGTGGGTACCACACTCACAGAGACAGCAAAAATATTTATTGATCTTGGTGCTGTTGAAGCCATTAATTTAGATGGTGGCGGAAGCAGTTGTTTATTGATTAACGGAAAAGAAACAATAAAGCCCTCCGATCCAACAGGACAAAGACCAGTGCCAGCGGTATTTTTTGTGAAATAATAACAATATACATAGAATATTTTCTAAGGCTAGGATGCTTTACAGCATTGATTATTAGCCTATATTCTTAATTTAAATATATTTTTTTAGCTGAAATTTTTGAGCGTACTTTTACGCAGTAAAGCAGTTCATTGATTTATTATTTTAATGCTATCTACTTATACAATTCAGTGTATCTATAAAAAAATAGCATGAAAAAATCAACAGTACTTGCGGGAATTTTTTTTCTGTCATTGATACTTTTAAACGCTTGTTCAAAAAAAGAACAACTAAGTCCAGTGAATGATCCTCCAGAACAAAATATACCTGCGCCGCTATCGGCTCCGCTCTTTGACGAATTGAATGAAACGATTGCAAGATTCGATCCTTTGTACTTACAAGTAGTATATAAAGACAAAAGATCTAAAGCAGAGATTAATGAGGAAGCTGCTAGGTTACTGACTGCAATTAATCAAAATCCAACAAACCTCTTGGTTCAAAAAGAGTTGACCGAATTATATTACTTTAATAATTTTGCTGATTTACAAAAAGCGTCTAACGTAATCAGTAATAATTCTGGTGAATTAAAAAGGACTTTTCTTGGAAAGGATACTGTGCTTTCAAAAGCAAAAATGAACCAATTGAATGAGGCAAGAAAAGCATTTGTAAAAAATAAAATTATTTCCCTCGAAAAAGCAAGTCAAAGAAGCAGCACTGGGCTCTGGCAAGACAATGCAGATTGGATCTTAAATGAGTTTCATTATTATTCGCAAATTGCAAATTTAGAAATGGGCTTGGACGGGATGGATGACTTGGGTGGCGCTGGAGCTGGCCCTGGATGTGCTGAGTCTTGTTGTTTTGAATATCAAAGTTGTATGATAAATGCTAATTCAATTTATAGACAACATATTATATTGTGGACAGTAGGTGGGATTGTAAGTGGAGCAGGTTCTGGATTCGCTGCTGGGGCAATTATTCCTGTTGTTGGTAATATTTGGGGATCAATTTATGGTGGTTGGTTAGCAGGTACAGCTGGGTATGTATTAGCAATAGATACATATTTGAATGATCAACAAGTTTGTGCATTGAATTATAAAGCATGTATTTTTAAAAAAAATGGAAATTAATTATTTATGCAAACATTCAGAAACAAAATTAAAAATTTAGATAATAAGGTAATATTTTTATATTTTTTTATATCTATGATTAGTTGGGTGACTGCTTATTCTTTTAGAAAGCAGATTTATGATAGTGGATATCATTTTCTCTTTTTCTTCTTTTTAATTATTCCATTATTTGGATATTTCATGGTTTTTATGCTTCGGTTGGTTTATCAATTAGAAGGTCCCCCTAGAAGTCCCTTTTACTTATTGAAATATTCTATATATTTTATGATTTTATGTGTCACTAGTTTGCCTTTTTTTTACTTATGGGGAATGCGTGATCTCATTTACCATTTGAAGTGGTAGGTGACTATTTTAAGGATGAATGCAAAAACGAACCGAATTTATTCGGTTCGTTTTTATTTATTTTGTATCTTTGTGCCATCATCAAGAAGCCTTTAATGGCTGCCAACCGAGAGAGTCGAACTCCGCGGTGGTAAAATCGATGAGGACTTACTGTCAAACCTAAAACGTAATCTCCTTTATCATTTTTCTTGGTCTGATTCATTGAATGAATTTATAATCAATCAAGCCATAACTGTGTCAAAGCAAAATATAGAAAAAGAACTGAACAAGCCTAGTAAAGTCAATAGTAGCAAAGCCAATACTGGCGCTTCTAATGACTTGCAATTGTTTATTGAATCAAGTACTCCCTTGAAAGCAAAAGGCAAATTGCAATTGACTTATTTAAATGAACAATTCGAGGGAAGCTTTATAGCCACGCCTAATTTAATTAAATTAAAAACCATACAACCATTTAAAGGCATGGTGGCTGCAGTTGGAATTGAGCCAGGAAGTGTAAGTACATTTTTACAAAGCAATGGCGGCTTGAGTAAAGTAGCTCAACAACAAATCTATTTTTTAGTATTTGATATCTTCCATTTATACAATTTATTTCGCTTAAAGCCACAAGCATTACTGGCATTGTATCAGGAAGCATTGGCTATATTAAAAACAAAAGGGGAACTGGTTGAATTTGGTAAAATAGATCCAAGCTCTGATTTAGGTAATACCCTTGCAACTTGGTTACATACTCAAGTGAAAAAGAAATTTAAACATCAATATTGTTCTCCTAAAGGCCTACTTTATAGCTTTCAAAATTTGTTGAAGTTGTTTCCGGAAGATTTTAACTTATAATTTGCTAAGTGTTCAATTGCAGTAAAGCGATTACTTAAAAAATTAACTCAAATCGTAATCAAATTTATTGCTTATTCGCTATATTGTACTCGTTATGATCGGATTCCAATTTACCCCATTTAAGGCTGGCGAAAATAGTAAAACCATGTTTGAGCAAATGCTCGACTTGTTTACCGAACTATTGAATTATACCAACGGGGATGCTACTGAGGCCTTAGACTGGCTCAATCAATTGGACCGAAAGCATAAATTTACCAATGACGACTATGGCATGGGTGATTTTATCGAAGACCTAAAGGAAAATGGCTACTTAAAGGAGAATGGACCGGACGGGACATTTAAAATTACATCCAAAACAGAGCAGACCATCCGTAAAAAGAGCCTAGAAGACATTTTTGGCAAGCTTAAAAAAGGCAGCAAGGGTAATCACCAAACCAATAAGACCGGACCAAGTGCAGAACTTAGTCCTGATACCAGGGCCTATCAATTTGGGGACAATATTGACCAGGTAGATTTTACAGAGAGCATCCGTAACGCACAAATCAACCACGGACTGGATAATTTCACGATGGAAGAAAACGATTTACTCATTCGTGAAAGTGATTTTAAAACACAGACTTCCACTGTGTTGATGATAGATATTTCGCATTCTATGATTTTATATGGCGAAGATCGTATCACCCCAGCAAAAAAAGTAGCGATGGCTTTGTGTGAATTAATCACTACAAAATATCCTAAAGACACCATTGATATTGTTGTTTTTGGTAACGATGCATGGAGTATTGAAATTAAAGACCTTCCTTATTTGCAAGTTGGGCCTTATCATACCAATACGGTTGCAGGATTAGAATTGGCAATGGATTTATTGCGTCGTCGTAAAAATCCAAATAAGCAAATTTTTATGATCACCGATGGTAAGCCAACATGTTTAAAAATTGGTTCTAAATACTACAAGAATAGTTTTGGATTGGACCGAAAAGTAGTGAATCGTTGTTTAAATTTGGCGGCGCAGTGTAAGAAGTTAAAAATTCCAGTAACAACTTTCATGATTGCATCCGATCCTTATTTGCAAAAATTTGTGGAGGAGTTTACAGAGATGAATCACGGTAAAGCATTCTTCGCATCTTTAGATAAACTAGGTAGTTTTATATTTAATGATTTTGAAAGCGGAAAGCGAAAAACAGTATACTAAAATGAAAAAAGAAGTGGCGAATAAAAAAGCAACAGACAGTAAGAAATTAGCGGGCATTGAAAAAATCAACACCCTTGGGCAATTAATCAAGTCTGGTTATCAATCTAAGTCAATCAAAGATGAGGTACGTGATAATTTGATAGGCTGTTTACAAAACAAAGAAAATCCTTTCACAGGTATTTTAGGATACGAAGACACAGTGATACCAGACACAGAGCGCGCGCTTTTGAGCAGACATAATATTCTATTTTTAGGTCTACGTGGACAAGCTAAAACAAGAATGGCACGTCAGATGACCGACTTGTTAGACGAATACATTCCTGTGATTATGGGCAGTGAGGTAAATGATGATCCATTAAAGCCTTTGAGTAAGTTTGCAAAGGACTTGATTGCAGAACATGGAGACGACACGCCAATTCATTGGTTACACCGATCTGAGCGTTATGGAGAAAAACTAGCAACACCCGATGTAAGTGTAGCAGATTTAATTGGCGACATTGATCCAATCAAAGCGGCGAATTTAAAATTGAGTTTTTCTGACGAAAAAGTAATTCACTATGGCATTATTCCAAGAAGCAATCGTTGCATTTTTGTAATCAATGAATTACCAGACTTACAAGCAAGGATTCAAGTGTCTTTATTTAATATTTTACAAGAAGGCGATATTCAAATACGCGGTTTTAAATTGCGTATGCCATTAGATATTTTATTTGTATTTACTGCCAACCCAGAAGATTATACCAACAGAGGAAGTATTGTTACGCCATTAAAAGACAGAATTGAAAGTCAGATATTAACACACTATCCAAAAACTTTAGAAACTTCTTTAGCGATCACAGAGCAAGAGGCAGACATTTTAGAAGCACAAAAACAAAGAGTGGATATTAGTGATTTAATCAAGCGTTTAATTGAACAGGTTTCTTTTGAAGCAAGATCGAATGAATTTGTAGATAAGAAAAGCGGCGTTAGTGCGCGTCTAACTATTGCGGCATTTGAAAATGCCATTAGTTCTGCCGAGCGAAGAGCGATTATCCACAACGAAAAACATACTTATGTTTGGATCAGTGACTTAATGGGCATCATTCCTTCTATCACTGGAAAAATTGAATTGGTCTACGAAGGCGAGCAAGAAGGCCCTTATGAAGTTGCCTTAAATTTATTGAACAAATCTATTCGTACGCAGTTTATCGAATACTTCCCGAACCCTGAATTATTGAAGAAAAAGAAAATGGTCAATAAAAAGGGAGAAGAAAAAGCCCTAGACAACCCATATAAGGCTATTACGACTTGGTTTGATGGAGGCAATCACCTGAACCTATTGTTGGATATGAAAGATGCTGACAAAGTGGTTGCTTTATATAAAGTGGATGGCTTATTTGGTTTGGTTAAAAAATACTATCCTCAAGCCAATGAAAAAGAATCAGCTTTATTGATGGAGTTTGTTTTACATGGATTAGCTGCATTCTCATTGATTAATAAAAAAATGATTGATGGCAAGATTGAATTCAATGATTTAATGAGCAGTATGATGAATCTGGGTAGTTTTGGCGAAGAGGATGATTACAACGAATCTGATTACCAATAAATCGAAAGGGATGCATCTAAAGTATAAAAGCTATATTAAAATTCTATGTGTTTTATGCTTTGCCTTTGTTTTAGGCTTCCCAAATTCAACACTTCAAGCGCAACCTTTTAAACAAGAAATCCTTCAGTTTCAAAAATCGGATAGTATTGTCATGCCGCCCAAAGGGCAGATTGTATTTGCTGGAAGCTCTTCTTTTACCAGATGGAAAGATGTGGCGATGTATTTTCCAGGCTATCCCATTATCAATAGAGGTTTCGGTGGAGCGTCCTTGGTTGATTTAATTTATTTTGTTGACGAGGCTATTATCCAATATCAACCAAGTCAGGTACTTATTTATTGCGGTGAAAATGATATGGCCGATGTTGATACAGTAAGCCCCGCAACTGTATTAGATAGATTTAAAACGCTACATAGTATTTTACTAAAAAAATTACCAAGGTCTACCAAGATAGTTTTCGTTTCTATTAAACCTAGTGTTGCCAGATGGCATTTAGAATCTAAATTTATTGAAGCCAATAAATTAATTGAAGGGTATATAGCAACACAAAAAAACATTCAGTACTTGGACGTGCACACTGCTATGTTGGATGAAAATAAAGTGGTACTTCAAGATATTTTTATTGCAGACAAACTACACATGAATCCCAAAGGCTATTTGATTTGGCAAAAGCTGTTTGCGCCTTTGTTGAAAATTACCAAAATAGTTGATTAAAATCTTAGATCGAACTATTTAGACTTATCTAATTTAATCTTAGTAAACACCTGTAAGTGAGGTAGGGCAAGCACTGCAATGCCTATAAATAAAAGCGGCATGACTTCTTTGATACTCCAAGCCTCCAAAGAAAAATAAATAAACACTACAATGCCAGTCCATGCCACCGCCGCATAGGGTATCGCTTTAGTGAGTAATTTTTTCCATCCAAGGATACTGTTTTCCATTTCAAATTCTTGTCTTATTTTATCGAAAGATAAAATAGAGTGCCATAGTCCAAAATAAAAACTAAAACACAACCATAGGGGTAATAACATATTTAAAATCGTTAAGCAGCCAATTTGCATGACTGCAAAAAAGAATTGCTTAGTATCTGAGAAAAAATATTTATGGGCAAAGAACAAAATGATGTGAATGCCTACAAGTGTTGCCTGAGAAATTGGTAATACGATATTTGCATAATGGATATACTCGTTTGCCTGCATTTTAGATTGTCCTAGTAATACAAATACATCGATTGCTGTGTAGATGTTTTTACTGAGTAAAAATAAAATCCAGCTTAGGCCTAAAATACTATAACATAATTTATGAATCCCGTTATAGCTTTTCCCCAGCCAATCTATTTCCCCAAAATGAAAAGCAGTTAAGCCAATGAATATCAGGATGGCAATGGTTGGCAAAAAATACCAAACCAAACCATAGACCAACATATTCATTAGGTATTTGAATAAAAAGATATAGCCGTGGTTTTTATCTGCCCCTACATTAATTTTTTGATCAATATAAAAATCTAAAGCGCCATGGGGGATGCCCAATGTAAATAAGGTAATAAATAAGACCCCTAATTGCTGGTTCGTTGACAATGGGAAATAAGCGTGTAACAAGGCTAAACCGAATCCGATGACCAAAAGTAGTTGTCTGAGCTTTATTTGCATATAGTAGGCATAAAAAAAGGGGCGAGTTATTCACTCGCCCCTTAAAGATAGTATGAATTAAGCAGCTTTTCTGCTCAATGCATATATAACAAGACCGAATCCGATTTTATTCACAGCATCACCGATGTTGTAAACAATATCCATATCCAAGCCAATATTTGCAAATCCTGCATACCATTGTCCTTCAGCTGTTCCGATTAAATATCCTAGAGGATAGATAGCCCAACCAACTAAAATGAACCAACCTAATGCTTTGTTTGCTGAAGCAACAGCTGAACCAGCGTTTGTAGCTAATTTCTTAACATCGCCCATCCATACTTCATACACAATGTAGAAGTAAGCAAGCGCACTCACTGTACCCCAAACTGTAGCGTTACCTAATCCAGCTTCGCCCATGTAACCTGTTACCAACATTACAACAGAAGCCAAGATCATTTTCCATAATAAACCAACTGTTCCACCAGCTTTTTTTGTGATCAAGTAGAACTCAACACACATCAAAGGCACAGTTAACAACCAGTCTACGTAACGGAAGAAGGTTGGAGAATCTTGCGTTTCAGCATAGTAGCTACGCATGTAGTAGTAGTGAACTGCAGCAATAAAAGTGATCAAACCCGATACTAATACCGAAGTGCGCCACTCTTGACTTGTGTTGCTCAATTCAAAAAAGAAAAAAACCGAAGCGGCCATCATAGCCATTGTGCCTACAAAGAAAGTAAACGAAACGTAGTCCGTTTTTGCAATC
>DBOB01000031.1:110618-135972 GCA_002299885.1 Sediminibacterium sp. UBA657
GTTAGTTAGAACATGAATTTAAATAAATTGTTTGAAAAATTAAAAAAAAATTTAAACAAAAAAATAATTTTTTTATCCATGTTGTATCATTGATCATTTTAAAAAACACACATAATCAATCAGTTAGGTTGTTTTTTAAATTTATTTATGATAATATATTTAATTATCTATTTCATTGATAATCAAGATTTTAAATAATTTTTTCACATTTTCACATTTTTATAATGATTTTCTAATGGATTTGCCCTTTTTTATTGGCACTTGAACCGCTTGGTCCATACTTAATTCACCATTTACCCAGATATATTTAAATCCTTTTGCATATTGATGCGAGTCTTCAAATGTGGCCATGTCTGAAACCTCATCTGCATCAAATACAACGATATCTGCATAATAGCCTTCTTGTAGAATCCCTCGCTTTGCAATATTGAATTTTTTCGCAGGTAAGGATGTCATCCTTCTAATTGCTTCTTCTAAACTCAATACGCCCATAGTTCTTACATATCTTCCTAAAACACGCGAATTGGTGCCATAAGCTCTTGGGTGTGGTTTACCATAACCTTTCATTGCGATGCCTGCATCACTTGCGAACATATTAAAAGGATATTGCATAATTGCTTTGACATCCGACTCGGTCATTCCATGGTAAATCATCTGTGCGCCCCCTTGTTCCATCATTTGAATGATTGTTTCTGCTTCATCTAATGCAGTATGTTTATTGCCTCTTAATAGATTGATCGCTTCGATATCTTTCCCATTATAACTACTGTCTGCTCTATAATTGGCCACTACGGCATAGGTAAAATGTTTGATGCCTCTTTCTTTTAATATACCAATGATTTCATTGGCTACTTTTTTTCGAATGGTTGGATTTTTTAATCTTGCAAAAATGGAGTCCTGCCCATCTGATAAAACCCAGTCTGGTAATAATACACTAAGCTGTGTACTACTTGCTGTATAAGGGTATTGGTCTATAGTTACATCTATGCCCTCTTTTCTCGCATTCACTACCAATGGAATTGTTTCCTTGCTTCGGCCCCAATTGTTTTGACCACTAATTTTAAAGTGTGAAATCTCAACAGGTATGTTAGCAGCTTTTCCTATTTGAATGGCTTCGTTCACGGCGTCCACTACCTGATTTTCTTCGTTACGAATATGTGATGCATAGACGCCACCTTTTGATGCAACGACTTTTGCAAGCCTAACAATTTCTTCGGTAGGCGCATAAGTGCCAGGGATATAAATTAAACCAGTGGACATACCCACCGCACCATCTTGCATGGCTTCTGCTGCAATTTTTTCCATTGCCTGCATTTCGGCTTCTGTTGCATGTCTATTTGCCGTGCCCATCACTTGCTTGCGAATGGTATTGTGTCCAATCAAGGATGCAATATTGATAGACATGCCGATGGAGTCCAGTGTGTTAAAGTAAGTATTTAAATTTTCAGCTGATCCACCGCAATTCCCTGTTACCACAGTTGTCACCCCGTCATACAAGAAATTACTTGCCAATGGGTTTCTGGTTTCACCACCTTCCAAATGTCCGTGGACATCTATAAAACCAGGCGTTACAATCAAGCCTTTTGCATCGATTTCTCTTGTTGCTTTCCAATTACTCAAATTACCTATTGCAATTATTTGATTGCCTTTAATGGCCACATCTTTATATTGCCATTGATTTCCTGTACCGTCAATAAGTTTTCCATTACGGATAATAAAATCTGCAGTTTGCGCATTTGCTTCAAGCATTGAAAAAACAAAGGCAATTATTAAAAGGATATTTTTCATAAAACTATTTTGTCTACTCAATTTACTAAATCTTACTCCATTTGTCATTCATTTTTATTTATTCAACCTAAAAAATGTATTTTCAATGGATCAATTATGAACCTATGAAAAAGTATATTTTATGCTTTGTTGTTACATTGACTTGTGTAACAAACTTGAAAGCACAACAAACTCAAAAACCGCCTTTACATGGTAAAGACTGGGTAGCTATTACAGGTAAACCCTTGGCTGCAACTGCAGGATCAATGGTGTTTCAAAAAGGTGGCAATGCCGTAGACGCTGCATGTGCTATGCTTGCTGCAACATGTACCATGTGGGATGTGTTAAGTTGGGGCGGTGAAACACAAGCGTTGATCTATAATCCCAAAACAAAAAAAGTGATCGCAATTAGTGCAATGGGATTTGCACCAACAGGCGCTACGCCGGAATTTTTTAAAGGGAAAGGTTTTAACTATCCTCCAGAATACGGTCCATTAGCAGCAACTACGCCAGGCACACCAGGTGGTATTTGTTTGATGTTGGCAAATTATGGCTCTATGAGTTTAAAAGAAGTATTGGCACCTGCGATGGATTTAGCTGCAGGCTATCCAATTGATGCACAAACTGCAAATAGCATTGAGCGTGGTAAAGCCTTGATTAAAACTTGGCCGTATAGTAAGAAAGTATTGTTACCACATTTAGGAGAAAAAAGAGAAGCGCCAGCAGCTGGTGAAATATTTGTTCAAAAAGATTTATTGAACACTTTACAAAAAATGGTAGACGCCGAGCAAGATGCATTGAAACAAGGCAAGTCTCGTAAAGAGGCTATCTGGGCTGCATATGATCGTTTTTATAAAGGTGATATTGCAGATGAATTTGTGAGAGGTGTTCAAGAGCAAGGCGGATTGATTACTAAAGAAGATTTAAAAAATTGGAGACCTACAGAAGAAGCACCATCGATGGTGAACTATAAAGGCATTGATGTTTATAAGCTTCAAGCATGGACACAAGGACCTTCTTTATTACAAGCGTTAAATATTGTAGAAAATTTTGACCTTAAAAAAATGGGTTATAATTCTGCGGATTATATGCACACTATTTATCAAGCAATGAATTTAAGTTTCGCAGATCGTGATTTTTATTATGGCGATCCAAAATTTGCGACCAACCAACCAATGACTGGTTTGTTAAGTAAAGCCTATGCAAAACAAAGAGCAGGTGAAATAAAAATGTCCATGAACAATGCCAATGCAGGTCCTGGAGATCCTTATCCTTTTGAAGGAAAAACAAATCCTTATATGGATTTAATAAAAGCAAAAGGATTTCAACCTTCAACAGATACTGCAAAAAGTAAAACTGGATTTGCACCAGCACATGATTTAAGGTCTGTTGCATCTTTGAATTCAAATGAAAAATTACCAATTGATGCTGACTATATGGATCGTTTATGGAGAGGTACCACTACTGTAGAAGCAGCAGATAAAGAAGGATGGATTGTTTCTATCACGCCAAGTGGTGGATGGTTACCAGCAACCATTGCCGGTAACACAGGTGTTGGTATGAGTCAACGCATGCAAAGCTTTGTATTGGATTCTGCACAGAGTCCATTTAATGTAGTTGCACCAGGTAAAAGACCAAGAGTGACTTTAACGCCGAGCTTGGCCATCAAAGATGGTAAACCATATATGGCGTTTGGTGTGCAAGGTGGCGACACGCAGGATCAAAACTTATTACAATTCTTTTTAAATATGGTAGAATTTGGAATGACAGTTCAAGAAGCAACTGAAGCTGCGAATATCAATTCAAATCAACTTTGGCTTTCCTTAGGAGGCACTAAAATTGCGGACAGAAAGCCAAGACCAGGAAGCATCTTATTACATGATAATGTTTCTGAGTGGGTTCGAAAAGATTTAAGAGCTAGAGGTTATAATTTAACTTTCGATGATCGCACGAGTGGTCCAATCAATGCCATTTTATTTGATTGGAAACATGGATCTATGTGGGGTGGCAGCTCTAATCATGGAGAAGATTATGGTATTGCATGGTAGGATTTAAAAATGATAATCGAAAAAATAAAATACAATGAGTCAAAATAGAAGAAATTTTTTAAGTACTGCATTTTTAACAGCAGGCGCTCTAGGATTGGGTAGTAAAGTTTTAGCAAACGATGCTGATAAGTATGATATCAGTTTGCCTAAATCAATTGAGGACTTATCGCCAATGAAAGAGGGTGTTGTGCCCATTACAGTAGAAGAGCGTAAGCAAAGAATTGCTAAGGCGCAATCCATTATGGAAAAAGAAAAAATAGATGCTATCTTTTTAGAAGGTACTGTTTCATGTTTTTATTTTACTGGCATGCGATGGGGACAGAGTGAAAGAACATTTGGTGTAGTCATTCCAGCAAAAGGACCCATTGCTTATGTCTGTCCAAAGTTCGAAGAAGATAGGGCAATGGAATTATTGAATCCAGTATTTGGAGACGAAATAAGATGTTGGGAAGAACATGAAAGCCCATATGCATTGATTTTTAACATTATTAAAGACAGAGGAACTAAGTATAAAAAAATTGGTATGGAAGAACGTGTTCGTTTTTTCATTGCGGATGGCGTTAAAAAATTAGCGACAGGTTTTGAAATAGTTGATGCAACACCCGTGACAGCTGGATGTAGAATGTATAAGACAAAAGCAGAATTGGCTTTGATGCAGTATTCAAGTGATGTGACAATTAAAGCATATCAAGCTGCATTTGCAACCATTCGTCCAGATATGTCTCAGTCTGAATTTAGCGGCAACATTAGTGCAGCTTTTAGAAAATTAGGATATAGTGGTGGGGCTTCGGTACAAGTTGGTAAATATTCTGCATTGCCTCATGGTAGTATCACACCTCAAGTAATTCGCGAAGGTGATATTGTGATGGTAGATGGAGGAACAAGTGTAGAAGGTTATGCTTCTGATATCACAAGAACAATCGTAGTGGGTAAACCAACTCAAAGACAAATTGATGTTTGGAATATAGAATTGGAAGCACAAAATGCAGCATTTGCTGCAATTAAAATTGGGGCACCATGTGAAGTGGTGGATGCAGCAGCTAGAGCAGTGATTGAGAAAGCAGGATTTAAAACTAATTATAAATTACCTGGACTTCCGCATAGAACCGGTCATGGTATTGGTTTAGAAGGCCACGAGTGGACTAATTTTGTAAAAGGAAATAAAACACCAATGGCTGTGGGCATGTGCTTTAGCAATGAACCAACGATATCTATTCCTGGTGAATTTGGGATTCGATTAGAAGACTGTTTATACATTGCAGAAGACGGACCACATTATTTTTCTAAGCAAAGTATATCTATCGAGCAACCATTCGGATAAATAAGATAGATGATTGTTTTTATTTTCAATCAAATCTATCCTATTTAAGTAAAGACAATTCAAATAAAAAAGGAGCTACAATTTGTAGCTCCTTTTTTTGGTCGATTATAATTGACCTATACTTTTCTAAAATTATTTATACAATTGGTTAAATAACATTTTATAAGTGGAATGCGTTTGACCTCTGAATGTGATTTCCGGTCCATATACAAATACTTTTCCTTTTCCAAATTTTGCCTCAAAAGCGGCAACGCCATCTTGTAAGTAGGCTTGTCCAAACGCCCAACCACTTCTTAAAGTTTTATCAGAAGCAAACCAAGCAAGCGGTGTGATGGCGCCATTTGCAATGGCATCGGGCTGTACTTTAAATACAGGGCTATTATTAAAATAAACATCTGCAGTATTTTTCATGCCCCAATTTGCTTTTACCGTAGGAGCTACTGCTACTTGTAAGATACTTCCTGGGATATAAAATTTCTCTCCCGGAAGTGTGCGCTCTTTTCCATTATTCATTTCGGTAATAGCATTTTTAACAGGTAGTTTTAAATGGTATGCAAGGTTGGCACTTGATCCTATTGTAATCACTGTACCTCCTGCTTCTATAAAGGTCTTTAAAGCAGGAATAGATTTTTCCGCACTTATTCTTCCAACCATTGAATGAAATTCAGCAGGAATCTCGTCTAGGTTTGGTTCTCTCTCATCATAAGGTGAAGCGGGTCCTGCAACTAAAGATGGGATGGCTCCATCAACAAAAACGATCGCATCAAATTTCTCTTTTAAATTACCCGCATTGATTTCCTTTGCATACAATAATTTAAAATCAAAATGATGTTGCTCTAAAATCCATCTTACCCAACCAGAAGGCATAGATCCACCATAACGATCCCATAACCCAATTTTTAATGCTGAAATTTTAATGGCATCTGTTGGAAGATTTTCAACTGCTATGTAATTTAAACCTGCTTTTGCAATCGTCTCTTTGTCTTTCGATTCATCTGCCATTTCGAAATAAAATCCTTGTTGATTTTTATAAACAGATTTACCCGCTTTTAATAAATCATTGATTTTAATAAAACTATTATTATCATTAGATTGGATCGCATAAAATTTATTAGCAGTTCCAGGTGTTAGTAATACAGTGCTTTTTACATTTTGTAATTGACCATAAGGGATGGCTTCAAAAGGACCATTAAAATCATCTAAGATTCTATCAAACTCAACACCCATAGTATAAGCTGGCGTCCATCCTGCCGCATCGTAAGGGCGCACTGGCGGTCCTCCTGGATATAAGAAATCATTCGGATGATCCTGTGGATCAAACATATCCAAAACATGCGCTCTAAATGCTTGGTTGGTTCTTACTACATAAGAACCTGCTGGATAATTTTTTCCATTCACAACAAAATCATTTGTTGATTTATGCACTTTGATACCACTTTGAATTAAAATATTCACAAAGGCAACCGCACTACTTGTTTGAATTGCAGGAATTATATAGCCTCTAGGATCTCTTAATGCAGGGGCTTTATACACTTTAGCATAATTTTGTAATGCAATACTATCTACACGCGTATCTCTTTTTTCTGTCTTTAATTGTTCAGTCAACATTTCAACTTTGTTTGGAGAAAGGGTCCAGTTGTCTCTGTTGCCAGATTCAATGGCTTCTTTACCCATTCTATACATATTCAATAACACTTCGTCTTTATGTCTTGCTGCATAATTAAGTACGGCATAATTTAATGAAATAGAATAGTCGATAGAATTTTTGAAATACCATTTTTGTGGTGCTATTGGAAAAGGTAGTCCACTATTTGGAATCAATCTTTGAGGCACTAAAGGAATATTCATTGGGGTTGGACTACCAATGATTTCTGTTAAAATACCAACAATATTATGATAGTATGCAGTGGTTCTTAATCCGCCATTCCACCAGGTAGAATAAACCGATCCGCCCTTCATAGTATAACCAGGCTTTTGTTCAGCATTTAAACGACTACTCATTGCAGCACCCATTGCATCTAAACTTGTAATCAATAAAGGACTATACACATAATTAAATGGATCTCTGTAAGGAGGGCCTGCCACAACAGTTCCAGCAGGACCAGTTTGATGGTGGTTGTATAAAATTTGCGGCATCCACTCAATATATTGTTGACGACTCATATTTTTTGATTCACTCATATTCATCATAAAAAAGTCACGATTATTATCATGCCCAATATATTTTTGGTATAAGCGTGGTAATGCTGAAGTAGATCTTTTTAAAGTATCTGTATTACGCATGTACCAATTTGAAACTAATTCTTGTCCATCAGGATTTGCGTGTACAAATAAAATGATGGTATTTTTTAAAATATTTTTTGTTTCCTCGTCTTGTCTTGTGATGATCTGGTACATAGTTTCTATCCATTGATGAATACCCACTACTTCGGTTGCGTGTAATCCACCATCAATCCACACTACTGCTTTTCCATCATCAGCTAATTGCTTCGCATCTTCATCTGATAATCCTTCTGCTCTTGCAAGCTTTTGAGAAATCGATTTATATTTTTGTATTTGCTTAATATTTTCGGGGCTGGATACGATCATCATATAATGATTGCGACCCTCCTCCGTTTTACCCATTGTTACTAATTTAACTTTGTTAGAACTGGCTTCTACTTTCTTTAAATAAGCTTCTGTTGCGGTGAAAGTGGTTAACTTATAATTGTCACCGATATTAAATCCAAAATGACTTTTGGGACTAGGAACAGATTGTGCAATAAGTTGAACACTTAATAATAGCACAAAACCGATTAGAGATAGAATACGACGCATAGTGTTGTTTTTTGTTCAAACTAAAGTTAACTAGGTAGGCTTGAATTTTAAAACAAATTTTACGAATGGATGAAGGTCACATTATTGTATTCTGAACAGCGTGATCTGGGCACTAGGTATGGCTGGCCTAGAAGGATTGGTTAAAGCACTTGTTTTTAATAATTGCGTTTGATTGTGTTTAACACTGAAAAATAATTCTAGGTAATCATCCGTTCCAAAGAGGATGATTGCTTGCCCCGAAAAAATATTTTTGACGCCTACCGCGCCAGTCAAAAATTGCCTAAGGGTATTAGGGTAAGCAGCGCCATTGCGTCTAAACCAGATACTGATTTCGTCATTTGCAATTTGAGTATTAGAAACTTGCAGACTATACTGAACTAGATAGGCCCCCGCTTTTACAACAAGTAGCCTGGTTGGATCTAGGCTGGAGTTAAACCCAATGGAAACCTCATTTTGAGCAATGGTATCTCGCCACTTGACCGCCGTGGCCGTATTAATTAGTGCCGTTTGCCTTGCTGTATCTGTAAAGGCACCAAAATGCGTCTCGAATGGCAGAAAGCCTAAACTCAACGCCAGTTCGGAAGCAGTTATTTCTCCCTTATTCAATTTTTGATTGATTCTATTGCTTAAGCTCGCCGTATCTTTTTTATCCAATTTCAGCGCCAAAGCTTGGATGGATGCCTTGCTTAAAATCTTAAGACTATCTGGGATATTATTGACCTTATCTATTTGCAATGCCAATTTAAAAGCAGATATATTATTTACACCAGTGCCTCCCTGAGGGATACTTAAAACACCTTCTACATTTTCTGCTAATACATGGTCTGCCGAAAAAGCATATGCTGCATATTGAATTTGTTGTTGTCCAATTCGAATAAATTGTAAGTGATTTTCTGGATCAATTTCTACACGTATAAAATAAGTAGCAGCAGTCCAATTGATTTTTTCAAATGCACCAATGGTGATTATTTTAGCAGGTTCTGCAGCGCCAATTAAAATAGAAAACAAACCCAATGGATTTGTTGTTACAGATTTTATTTCTTGATACAGTAGCTCCTCGGTCAAAGTATCTTTTAAAATACTAATTCTAACTTGTATTTGTTTATTGGGCATAATCACACCATAGCTTGTCCTTGCTGCAGCCTGAAACGCAATACCCTTTTGGTTTTGACTCAATCCAATTTGATAACAAAGCAAAAATACAATCAGTATAGTTAGTGTAATATATCTCAAGGTTTAATAAATTTTATATACTTAATCCAATAATTATTTTTATTATCAAAACTTAAAAACTCAGGTAAATAAAAAACCTGCATGATATATACGCCACTAGAAAGCCCATTCATATCAACATTTTTTCCTGTATAACCACTTCTGTATTTTGTCAAATCACTAATAATGAATTGACCGTGTAAATTATAAATTGAATATCCAAATAAAATAAGATCGGGCTCTTTTGAAAAAAGGATCATCGCATCTCCACGAAAAGAAGTTCTTAATTCAATACTGGGATGGTATTTTCCTTCTAATGCATCCTTGGTAAAACGATTGACGCTGGGTTGAAAAAAACCAGCACTAAAATGATATTGATTCGATTGGTCTAAAGCGATGGCGGTCAGTCCAAGATCCAAGCGCCAATCTACTTGAATGCCATCCAATTTATTTGTTACAAAATGGTCAGAAGCGAGGCTAAATATTTGTAAGGGCAATTGTTGTCCATACAATCGAGGAATAGCCAATTGAAATAGAATCAGTAGTGAAAACTTGTTTGAATGAAGGTGGCGCATGGATTAAACCTAGTAATTCCATTTGCTTATTTTTCAAGTATTTATACCTTGAATTGCTAATACCGAAAAAATTCGGTGCTATTGAATTTTAAATCATATCCAATCAAGATATTGATAAAAAATATTAACTTTATTGCGTGAACTTAATGAAAGCAATTATGAGGTATAAAATTTTGATTTTAGTTATGAGCATTGGCTTCTTTGGTTGTAGCAAAGGAGGAGACAGTCCTGCACCAACGCCAACTCCAAAGCCACCTGTTGTGGTGGTAGAACCAAGTTTAACTGCCACGGGTGGGGTCATTATTGATATCGATCCGGGCGCAACTAATATTTACACTGTAGTAGGTACTTCACAAAGAATAGAAGTTAAATTGGCAGCAATCCCTGCAAGCGGAGTAACCATTGAAACTAAACTGATTAAAATCTCAGACAATACCAATGCCTTCACTAATAGTATTTCCTCTACAAGTCTAACGAATCCAATTACCGTAACTGGTATATTACCTGGAGTCTTATACAATCTTTCAGTGGTGGTTACCTCTAAAACGACCGCATCGAATACTAAAACAGTAGAATTCAAAATGGCCTCAAAATAAGCCAACCACTTATAAAATATTGATCCCTTATCTTTTTTGATAGGGGATTTTTTTTGTATCTTATGTCTTGAAATTTATTGCATCATCATTATAAATAATTACTATGCCAATTCAAATGATTAAACGCATCCTATTATGTGTTTGTTTATTAAGTTTTTCTTTGCCCAATTTTGCGCAAAAAAAATACACCGAAAAAGATTTAGCTGCACTAAAGCAAACCCTTATGCAGTCTGTTGCTGGTAAGTCTAAGGACGTACAAGTGATGGTAGATCAAATTTTTAGTTTTGCCGAATTAGGGTTTCAAGAAGTTGAAACTTCAAAGTATATCACATCTGTATTGACAAAAAATGGGTTCACTGTAGAAAATGGTATTTCAAATGTACCAACTGCGTGGATGGCTAAGTGGGGATCTGGTTCGCCAGTCATTGCATTAGGTAGTGATGTGGATTGTATTCCTAAAGCCTCTCAAAAACCAGGCGTAGCTTATAAAGCACCGATTGTGGAAGGCGCACCTGGTCATGGTGAAGGACATAATTCTGGACAAGCTGTGATTATTTATGCAGCCATTGCGATGAAAGAATTAATGGAGCGTGAAAAGTTACCAGGTACTATTTTAATTTGGCCTGGTATTGCCGAAGAATTAGTTGGTACAAAAGCATGGTATGTACGTGATGGATATTTTAAAAATGTTGACGCTTGTATTTTCACCCATGTGAGTGGTGATTTTACTTCTAGTTATGGTGACAACGGAGGGAATGGTTTAGTGAGTGTGCGATTTGATTTTGAAGGAGAAGCGGCGCATGCAGCTGGCCAACCTTGGAGAGCTAAAAGTGCGTTGGATGCGGTAGAATTAATGAATGTGGGATGGAACTTTAAGAGAGAGCATCTTAAGCCTACCAATAGATCACACTATGTGATTGTAGATGGAGGTGACCAGCCAAATGTGGTTCCAAGTAAAGCAAGCGTGTGGTATTATTTTAGAGAACGTACTTACGAGGATATTAAGATGAATTATGAATCGGGTATCAAAATTGCACAAGGTGCAGCGATGATGACGAATACAAAAATGACACATCAAATGTTAGGCACTGCATGGCCTGGTCATTTTAACAAACCACTTGCAGAAGCAATGTATGCGAATATTAAAAAAGTAGGTATGCCTGTTTGGGATGAAAAAGATATTGCATTGGCAAAGGGCGTACAAGCATTAGTAGAAGCACCAAAGAAAGACCAACAAGGCAATCCAATTGATGGATTGAAAACCAGTATTGATACTTTAAAGGGTTCTGTGGCATTTTCATGGGGTGGAGGATCTGATGATATTGCAGATATCTCTTGGAACCTACCAACGATTGTGTTAAGGTATCCAGCAAATATCCCAGGCACAAAAGGACACCATTGGGCAGATGCCATTGCCATGGCGACACCAATTGCGCATAAGGGATCTTTAGTGGGTGCAGAAGCCACAGCAATGACTTTATTGGATTTGTTTACTAAGCCTAGTTTGGTAGCAGATGCAAAAAAATATTTTAATGAAGTACAAACTAAAGATGTGAAGTATATTCCTTTTATCACTAAAGATGACCCTCCTGCAATTCATTTAAATAAAGAAATTCAAGGCGCGTTTAGAAGCCAACTTGAAAAGTTCTATTACGATCCAAGTAAGTATGGTACATATTTAGAGCAATTGGGTGTTGTTTATCCAACTATCAAGCAGTAAATTATTCAATGTAGAAAGGGCGAAAAAATTTATACAAAAAAAGAGGGAGCAACTGCTCCCTCTTTTTTTTATCCTGTCTTTAATATTATTTTTTACTAGCAATCGCACCAATCGCATAAACCAATTTATCTAAATCCTCAATTCTAGTGTACACATGAGGCGTGATTCTTACACAGCTTACATTTTCCCAGACAATACCTACCGTATGAATTTTATATTTCGAAAACAAAGCACTGTCTAGTTCTCCGGGTGTCATACCATCCACACTCACACCGCAAATACCACAAGCAAATTCTGGTTTAAATGAAGTGTGAATTTTTACTTTAGGAATTGTTACTACTTTACTTGCCCAATAATTTTTTAGATAACGAATACGTTCCTCTTTTCGTTTACTACCAATTGCAGTATGAAAATTAATAGCTTCTCCAATGCCTTGTTCAATAGGAAAGCTTCTTGTACCAAGGGTTTCAAATTTTCTTATATCAGCACTATTTGGCTGATCATTACAAACCAATGGCCATATTTTAGCAATATTTTCTTTCTTAATCCAGAGCATACCTGAGCCAATTGGGGCTGATAAAAATTTGTGCAATGAAGTACCAAAATAATCGCAACCCAATTCTGATACCTTAAAATCTAGTAAACCAAAACTATGCGCACCATCCACAATAGTTTCAATGCCATGTCGTTTTGCCATCGCACATAATTTTTTAACTGGCATGATTTGTCCAATCCAATTAATCACATGCGTGATAAGAATAATTTTAGTCTTTGGCGTGATTGCTTTTTCAAAAGCAGTAACAATTTCATCTTCGTCTTCTATTGGAAATTTAAAATTCAATTGGTTGTATACTATACCATCTCTAGTACTTCTTTGTTTCAAAGCATTGATCATATTTGGATAGTCCTGCTTGGTACCAATAACTTCGTCCCCCGCTTTTAAGTTTAATCCAAAAATTACGGTATTTAATGCCTCAGTTGCATTTCGGTTAATGGCCACCTCTTCTGGATCTGCGCCAGCAAGTTGGGCTAATTTATACCTAAGTGGCTCCCTTCCTTGATCTAATATGCGCCACATAAAATAAGACGGGCCTTCGTTAGATAATTTATTATAACGTTCAACCGCTTCTTGCACAATTCTAGGACTAGGACTTACGCCTCCATTATTTAAATTGATGATATTGGGACTTGCGGTATAGCCCTGTTGTACCACCGACCAGTAATCCTCGTCTGCTGCAATTTCAAAAGGCGATAAAGCTTCTTTTTGCAAGCTGAGATGTTGAAATTCTGCAGCATGTGCCTGATGGAATAGACTATTTGCAGAAAAAGCCCCAGCAGCTAATCCTAATTTCTGAATGAAATTTCTACGATTTGACATAAGCTAGATTTGTACCATCAATTTAATTAAATTTTTGACACCATGTTGCGCAAAACTTTAGTAAATTAGATTCCTACTAAAATTTAAATTTTGCCAGCTATGAAAAAGCAAATCTTATTCCCATTAATTTTCGGTTTTATTTCCACTTTGGCAATTGCTCAAGTGCCTAATGATGTGTATCGTATGGAAGCAGTCTCAAGACCTAAAATTTCACCAGAAGGAAGTTGGATTTTATATAGTCAATCAAAAATTGATGCTGCAAAAGATAGATCAGTATCCAAATTGTATATGATGTCGTCTGACGGCAAAGAGACCATCACTTTAACAGAACAAACAAAGGGTGTTGGCAATTACCAATGGAGTCCGGATGGAAAATACATTTCTTATTTAACCAAAGGAAAAGATGAGGACAACGGTTCGCAAGTATTTTTAATGGATAGACGAGGCGGAGAAGGCGTTCAGCTAACAAATATCAAAGGAGAGATTAATGATTATGTTTGGTTTAATAGCGGTAAAAAAATGATTGTAGTTGTAAAAGACTTTAACTACGCAGATACTGCAAAGTCTAAAATTAGAACTCCATATGAAATGACTAGGTATAAATTCAAACAAGATAATGAGGGTTATTTAGACAATCGTAAAACACATATCTATTTATTTGATTTAGCAACAAAAAAATTAGATACTTTAACAAGTGGAAATTACAACGAGGGGGATGTTGCTATAAGTGCAGATGATTCAATGATTGCTTTTGCGAGTAATGTTTCAGAAAATCCTGATAAGAACTCTAATAGCGATATATTTTTATTAAAATTGACCAAAGGCTCTACACCATTACAGCTTACTAAATTCAAAGGAGCTAATAACAGTCCAGTATTTAGTCCTGATAATTCTAAAATTGCATTTTTACAATCTAGTTCTGAAAGAAATTATGACATGTATGATATTGCACAACTTGGTGTATATGACCTTAAGTCAAATACTTCAATGATTGTTTCAAAAAATTATGATCGTGCTTTTTCTTCCATTTTTTGGTCTAAAGATGGTCAGTCTATTTTGTCATTAATTGAAGACGATAGAAAACAAAATTTGGTACAATTTAATATTCAAACCCAAAAGCCAGAACAATTAACCAATGAGATGGGAGTTTATAGTTCTATGGATATGAATGACAAGGGAGATATGGTTTTATTATTTGCTAATTTAGAAACACCGAATGAAATTTATACCTATCAAAATAAAAGCACAAAAAGATTAACGCATTTGCAAGATGCTTTTGTAGCAAGTTTAAAAAAGGGATACCATAAAGGATTTCAATCAACTTCATCTGATGGCACTTTAGTTTCTGGTATTTTGCATTTACCAGATAGTGGAGCAAAAAATTTACCATTGATCTTATTTATCCATGGAGGCCCTGTGGCGCAAGATGATTATGCATTTGATATGACTAGTCGTATTTATGCTAATGCAGGATATGCTGTGGCTAATGTGAATTATAGAGGAAGTAGCGGAAGAGGACTTGCATTTACGAATGCGATTTATGCAGATTGGGGTAACAAGGAAGTGAAAGACATTGTTGGCGCGGCAGACTATTTAATTAAAGAAGGAATTGCCGATCCTAATAGACTAGGTATTGCAGGCTGGAGCTATGGAGGTATCTTAACAAATTATACCGTTGCAACAGATAAGCGATTTAAAGCTGGTGTTAGTGGTGCTGGAAGTTCATTGATGCTTTCGGTATATGGATCAGATCAATACATTGCGCAATACGAAGAAGAATTAGGTAAGCCTTGGGAGAATCCAAAAAAATGGGAGGCTTTGTCTTATCCATTCTATAAAGTAAAAGAGATCAAAGCACCTGTTTTATTCATGGCAAGCCAGGCAGATTTTAATGTGCCTGTGATTGGCGCAGAACAAATGTATCAAGCATTTAAATCAGAAGGGATTCCAACAGAATTGATTATCTATCCAAATCAAAACCATGGTATACGCGTACCAAGTTATATCGTGCATCGTCATAACGCACATATCAATTGGTTCAATAAATATTTGAAATGAAAATAATCATCACCTGGCTACTATTTGTAGGTGTGATTGCAGTGAATGCGTTGGCCAATATTTTACCCATTAATGGATATAATACTGGCCAGATTTCTGCGTTCTATCCCAATGCATTTGTGCCAGCAGGCTTTACATTTTCTATTTGGGGTGTGATTTATTTATTGTTATTATCTTATACGATTGGATTTACGTTCTATTCAATTAAAGGCCAACAACATCCCAAAGCTTTTATATTTATTGATCGAATCAATACTTATTTTTTATTGACTTGCATTTTCAATATGTCTTGGATTGTTGCTTGGCATTATTTACAAATTGAATTGTCTGTGCTAATCATGTTATTGTTTTTAACTACACTTATTCAGTTGTTTTTGAAAAGCATAACAATAGCGCGTGATTTAACTTTGACTCAAAGATTCATTTTACAAACACCATTTATAGTGTATTTGGGTTGGATCTCTGTTGCCACTATTGCTAATATCACTGCTTTATTAGTTGCTTATAAATGGACTGCATTAAGCATTGCGCCTGTTTATTGGAGTGCTGCCATGATATTGATTGCAATCATACTTGCAGTATTTATGTTACTAAAATTTAAAACAGTTCCATTTGCTTTAGTCGTTGCTTGGGCTTTGTGGGGTATTTATCATGCACAAGGTCCCGCAGCGCCTATACTTGCTAACTTAACAGCGGGAGGAATTGGTGTTTTAATCACACTGGTATTGTTTACATTAATTTCTATGTCTAGAAAAAACAAAATGGCTTAATTTTGCATCATGATTACAAAAGTGGAATTGAAATCACTGTTTCCAGGCTTAGAGGAAGGCTTATATGATGATATTTTAGAAAATGCTGAAATTAAAGAAGTTCCAGCAGGGACTCCATTGTTAAAAGTGGGTCAAAATATTCGTTCAACAATGATGGTTGTAGAGGGCACAGTGAAGTTATACCAAGAAGATGAGGCAGGAGATGAGTATTTTATGTACTATATCTCGCCAGGTCAGGCTTGTGCAGTATCGATGGTATGTAGTTTTCAAGCGGAACAAAGTCAAGTTTTAGCCAAAGCCTTAACAGATGTCACATTAATTTCTATTCCTATAAAATTCATGGACAAATGGCTTAGTGAGTTTAAAAGCTGGCATTACTTTGTCATTAAAACCTATCGAACTCGTTACGAAGAATTATTAAGAACAGTGAATGAAGTAGCATTTAAAAATATGGATGAGCGATTAGAGTTTTATTTAAAAAAGCAGGTGGATAAGTTTGGCACCACAATTAAATTGACCCATCAAGAAATCGCTTCTGATTTAAATAGTTCGAGGGAAGTGATAAGTCGTTTGATGAAGAAGATGGAAAAAAATGGCTGGATTGTTTTGCACAGAAATAGTTTTGAGTGGATCAAGCAATAAAAATAAGATTGAACTTATAATAAAAAAGGCCTCGAATTTCGAGGCCTTTTTTTGGGTCAGTTATTTTGACTAAAGATGTATTTTAGTGCGGCAATTTATCTTTAAAATATCCATAAGTCCAAGTACCAACTACTGCACTTAAGATCACCACTAATACTGCATAGAATCCTGCACCAATATGGGCAAATAATGGACCAGGACAAGCACCAGTTAATGCCCAGCCAAATCCAAATAACAAGCCTCCATAAATTTGACCTTTGTTAAATTCTTTGTCTGCAATTTTGATTTCCTCACCATGTATGGTTTTGACTTTTAATTTTTTAATTAAAAAGACAGAGATTGCTCCAACAAAAACTGCGGTGCCAATTACACCAAACATATGGAAGCTTTGTAAGCGAAACATTTCTTGAATTCGAAACCAAGAGATAATCTCTGCTTTTACAAATACAATTCCAAAAATTATACCTACTGCCGCATATTTTAAATTATACCAAGCTGGATGTTGTTGTTCTGATGCATTTACACAAGCGGTATTGCTATCTATATTTTGTACTTTTTCGTTGTTCATTGTAATTATTTATAAGGATAAGATCCAAGGTAAAATAATGTTTGCCATAAAAAATCCACCTGCCATAAAACAGATAGTGGCAACTAGTGAAGGCCATTGTAAATTACTTAAGCCCATAATGGCATGTCCAGAAGTACATCCCCCTGCATACCTTGTTCCAAAGCCAACTAAGAATCCACCTAAAACCATTATAATAAATCCACGTAATGTAAATAAGGATTCAAAACTAAATAGTTCAGGAGGCAATTGACTGCTATAAGTATTGAGACCGTATTTTGCTAGTTCTGATTGTAAGGCAGGACTCACTTCTATAGGAGCTCCTGATGACAAAAATTGCGTAGCTAATAAAGCGCCAAAAAAAATACCCCCCACAAAAAAGAAATTCCATATTTCTTTTTTCCAGTCGTATTTAAAAAATGGAATGTTTGCTGGAAAACAAGCTGCACATACATGCCTTAAATTAGAGGAGATGCCAAATGTTTTATTGCCTAATATCAATAATGCTGGTATAATTAATCCGATAAGGACACCCGCAACATACCATGGCCAAGGTTGTTGAATCTGTTCGATCATTTTATTTTTTTTATTTTGTGTAAAATTTTTGAATTGGTTTGAATGGTCCGTATTTATGCTGACTTTCAGAAAAAGAATCAGCATAAGGTCCAAAAGGAAAGTCAAGTGGTTTTTTTTCAAATTTTGGCCAGTCTTTGGACTGATCCTTATGTGGTCTTGATTGGCTATTAACATAAGCTGCAATATCCCAAGATTCCTCGTCTGTTAAAGTAGGGTTTTTGTGAGAAGTCAATAAGTTAGGCATATTGTTTTTTACATATCCTGCGAAATTGCTAAGCCTATATAATCCCGCGCCATCATTATAACTATTTGGTCCCCATAATGGAGGATAAGCATATTCTACTTCATCTAGTGTTAACAGTCCTTCTCCATTTGCGCCATGACAAGTTTGACATTGAGCTATATAAACTATTTGTCCTTTTTGAGGATCTGCTGCACGATCTAAATAGGGTAATTTTTCAATACCAGATCCAATTGGCTGCTCATTTTTTTGAACGTCTTTACCTAGCCATTTGATATAAGCATAAATAGCTTTAAACTCCCTACTATTACTATCTACAGCTTTTCCATTCAAGCTTCTTTCCATACAGTCTGCCACACGTTTATATATGGTTTCTATTTGTCCACTTCTGTCTCTAAATTTTGGATAAGTTGAAAAAACAGCTGCAAAATTATTGCCCCAAGCTTTTGCTCCAGCTTGTAAATGACAATTTTGACAATTCATGCCATTTGTAATTTGTGCTACCGATCCTTTAGGACCCAAATACCTGGATGTGTGTGCAATTAACTCCTGTCCATAAATAATTAGTTCACGCTCTTCTCCTAAAGTAGTATGTTCTATATAGATACTCGGTCCAACCCATGTACTATCTGTTGAAGTAATATTTCCATCCATCTTGAAATAATCACCAGCTATAAAACCTATTAAAAAATAGATCAGAATAATTGATGCGATGCCAATTATAACTATGTATTGTTTCTTCATGACAGACATTCTTAAATCAGAGATTCAATAAAATTAATGTGAACTTACAATTGGAAAAAATAATTGTTGGGCGATGATGTATAAGCCCATCACTAATACAAACCAACCAAAACCGGTTTTTAGTTTATTTCCGTCTATACGCTTACTTAATTTGTCGCCTATAAAAATACCTGCAATGGCAAGTGCAGTAACACTTAACAATAAAGTCCAATCCATTGTTCTATTGCCTAGATCACCTGTAAATCCAATTAAAGATTTAGCTGCAATGATTAATAATGAAGTGCCCACTGCTTGCTTCATTGGAAGTTTACTTAACATCACTAGTGCGGGTATAATTAAAAATCCACCACCTGCACCTACTAATCCTGTTAAAATACCTACTAATGCGCCTTCTAATAAAATCATCGGGTAATTAAATTTTTGTTCCCCTTCTGATTCTGTTTCTTTGCTCGACTTAGAGCGAATCATTGAAAAAGAGGCCGCTACCATCAGTACAGCAAATAACATCATCATCAATAATGATTTTGTTATCATAAGACCACCAATTGAACCAATTTCATTAGGTATTGCAGGTACTAAAAATTTTCTTGTGGCAAATACGGCTACGATGGAAGGTATACCAAAGATGACCGCTGTTTTTAGATTTACAAATCCTTGCTTGTATTTAGGCCAAGCACCAACAAGGCTACTTGCACCAACTATAAATAAAGAATAAGCAGTTGCTTGAACTGGATCTACATGAAAAAGATATACTAAAACCGGAACAGTTAATATACTGCCTCCGCCACCAATTAAACCAAGAGAAATGCCAATTAAAATCGAAGCCAAATAGCCTATAATTTCCATGATGTATTATTTGACACAAAATTGCTAATATAAAAATAAAAGGTAGGTGATAAATGTCACCCACCCAATTATTTTATCAAAAAAATGACATGGATTCAATAAATCTAATCTATTGAATAAGGGACTAGAACTATGTTATAAATGTTGTATTTTGGGTCGAAATTATCTTTATCATTATTCATTTACTATGAAATATCTACATCTAATTGTATTGGGTCTTATTATCTGCTCAAGTACAGTGGTCAAGGCCCAAGATAAAAAAGTAAAGCTGCATCAGGTAGTGATGCAATTGAATTCTGCAGATACTGCAGTATGGAGCGGTATGCTAGGTAATATTCGTAATTTTCAAAAAGTATGGCCAGGAAATGTTGCAATAGAAGTAGTTGTTCATGGTAAGGCTTTGAATTTTTTAGTCGCATCAAAGTCGCATTTAGTTTCTGAAATAGAGGCTATGACAAAGCTAGGGGTCGTTTTTAATGCTTGTGAAAACACGATGAATAAATATGGCATTCGAAAAGATATGCTCATCCCAACTGTTAGCTCTGTTCCGTCTGGTGTGGCAGAATTGGTTATTAAACAAGAAGAAGGATGGAGTTATCTAAAGACAGGATATTAAAATTTCGATGATTTATATTTGTGATATATGTCACAAAAAATTGCATTAATAATGCGCAACTTTGTTTTCTGAAACACCGTAAATAGGTTTTCAGTAAATAATTTGAACACATTATCAATAAAAAAATAGCATTATGTTTTTTCAACACGTTTACGACAAAAGTTTAGCACAAGCTAGTTATTTCATTGGCTGTCAAAAAGCAGGCGTTGCTGCAGTAATCGATCCCAAGCGCGATATCGACACTTACATAGAAATTGCAAAGCAAAATAATATGCAAATCACGCATATTTTTGAAACACATATTCATGCCGATTTTTTAGCTGGTTCTCGTGAGTTGGCTGCTGTGACTGGTGCTAAAATGTATTTATCAGATGAAGGTGGTCCAGGTTGGGAATATGAATTTGCACATGAGGGTTTGAAACATAATTCAGAAGTGATGGTAGGCAATTTGAAAATTCAAGTATTACATACACCAGGACATACGCCAGAAAGTATCAGCTTTTTATTAACCGACACCCCTGCAAGTAAAGAGCCGGTGATGTTATTTACAGGCGACTTTGTATTTGTTGGTGATATTGGACGTCCAGATTTATTGGAAAAAGCTGCTGGATTAGTTGGCACACAAGATAAAGGAGCAGAACAAATGTATAATTCAATTCATTTATTTTCCGACCTACCAGATTTTATACAAGTATGGCCTGGACATGGCGCTGGATCTGCTTGTGGCAAAGCTTTGGGCGCAGTGCCAAGCACCACAGTAGGATATGAGAAAAAAAGAAACTGGGCATTTCAATATGGTGCAGATAAAGCAGGATTCGTTCAATTTTTATTGACAGATCAACCTGAACCACCTAAGTATTTTGCAAAGATGAAGGAATTGAATAAAACCAATCGACCTTTATTAACTGAAGTGCCAAAGATTAAAGAATTATTGAATGCGGATTTAAAATTGGCCATGGATAAGGGCATTAAAGTGATTGATACAAGAAATAAATTAGAGTTTCAAAATGGATTCATTCCTGGTAGCATCAATATTCAAGGCAATAATGCATTTGCCACTTGGATGGGTTGGTTTATTTCTTATGAAGAACAATTTATTTTAGTTGCAGAGCCAAATCAAATGGATGACTTGACAAGAAAATTAATGCGTATTGGTTTAGATAATATTTTCGGATTTGTAGATGCTTCAAAATTGAACCAAGTGTATACTGGAACTTTAGCACAATCTAATATGGTTACGATTGATACAGTAAAAGCAAATAAGGATGCTGAAATAATAGATATTAGAGGTGTTGCAGAATTCAATAGTGGACACATTGCAGGCGCAAAAAATGTATTTGTTGGAACTTTATTGCAAAACTTAGATAAAGTACCAAAAGACAAGCCCGTAATTATGCATTGTCAAGGTGGAGATAGGGCTGCAATTGGCTATTCATTGCTGGTTAAAGAGGGTTACACTAATATCATGAACTATAGCGGTGGTATCAATGAATGGGTAAAAGAACAGCAGCCAATAGTGAGCTAGTTGCTGATTAAAACAAGCTTCAACAATTCACTAACGAATTTGTTATCAAGGTATGAAAGGCGTTAAAAAAGAGCATTTACCAGAAAAAATATGCAAAGCCTGTGGCCGTCCATTTAGTTGGCGAAAAAAATGGGAAAGGTGTTGGGATGAAGTGCAATACTGTAGTGAAGGGTGTAAGAAGCAGAAGCCTAAAAAATGATTTTAATTTATAGATAGCGCGATGAATCATCGCGCTATCTTTTTGATATTTTATTCCCACTTGTTTTTTGACGACTGCATTTGAATCTGATGACATCCGTATTTCTTAATACCGCATGCTTGGTTTTTCTGGAAGCCATACGTTTGCGCCACATTCTAAAACTAGAAGGCTTAGAATTAGCACGCATAAATTCAATCACTTCTTTTTCACTCAATCCAAATTGAAATTGAATCGCTTCAAATGGCGTACGGTCTTCCCAAGCCATTTCAATAATACGGTCTCTATCTTTTTCCACCCATTCAGATCTTAAAATAGGTTCTGCTGGCCTAGGATTGATCAAAGTTGCTTTTCCCATTGTAGTATTCTTTTACTTTAATGCTTTTAAAAATTGTTCTGCGTTTTTCAAATGATTTGCTCTTTTTTCTTCTGGCATTTTATCCCAGGTGCTTAGAAGCATTGCCCATCTCGGATTTTTTGAAAAAACAACGCGTTGTTTGGATAAAAAGCGCCAAAATAAACCATCCCAAATGACTTGCCATTCTCCTTTAGGGAAGTCGCCCATCTTCATTAAATAGTTGGATCCACAGATATAGGGCTTGGTGGTGATCATGCCTCCATCTGCAAACTGAGACATACCATACACATTAGGTACCATTACCCAGTCATATGCGTCGATATACATTTCCATAAACCATTGGTATACGGCATCTGGCTCTATTTCACAGAGTAACATAAAATTACCTAAGACCATCAGCCTTTCTATATGATGATTATAACCGGACTCTAATAATTTTTTTATACTGATATCTATTGGATCAATTCCTGTTGTGCCATTGTAAAAAGATTGAGGCATTTTTTTAGTAAAGCCCCAGAAATTTTTTGTTCTTTGTTGACTACCAATTTTACGATAGGTTAATTGTACAAACTCTCTCCATCCAATGATTTGTCTCACAATACCTTCGATACTATTGATAGGCGCTTTTGCTTTTTGATAAGCATGTAATAATGCTTGTAAAAATTCAGCAGGTTGGATTAGCCCCACATTGATCAAAGGGCTTAGTACACTGTGAAATAATGTTTTTTCTGCTACCACCATAGCATCTTCATATATGCCAAAATGCTCAAGCTTTTCTGCAATGAAAGCATTCATTGCTTTTTTAGCATCGGCATGAGTCACTGGATAATATAAGCCTTTATTTACAGCAGTAAAGGGTGCATCAGATTTTCCAGGGTTGTTTTTAAAATTCTTTTTTACATAGACAGTCGCTTCTTCTATATAATGATTAGACTCAAAAAAATGAATGCTAGGTATCGCTGTATTCTTTGGAATTTTTTTTCTGTTCTCTACATCAAAGCTCCATTGTCCTCCAACTGGGCTTCCATCTTTTTCAATTAAAATTTTTCTTAGTTTTCGCTGCTCTGTATAAAAACTTGTTTGAAAATAGGTTTTCTTATTGCCAAGAAGCTCTATGCTTGCAGGCGTATTATTTAAAAAATTAGGACTTGGTAAGTAGGTTAATTCAATTCCACAAAGTGAAGATGCTTTTTTTAATTGTTTATCTAGTAAGTAATCACAAGGATCATATAATTTAATTTTTTTAACACCTTTTGATTTAAGCATAGTTACCAATTCAACAATCTTTGAATTTTGTTCTCTGGCTTCTATATAATGACAATCCTGTCCTTTTTGAGCAAGTTGTGCTGCATAATATTTCATAGATGCCCTATGAAATAAAATTTTTTGTTGATGAAATTGATATTGTAAAAAAAACAGATCAGATTCAATGAGGTAAATAGCACCACCATCAGGCCTTAATTCAGACTGATCAAAAAGTTGATGTGGAAATACGAGCTGTACCTGCATTCATTTTAAACATTTTACAGCTAAAATTGTTCATTGAGTAGTACAATTAATGCCTATCAATGAATATCACTTACGCTGCGCTTTTAGAGCAGGTCAAATCTTATCAACCCGGGAAATACCATACCACAAGGAATTATACCAATGGTGCAGTAACAAGCTGGTCACCCTATATCTCTAGGGGGTTCCTAAGTCCGGTGTTGGTGATGGAGCAGCTCAAAACAAAGCACAATAAACAGGAGTGGATTGGTTTTATGCAGCAAATGGCTTGGCGTGAGTATTTTCAAAGAGTCTGGCAACAAAAAGGGGATTTAATTTTACAAGATTTAAAGTCGTCACAAACAAATATCATTCTAGAACAATTGCCCCTGCCTATTCAAAATGCAAATACTGGCATCCATGCTATTGACAATGCAATTCATCAATTATATGATACAGGCTATTTACACAATCATCTAAGAATGTATCTTTCCATGTTGCATTCAAATATTTTTAAAGCAGCTTGGCTCCCTGGCGCAAATTGGATGTATGCCCATTTATTAGACCATGATCCTGCTGCAAATTTTTTAAGTTGGCAATGGGTGGCAGGTACATTCAGTAGTAAAAAATATATAGCCAATCAAGATAATATAAATAAGTACACCAATACAAAACAGGTAGGTACCTTTTTAGATACCGAGTACGAATATTTGCAAACTTCTATTATTGATGATTCGAATACGATTCAGTCAAAGCATTTAGTAAACTGGCCAGATCCGCTTGATCAAAAATTTGAGATAGATGTCGCAACTATTTTAAAAAATATTGAAAAGAAAAATCAATCAAAGATTTTTGATATCAATCTGGCGTTGCCTAATACACCTTATTGCATTTACAATAGTTTTAATTTGGATCCGCTATGGCATACCGACGAAGAGGTGAATCGAATTTTATTACTAGAGCCCAATCATTTTGAACAATTCCCTGTTACAGAAAAAGTACTTCAATTTATTGTAGACTTAGCTATAACCAATATTCCAGGTATTCAAATTTTCATTGGAAATTTTGAAGATTTATACCAGCATATTGAAACAATATCAATGAGTGATAAAAATATTACTTCTGAAAAAAACAATGCTATCATTTATTTTAAAGAACATCCTACAACCCTTCACTATAAAGGCATTCAGGAAATAAGAGATTGGTTATTTCCGGAAGTCGATGGGTATTTTCCAAGCTTTTTTGGGTATTGGAAAAAATGTGAACGCTATTTAAAATAAAAAAAACGCTCCGAAATT
>DBOB01000031.1:136276-230467 GCA_002299885.1 Sediminibacterium sp. UBA657
AAAAAAAACGCTCCGAAATTTCGGAGCGTTTTTTTTATTGAACAGTTTAAAAATTTATTCAATTGAATAAATTTAAGTCGGCCTTTTATTTCTTGCGCTCTACATCTCTATTTAACTCATCAATATCTACAGAACGTTCCGTATGATCACCTAATAAATATTTAGAGAAATAGTCTGCAGTTCTCCAGAACCAGTATTCATTCATGTCTCCGAAACTGTGTCTTTGTGTAGGTAAAATCAACATATCAAAACGCTTATTGGCCTTAATCAATGCATTCACCACTCTTAAAGTATTAGCAGGATGTACATTGTTATCAATCTCACCATGGATTAATAATAATTTACCTTTTAAGTTTTTAGCTAAATCTGGATTTTTATCAATCATATAACTAAAAGTAGTATCACCTTTTTCAGAAATATTTTCTTTTACGCCATGATGTTTTTCACTCCACCATCTATTGTACACGCTATTGTCGTGGTTACCTGCATTACTAACAGCTACCTTAAAGATATCTGGATACACCAAGATAGCTGCAGTGCTCATGAATCCACCACCGCTATGACCATGAATACCAGCTTTGTTTCTATCTATGAAACTAAATCTATCAGCTAATTGTTCGATAGTTGCTTTTTTATCGGCAAGTCCGTAATCTCTTAAATTACCGTAACCATAGTTATGATACCATTTGCTTCTAGCTGGATGGCCACCTCTGTTACCCATTGTAACCACTACAAATCCTAATTGAGCCAATCTGTCAATACGATCCATGCCTTTGCTGAAAGACTTGTTTACAGACTCTGTCTGTGGACCTGGGTATACATATTCAATGATTGGATATTTTTTAGTGCTATCAAAATCGTATGGCTTATACATTACGCCGTATAAATCGGTAATCCCATCATCTGCTTTAATCTTAAATGTTTCAGGAAATTTATAACCAGTTGCCATTAAGTTTTTTAAATCAGCTGTCTCTAAATCCATTAATTTTCTTCCATCAGCGCTATGTAAGCTAGATACAGGAGTCGTATTCACCCTAGATGAATTATTTACAAAATAGGTATTGTTATCATTCATACTAAAGCTATGATCAAAATTACCTGCATTTAATAATTGTAAGCCAGTACCATCCAAATTGATCTTATACAAGTGCATATAGTAAGGATCTTCTTTTCCACCACCAGTCATTGACTCTTTTCCATTTGCAGAAAAATAAACTACTCTTTTAGCTTCATCAACTCCAATCACTTCTTCTACATGCCATGCGCCTTGTGTAATTTGATTTTTTAATTTTCCTTGACCATCATATAAATACAAATGCGCCCATCCATCGCGCTCACTCCATTCAATCAACTCTGCGCCAGCCTTAATTAATTCTGGCTTTTTGATTTCTATTGAGGTATTCATTGATTCCGCCACCAATACCTTTACTTCACCAGTGGTTGTATTTACAACACATTGGTCAATCTTCTTTAAATCACGACTTGTTCTAGCAAGGTATAATTGCTCATTGGTTCCAAGCCAGATCATTGGCTTGAATTCATCATCTCTCGCATTTGCTGCCGCTGACTTATTCCACAATGCAATATCTTGATCTTTATATAAGGATACATTGATTTCTTTATTGGTATAGTTCACCATGTCTACCAACATTAAATGATCTACTGGCGCTTCTTTCTCGCCTGGCATCCAGTACTTATAAGTTTCTAAGGTTGGTCTTGGGTCTGCAATACTATTGATCACCCATAAATCTTTTACTTTTCTATTATCTGCTTTTAAAATAGCTAGCTGCTTGCTATTTTCACTCCATAAACCATACACAGCTTTTCTTTTGTTTTTATTTTTCTCAGCATCTACATTTGTTTCTCCACCTTCATTATGCCAAGCAAAATTTTGTATACCATCTTTTGTAATAGCAGTTTCTACAATAGTACTATCGTCTTCATTGAGCAAAGCTTTTTCATAATTGGCTTTGTCCATCATATAAAGATTGTAGTTGCGTCCAAAAACAACTTTAGATTGATCTGGTGCAATATTCGCCCAGCTTGGTTTTCTTTTAGGCTTAGTGAAACCAACTAGCTCATTCAATTGAGCTGTAATCAAATTGTATTCAAAGTAAAATACTTTCTTAACTTTTTCGGCCTTTGCATCTTTTTTAGCACCTGGCTTATCTATTTCAATACTACTTTTTACTTCAAACTGAATCCAGTTCTCATCCTTGATAAATTTCAAAGAATCAATTGGAAGATGTTGTGCATCAAATGGGTCTTTGATGATTCTTGTTAAAGATGCCGCAAGTTGATCTTTGTCAAACATGGCCTTCTTTTCATTTTTTACTGGGTCAACAATGATCCATTGCTTTCCTTCACTTGTTTCGTAGGTGTACCAAAACTTATTTGATTGTTTTAACCAATGAGGATCAACAGACAAAGAGAAAATCATTTTATCCAATTTCTTTGGAGAAAATCTTGCTGCTAAGTCATAATTGGCTTTTTGTTGTCCAAAAATGAACAGTGGTAAAGCCAGTAGCACTAAAAAAAGTTGTTTACGCATAGTTGTAATATTAAGTGTAGAAAATTAGCACATTTTTTTGAATTATAACCTAATTTGTGATGAATACACGACTATGAAAAAAGCCCTATTTACAAGTTTATTTTTAGCTCCGGTGATGTGCATCATTGGATATGCTCAAACCACTAAACAATTTAAGCCAGCTGTATTTGCAGATGAAAATAGAAAAGCAAAACTACAAGCAGCAATGCCACTTGTGGAAGATTTATATAAAGAATATGCAACAAAGCACCATTTTCCAGCCTATGCTTTTGCCATTGTATTAGACGGAGAGTTGTTGTATAAAAAAGCAGCTGGATGGGCGAATATCGAGGATAAGATTCCTGCAAATGACCAGACCATGTTCCGTATAGCTTCTATGTCCAAAAGCTTCACCACCATGGCTATTTTGCAATTAAGAGACGCTGGAAAATTAAGACTAGATGATCCTATTGATCAATATATTCCTGCTATGAAAGGTCAAGTATTGACTAAGGATGGTGCACCCATCACTATCCGTCATTTAATGTCACATCAGGCTGGATTTCCCGAAGACAATCCTTGGGGAGATAGACAATTAGATGATTCAGAAGCAGATTTAATTGCATTAATAGAAAAAGGACTTTCCTTTTCAAATACGACGGGAACCAATTATGAGTATAGCAATCTTGGCTTTGCTATGTTGGGTTATATCATACACAAGGTATCAGGATTAACCTATGACGCTTATATCAAGCAATCCATTTTGGATCCTTTAGGCATGCAGCATACTACTTACGAATACATGACAATTTCAAAGGAAAATTTAGCGAAGGGCTATCGTACCATTAAAGGAAATTGGGTGAATGTGCCCTTACTAAAAGATGGAATTTATGGAGCGATGGGTGGGATGATTACTTCGATAGATGATTTTGCAAAATACGTGGCTTTGCATCAAGCTGCATGGCCAGAGCGCAACGATGTAGAAAACAAAGTGATTAAAAGAAGTACCGTGAGAGAAATGCACCAACCCTATACTTTTATAGGGCTAAATCCAAACTATCAATTTCCATCTGGGAAAAAATTAGCTACTACAACTAGTTATAGCTATGGATTAAATTGGATGCGGGATGCCGAAGCAAAAACAAGTATCGGTCATAGTGGAGGACTTCCTGGTTTTGGAAGTAATTGGCGTTTTATGCCTGAATATGGATTAGGTGTCATCTTTTTTGCCAACCATACTTATGCACCAACTTCCACTATGAATTTAATTGTATTAGATACTTTGGTTAAAATAGCAAAGCTTCAACCAAGAATGGTTGCTGTATCTCCAATACTTGAGCAACGTCAAAAAGAATTACTACAAATTATTCCTAGTTGGGAAAAGATTCCAGCCATTTTTGCTGAAAACTTTTTTGACGACTATTTATTGGACGAGTTAAAATCAGAAGCCAAACAACTATTTGATCAAGTCGGAAAAATACAAATAGTTGGAAAAATGATAGCCGAGAATCAATTAAGAGGCTATTGTATATTGGAAGGCGCTACACAAAAACTAAAATTAAGTTTTACTTTAAGTCCAGAAAATCCTGCATTGATTCAAGAGTACCATCTAGAACTTGTAAAATAAAAAAAGTGCACTAGCCCCCCGGCTAGTGCACTTAAACCAAATCACAAACGAATTACATTTGTCTTTTTCTGCGCATCATTTCGTTACGCATTCTATTTAAAAGGTCTCTGTCTACTTTTAAAGCCAGATTCACTCTTTCCTCTGATTTTAAAATTGGCATCAAGTCTTTCTTAAACTTCTTTCTTATCACTAGCATTGCTTCTTGAAATGCAATCTCATCCTCTTTTGCTGTTTGCATCAAATTACGGCTTGCTGCCTTTTGCTCATTGTATACAGGCCAAAATTTTTCTGCTTCTGCTGGAGTCAGGTTCAATTTTTTTGTGATGAATTGAATGCTAAATAATTCAAGCCTTTCTCTTTGTTCTTTATTCATTGCTCTTGGAGGCGGCGGTTGCATGTTTCGACCATTCATTGGTTGCTCTTGTGCTTGAGCAACAAAAACAGTTACAATAAAACTAAAGAGGCATAATATTTTTTTCATAAAATGTGAATTTAAAATTTAGACAAATTTATTTTGGAGTAGTTTAATTTTTTTTGATAATTAATTTTTCAATCTTTTTTATTGATTCGTTGAAATTAAATTAGTTCCAGCAGCTTCAATCGCGCTATTCCATTCTACTTCGGCTACAAGTTCATTGTTGTTAACGTATGCTTCAATCAATTCGTCAGGTAAATTTTCAATTTCAATCGTCTCTACGTTTACAATAGAATCATTTGTGTTTTCTGCCTTATTTATAAAAAGTGATCCAGTTACAATAGCAAAAAGTAAACTTGCAGCAACTAAATATTTTTTATGTTCTAAAAAAAGTGTCACAATCGGCGCCTTTTTTGGTCCTTGCTTTTGTGCCTTAATCTTTTGCATTAAATCCAATTCAAATTGATCAAAATACCCAACAGGCAGCTGCTTGGTTTTTGTATCAAAGCTTTTTAAGGCTTCTTCTAGTCCTTTTGAAATTGATTCGTTTTCCATATCGGTATTTAGATGCATTTTATAGACAAAAGTTTAATCTCCCTGAAGTAATGTGGTCATTTTTTTGACAGCTTGATGGTAATTAGCCTTAGCACCCCCTACAGTTGTACCTGTGATGGAAGCTATTTTTTCGTAGTCAAAATCCTCGTAATACCTTAACATAAATACAAAACGTTGTTTTTCAGGCAGTTCTGCGATGGCACGTTCTAATTTGATTTGGATTTCCGTTTCTTTTGGTGCATCCTGACTAGAAGGCCTATCTATAGTTGGATCTAAGACGCTTAGTTTATGCTGCGCCGTCAAACGTTTTTTCTGGGCAATAAAGTTGAGGGTTTCGTTATAAGCTATCCTAAAAAGCCAAGTGCTAAAAGCACTCTCATGTTTAAATCCATCCAGTTTATTCCATACTTTAATCCATACCGCTTGTGCAATATCGTCTGCATCTGCATGTTCGAGCGCCATTTTCTTAATTTGAAAAAAAACGTTTTCTTGGTGTCTTTTTAGCAATTGAGTAAATGCGCCCTCTTTTGAGTCACCGTTTTGAAATTGTATGATGAGTGCTTGGTCTGTCATGTATCTTCAAGTTAGACCAAAATGATGTTAAAAAGTTTAAACCACAGTTTTACATTATATTTTAACAATGGTTTTTACATATTGATGTATCCCATTTTGAATTCTAATATAATAGACACCCGGTTTTAAATCACTACCTAGTAGAGTGACACTATTCATACCAGCATAACTATAAGTGGCATCTACTAATAATCTAATGACCGTACCAGAAGTATCAAGTAATTGAACTAGAGTATGTCCTCCCTCTGTTTTAAATTCTATCCTAGATAAATTTGAAAAAGGATTTGGATAAGCTACAATCATTGCGTTTTTTTCAAAAACAGGATTTTTCATTTCTACCGCACAAGCACTTGCATTGATTAAGTTTAATGTTGGAAACTGTTTGAGCATGATTTCTTGATTGTCTGCATCCTTGACACAGAACCAATTTTTTAAAATGGAATTATAAATAGTTCTAAAATCATATTGATAAGGTACATTATCACCAACTGTTGCATTCGCAGGTATTGTTGGGTTTTCACCAAATACACCACCTCTTACATTTTTACCAAATAAAAATAATGGCGCTGCTGCACCATGATCAGTACCGCCACTTGCATTTGATTTAATTCTTCTTCCAAATTCTGAATAGGTCATGCCTATGACTCTATCTTCTATCTCTTGATTTTTGATATCATTCTGAAAAGCACCAATGGCTTCAGAGACAGCGCCTAATAAATTCGCATGTGTACCAGTGGCCGTATCAGTTGCTACAGCTTGTGCTGCATGCGTATCAAATCCACCATAATTCACTAAGTAAATTTTTGTTTTCAATCCTCCTTTAATCAATCTTGCAACAATTTTTAATTGATTGGCAAGACTTGTATTGGGATAAGTCACTTGCTGCTTTACCGCATCAGATGCGGCTTTGATACGGGTAGCATATTTATTGGTCTGCTTTGAAATTCTCCTGATAAAACTTAATTCATACCCCGCATTCGTATTTGGAACGGGTTGTTCGCTAGCATCAAATAAATTATAAAATGCACTCGGGTCAGAAATACTCATACCCATATTGACTATTGGACCTTGGCAAGTTAATGATGTAATTGAACCAATTTGAATGGCTAGGGGATCTGTATCTACTTCATTTGGATAATTGTCTGGAAAGCCAGGGTAATTATTATCTAAAAAACGTCCAACCCATCCTGTGTTTAAATATTGATTGCTGTCTGATCCACTCATCCAAATATCAGTTGCTCTAAAATGAGAAAAATTAGGTTGAGGATAGCCCACTGCCTGAACAACATCAAGTTGACCTTCGTTGAATAATTTTTGCATAGCCGTCATGGATGGATGTAATCCTGTTGCATCAAATCCATTTAACTTAAGTATCTTTTTTTCTGGTATAGCAATATTCGTTCTTGCATTATAGTATTGTCCGTATTGATTGATTGGAAGTACCGTATTCAATCCATCATTTCCTCCATTCAATTGAATGATCACTAGCACCCTATCATTGTTTACATTGGCTAATACTTCTGGCTCAACCATGCTATGGTTGTTTAACACATGTATTGGATTACCGCTTATGACTGTAGGCGTTAGTACTGCAAGACTATTGCGTAAAAAAGTGCTTCTTTTCATTTAACTTAATTGATAGTCTGGCAGGTTCATAATATATTTTACAAGTGCCTTCAATCGGGTATTCACCAAATTAAAGTTAGCAGTACTTTGATTAGACTGATAGCTGTTCCAAGCTTCTGTCCAATAGTAATCAGCAGTTTGACCACTTAATAAAATTTGTCTTTTTAAATTGTCTTTGATTGTTTGATCAACTTCAGTTGATATTAAAAGATCAAATAAATCTTGAATCAATTGATTGGGATTGGATGGGTTACTTGAAACTGCTTTTGAAAAAGGGATTAAATCTATAATGACCCTTTTACCATTTCTGGTATAGCCCGTCTCAATCATCAAGTCTGTAAATTTATTTCGCTTTGGTAAGGTATCGGCATTGATCCATAATTCACCATATTCAGGAGACTGATAATAGGCAGGCCATCCAGCCACATTAGGCGGATCCACTAGGTTTTGTCCAAAATTAGTTAATTGACCTACCATATTATTAAAATGCGTGTAGGCGTCTGCATAATCTGTAATTGCATTTGGAAAAACTACATTGGTTTTACGCAAAGTACCAATGACATGATCTATCGGACTTTTTATTTGACATCCAATGTACAAGGGATCATAAAAATGTGCACTATTAAAAAGCGCAGTCAATACGGGCTTAATTTCAAAATTATTATTTTTAAAAATCGTAGCGAGTGGCGTAATAATATTTTTTTCAACCGTCTCGTCGATATAATAAAATACAAACCATCTATAAATTCTTCTGCAGATATATTTAGCCATGTCCTCCTTTTCAAACAACATGTCTATTAATTCATCTGTTTCGCCTGCCCCTGCAGCGCCTGACTTTCCGGTAATCACTTTATTATTATAGTAGCTCGAAAATTGCTTACTACCAGTGTCATGTCTTGTCGCATCAAAATAACTATTGAAGTTTGCATTGATACGCCATCCTGTTAAAACCCTTGCTGCTGCTTTTACATCTGACTCTGTAAATTGAACTGCATTGTCCTTACCAACAGTATAGAGTTCTTGTAACTCTCGTCCATAGTTTTCGTCAGGTGCAGTAGCAGAATTCAAATAACCATTCAAGTACCTCAACATACCAGGATCAATGGTGACCGCCTTAACCAAGGCTTTGTAATTTCCAAGGGCGTTTTTTCTTAATGTATCATGGTGTTGGTATACGTAGTTTCCAAAAGAAATGGTATCGGCTTCGGTGCCAAAATGATTGCCCCAAAATAAGGTCATTTTTTCTCTGATACTTATATCTTGATGAATCATCACGCCAGTAAGCCATTTTTTATAGCTATTTCTTCTTAAGGCATTGATGGTGCCGTCATTAGTTGGTTGGTTGACCCAAGTACTGCCTGGAGCAACATTTGGATCAATGACGGTGGCTGTATTGTATTCATTGAGTGGAGGACTAGGAATAGGATCAGTTGGATTGAGCAATTCAGTCACGGAAGCATTAAGCCCCTTCGTTAAAAATTGTTGAATTTCGGTATGCTTTGCACCAAAAAGGACTCTATTTAATAAATGAGTCGTCGTTTGCTTGGTCCAAGGACCTTTATAGGTTTCAAGACCTTGGCTGCTAGAAAGGGGGCTTAACGGCATACAAGTTATTTGTTAGCAATTTAGACAATTATCAAATTCAAAAGTTTAAAATACCTTTTTTCATTCTGGATGTCATCATTTTTTTCATTTGCATTCAAAATGAAATTATCTTTAAAGCAATTCTAAAAATATACAATATGAGAATGATTCAATTAATATGTATCGCATTGTTAATCCCTTGTTTAGGTATTAGTCAAATAATTAATAAAGTAATCACCAAGTCTGAAACAGAAAGAATAGAGCGCGTTTTAGCTTCAGATGAAATGGAAGGTCGCAGAACTTTTACTCCTAGTATCGATAAAGCAGCTGCATTTATTGCCAAGGAATTTGAAGCCACAGGACTAAAGTCTATGAAAGGTGATAATAATTTCTTACAATCATTTTCTATCAATAGACCAAAATTCATCAGCTTGTCTGCAACTATAGATGGATCAGTTATTGATACCAAGCAAGTAATTGTGTTAACAATTGAACCAGAAATTAAAATCACAGAGGCATCAGGATATACAGTAGCTAAAATTGCAGCAGGTGAGAACTTAAATCAGGCAGCAGCAAAAATGATTGGTGCAAATCAAAAAATGATTGTCCTAGTAGACGAGTCACATGTACAAAACTTCGGAAGACTAGTTCGTTTTAAAAATAATTTAGCTTCGAATCAAGCAACTGTGGTATTTGTATTAACCAATACTACACCAGTGAAATATGCGATACAAGCTAGTCACCAAATTGAGACAATGGCTTTAGCGAATGTTGTTGCCATGATTCCTGGTAAAACTTTACCAAATGAATATGTAATTTTCTCTGGTCATTATGATCATATTGGCATTAATTCAAAAAACATGATTAATGGAGATTCTATTTACAATGGGGCAAACGATGATGCTGCAGGAACAACAGCTATGATTATGTTATCAAAATATTATAAGGCACTTAATAATAATGCGCGTACAATTTTATTTGCTGCTTTCACTGCAGAAGAAGTTGGAGGATATGGTGCACAATATTTTTCAAAGCAATTGGATCCAGCTAAAGTAGTTGCAATGTTTAATATCGAAATGATTGGTACAGAAAGTAAATGGGGTAAGAATAGTGCTTATATCACTGGGTTTGATAAAACCAATATGGGTGCTATTTTACAAAAAAACTTAGAAGGATCTAACTTTAAATTTTATCCAGACCCATACACTGAACAAAACTTATTTTACCGATCAGATAATGCAACCCTTGCTAGATTGGGTGTAGCAGCGCATACCATCTCTACTTCTAAAATGGATTCAGAACCAAATTACCATAAAGCTTCTGATCAAATTGAAACTTTAGACTTAGATAATATGAATGAAATTATCAAAGCAATTGCTTTAAGTGCAGGGTCTATCATTGCAGGTAAAGACACGCCAACAAGGGTAGATACTACGCAACTAAAATAATTTAAAGAGACCACTTTTATGAAAAATCAATTTGTACTTCTTTTACTTTGTATTTGTTTTACAACAAGTGCGCAAGTAAAAAATTATTATCCGCCTGCAGGCAATTGGGAAAGAAAAACGCCAATCAGTTTAAGTGTAGATAGTAATTTAATAAATGAAGCAATTCAATATGCTTTAAAGCATGAGACAAAATTTCCAAAAAATTTAATGCTAACGCAAGCGATGCAATTTGGGAAAGAACCTTTTTCGGATCCTATTGGACCAATGGCAAGTCGTGGTCCTGCTGCGGGTATCATTGTATACAAAGGATATATTATAGCAGAATGGGGTAATCTATTTTCGGTGGAAATGGTGAATAGTGTAACAAAAAGCATGTTATCTACGGTGGTAGGCTTAGCTGTAGAGAAAGGATTGATTCGTTCAATAGAAGATAAAGTGTCAAATTATATTCCTCCAATTGAATTGGCAAACACAACTCCTTCAATAGATCATAATCCAATAACTCAAACCTCATTCATCTATCCATTTGAAACAGAACATAACAGAAAAATAAATTGGGAACATTTATTAAGACAAACAAGCGATTGGGAAGGTGTTTTATGGGGCAAGCCAGATTGGGCAGATAGGCCTTCTGATAAATCAGAGGAGTGGACAACAAGAAAACGTTTTGAACCTGGCACAGTGTATAAATACAATGATACAAGAGTGAATGCATTGGCATTGGCAGCTACCACAGTTTGGAGAAAGCCCTTGCCAGAAGTGCTAAGGGAACAAGTAATGCAACCTATTGGTGCTAGCAACACATGGGCCTGGACTGGTTATAAAAATGCATGGATTATTTTGGACGGTAAAATGATTCAGTCGGTAAGTGGCGGCGGACATTTTGGTGGTGGCTTATTTATCAATGCTTATGATATGGCCAGATTCGGGTTGCTAACTTTGAGAAAAGGCAATTGGAATGGTAAACAAATCATTTCAGAAAATTGGATCAAAAAATCTACCATGCCAACATCTGCAAATACGGGTTATGGCTTTATGAATTATTTTTTAAACACAGATAAAAAAATGTATCCATCTGCACCAGCATCTTCCTATGCACATATTGGTAATGGTACCAATGCAATTTATGTAGATCAAGAAAACGATTTGGTTGCCGTTATCAAATGGATGGATGATAAATCAATTGACGGATTCTTAAAACTTGTTTTAACGGCGTTGCCGAAATAAACAATCTAAGCTTTCGCTGCTTGTAATTTGTGAAAGCTAGTATAAGAAACTAACAATAAAATAAAGAATACAATCGCCATAATCGTATTGTTTAATGGATCACCCACTGCAATATGTGCTACGGTTGCAGTGATATACAAGATACCAAATCCAACATAAGCCCATTCTTTAAGCCTAGCAGGGACTGCAGGAATGATTAACAATACCAAGCCAATCAACTGACCAATACTTACTTCTAATCCAAGCCAACGTGGTATACCAAGATGTGTTGAACCTTCAATAGCCATTTTAGAATTCATAAAAATAGCAGAAGATGCGAATAGGCAAATGATACTTGTGGTTATCCAGTAAATTATTTTAGTTGATTTCATTGTATAGAATTAAAAAAATGGTTTTAAATTACAATGAATTTACAATAAAAAATTAAATATGAAAAAATCAATACTTTATATTATTTGTGTCCTGCTTACAACGCATACCACTTTAATTGCACAAACTACAAATACAACTGTATCTTCTACGTCCGAAAAAGAAGTTAAACAAGTGATTCAAAATATGTTTCAGGCCATGCTTCAAGCGGACACTAGTTCATTAAGAACTTGTTTTTCTGATAAAGTTATTTTCCAAACAATTGTCAATAAGCCCGAAGGTGCAATGATCAATACCGTATCTATCAATGATTTTATCCAAAGTATTGGGAAACAAGCACCCAATGCATTAGATGAAAGAATTGAATTTGGAGCTATTCAGGTGGACCCTTTAATGGCCACAGTATGGACGCCTTATACCTTTTATTTAAAAGGTCAATATTCCCACAAAGGCATCAACAGTTTTCAATTAGTTAAATTTAAAGAAGGATGGAAGATTCAATACCTCATTGATACCAGGTATAAGTAATCAACAATTTTTCTGAAGCTTTATTGTTTTGAATCTTTTAATTGTTTTTGAAATTGTAATGGTTGATTGGTTGTGATCCATTCTACGCCTTGTGCTTGCAGGATGGCCAAGTCCGATAATTCATTCACAGTCCAACTACCAATTTTTAAACCTGCATTTTTTGCAGTTGCACTTAGTTGACTATTATTTTTAAATGAAGTATAATGCAAATTAATACCGTCAAATTTATTTTGTACTACAGCGTCAATACTTAAGTCTGATTCTAGGTATAATACAGTTGCTGTTGGCTGTTTTTCTTTGATCCATGAAAGAATGTCTTTACTAAAGCTGATATAAACAATGCGCTTTTCAATTTTTAATTTTTTTGCCAAGGCCAATGTTTCAATCGTTGCTAAATAGTCTTGTTCTTTATCTTTAATTGCAGCTTTTATTTCACAAATGAGTAAGGTTTTGTGCTTGTCTTGTGTACCCTTTAAATAATATTCTTCTAAGGTTGGCAGTGACTCCCCATTGGACAATTTGTTTCTATTTAAAAATGCGTAGGTATTGGTTTGAATTGTATCACCATAATATACAGGATCATGGTTCACAACAAGCACACCATCTAAGGTTCTCCTAACATCAAATTCTGCACCTTCACATTTAAGTTCAATTGCTTTTTCTAAAGATGCAATTGAGTTTTCGGGTAAGTTAAATTCTTTCCATGCACCACGATGTGCAATGATTTTAGTTTGTTGGGCGCTTGATGTTTGCATAATGAAAATGAATAAAAAAATTGGTATTATTTTCATCATAAAATCAGTTTAAAATCATGGTGTATGAGGTATAAAAATAAAGCTTCTTAGATTTAAAAGTCGACTTTATATCGAACCTTAGTTTAAGTATTAAGGTACTAAAATAATATTAGTTAAACAGCATTTGTAAAGCTTTCATAATTACTTAACTTTGCCCTCCTCAAAACACCATATGCATACAGGCATCCAAACATTAAAAACGGCTATAGAACCAAGTAGAGCAAAGTTATTACAACATCCTGTCTACCATCAGATACAGACATTGGCTCAATTGCAAAAGTTTGCAGAAGTACATGTTTTTGCAGTATGGGATTTTATGAGTTTATTAAAATCATTACAGCAAAAATTAACCTGTGTACAAACGCCTTGGGTCCCAGTTGGATCGGCGAATACAAGATATTTAATCAATGAAATTGTGTTGGGAGAGGAATCCGATGTAGATGAATTTGACAACAGAATTAGTCATTTTGAATTATACCAACAAGCGATGCGTCAAATGGGTGCATCTACTAATGCAATTGAAGGCTTGATGCTTGCGCTTAAGTCAGGTATCAGCATAGAATCGGCTATTCAACAATTGGACTGTGCTGATTCTGTAAAAGATTTTTTAAACTTTACTTTTAAGATTGTCAATCATGCGCCTGCACATGTACAAGCTGCAGTGTTTACTTTTGGAAGAGAGGATTTAATCCCCGACATGTTTACGCGTTTATTAGAAAAATTAGTAGCGGAATCACCAGAAAAAGTGTCCATATTTAAATATTATATCGAACGTCATATCGAAGTGGATGGCGGGCATCATAGTCATTTAGCTTTAGAGATGGTCTCTGAGCTTTGTGGAGATGACGTTGCAAAGTGGGAAGAAGCAGCTCAGGCTTCTATAGAGGCTTTACAAATCCGCGCTAGGCTTTGGGATGCAGTAACTGCATAAATAAATTAACAAAAAGTGATACGCAATGTAATTTTATATTGCTTCAAACTCACCTATATCAGTGTTTTTTCTGACTTTGTCTGCTTCAAAATATTTACCATTCATAGCAATGTAAACCCCTGTTGGAAGGACTTGTGTAAAAGCGAGTGCGCTTCCTAAATTGAATAAACCATCCGAACTACCAAACTTATACGGAATCATTGCACCTGTAAGAACAATGGTTTTATTGGGGCAATGTTTTTGTAAATATAGTGCTGTTACAGTCATGGTATCTGTACCATGTGTGATCACAATTCTTTCTGCATTAGAAGTATTGCATGCAGATGCGATGATTGCTCGATCTTCTTCCACAAAATCTAGACTATCCTTCATCATTAAAGTTGAAATCGATAAATCTAAATTGCTTCTTCCTAAATGAAGCATTTCATGTAAATGGGTTTCTTTAAAAAAAAGATTACCAGTTAACTCATTATAGGTTTTATCAAAAGTACCACCCGTTACAAAAACTTGTATACTAAAATTCATAGATAATTTATTTTGGGTCCATCCACATTTCCTTTCTGTCTAACCATTTATTATCAGAAAAAGACTCCTTGCTTGCCAAAGTTCTTGTGTACTTTGGACTGCGCTCGGTGGAGCTTGGTTGATAAGAAACGTAACCCATTATGCTTAAGGCCTTATTAAAATAAGTTTCACCTGGATTACCCAAAGCCTTATAAGGTAATACATTGTCTTTTAAAATATAATTTGGAGTAAATCCACTTACTGTACCATAGTCAGATTTTCCAATTGCATTATTAGTTAGAAAAGTGATTGGTTGTAGTCCATAGTCCCATCGCTTATTAGGATCTGTGATAGTGAATGAACCTACATTTTTTCCGTAAGTGTTCTCTCCAATTAAAATTACATCCATAAAAGGTAGTAAATTATTGATCACTAATTCACTTGCAGAAGCTGTATTGCCAGCAGTTAACACAAAGACACGATTGAGTGTACCAAGGTTATTGGCTTCGGATTTGAATAAGGTTTCAAAAGCACTAGACCCAGAATTTTTTTCCAAATAAGCAGTATAAGTTGCATTGTATACTTTTTTATTCATCACTTTACCCACCCTTGCAGCAGCATCTTTCACTGTTAAGTTGGTAATCAAATCGGAAGACACTACATACCCACCACCATTGTATCTAAAGTCTAAAACCAATTCATTGACGCCTGCAGTTTTAAAGCGACCAAAGATGGCTCTCAAGCTATCATCAAAACTTGTCAAAAACTGACTATAAGCAAGGTAGCCAACTTTTTTCCCAGACCATGCAATGATAGTATCTGCTAAAATTGGATTTGTTTGTAATTCAACTTTAGTTACGGTAACAGATTTTCCATTGGAAACAAATGCGCCACCCACAAAATCACCAAGCCCAAGTTTTAAAGTCTGATTGTTCAAAATGGTTGTATAATTTGAATTTGTAATAGTTTGATCATCTACCTTTAAAATGATATCCCCTCTTTTTAATCCAGCTTTTTCGGCGGGACTTCCTTTCAAAACATAAGCGAGTACAAATGCTAGGCTAGTATTTGTATTGTCCGTATAAAATGCATTGTTTTTAACTCCTAGTACAGTACTTACACCATTTAATTGATTCTGTAAATTGGTGAAACTTTCATCGATCCATGAAAAACGATCTGTTTTAGGATAATCATTTAAAAGCGTATAAAAATAATCTGTAGGCTTAGCATCAGTTCTGGTATTCGCTAGGCTTGGCATTTTATCACTCCATAAATAATAATAGCTCATCACTTCGTGAATCCATTTATTAGGTGCCGTATTTGGATTGGTCGTTGTAGTTGGTGGTGGCGTTACTTTAGGGGTCTCAGTTTCTTTTTTACAAGCAAAGAAAAAAGCAGACAAGGATAGAATAAATAGAAATTTTTTCATACGATTAAAATGTTACAGCATAAATTTAATTAAACTATTGTTAACACAAAGAAAAAATAAGCGCTACTAGCATAATTGACAACTATAATTGTCTAATTTTGTGCACTTAGACTAGCTAAAAAAGCCAACAAATTTAGCTTAATTCTTAGTAACCGACCAATCCACATAAAATGAGAAAATTCTCTATTGCATCCACTTTAATATTCCTGTTTTTAACCATTTTGGTATCAACCAATGCACAAAGCAATTCCTATCTTGCAGAAATGAAACAATGGGATGGTGCTCGTATAGCCGCATTGAAAGATCCCAATGGCTGGCTGAATTTAGAAGGATTATTTTGGTTTAAAAAAGGGGTGAACAGTTTTGGATCGGCCTCAACAAATGATTTGGTATATGACAATGCTGCTTTCCCAAAACATTTAGGCGATTTTATTTATGAAGATGGAAAAGTGTATTGGAAGGATGGCAGTACAGAAAAAATTACAATTAACGACGGTGATTTGGTGCTTACCAATTCTGGAACACTGAATTTATTAACTGCAACAGAAGGTAAGTATACCAGTAGGTGGAAAGATTTTGTTTGGGTGGTGATTCAAAGAGAAGATAAAGTGGGGGTGAGATTTAGAAATTTAAAAGCAAAAACTTTATTAGAATTTAAAGGCATAGAAAGATTTCCTGTGAATGCAAAATGGCGTATCAAAGCTAAAGTCATTCCTCAAAATCAAAATCCTTTAATGATCATGAATGTGTTAGGACAAAATACAGCTCAAAAACATGGGGGTCAATTGGTTTTTGAAATAGAGGGCAAAACCTATCGATTGGATGCCATAGACGAGGGAGGCATTAGATTATTTGTGACTTTTGCGGACGCAACTTCTGGTAAAACAACTTACGGATCGGGCAGATTTATAGAGCTAGACAAGCCGGATGCCGAAGGATTTACTTATATCGACTTTAATAAGGCCTACAATCCACCATGTGCATTTACTGAATTTGCGACCTGTCCACTTCCGCCTCCACAAAATCGACTAAGTATTGCCATTCCTGCTGGTGAAAAAAAATATGGACATCATTGAGCGCTCCATTAACTTTGGTGCCAAATGCAACAGTTAACTCCATCCAATCCCCCCATTATTGCCGTAATCGGATTAGGGTATGTAGGGCTACCCTTGGCTTTAGCATTTTCTAAACATTATCAGGTGATTGGCTATGACTTGGATCAAGCAAGGGTAGATGCGCTAAAAAAAGGAGAGGATACAACATTAGAATCTGATGCAGAGGCTATTAAAAATGCTAGCAATTTATCCCTGACCAATGAACTATCATTGATTGCCAGTGCAACAGTATTCATTGTTACAGTGCCTACGCCGGTAAATGCCGATAAAAGTCCCGACCTAAGTTCTTTATTATATGCCTCTTCACAAATTGCTAGTTTATTAAAGCCAGGAGATATTGTAATTTATGAAAGTACGGTGTATCCAGGTTGCACAGAAGAGGATTGTGTTCCAGTACTTGAAAAAAATTCAGGACTACAATTTAATAAAGATTTTTATTGTGGTTATTCTCCAGAAAGAATCAATCCGGGAGACAAGGTGAATACTTTAACAAAGATTCAAAAAATTACTTCAGGTTCTACTCCTGAAATTGCAAAGTATATCGATCAACTTTATGCAAGTATTATAACTGCAGGCACTTATGCTGCACCATCAATTAAAGTAGCAGAAGCTGCTAAGTCCATTGAAAATGCGCAAAGAGATATTAATATTTCTTTTGTCAATGAACTAGCATTAATTTTTGATAAGTTGGGTATCGATACCCAGGAAGTATTAGCAGCAGCAAGTACAAAATGGAATTTTTTACCATTTAAGCCAGGCTTAGTTGGGGGACATTGCATTGGAGTCGATCCCTATTATTTAGCACACAAAGCAAAAGCGGTTGGTTATCATCCACAAGTGATATTATCGGGGCGTGATGTCAATGATCAGATGAGTGCATTTGTAAGCAATAAACTGATACAATTACTAGCAAAAACAGGAAAACAAATTCAAGGTGCAAAAGTATTAGTGCTTGGGGTTACGTTTAAAGAAAATTGCCCTGATTTTAGAAACTCAAAAGCATTTGATATTATTGATCAACTGCAAAAAGAGGGCGCCCATGTAGCTGCCTTTGATCCATATGCCAACGCGATGGAAGTATTTCAAAAGTATCAAGTACAATTGATTACTGCATTCGAACAATACGATGTGATTTTATTAGCAGTGGCGCATGATTTTTTTAAAGCATTGGATTATGCTTCATTAAAAAGAAGTCCGGATGCTATTGTTTATGATACGAAGGCATTTTTAGATCGTTCTATTGTTACTGCAAGATTATAATTAAAATAAAACCTATGATAGAGTCAAAAAGATTCGGTTCCAAGAAAGCATTAATTGATATTGATGAAACCATCTGTTTCTATTCCGATAAACGCGTGTATGAATTAGCCGAACCTAATTTTGAAAATATTGCAAAAATTAACAAACTCTATGATGAAGGCTGGCATATAACTTATTGGACTGGAAGAGGAGAAAGTTCAAAAAGAGATTTAAGACCTTTGACTTTAGAACAGTTGACTAAATGGGGCTGCAAGTTCAATGATTTAATTACAGGATATTGTCCGAACGGCGGCCCAGTAAAACCAAATTTTGATTTGGTGATTGACGATAAAGCAAAAAGAATAGAAGAACTTTAAGAAGCTTTTTTAAATACCGTATTTATAATTACAATTAAGAAATTACAGAGTTGGCTAATTTTCTTTTTCTTGCAAAGGGTAAATAGAATAACCAGAAATGAGCGATTGCAGCTATCTCAAAACAAATGAGGTAAAAAGGCCATGCTCCAATGATGAAAGGGTTATTGGCCGATGGGGGCTCCCTTAAAAACATATAATTGGTTCCAATGGCATAGTTGAGGATGCCTACAGATAAGACCACTAATTGAGAGTACCCAAAAATAACCAACCAGGATTTTGGACGAGGCACAAATCCATTGTGTATGATGCTATGCAACACGACTAACAATAAACCAGCATGCTCAATAAAATAGCTATAAAAATTATAGCCCTTTATACCATTGTTAAATTCTGGTGTAAGTAGTGCATGAATCCCTCCTAATAATCCCCAGTAGTAAACAAACTCACCTAATAATTGATTTTTATTCAATAAGTAGATGATGCATAAGATTGTACTAATACTACATAAATGTGCAGGAATATTCTGTTGAATATTCCATGAACCAGTATAAAAATTATAAAATTGCTCAACAACCAAATTAGCAATTAATAAGATTGCAATAAAAAAATCATATTGTTTGATTTGAATATTTTTTAGGTATTTAGGCACCTGAATCAATAAGAAGATGCAGCCTCCAATCCATAAAATACTCTCCCACCATAATGGAGAGAAAGTGGCAAGTGTAATTGATTTTTCAAACTGCATGCTGCAATTTACACCAATCTGAGTAGATTCTATCGACTATGGTATCAAACTAAGCGATTAGATTTTTTTTGAAGGGGTTGAATACCTTAGAAATTTTAACCATCAATGTAAAATTGATATGATTATGCTTGCATCAGCTTGATCTATTGTTTTTTTATAGATGCAAAAAAACTATTTCAACCAACAAGAACAAAGACATGTATTTATTTGTGACCAACAAGCTATTTATGCTATGGGCTGCAGCCAATTGGCAAAAGCACACCCTATGTGTAATGGATATCGTATTTTAAATTCCTTAGACGAAGTTAGTAGTGCTAATTTTGGTTTATCACAAGGATTATTGATCATTGATTGTGCTATGTTTGATTTTGATTCACTGGCAGTGAAAAAGAAAATCAAAGCAATTCAACAAATATTCCCATGCATTATATTGCTGAATAAGGATACACCAGATTTTATACTCTACCAATTAATTGAACTCGAAGTAGATGTCATTGTTTCAAGAAACATGTCTAGCCTCGAGTGGAATAAAGCAGTAGAAATGGCTTGTCAACATAAAGTCTTTTTTTGTCAAGATACTGCAGAGCGGGTTTTACAACTCACACAGGTCATGGACAAGATTAATTTAATTGAGCGTGTTAATGCATTAAGCTTATATGATAAATACATTCTAATTCGCATCTGCGAAGAAGCTTCAAGTAAACAAATTGCTGCAGAACTAAAGCATAGCAAAAGAACCATCGAAGGTCACAGAACAAGACTCATGCAAACACTTGGCGTAAAAAATGTAGCAGGATTGGTTAAAATTGCTTTAATCACTAAACTCTATGAACATTATCTTTCCAATCCAGGATGGTATGCTAGTTTTTTGTTAGCTAAAACATCTTCTTTGTAGTAATGTATCGTTTTAAATTGTCCATGGACAAAACCATAGGCTTGGTCTGTAAAATTTTTGCTTTCAGCAAATCTGCTTTGCCCACCGGTGATGATGGTCTTTGCATTCAGTCTTTTTCCAAATTCTACTGCAGCTACAAAGCTGTTTCCTGTATATCCGTAACGCTTGGTGGTATTTGGATAGCGTCTACTTTCAAAAGAAGGAAGTGAGCCCCATTTAGAGGATGCTTGATTGACAGCTAAGCTAGGTAGGTTGTCATCGAAACTAGCACCTGGTGCAACTCTTTGAAAACGATTCATTGCACCCCACTTAATTTCCCATCCACCATACCATTTTTCGAATTGATCTAAAGTGGCTTCTAATAATTTGATTTTAGTTTCAAAAGCAACCTCTTGGTCCATACGGTTGTATTTTAAAACAATTTGTGTTCCTGCTTCTTCTGTGTTTGCAGGAGGTATAGTAGCGCCCCATTTGCTAGCCCATTCTATAGCGATGCTTGTTGCAATAGAATTAGTGTCAGCAATATGATCCCAATTCGCTAAATAGTCAATTGCTTTTTTAGTTCTTGGTGCAAGTGCTGCTGTTTTTGCTTGTTGTATAAAACGAGGCAATAGAATATCAAAGGCACTTAATTTTTTATTATATCCTAATGCAATGAGCTCGTCTAAATTGATTTTATCTACCTTATTCAATAAGGCTACAGCAGTTAGCCCTCTCCCGTTTTCGCCATCTGGTGCCATATAAGCAGGATAGTTAGATGCTTTTGGACTTTGATCACCTGCGACTGTAAATGGCGTAGCATTACAATTTTGCAACCATCCGTTTGATGGATTGATGCTTTGAACAATTTCATTTAAAGCATGTACGCCCTGCCAGTCAGTTGCTTTAGTGCTGCCATCTACTGGCATTGTATAATCAAAATTTGGGTTGCGCTTAGGTATAAAATTACCATGCCAGTAGGCAATATTGCCCGCCGCATCTGCGTATACAGTGTTGTTGCTATTATTGGCTACTAGTTCCATTGCTTTAGTATAGTCTGCTAAGCTTTTTGATTTTGTTCTTGTCCAACATTCCATTAAGGCGTCTAAAGAACGATTGTTTTCTTGTAGGCTTAACCACTTTCCTTTCTCCATACCCACGATTGGTCCATGGTGTGTGAAATAGGTATCAAATGCTTTTGATTTTAGAACACCATTTTCTACATATTGAATATTGATTTTACGTTGACCAACTTTCTTTTTTTCTTTTTCGTAGGTATAAAATAATTGGTTGTTTATTTTTTCTGTTTGTTCTTCATAGACATCTGCAACATCAGCATAGCCACTTGTATGCATCCAACCACAATTTTCATTAAAGCCTTGATAAATAAAGAACTGTCCCCAAGTCACCGCACCATAAGCATTCAATCCTTGCTCACTCACCATATGCATTTCAGACCTAAAATAAAAAGGGACATGTGGATTGATATACAACATCGCATTGCCTGATTTGCTATGTTTTGGAGCAATTGCAAATCCATTGGATCCTCTTAGGGTCTTGTCATCCATGTCATAGTTGGTCTGATCAAAAATTGATTTTTGAACAGGCAGCGTCTTATTGATACTAACTGCATTTTGATTGGAATACAATTGTTGACCATAAAATGCTTCAACATGTTTTTCGGTGATGCCAGCAGATTTTGTTGGGGAAACGCTTCCGTCTGTCCACATCAAATGGTACCAAGGCTTAAACTTTTTGAGTACCACTGGTTTTACTTCTGGGTGTTTTGATAAGTAGTAGTTAATACCATCTGCATGCGCAATTAATAATTCCTTAAACCAAATTGGACTTCTTTCAAAGTCTTTCACGGCCTCTGCGCTATCTTGAATAAGTTGCATCATTAAATCTTCATAAATCACTTTTGGACCTTCCATTTCGGCACGTCGGCCAAGCATTTCTAAAAAATTCTTTTCTATCTGCGGAAAATTCTCTTCGCATTGTGCATACATCAATCCAAACACCGCATCTGCATCTGTCTTTCCATAAATATGTGGAATATCCCATTCGTCACGTATGATAGTGGTTTGTTTGGCGTGTTGATTCCATCTTGCAAGTTCTGCACTGGTTGGTTTTTGTGCAAACAATACAATCCCGGTCAATACTAAGCAACTTAGTAAAGCAAATTTTTTCATACAATGAATTTTAAATTATACTAATCCCCATGTTTTAATTCTTTCCAAATTGATGCGAGCACATTCAAGTGGCGCAATCCCTTGATAAGATTCTTGTTCTATGATAAATTGTTTTGTACCACCTATCGCCTTAGCTAGTAAGCATACTGCTTTTGGATCTACTAAGCCGTTGCCTAAAATAGTACTGTCATGTTGGTCGTTCATTTCGCCAATTGGAACTTTAATTTCATCCTTTACATGTACTGAAACAAAACGGCCTGGATATTTTTTGATCCAATCCATCCCTCTAGCTCCAATACCAAACATATTACCAAAATCCAATTGATGGATCACTAATTCTGGATCGGTTTCTTTTAAGATGATATCATAGATCAATTGGCCGTTTACTTTTTCTATAAATTCAAAATTGTGGTTATGGTATCCAAACTGCATGCCCGATTCCAAACACAATTCCCCAGATAAATTAAATAGTTCTAATTGATGCATTAATGCATCATAAGAGGTTCTCACTTTTTCATCAATCCAAGGACTTATTACGTAGTCTTGTCCAAGGGTCACTGCATCGTCGATTGTGTATTTCCAAGCATCTGTAAATTCCTTTTTTTTGTTATCCCAATGGTTTGCATTCAATGAAGTATGACCACTTGGCATTTTCATGCCAAGGTCGTCTAGTATTTTTTTAAACTCAATTGGGGTATAGCCATATAATTTTCTGTTGACATAATTGGCGTGCTCTATATATTGGTAACCCATTTTTGATAAGGCCTTTAAAGTGCCTAATGGGTCTTTGAACATATTATCACGCACCGCATACAATTGAATGCCAATGAGGGTCTTTGCATCAGCAATGGTAGTTTTTGACCATAACGCTTTTGGCGCTATGCCCAAACCTAAGATGGCTATCCCCGTACTTTGGATAAATTTTCTTCTTGAATTTTGCATAAGTCTTTAGTCTTCTACCTTCGTGTTTTTAATTGGTTTTTTATCCAAGTATTCTTTACGATCTACTTTAGAATTACCTGTTACTAACTCATCTAAATTAGCACCATTGTATAGACGACCATTCTTCATCACATACTGGATGCTATTGGTATTCTTAATATCTTCTAAAGGATTCTTATTTAAAATAATTAAGTCTGCTAATTTACCTGCACTGATACTTCCTAAGTCCTTATCCAATCCTAAACTTTCTGCACCTAAGATAGTAGCTGTTTTCAAAGCATCTAAATTACGCATGCCACCAGATTGCATAGACCATAGTTCCCAATGGTAACCCAAGCCTTGTAATTGACCATGGCTACCTACACCCGCAAGACCACCTGCTTCAACAATTTGCTTCATGCTCTTAGCATGTTTTTGAAACACATGTTCTTCTGGTAAGAACCAAGTAGCACGACGTCTTGACTTGCTTGCTAATTCTTCGTAAGGAGTATAGTATTGCATTTTTGCATCACCATATACATTTTCTGTTTCGTAAAAATAATTTTCTGCCCATGGTCCACCATAAGAAACTAATAAAGTAGGCGTTACTGCCATTTTAGAATTAGCAATTGTTTTTACCACATCATTGTACAAAGGATAAATTGGTAAAGAGTGTTCATGACCAGGATAACCATCCAATAGATTCGTCATATTTAATTTAAAATCTAAACCACCTTCTGTCGTAGGCATTAGTTTTTGATTTTTTGCTGCTTGAATCACCCATTGTCTATGCTTACGGTTACCTACTAAATACATTTTAATGTACTTGGTATTGTAATACTTACTGTATTGCGCTAAAACAGATTCTGCTTGTGCAGAGTCTTTTAAATTATAAGACCAATAACCTACACCAGGACCCGTTGAATACACTCTTGGTCCTACCATTTTACCTGCTTCTACTAAATCGCTATAGGTTAATACATCTGTTGTTGCTGTTTGTGGGTCACGTGTTGTGGTCACACCATAAGCTAAATTCGCTGCGTAAATCCATACTTGATTTTTATGAATGCCCCAGCTAGGCCACATATGAGAGTGTGTATCTATAAATCCTGGCACCACAGTTTTACCAGCAAGGTTGACACGTTTTGCGCCAGCAGGTACTTTGAGTGAACCAGATTTTCCAACTGCTTGAATTCTATTTTTTACAATTAAGATGTCACCGTTATTGATCACTTGATCACCATTCATTGTAATGATTCTTGCATTGGTCAATAACACTGTTGTGCTAGGCATATCATTTTCATAATACACTTTTACCCAAGTCTCAGTTGCTTTATATTTTGGTGCTTCTTTTTTATCGTCTTTTTTAACAGTAGCAGTACTGTCTTTTTTAGTAGTATCTTTTTTAATAGACGCTTCTAATTTTTTTGCAGCAGCTAAGCTATCGTCAAAAGCATAAGCGGCATCCACATCATAAGTGAAATGTGCTGCACCTAAACTCCAATGAATAGTTTTACCATCTGCTTGCCAGCTTGGAAATTCGCCACCAATTTCAGTTAATAACTTACTAGGGAAAGCAGCATTTTTTGCATCTGCTACAGAGATAGAAACCGATTTGCCAGATTTTGGTAGTGTAACAAAATAGATATTATTATTAACCTGTGCAATCGCTGCAGAACCCTTTGGTGATAATAAAATATTGTTCGCACTCGATGGAGGATTGTTTTCTTTTGCAGCTTCGTCTGCGTCAAATACTTCTGGAATAATACAAGGGTCGGCCAATGGTTTACCGCGATGCTCAGGTACACTTCCGAATGTAGTGATACCAGAAATTTTTGCAATTTCTTTTTCATCTCCACCATCCCACTGAATTGAAATTAATCTACCACGATTGTTTAAATAAATACGATCATCGTTTAATGCAAAATGTGGATTGTATCTTCCATTTGCTTTGTCAATTAATTTTTCATTGCCCGTAGTCAAATCAATCCAAGCTAATTCATCTTCTGCATCATCATAGCTAGGCTCGATAGCATCCTTGAATTTTTGAGCGCTGGTTTTATTGAAAACTAATTTTTTTCCTGTTGGATCAATTGCAAGACCTTGGTACAAAGCATTTTCTTTTGTAATTGTCTTTTCTGTATTATTCGTTAAATCAATAAAACGAATAGCACCACCATCAGGATTCCAAGTTGTAAAATAAATACCATTACCAGCTGGATTCCAAACTGGTTGTGCTTCTGTGAAATCATTTTTTGTCAAACGCTTAGGGGTGCCGTTTGGATAGTCCATTACATACAATCTATTCAACACTGTAAATGCCAACTGCTTTCCATTTGGAGAAGGCACCGCATCTCTTATCTGCGTTGCCATTGTAGCAACTGTATCTTTGATAGGATATTTAAATAATACTTCTGGACCCATTTCAATTTTTGCATCTACTGTATATGGAATAGATGTTTGAGCACCATTTTCAATATTAATCTTATTTATTTTTCCGCCGTAAGAAGCTAATAAGTATTTGCTATCTGGTGTGAAACTCATTGTAGGTAATACACCTAACACCGCAATAGATTCTTGGTCATCTCTTTGAACTGGATAAGCCAACCAAGCTTCTTCGCCCGTTGTTAAATTTCTTTTTACCAAACCAGTTTTATCTTCGAAACGAGATCCATATACCAACCACTTTCCGTCTTTAGACAATACCGGTGTAAAAGCCGATCCATATCTAGAAGCAATGGTTCTGGTTGTTCCTTTTTCTCTATCATACACACCAATACTATATTGAGGTAGCATAGCGTTGTAGTTCCATGCACCATTACGCGCACTGTAATAAATATAACGACCATCTGCACTCACCGCAGGATCAATTGTTTTTAAAGTAGCAGGTGCATCAATCAAACTAGTTCCTGCACCACCATTCTTATGCATCAAATACAATTTAGTATTGCGACGTCCTTTTGTATACACGATATAATTACCGTCTGGCGTATACACTGCACCTGGAAAATTATTGTTTTGCTCTTCGGTCAAAGCAAGCGTATCTTTTTTCTCTAGATCTATGTACCATATATTTTCTGCACCAGAACGGTCAGATAAAAATATAATGCGTTTACCATCGGGACTAAAACTTGGATGGTTATCGTAAGCCATGCCCTTGGTGATGGCAGTTGCTTTTCCGCCTTCCATTGGAATACTATATATATCACCCATCAAATCAAATAAAATGGTTTTGCCATCTGGGCTAACAGCTAATGAAGTCCAAGTGCCTTCGTTGGTCGTAAAGTCAAATGATCTAGTTGCTTTTAATGGCAAACCTTTAAATTGACTAAAACTAGTGCTGTCTTTTTTTGGACTTTTCTTGTCCTGTGCTTGTGAACTGATTAAACCAAGCCCCATCAAGAGGGTCAAAGTAATTATTCTCATATTGATTATTTTTTGAAAGTTACATCAATCCAATAGTTCTCGAAAAAAAATGAAACCATTGCAGATAGCCGTTCATCAAATATTTGAATAATATTAACTAAAAATTTAGTTAGAAATTAACTATCATGCCTTAACAAATCGTATCTTTGTTTTATGAATAAACAAAAATTGGGGCAATTTATTTTTATAAGTTGCTTATTATTAGTTAGTTACGTTGGATTTGCGCAAAATTTAACCATTCAGGGAAGTTTAAAGGATAGTATTGCCAATAGAGCCCTTAATTCAGCGACCGTCTCTTTGGTCTATGCAAAAGACTCTTCATTGGTTAGTTTTTCAAGAACGAATGAGGCTGGGGCCTTTAATTTCAAAAATGTAGCACCCGGAAACTACTTGATTTCGGTTTCTTATGTAGGCTATGTCCCAAAATGGGTGCCTGTTATTACTGGAACAGAAAAAACAGTAGAGATGGGCTTGATTTATATGAACGATGTGAATACGATGTCTACAGTTACCGTGACAGCTCGTAGACCACCTGTTGTAATTAATGGAGATTCGGTGGAGTTCAATTCAGAAAATTTTAAGACTGCACCAAATGCGGTGGTGGAAGATTTATTAAAAAAGATGCCCGGAATGGAAGTAGATAAATCTGGGGGTATCACTGTGAATGGAAAAAAAGTGACCAAGGTTTTTGTGAATGGAAAAGAATTTTTTACAGGTGATCCGGTGATGGCTACTAAAAATTTACCTGCAGATGCGGTTGATAAAATTCAAGTATACGATCGTAAGTCTGACCAAGCCATGTTCACTGGCATTGATGATGGTTCAGAGGAAACAGCAATTAATTTAAAATTAAAAAAAGACCGCAACAAATCTACATTTGGAAAATTGAATGGCGGTGCTGGTACACCTAGTGTATTTGATCTTCAAGGTAATGTGAATGTGATCAATAATGATGAGCAGCTTTCCGCTATTGGAGGTGCAAACAATACCAACAGACAAAATTTTTCGAATCGTAATATTATTAATTTTTCTGGAGGTGGTGGAGGAAGGCCAGGTGCTGGTGGAGGTGTCACTGTTAATTTTAGCGGTGGTTCTGGAGAAACAGATGCCAATGCACAAGGGATTGCAGATACCTATTCTATAGGAGGTAATTATTCAAATATTTTCAACGATAAAAAAACCGAATTCAATGCCAATCTTTCTGTGAGTGATGTAACAAGAAATAATATCAGTAGCTCTTTTACACAAAACCTTACACCAGGCAATGCATTCAATAGAATTTCTAATGCGAATTCAATAGCAGGAAATAAACAACAAAATTTTGGAAGTACGATTGATCATAAAGTAAATGACAATTTTTCTTTTAGGTTTACACCAAGCTTAGGCTTCCAACAAACCACTAATTATAGCGAAGACTCTACACAAACCTATTTAACCAATGGGAATTTGCTAAATAGCAATACTACAATCGCTTCTAGCGCATCTGATGCAGTCAACGCAGCAAGTACTTTATTATTGAGAAAAAAGTTTGCAAAAAAAGGGCGTACTATTTCTTCTACAATTACACAAAGTTTTAATCGGTCTAATTCAACAGGGAATCAGTTTACGGAGCAATTATCATATATCAACAATAAGCTATCGAATGATTCAATATTAGATCAACAAAATACGCGTAAAGGAGAGAATTCAAGTTATTCTGCTAATTTAATATATACAGAACCTTTGGGTAAAAAATCATTATTAGAGTTCAATACTTATTTAAGTAAAAGTATAGGATCTTCTAGTAGAAGAATTTTTGATCGTAATAATGCAACAGATAATTATGATTTATTAAATACACGTTTAACCAATGAGTTCAATAGTGAGTATACTTATTCTGGTGGAGGGATGAGCTATAGATCTAATCAAAAGAAATATAATTTTTCTACAGGATTTTCTTTACAAAAAGCAGTGCTAGATGGAGAGAATATTAGTGCAAAAACAAAACTGAGTCAAAGCTTTCAAGACATCTTGCCTAATGCAACTTTTAGATATAATTTCTCTCAAACAAAAAATTTAAATGTAGACTATCGCACATCCACGAATCAGCCCTCTATTACACAATTGCAACCTGTATTGGATCAAAGTAATATCAACAGACAATCCATAGGTAATCCGGATTTGAAAAGAAGTTATGTACACAATTTAAATATTCGTTTTTTCAGTTCTAAAATATTAGCTGGTAAAAGCTTTTTCTCTACTTTAAACGCATCTACAACCAATAACTCTATTGTTAATTACGATAGTGTTTTGCCTAATAGAACCATTCTTACAAGACCAGTCAATGTAGATGGAGCCTATAGAATCAATGGTTCTGTGAACTATGGATTTGGTATCAAAAAATTAAAATCAAGACTGAGCTTTGGATTAAATGCAGGCTTGAATAATAATATCTCATATGCAAATGGCTTATTAAACACCATCGTGACAAAGTCTACTGGTCCTAGTATGTCATATGCCTATATTGTAGACGATGTGATTGATATCAATTTGACTGCACGTTATTCCTTTAGCCAAACATCGAATGAAGTGAATCCAACTTTAAACACTAACTTTTTGACTAAAGTTTTTGGTGCTGATATGACAAATTATCTACCATTGAATATTGTATTGAATCAATCCTTCAACTATGCCATTAACACTGGTCGTGCAGAGGGATTTAATACAGCAATTCCAATTTGGAATGCAAGCTTTTCTAAATTTTTCTTAAAAAATAAGAGAGCAGAGATTAAGATGAGTGCCTTTGACTTATTGAATAAGAATATTGGCATTAACAGAAACGTATCTCAAAATCAGATTGTGGATAGATCCTATAATGTAATTAGTCAGTATTTTATGTTGACTTTCACTTATAGTTTACAAAAATCTGGTTTAGGTGGAGGAGCAAGACCAGGTGGAATGATCATTAGAATGTAAAATTTATAAAAGATAATAAAGTAGTTATCTTTGATTAAATATTTTCAATACAATAATAATTATAAAGAAGTAAAAATAGCTTTTATGAAAAAAACACAATTAGTACTTGGTTTGTTTGTCGCATTAACAAGCTTAACAACAGTTGCTAATGCACAAATGAAGGAAGGGAAAATAAGTTATGAGCGTAAGATTAACATGCACCGTAACCTACCCGATCCTCAAATGAAGTCCATGGTGCCAGAGTTTAGAACAGATAAATTTGAATTAATTTTTAATGAGAATGTAAGCTTATTTAGATCAGTGGTAGATGAAGAAGCACCAGATCCGTTTGCAAATGCTGGTGGTGGAGGCGGTGGCAGTATGCGTTTTAACTTTAGAATGCCATCTGCAAATACCTACACGGACTTAGCAAAACAAATGCAATACGAGGGACGTGAATTTTTTGAAAAAGAATTTTTAATTGTAGATTCTTTGAAGCAATACAAATGGAAATTATCTGAAGAAACTAAAACCATTGCAAAGCAATTATGCAAGAAAGCCACTACAATGGTTACTGCACCTCAGATGCGTATGCGAGTAAGTATTGGAGGCCCTGGCAACAATTCAGATACAACAGCGAATACACCAAGGGCACCTAAAGAAACTGAATTAGTAGTTTGGTATGCAGAAGGTATCCCAGTATCATTTGGTCCAGAGGGTTATAGTGGATTGCCGGGTGTTATTATGGAGATAGATCAAGACAATGGGTCTAACGTGATGACTGCGGTTGAAGTGAGTACCAAGTATCCAAAAAAAGAATTGGTTGCACCAAGTAAAGGTGAGAAAATGAATAGAGCACAGTTCCAAGAAAATATGATGAAGTTAATGCAGGATATGCAAAGAGGCGGCGGTATTAGAATGGGAGGCAGTGCAATTAGAATTGGTGGCGGAAATTAATCATCCTATAATAATAGAGATTATATATAAAAAAAGGGACGCGGTTGCGTCCCTTTTTTTATGGAATGATGTTCCATCTCCATCCTAATGCAATTGTCCTATTATCTCCTAAATAATAAGCGTAGGCATTGTTACCTCGCACACTAAAGTTTTTTGTCGCCATGCTGGCATAAAATTGATCCGTCAGGTTTAAACATTGTAACCAAAATTCATGTTTTTTCATGCTGTAATTTACTCGAAGGTTCAGCACATCAAAACCAGAGTAGCGAGTAGCGTTGATCTCGTCCATAAAATAACCAGACTGGTGTTGCCATTCTAAGGATGAACTTAAAGCTTTATTCCATTGACTTAATACAGTAAGGTTACTAAAAAAACGAGGTGCGGCTACCATTTCTTTATTGCTAATATCTGTTCCCTTTAAAATTGTATTCACATAGAGGTGTTTTGCATTGCTGCCATTAAAGTTGATCTGAAATAATTTGCTAAAATTATATTTCACTTGGTATTCTATCCCATAGTGTTTTGTTTGACCTGTATTTTGATTCAGGTTTACGCCATCTGCTTGTCGGACTGAAATAATTTCATTGTGGCCATTCAATTGGTATAAGGACCATTCGATATAACCATTAGGTATGCTTATCCAAGAGCCAATTTCATAGTTTGAAAAACTTTGTGGCAATAAATACGGAACACGAATAGCATTGTAGATTTCGGTGATTTGAGGTGGGACAAAACCATTACTAAAATTTAAGTAGCCACCCCAATTGAGTTCATTGTAGGTTAAGCCAATTTTAGGCGCCCAATTGGTGAATACATTATTTGAAGAGGGTGTTCCAGTGGCTAATTTATTTTTAAACTGGTAATCAAATCGGTCATACCTCAATGTAGCATTGACACGTAGACGATTGGTAATTGGTTGAATCCAATTAAAATAAACTGCTTTATTGTAAATGGTTGTTTGATAGTTGGTAATTAAACTGTCAATGGCTTTTCTAGTATAGCTTGTAAATTTATTGATGTTTGTGTCTTTAAAGATATCAATGTAGCTGGCTACTAAGCTTTGTTGAGTCACATCCATGTAGCCACCTATTAAAATTTTTGATTTTAATTTTTTCAAATTAATCTGATGTTGTAAATCAAAAACATAGGCATCAAAACGATTTGAATTAATCTGTCCTCTAAATTTTGTAGGATTGGAACTTGCAGCAATTAAATAGGCTGGATTTTGACCCATTGTATTGCCTCGGTATAAAAGGTTCACAGTTGTTTTTTGTGTTGTACTCCATGTGTAAGTAATATTTTGTCTGATACGAACCAAGTCCAATTTTCTATACGTAAAGCTTTGTTGGGTACTATAGTTTCTTGCCTGAAATTTTAAGCTATCCACCGTTCCTGTCATTTGACCATCATAATGAATGTATTGCAGTTGTTGATACCCTGTCCACTTTTCTTTAAACGTAAAATCTCTTTTAAGGCTAAAGGCAGTTTTCGTATAATCGCTGTATTCAAGTAGTCCATTTTTTTGTCCAATCTGACTTAGGTTGGCAGACCAGCCAGATTTTTTTCCGGCTTTATTCCATGCTAAATCAGTTTTTAAAAGTCCATTGTTATTAATGTGGTTGCTAATAGAAAGTTGATTTTTTGTGGGTCTTGGTGCATGTATAAAATTTACCACTCCACCAATCGCTTCTGCACCATATAAGGCCGAGGCGGGCCCTTTGATTACCTCTATTTGTTGAATGGCGGCTGTATTGATTTCGATGAGCGCATTGTTACTAAATAAACCACTTGTTCTTATTGGCAATCCGTCTTCTAAGTATAGGTACAAGCCTTTTAAAGAAACAGGTTGTCGTATTGACATCATGTGCTGTTCGTTCCCAATGGTGGGCATAAAGACACCACTTACTTTATTCAATAAAAAATCTAATCTTACTGCTTTGGCTTCCTGAATCTGCTGCTTACCCAACACACTTATCGCAATGGGTGATTCAATTCTTTTCTCCTTTGATTTATTGGCTGTCACAATCACCGTTTGCAAACTACTATCAGATAGCTGTGTAGATTTTACTTGACTTAAGGCTAGAAGGGGTGTTGAAAGCGATAAAAAAAGAAATAATTTGAAATGAATTTGCATAGATGCAAATTTAGTAGTTAATTTATTCTAGATTCAATATTATCCAATTTAATGATTGATCATATGAAAGGTTTTACAATTGCAACCACCATCTTCTTTTTTGTGTTTAGTGCTCAGGCACAAGTATTGTCTGTAAAAGAACAAGCTGTCACCATCAATGAGGTATTGACAGACAGAATCGATAATTTATTGCCTAAGTTAATGGACGAAGCCAAGATAGATTGTTGGGTTATTATTTCAAGAGAATACAATGAAGATCCCATTTTAAAAACTTTTTTACCTGCAGAATGGCTTTCTGCAAGAAGAACTACCATGCTTGTTTTTTATAGAGATAAAAAAAATGAAAGCATTCATAGTTACGCTATAGCTAGATACCAGGTTGGCAAGCGTATTCAAGCTGCGTGGAATCCCGAAAAAGAGCCTAATCAATGGAAGGCGCTTTCAAAGCTCATTGACAGTTTAAACCCCAATCAAATTGCTTTAAATACTTCAAAAGATTATGGGCATGCAGATGGGTTGCATCATACAGAATTCAATGAACTTAATAATGCCATGTCACCTAATCTTCTCAAAAAAATTGTATCAGCAGAAAAACTAGGTGTTGCTTGGCTTGAGACTAGAACCGAAAAAGAAATGACCTTTTATCCAACATTACTTGCAATCAGTCATCAAATCATTAAAGAAGGCTTTAGCAATAAAGTGATTCAACCTAATAAAACAACCACGAAAGATTTGGTTTGGTGGTTTCGACAAAAAGTAAGCGATCTTGGTTTATCAACTTGGTTTCATCCATCTGTTGAAATTCAAAGAAGAGAAAGCAACGAAAAAGATGCTATTATTCGCCGCGGTGATCTATTACATGTAGACTTTGGTATCAGCTATTTAAGACTCAATTCAGATGTGCAAGAGCATGCTTATGTTTTATTACCAAATGAAACGACAGTACCTGCAAAATTAGTTGCAGCATTTAATAAGACCAATAGACTACAAGATATTTTAACTTCTAATTTTAAAACTGGCAGAACCGGAAATGAAATTTTAGCTGCTTCTATTCAACAGGCAAAAGCAGAAGGTATACAACCAAGTATCTATACGCATCCAATTGGATTTCATGGCCATGCTGCAGGCACCACAATAGGCATGTGGGATATGCAACAAGGCGTGCCAGGCTCGGGCGATTATGCGATGCGACCAAATACTTGTTACTCGATTGAACTCAATGCCACACACACTATTGCGGGATGGAATAGACCTGTAAGAATTGCATTAGAACAAAATGGCTGTTATAATGGATCAAGTTTTGATTACCTCGATGGCCGTCAAAAAACAATACTTTTAATTCAATAAAAAAAGGCGCTACTTAAGTAGCGCCTTTTTTTATATCAATCCTTTATCTTCTATTCGATTTTTATATTATCCCAAAAAGAATTTAACAATAAAATAAGTGATTGCAGCAAGTACAGAACTCACTGGAATTGTTAATATCCATGCCCATAATAAATTAGTGGTCACGCCCCATCTAACTGCACTTAATCTTTTTGTTGCACCAACACCAATAATGGATCCAGTGATGGTATGTGTAGTAGAAACTGGAATACCCATTTGACCTGTAAAGAACAAGGTAAATGCACCAGCTGTTTCAGCAGCAACACCTTCAAGCGGGGTTACTTTGGTGATTTTAGACCCCATTGTTTTAACAATTTTCCATCCACCACTCATGGTACCCATACCAATAGCCAAATAACATGCTACCGGAACCCAAGTTGGGAGTGATGCAAAGTCTTGTATTGAACCACTTGCAATTAACGCAGCTCCAATGATACCCATTACTTTTTGTGCATCATTACCACCGTGACCAATACTAAAAGCAGCAGAACTAAATAACTGTAATTTTTTGAACATATTCCCAACCGTTAAAGCAGTCGGAGTTTTAATTTTCTCAACATATAAATAAATCAAAATAAATATAAGTGCAGCTCCAAAAATACCATTTACAATCATGGTGTTATCTGCTTTATCAATCTCATCAGAAAAAACTTTTTCGATATTGAATTTAGCAAGTTTTGCTTTTACTTTTTCGATATTTTTTGGCTGAATAGGATAAATCTGATTGATAAGGGCAACTGTAGAATCAGCATCGATAGTGCCTGCTAAAAATAATTTTACCGGTACTTTGTATTCTTCCGTAATAATTTTTGCCTTGTTGTATTCATTTTTTGCAGAATCATTTTCTGGTGCCTTAGCTTCTAATACTAAAAAATCATTCGCGTTTCTAACTTCATCTTTTAGTTTACTTACAGCAACCAGATCCAACCAGCCACTGTCTTTTGCTACTTTTGCAATATAGTTTGCACTTGTATTATCAAAGTTTTCAATGAATGGATGTACTGAATTAAAACTAGCAGTCGCTTTTGTTAATTTCTCTTCTGTTAGCTGTAATTTTTTTAATAAAACCGTATCCCCTTCTCCATATCTTGCATTGTCTTGTATATCAGACTTCAATGCAGCTACTTCAGTTTTATATTTATCAATGCCATAAAACTTTTGCGCATTTTCATTCATTTTACTATTCTCAAAATAGTCAAACAAAAAAGCAGTCAACAAGGTAGTGACTACAATGATGGCTATACGGTACCAAATATTACGCATGATAGTCACAACAGTGATGAACATAGAAGTTACAATACCAATCAATGGCGCCAAAAAGATAAATAGGATGGTTTTAATAATGGTATCAGCATCTACAATCTTTGCCCAAGAAAAGTTGATTCCTTTTATTGAAAGCGCATGCGCAATGGCTGCTCCAGCAAATCCGCCAATTAAAGTGTGAGAAGAGGAAGAAGGAATACCATACCACCAAGTTAGTAAGTTCCAAAAAATAGCTGCTAATAATCCAGAAAAAATCACAGGAAGTGTAATAAACTCTTTATAAACTGTTTTACTAATGGAGTTTGCAACTGCATGGTCTTTAAAAATCCAGAATGCCACTGTATTGAACAATGCAGCCCAAAGTACCGCCTGAAATGGTGTCAATACTTTTGTTGAAACCACTGTGGCAATGGAGTTGGCAGCATCATGAAAACCATTGATATAGTCAAATATGAGCGCAAGCGCTATGATAACAATTAGTAATGTCATTGTAAATTAAATTAAGCGTACTTGATGATAATAGACTCAACCACATTAGCGACATCTTCTATTTTGTCGGTTGCGATTTCAAGTACCTGGTAGATCTCTCTTTTTTTAATTACTTCTTTAAAATCATTTTCTTGCTCAAATAATTTTTCAATACTCATGTCAAAAATATCATCTGCCTGATTCTCAATACTGTTGATTTTGATCATTGCATCTGTCATCTCCTTGATATTCTTCATATTGCGTAAGCCTAAAACAACTTTCTTAGTCTCTTGAGTTCCTTGTAAAACCAATTCTGCAAGTTTATGAATACCAGTATCATTTGGGTTTACCTTATAAAAATTAATTTTTTTAGCAGAAGCGTAAATATAATCGGCAATATCATCTAATGAGGTGGCTAAGTAGTGAATGTCCTCTCTATCAAAGGGCGTAATGAAGTTTCTACCTAATTCAGTAAAAATACTATGGGTTAAGTCATCATTTTTGTGTTCTAAATTCTCTATTTGAGCTAAAATATTGGCTCTTACATCTACATCTGGTTCATTTACCATTTCTTTCAATTTGATACCCATTTCGTTTACGTGTTCAGCTACTTCTTCAAAAAGTTGAAAGAAAACCCTGTCTTTTGGCAAAAAAATCTTCATGATTGAGTTAAAATCCATAAAATAAAATTTGATAATGTGTGAGTTTGTAAATTTCCTTCAATTTCCGCTAATGAGGGGTATGCCTATATTACGAAATTGTTAACAAAGGGGGTATTTATGGCTGGTAGAAGAGGCCCAAGTATTGAATAATGGTGCATTGTTGGTTTAAATGAAAAGGGGAGCTGGTTACCCGGCTCCCCTGTAAAATCCATAGCTTTCCCCCAAAAGCTGAAACGAAAATCAGATAATTGAAATTAAATAAAAACGATTAGGTAAATAATTGGGTAAGGTAATAGGTTATTTCTTATTTTTATATAGAATTTCCTTATATACAATAAGTTAATTTCCTATTAAATAATTGATTTACAATGATTTATAAAAATTTAAAAATAATTGCTCTTTTAGCATTTTTATTACAAATTAATCAAACTTCGGCTCAATTTGTGCCTTGCGAAAGGTCATATACTGTGTTTTTTAACCCATTATTGCAAAAAATAAATGACTTTTCTGACTTTAATGGAAATATCATCCTTAGTAGAAGCTCAAATATTTTGCCTTTATCTGGCACTTCATTTGCGGCTAATGCTCAAGAACTGATCAAGCATAATGGCAAAATTTACATTTTTTTAGCTCAAACAGGCTTTATTTTTCAGATGTCCGAGCCTCAAGGGGATAGTGTGGTATTTAGAAAAATTGACAATACCATTAATATCAATTACAATATTAACTGTACCAATTTCATTTATAAGGGTCAAATCTATAATTACGGCGGATATGGGTTCTGGAATAAGACCGGACACCTAAGAAAGTTTAACACGGTAGATATGGAATGGGATATTCAACCTACTAATATCGAAGTGTTCACTGCCGATTACGAATGGTTCTCGCCATCAGAAGGAAGATTGTATGTGCCTTTCCAAAAGATAGAGAACAAGGCCCTAAAAGATCCAAAAAGTTATAAAGGGGTGTTTGAGTATACCAGCTATTATTTAGATCTTAAAACCGCCGATTGGATTAAAATAGGCAAAGTGTCACCTGAATTAATCAAGCTTATTGATCAAAAAAATAACTATGGGGTTTACCCACACGACAATGGTCGTTTATTTTTAATTAATGATGAAGCCCACTTATTTGATTATAAAGAGAATAAAATATACAAATCAAAAAGAGCAGATCTAAATCAATTTTTTATTCGCAATGGTGCTGATTTAACTGTGTTTTTTTACAAAGGGAAGTACTATAAATATCAACAGGGTCTACAAACATTCAAAACCTGGGATTTTAATTTAAATGACTTTGAACTTTTAAATTTTCCAATTTGGGGCAATGACTACATGACCTTAATTTTTGTTTTAGCAATTTGCTTGGTTGTTATCCTAATTATTTTCTTTATAAGGTTATTTAAACAAAGTGTAAAAAAGAGAATTGAAAATGCGCAATTAAAAGTATTGAAAACAAAAACAATGAACCAGGCTTTTACTGAAACTGAAATAAGCCTAATTCAATTATTGATTAATGCGAGTGGCGCTAAACAAAATATAGAAATTGCTGAAATCAACCGTGTATTGGGCATTAAAGATAAAAACCTGGGTTTACAGAAAAAAGTAAGAAGCGATGTGATTAATGCGATTAATGATAAATATACTTTCATTACCCAAGGTGAAATTAATTTAATAGCGAGTATTCGTAAAGAGGATGATAAAAGATTCTATGAATACTTTATTGTTCCAACAGAAGTGAAGACTGCACAAAAATTGATTGAAAAAAATTAAGTCGTAATACTACATTTAAAAAGGATAGGGCTGCCAAAGCTCTATCATTTTTTGTTTAAAGTTTTTTCAATTATCGTATTGCAAAAATCATCAAATTTTGTTGCATGCAGTAGTGCATTTTTTTTATGTCATCTGAATGTCAAATTATACGCATTGGGATGCAATTAATAGCGATGGCTATGATAGGACTGGAATGGAAGTTTGACCTTTGCGTCCTGAATGAAAAAAACTCGTTATCTACTAATTTTACTAGGACTTTTTCAAGCTGCGAATGTATTTGCACAAACCCGTTTTGTAAAAGACACATTAGATGCTAGTGGCGACAGTGTGGTGGTGACTGCAACAAGAACAGAGCGAAAATTAAGCAATCTTACGGTACCTGTGACCATCATCAATGCAAAAACGATCCAACAAAATGGGTCATTGCGTTTAACAGATATCTTAAAAGAACAAACTGGAATAAATTTAACAAGTGGTTTTGGCGCAGGCATACAATTACAAGGATTAAACCCGGACTATACCATTATTTTAATCAATGGAGAACCCTTGGTTGGGCGCACTGCTGGGGTATTGGATTTAAATAGAATTGCATTAGGAAATATTAAAAAAATTGAAATTGTAAAAGGGCCTTCTTCTAGTCTTTATGGAAGTGAGGCAATGGCTGGCGTGATCAATATTATTACAGATGCAACCATGGGGTCGCCGCTTACAATTGGACTTAGGTATGGTACTTACAATACAGTAGACGCCAATCTTGAAACGAAGTTCCAAACTAAAAACTTTCAATACCAAGGGTTCATCAATAGTTATAACACAGATGGCTACAGCATACGTCCAAATAGCAATAGTCGAGTTAGGACACCTATTGAACGATATTCAACCACTCAACAATTTAAATGGGAACTATCTAGCAAAACCAATTTTGTATTGAACACGCGTTATACCAATGAACAAATACAAAATGAAATTGCGGTATCCAATAATGGGGTTACTATTTATTCGATTGGCAAGGAAAATATTAAAGATCTAAATGCATCAGCTAGTTTAAACCATCGTTTTTCTAATCATTTAAAAACGAGTTTAAGAACTTATACAACCACATACGATGCTGTTCAAAATTTACTCACCATCAATGGTTTGCCATATAGAGATGTATTAAATCACAATTTTAAGCGCATTGAAAATCAGACCGACTGGGATCTTAATAAAAAGATACAAGCAGTTTTTGGTATTGGTGCTGTTTGGGAAGGCGTAAAAAGTAGTCGTTATGATAGTGAAAAACTAAGAAAGCAAAACGATATCCAGTATGCATTTACACAATGGGAATGGAAGGCATCTGAAAAATTTACTTTGATTGGCGGTGTACGCTTCGATAAAAATACCCAGTTTGCTTCTGCATATAGTCCTAAGCTCTCTATGTTATATAAATTGAATCCACAGCATCAATTTAGATTGAGTATTGGTCAGGGATTTAAGGCACCAGATTTTAGACAATTGTTTTTAGACTTTACGAATGCGGCTGCAGGCAGTTATAGTGTATTTGGTTCCGCACAAGCACAACAAGTAATTGCGAGGTTAAATGCTCTAGGACAAATAGGAAATTTATTTCCCAATTATAATTTGTTGAAAGCGCTTAAGCCTGAATATTCAAATGGTATGCACTTTACATGGGACTGGAAGATCAACCCAAGTTCGGCATTGTCTCTTCAGTTATTTAGAAATGATATCAAAAATTTAATTGAATCACAACAAGTAGGCACCTATATCTCGGGTGCGCAAATATTTAGTTATCTAAATATTGGTCGTGCCTTTACTACAGGTTTTGAAGTAGAGGGACAACATCGATTCAATGCAAACTGGTCAATAAATGGAGGCTATCAGTACTTGCGCACCGGAGACAAAGACCAGATTGCAGCTATTAAATCTGGTACAGTCTACTCAAAAAATAGCCAAGGCTATAGCAGATTGATGAAGTTAAACGAGTATGTAGGCTTACCTAATACAAGTACGCATAAACTACAAGTAAAATTAAATTATAATTCCCCTAAGGGTCATTACTTGAATGTAAGAGCCATTTATAGAAGCAGGTGGGCTGTAAATAACAATAACGGCAATGAAGTTTTTGACAATGGTGATGTATTTGCTAGTGGCTATGTTGCAATCAACAGTGCTGCTGGCAAATCATTCAAGAATGGGGTGAGCATTCAGGGAGGCATTGATAATATTACAAATTATATCGATGCTGCTAACCTGCCTAATTTGCCAGGAAGAACATTTTACACAAGTATTAAATATGAATTACAAAGAAAAAATAAAATCAAATAAATCATGAAAAAAATGATGTCAAAAATCGCGATGGGATTAGGATTGAGTATTGCATTAATTGCTTGTACTAAAGATGAAGAGACAATTGTTGTTCCGGTGAGCGCCATCACAGTGAAAGATCTTGCTGCTGATACTGTAACTGGTTTAGGCTTGGATGGCAGACCGCAAAGTGCTGGTACCACTACTTATTACAGTTTAGTAGACAATAAAATAATTGCTTCTTCAGATGCTGCTTCTACTAAATGGGATATTGCTTTTTCTTCTACTAAAATTACCGTGAATTGTGGAACTAGTGGTCCAGGTATTGGTGGCGCATTTGTATTTAAAGGATTGTTTGATGATTTAAAAACATTACCTGTAGATTCAACTTTTGCGACAGACAATTCAAATGCAGCCTCTTTTGCAATTCCATTAGGAAGCGGAAGAGCATGGTACACTTATGATGGGTTAACTACACTTGTAAGTCCAATTGCAGGTAGAGTATTAGTCATCAGAACTGCAACTGGAAAGTTTGCCAAAATTGAAATTATAAGCTATTATAAAGGAGGTGTCACTTTACCAGCTTCTGCATCGGTGAATGATAAATTATTCAAGCAACGTTACTACACATTTAGATATGCGTATCAGCCAAATGGCTCTAAGACGTTTTAGCTTTAAAACTCCAAGTGATCAAAAACTCCGCAACGGTTTCGTCTGCGGAGTTTTTTCCTTTAGACATACATACAATCGTTTTGCCTTCTCCTGTTGCTATAGATTCATTGATAGCTGATTGAATCATCTCGCCATCTTCACATGAAAATAATATTGTACCGGTTGCTTTTTTAATAAAATTTACTTCCATCTTCACCACTAGCATACTAATTTTTGGATTGCGTTTGTAGACCTGTCCAAATGCTAACATACCCGAACACATTTCTGCAGCCATCGCTTCCACTGCGAAATAAACAGACTTGAATGGATTTTTGCTAAACCATGAATACTTAATTTTTACGGTGCAAGTATTTGCATCAAAATGTGCGATCCTGAGTCCAGCAAAAAAAGCAGCAGGCAATTTTTGGAATAAAAAAAATCTAAAGGAAATTGGGTTGCTAATTAAGGCACTAAATTGTTTAAAATTTGGGTTCATATCCGCTAAATTATCCTTAAATATAATAGATAAACCTTAATTTAGATCACTAAACCCTGCTTTATGAATCAAGGATTACAAACCTATGACTACATTGTATTTATTTTATATTTTATATTGATCTCCTCTTATGGAATTTGGATCTATCGAAAAAAGAATTCCAACACCACCAATACCAAAGACTTTTTTTTAGCCGAGGGACAATTAACATGGTGGGCAATTGGGGCAAGTTTAATTGCATCAAATATTTCTGCAGAGCAATTTATTGGCATGAGTGGAAATGGTTTTAGACTAGGACTTGCTATTTCTGTTTATGAATGGTTGGCGGCAGTTTCCTTAGTGGTAGTGGCGATCTTTTTTATGCCAGTCTATTTAAAGAACAAGATTTATACCATGCCTCAATTTTTAAAAACGAGGTACAATGAAACCGTAGCTATGATTATGGCCATCTTTTGGTTATTCTTATACATCTTTGTGAATCTAACATCAATCTTATATTTAGGAGCCATCGCTATCAATAATTTATCTGGAGGTACACATTTTCATTTGATCATGATTGGGCTAGCAGTCTTTGCATTGTTCATCACATTGGGTGGGATGAAAGTGATAGGTTATACGGATGTTTTTCAGGTATTGGTATTAACAGTTGGCGGCTTAATCACATCCTATATTGCATTGACTGTTGTCAGTGAACAATTTGGCATGGGTAAGAATATGGTTGCAGGCTTTCAACATTTGATGCAAGCAGCGCCAGATCACTTTAAAATGATATTTGAAAAACCAGGTCCTGGTGCAACACAAAAAGAAATCGAAGACTATTCAAGTTTGCCAGGTATGGCTATGATGGTTGCAGGTATCTGGGTGGCGCATTTAAATTATTGGGGATGTAATCAGTACATCACACAAAGGGCATTGGGCGCAGATTTAAAAACAGCAAGAACGGGTATTTTATTTGCTGCCTTTTTAAAATTAATGATGCCAATATTGGTAGTTGTTCCAGGTATTGCTGCTTATGTCTTATATCAGAATGGAGGACTACAAACACAAATGATGACAAATGGGGTACTAAATCAAGACAACGCCTATTCTGCTGTTGTAGGATTTTTACCAGTGGGCTTAAAAGGCTTATCTATGGCGGCTTTGACAGCAGCAATAGTAGCATCATTGGCTGGTAAAGCAAATAGTATTTCAACCATCTATTCATTAGACATTTATAAAAAGTATATTAACAAAGATGCTTCTGATAAAAAAATTGTCACAACAGGCAGGGTGATCATTATACTTTCATTAGTGATTGCAATTATCATTAACTGGAAAGATACTTTGGGTATTGGAGGCAAAGGTGGATTTGAATTTATCCAAAAATATACGGGCTATATTTCTCCTGCGATCTTCCCAGTTTTCTTATTAGGATTTTTTTGGAAAAAAGCAACTTCGAAAGCGGCAATCACAGGTATATTTTTAGGAGTTGTACTCTCCATTGTTTTTGATAAATTCTTACCTGGCTGGATGGGTAACGATACTTTACTGTATACAGCATATCCAACTGCATCGGGTAGTTTTGAAATTCCATACTTAATTCAAATGGGCTGGGTATTTTGCTTTACCACTTTGTCCATTATATTGGTAAGCTTATTGGATGTAAAAGGACAAAAACATGAAAATGATATTACCGAAGATCAAGGACAATTTAAATTATCTAACGCGCATTTAGCTATGGCGATGCTTGTTTTAGGCGTGGTGATTGCGCTTTATATTAAGTTCTGGTAGTTAGGTAATTAAGCAGTTAACTACGTTTTAAAATAGTTGCAAACTATAATGCCCTAGTGTAGTAAAGAGGGCACAACGAATGAGCACGCCCAAGCTACACCAAAATACCATTTTATTAGTTGGTACATTAAAGCCAACACCTATGCCAATACTAATTGGTGCGCCTACCGTCATGGTACCCAATAATCCAAGTCCTATGACGCCATATTTTTCCCAAATTTTCAATACAAACCCAGGCTTCTTTTTTGTTTTTTCGACTTTATTTTTTCTAAATTGATTGACCATGGATTTTATTTTGTCGCCAAGGTAAGCAGCAACAAAAACGCCTAATAATCCGCCAATTAAGCTCGCTAAGAATATAACAATTGGTGATAGTCCAAAAGCAAATCCAGCAGGGATAGCGGCGTAAATTTCAAAAGTGGCAAGACCAGCTACAGTGAGGATTTTATAAATCATTTTTGTTATTTAGAAGCGTAAAGCTAAGAATAAATAGGGTCTATTTCTGATTTCATTTATTAAATAAAACTTAACTTTAAGCTACCTCAAAACCGCATGTATGGAACGTAGACAACTCTTAAAAAAATCTGCTTTTGCAGTTGCTGCTTTTTCTTTTTCTCGAGAACTTTTTGCAAATACATCCAATACTTCATTGGATATTAATCCAGCAGCTTTGAATAGTTCGAATTTGCTAAGTGGCATGATTAGATTGGGCTCAAATGAAAATCCACATGGTCCATCTACCTTAGCAAAACAAGCAATGATAAATGCAGTAAGTATTTCTAATCGCTACCAATGGGATATGAATGCTGAATTAAAAACAGAAATTGCAAAAATGACTGGTCATACAAAAGACCATATTGCCCTAGGTGCAGGATCGTCAGAGTTATTGGGTATAGTTTCATTATGGGCTGCCTATAAAAAAGGCAATGTGGTCGCATCGGAACCAACATTTAAATTGTGGATGCCTGCGGCAAGACGTATGGGCTTACCAACTAAATTAGTTCCATTGACAGAATCAAAACACAATGATTTAAATGGATTAATGAATGCGATGGATGAACAAACAAGGATGGTTTATTTATGTAATCCAAATAATCCAACTGGTACAGTAAGTCCAACAAATGAACTAGAAAACTTTATTAAAAAAGTAGCTAGCAACACCATTGTATTATTAGATGAAGCCTATACAGATTATTATGATACGCCATCAATGTCAAAAATGATTGACACCTATCCTAATTTAGTCATTGCAAAAACATTTTCTAAGACATTTGGAATGGCAGGTGCAAGAGTTGGCTATGTGTTGGCGCATCTAAATACAATAAAACAGCTGAATGAATTTCAAGCTTGGGCCAATGCGGGTCCATCTGCTGTGTCCATGCAAGGCGCATTGGCAGCAATCAAAGACAAGGAATTTGTAACCTATTGTAAACAAGAAAATATAAAAGCAAAAGAGGTGTTGTATAATGGTTTTGATGCTCTAGGCATCAAACATATTAAGTCATTTACGAGCTTTGTCTATTTTGATACAGCAACGTATAAAAAAGATATACCAGCATTGTTATTAGCCAATCAAATTACAGGCGCAAGATCCTTTGAGCAAAATAGTTCTTGGTTAAGAATAAGCATTGGCACCGTTTCTGAAATGGAAAAGGTAGTCGCTGTATTAAAACTTGGAGCCTAGATTATACTTTTTTTGGAGGCAATGCAAATGCAGTCGCTTGATGCTCAAACTGACCATTGTGTGCACCATCGCAAAACGGTTTGTTTTTACTTAAGCCACATCTGCATAATCCTAACACGTTTCTACCGGCTAAGTCATAGGTGTTTCCTTCTCTATCTACGATTGTAAATTCGCCTTCGACTTTTAAAGATCCGTTATTATTTACTGTGATTTTAGTTGACATAGTTTTTTTATTTAAGAATTTAAAGGTATTGAATTTTTACTTCAGTTCAATCAGGCTTGCCTGTGATGGATAGAAAATGTTTAAGCCAATTTGATTTGCCTTTTGAATTTCGGATTTGATTTTTATTTCGCAACCATCACAAGGTTTGATATGTGTTACATACAATGGCGTATTATTTAATTGGCCGTTTGAAAGTTGATTTAGTTTGCCCATTTCCTCCATCAACAGATTCGGTGTAAGGTGTCCAAACAAAGCTTTTTCAGGAATACTATTGTCAAAAGACACTTCTATGAAAATGCCTTTAAGCTGCTCATTCATTACCAAGGGCGCAACAGTTTTCCATAATGCAGCAAGTTGTTCGCTTTGTTCAACTTTATCTGCGCCCGTATCACCAAGGTATAATAAGTAGCTATTTTGATTACGGACTAAAAAAGCAGTGCTCTCGTATGGCTTGACATGACTCAATACAAAAGGAGTGACAAATAAGCCTGTATTCTCAATAGCAATTTCTTTAGTGGGTGCTAAGGTTTGATAAGTATATTTTTTTAAGATGGGTGCTTCACCTTCATTACCGAAATTGGCCCAAGCAGACCAAGTAAAATAGTTTTTCTTAAATACATCTAAGACAGAAGCTAGTCCATATAAATTTTTTGCATTGTCATTGGGGGAATTCATGATCAATCCTGCTGTATGGTCTAAGTGTGCATGAGAAATAAAATACCCATTGATCTGTTCTTGTTGAATCGTACTTGGATTAGTTGATTTAAAAAGCTTTTTTGCTGCAGCAAGCTCAAGGCCTTTATAAATAGTACCTGCGTCTAAACAAATAAATTGGTCACTTCCTCTTGCAGCAACTAGGTAGGCCGATAGATTTGACTCATCTAAGCCGCCCTTTACACCAAGTGGGATGACCTTAAAGCCATTGGTTGAATTGAATGAAATATTAGTTTGCCCAACAACATCTGCGGCAGTTATCAATAAAATGGAAAATAGTAGGACTAATTTTGATTTCAAATTTTGATTTTGTTAAAAATATTAAATTTTTCGTTCCTTTTGCGTAATTGGGAACATATTCAAATGATCAATTACACTTTTTAAAAATTGTAGAAGATATTTTTGAGTCAAATCAAATAAATAGTACTATGAAAAAAATGTTTATATGCTTAATGGCATTATGCACATTGACAGCTACTGCGGTATCTGCACAAAAAATGGATCAGGCTGCAAAAAACATCAAGTTTTACGGTCAAGTTTGGGATGTAGTAGTCAATGAGGGAAGAGTGAACGCTTTAGACACTGCCTTCGCTGATAATGTAATATTACACACAAAACCTGCAGTTACAGGTAAGGCAAATGCGATTGCTTATTATGCAAATTATGTGACTGGGTTTACTAACAGACAATTTATCGTAAGAGAATCTCTTGCTCAAGGTAATAAAGTAGTAAAATACTGGAATTTTAAAGGCAAGCATACAGGTACTTTCTTTGGTATTCCTGCAACCAATAAGGATGTGGATGTAGAAGGCTGTACTATTGCAACTATTGTAAATGGTAAAATCACAGAAGAGCGTGACTTTATGGACATGCTAGAATTTTTACAACAACTAGGCATCATGCCTCGTTAGGCTTCTACAGTCTTAATAGATTTTATAAAAGCGGAAGGGGTTACTCCCTTTCGCTCTTTAAAAGCGTCAATGAATTTAGATCTTGATGCAAAACCCGCATTTGTAGCAATCGCCTCTATCGTCAAATTTTTTGCTTCTCCTACTTCGATCAACCTACATACATGATCGATTCTTAAATTTTTCCTCCAATCACTAAATGTAATTTCAAGTTCTTTATTAAAATAGTTGGATAAAAAGCGCTCCGGTATTTTTAAGTCAAAAGACATTTGAGAAAGTGAAAATTCTTTTTGAATGAATGGTAAATCACTTAAATAGGCTTTAATGATTAGTTCTATATCCTGAATAGTTGCAGTTTCTTTTTGCTTCTTAGGCAAGTTTGATTTAAGGTCCTCAATGATATTATTTTTCCCTTTTTCAATAGTGTAAGACACATTACCATAAAGGATCTTAGGAAATAAGAATAAGGAAAGATTTTGCAAGAAAAACCCGCCACCGCAAATTTCAAAATAATATTTCTCTGTGAAAATGGTAGTGGATGGAATTCCAAAGATGCTAAATTGAACACCATATAAGGTGCTCATATGCCCAATACTATTAACAGCAATTATAATTTGCATCAAACATAATAAATAGATCCACCTGCTAATAACCGAATGATTGGAGTAGCGACTATTATTTTCTTGAATCATTTTTTTACTACGCGCATAGAAAAATCCAATCGAGAAAACAGCGTAGCATAAAAGATGAATAGACCTTGAATAAAGGATAAATTCAAATGAAACAAAATTGAAATCAAGGGCATAATTCTCGGTCACATTGACTATTTCATGAGCAATTTGCGCTTTCTGATCAAAAGGGAGAGTGGTAAATGGCAGGCAATTGATTATAATAAAAACGGCAGGAAGTAAATGCAACCAATCCCATTTTTCAAGTTTATTATTGTCTGATAAAGTCGTTTTCACATAAAAAAACAACAAAGGGCCTAGTAGATAAGATAAGGGTAGCCAATGCACAAAGCTCACCCCTTCCCAAAATAGGTCCTTGGTAAAATGAAGGCCGTAATACACCATCACCACCAGGTTACAACACAAGAAAAAGAGTGCTAAGAATATATTCGATCTATTTAAAGAACTTAAATAGTACAAAAGGATAAAGGAAGTAAAAATCCCAAATAAGGGAAATAGGATAGCCATAAATGGGTGATTACTAAGTTAATAGAGTCCAATTTAAGCAAATTTGTTCCAAAATAGCAAAAAGGAACAATCAGGAATTCCGCCTTACCCATAAAAAAAGCCCCGGCAATTTGCCAGGGCTATGTATTTTTCAAACTTAAACCTAAGAATTACTTGCTTATACGCTTGTAAGTTTTGATACTAGTCACTTTATTTACTGTATCAGAGATTGTTTGAGTGAATTCATCTGGGCCATTGAATGTCACAGGGATATTGTATTTGCCTACCCATTTTCTATTGCTAGAAAAAGTTAAATCTTCGGTCAATGTACCGTTGCTTAAGGTAAAGCCACCCTTGCCAATGTGGTTAGCCATCACATTAGTAGTTGTATCAGTTACTGCTCTTGCAGCCCACATAAAATGTCCGGCATGATACACTTTATATTCGTTGTAAGTATTGACAACTGAATCTTGACCAGTTACATTGATACTTTTTGTTTGGTGCCATACACCATCTAAATCAGATGTGCCTGCGCTTTCTAATTTAGTATAATCTTCAGAACTACTCCATTTTTTACCATTGATCACGAGTGCATCAATCTTCTGATTATAACCTTTTTCGTTCTTTGTGATTGCTAACTTAACAGTAGCTGCAGTATCTAAAGTAGTTGTATTGAAAATATTCACCTCTTCCATGTTATTAGCATCTTTCTGAGTGTAAGATCCAACACCAAAAGATACAGCACTATCCTTATTTTCTACAATATAAAAATAAGATTCAGCAGTGTAGATTTTAAATTGGGTAGTGCCATCTGTAGCCGATGACTCATTGTCTTTACCATCGTAATTCCAATTTACCTTGTCTAAAGAATAAACACCAGCATGAGATGTCGGTGCTTCCGGTTGGGTGCAACTAGCTAAAATAGCAGCCATTGCAAATCCTACAATCGTTGTTTTTTTCATTGTTATGTTTTTAAGTATTAGATATGTAAATATAAATACATATTTTATTCAATAGCGGAAATGTGTTGTTAAAATGTTCCAATATAGATTTAAGGAACAAATTTTGCTCAGGCTCAGTTGCATTTTCCTATTTGGACGATTATATTACAGTTCAATTTAAAATTTTAATTACTATGAAAAAGTTCATTTTATCATGTCTTGTGGTAAGTACCATCATTGCGTGTTCTCCAAAAACAGAAACAGCAAGCACATTCGCTGCTCCTGCAGATTTAACAAGTTATAATCTTGACAGTTCTGCCAATATTGATTTGGTAAAAAAGATGATTACTGCTTTTGAAGCTGGAGATTCAGTGACTTATAGATCATGTTATGCAGATTCTGCTAAATTCCATGACAACGGGAATGACATGACTTTAGATCAAAATGTAGGCAATTTTAGTATGTTTAAAGGGAATGGCTTGACTTTTAAAGTGGTACAAGTAGATCCAATTTGGGAGATTGTGAATAAAGAAGCTGACAAAAAAGGCGTTACAAATTATGTCATGTCTTTTCAAACTATGGTCTTTAAAAAAGGCGAGAAAGAAGTGAAATTGATTATGAGTGTAGTGAATGGCATGAAAGATGGTAAAATTGTAGAAGAGTGGGGATTATATGATACAAAACCATTGATGGATTTAATTGCACAAAAATAGAATTATTATATATCGCATTACTATGCATTAGTTAGTACAGAAAGAGCCCGTCATTGACGGGCTCTTTTGGCTTAAATTATGGTGTATTGTTAAGCCATTAAACCCGATATCTATTTTATTGTCTAATATCTTATCAAAAAGTATGATTTTGGTGCATAAATTGATTATTTTCAAAAGCGCTTTTTGTGCAATGCGCATTTTAATATGTCAATTATTCGTAATTTAATTTTTACCTTTTTTGTTGGTGTTTTTTGCACAGCAAATGTGTATGCACAGGATTTTTCTAATAAGGGTAAAGAGTTTTGGGTGGTGTTTCCACCGCATCAACCTTCAGGCACAACGAGTTTAGCTGATTTATCTTTGTATATCAGTTCTGATAAAAATACGAGTGGGCATATTGTGATTAATGGAGATTCAATCTCATTTAATATTATTGCTTTTACACCTCAGGAATTTATACTACCAAGAGCAACAACTTATGTAAGTGGTGCCGAGTCTGCTATAGATGACCCAACATCAATTCAAAAAACAGTTTCAAATAAAGGCATTAAAGTGATTGTGACCGAAGGTAAGCCTGGTGTTGTGGTATACGCGCATATGTATGCTAGTGCTCGTTCTGCAGCTTCTATTATTTTACCCACTTCTGTACTTGAAAAAAAGTACCAAGTTATTTCATACACCCAATCCCAACCAACTAACACACTTGCTAACGAGTTTAGAAGGTCTCAATTTAGTGTGGTCGCAGTAGAGGATAATACTGTGATTCGAATTCAATTAAGAAAAAGTGGACAAATTTCTGGTTCACCTTATGATGTAGCATTGCCTAAAGCAGGAACCATTTATTCCTTTCAAGATCCGTTAGACCTAACTGGAACCTCCATTGAATCCGTCTCGACGGATGGAACTATTTGTAAAAAAATTGCCGTATTTAGCGGAAGTAGTAGTCTTTCAATAGGCGCTACCGGATCGGTTGATCCATTGTATCAGCAATGCTATCCTGTTAATTCTTGGGGCTTAAATTATTTTATTACACCTTATCAAGGGAAAAATAAATTCAATATCCGTGTTTTAGCGAAAGAAGATGGGACGAAAGTAATGATCAATGGACAAGAGGTTTTACTAAGTGCCAATGAATTTAGAGAGTTTAATTACACCAATCAAGCCGCTTTTGCAATCAATTCAAATAAGCCAATTGCAGTAGCACAGTATTCATTGACACAATCTGCAGATATTGGTGTGGGTGATCCAGATATGGTGATTTTAAATCCGGTAGAACAAAATATCAATGACGTTACTGTTTTTTTAACGCCTAAATTTTTGATTACAGATCAAAATATTAATGTTGTAATAAAAAACGAGGGTATTCCTAGTTTTAAAATAAATGGCCAAAAACCTACCGGTACATTTGTAAAAATAGCCAACACCAACTACTCTTATTTGCAAGAGAAATTCACTATTGGCAATACGCCATTTTTAAGCATCAGATTGACTTCTGATAGTGGATTCAATGCCTTTTGTTATGGTTTTGGGAATGTTGAATCTTATAGCTACAGTGCTGGAACCAATGTCAAAGATTTATTTCAAAAACTTTTAATCAAAAATAAATTTACTTCAGTAGATGCCAATGCGGTCACATGTAAAGGGGCTCCATTCATTGCATCTATCACACTGCCATACAAGCCGAATATATTAAAATGGAAAATACCTTCTTACACACAAGTAGACGATCCATCTCCAAAACCAATTGATTCAATTTTAGTAAGTGGTAAAATGATCTACACTTACAAATTAAATACAGAATTAATTTATCAAACTGCAGGCACTTATACCATAGAGGTGATTGTGAATAATCCATTAGGTGATGCTGGATGTAGTGGCGAGCAAGAATTAAGTTTTGACTTAGAAGTGTTAGAGCCGCCTAAAGCACTCAATAAAATTATTACAAGCAATTGTGTTGCTGATTCTGTGAATTTTATAGATGCTAGTATCGTTAATGCAAATGATAAAAAAATAACTAATTATAAATGGGATTTAGGGGATAATATTTTTAAAGACTTTGTATCCAATTTTAAATTTAAATATGATACAGCAGGTAAGTATAATGTGCGTTATTTTTTAATTACAGAAATTGGTTGCATTAGTGATACGCTTGCTACAACCATTCAGTTAGATGAAGTGCCTACTGTTAAATTTGATTTCTCATCTATCACCTGTCAAAATAAAGAGATTTTATTTACAGATGCCTCAACGGTTAAAGGCAGTACTATTATTGATAAATGGGTTTGGAATTTTGGAGACAGTTCTCCTATCGACACCCTTCTTACAAATGCTGTTGTGAAGCATAGTTATGTGGATGCCAAAAAGTATACTGTTAAACTGTCTACTATCACAAAAAATGGATGCCTGAATACATTAGAAAAAGAAATTACAAGTCATCCTAATCCAGTCATTGGATTTATTATGCCTGAGATTTGCTTAGAGGATTCGTTTGCAAAATTTATTGATACAACAAGCATTGCGGATAATTCAAAAGGTTTTAAATATAAATGGAATTTTGGGGACAATGCAAATACGTTATTCCCCAATACGGATTCCATAGCCAATCCAAAGCATCGTTATTTACAACCAGGTGATTACAATGTATCCCTCGAGGTCAAAAGTTTAGCCGGATGTATTAGCGCCGATACGAGTGTATTCACGGTGAACGGGTCCAGACCTAGATCTACTTTTTTAGTTCAAAATGATACTGCTTTATGTAGTAATAAGGACGTCATTATTGTCAATAATTCTGAGGCGGATATTGGGACAGTAGGTAAATTAATTATCTACTGGGATTATGATAGAGATCAATCAGACACAACTGTAGATGAAAATCCTACAAAAGGGAAAAGCTATAAACATAGTTATACAAAGTATAGCTTTCCAAATAAAACAAATTTTAAGATAAAACTAGTAGCATATACTGGGAGTACTTGTTTAGATGATACTGCTCAAAGTATTTCAATTGTACCTCCGCCAAGCAATGTAACTCCTATACTCTCAAAAAATTATGTTTGTAAACTTGATACCCTCCAATTTAACACAGATATTACAGGAGGCCTCCCTCCATTTAATCATGTATGGTCCGTTGACAAGACGAGTGCTGCTAATTTTTCAGATAATATCTTGAACGGTCTTTCGCCAGATAATATCAACATCTCTTTAAAACTAATAGATCCTAAAAAATGCGAATACCTCTATAATAATTTTCAAAATTTGAATGTTCGTGATATTCCAACAGCGATTTTGAAAGCAAAGGATACGGTCATTTGCAACGGGGATCCAATTACTTTATTGGGTGCTGGTGGAAGCACCTACAATTGGATATTAAATGACATCACAAAATTTCCAACCAATTCTATCGATACCTTTTCGACAGCACAAAACGGAACTTATACGCTTATTGTAAATGATGGTTTTTGTAATTCAGTAAAATCTGATGCCGTTTTCATTAAGGAATTAAATATCCCAGTGTATACTTTAAATTATAATCCATACAGTTGTATTCAAGGCAAGCTCGTCATTAATACAAATGCAAATGATCAAAAAAATGTATACATCAATTGGGACTTTGGAGATGGAAAAACATTTAATCAAGCGCAGCCTATTTTTCATAGTTATGATAAAATTGGAACCTACCAAATTAAGTTATCAGTAAAGAATGATTATTGTCCAAAATATGAATATCAATTAAATGGTGATTCAGTCAAAGTAGTAGCACCATTACCACCATCTAAATTCACCCTATTTGTGCTTGCAGATCAGGATACTGTATTGTCTCCTAAAAAAATAGATTCAGGTTATATTCAATATAAGTGGGCGCCCTCATTTAATCTTTCCAATCCTTTGATTCCAAATCCATTATTCAGAGCGAATAGATCGATTGAATATGTTTTAAATAGAGTAGACCCGGTAAGTGGATGCTTTATCAATGATATTTATTATATAGATGTTTCAACTGCTATCGTAGTTACTATTCCTAAGGCATTTACACCTAATAGAGACAATCTTAATGACGTTTTAAAAATTGAATATGGTGCTGGGCTCAAAACCTTTAATTTCTTAAGAATATTCAATCGATTTGGGAAAATTGTATTTCAAACAAATAGAGTAACGGATAGTTGGGATGGCAGGTTCAACGGCCTAGATCAAGAAATGGATGCCTATACTTATGTAATTGATTATGTTACTTATAAAGACGAGCACATTACAAAAACAGGTTCTTTTATTTTATTAAGGTAAATGCATAAAATTATACAATTCATATTAGGAGTTTTTCTTTTGACTTTTGCGCAAGATACTTGTGCGCAAACACCTTATTCATCTCAGAATTTTAATTTAAATAATTTCTTTAATCCAGCTACTTCTGGTTTTGGAATCAATAATAAAGTACAAACTTTATTTAGAACACAGTATGAAGGAGTAGGAAGTGCATATAGGACAATTGGAATTGCTGCAGACCTTGCATTACTTAGAAAAAACAGTTACGATAAAAATAATTTATTCGGGTTTGGTGTACAAGCAGTTTCGGAGCAAGTTTTAGACGGTGTATTACAAACCAATGCTGTTTCACTAAGTTTAGCCAATCGACTTTTTTTAAATGAATCAAAAACAAGCAGCATTGCGTTAGGTATAAGTTCTACATTAATTACAAGAACAATAGATGCATCCAAACTTACTTTCGGAGATCAATTTAATTCTGGAAGATTATTCAATCCAACTAGTTTAGAAGTGATTAATGCTATTCCAAGTAAATTTTCTTCTAATGTAGGATTGTTATATACCTTATCAAATGAACAAACGTTTTTTCAATTTGGCGGCAGTTTGTTTTACATCAATCGAAGCGCGACTGAACAAGCGCTTGGAAAATTTGAAGAATCTTATCAAACTTTAGCACAAATTAATTTTGAAAAAAAGATTTGGGAAAATAATACGATTGCTTTTCATGCAGATTATCAAAATAGATTTGAAAATGAGTTTTTTTATACCGGCGCAGTTTTTAGTATTCCAATGAATTCTAGAGGAGAAAATTTTGATCGTTTTTATATTGGGTGCTTTTATAGAACAAAAGACGCCACTATTCCATATGTTGGTTTAATGTATAATAAATACAAATTTGGATTGAGTTATGATATCTATCAATCCAATATGACCATGTCGACTTTAAGACCTCAAACTTTTGAGCTTACCATTTCTACGAATATCAGTAATAGAGTTTCAGATAAATTAGTCAGCTTGTTTAACTAATCAGTGGCAACGCTTATTTTTAAGTTTTAATCACTTTAAATTTGAGGTTTTAGGGGAATCAACTAATTTTACTGGTACAAACATTCCTTCAATGAGTAAGATTTTAGTGATAGGTGCTGGTGGACAGTTGGGTACAGAACTTACAAAAGCATTAGCAGATAAGTACGGGAAATCTAGCGTCATAGCGACCGATTTTCAGGCCTCAGTAAGCAGCAAGTTTGACTATTGTGCTTTTCAGACTTTGAATGTAATGGATAAAGACAGTTTGACTACAATTGTCAAAAACGAAGGCGTAACTCAAATTTATCATTTAGCTGCAATCCTATCTGCTTTAGGTGAAAAAAATCCAGTACAAGCATGGGACTTAAATATGGGTGGTCTGTTAAACGTCTTAGAAGTTGCAAGAGATCACAAAATTGAAAAAGTTTTTTGGCCAAGTTCTATTGCAGTTTTTGGTCCAAATTCAGATAAAGATCAAACGCCTCAAAAAGCATTTAAGGATCCTAACACCGTATATGGTATATCAAAATTAGCTGGCGAACATTGGTGTGAATATTATTTCAATAAATTCGGTGTAGACGTTAGGAGTTTAAGGTATCCTGGTTTAATAGGTTATAAATCCTTACCGGGTGGCGGAACAACAGACTATGCTGTAGATATTTACCATAAAGCAGTGAATGGTCAAAAGTTTACTTGCTTCTTAAGCAAGGATACTTATTTGCCAATGATGTATATGGATGACGCTATACATGCAACATTACAATTAATGGAAGCGCCAAAAGAAAGTATAAAAATTCGAACTAGTTATAATCTTGCGGGTATGAGTTTTTCACCTGCGGAAATACATCAAAGTTTACAAGCCCATTATCCAGATTTTGAGATTGAATATCAGCCAGATTTTAGACAACAAATTGCAGACAGCTGGCCTAATAGTATAGACGATAGTGTTGCAAAGGAAGACTGGAAATGGCAGCCTCAATTTGATTTAAAGGCAATGACAGCAACCATTGTAAAACACTTACCAGCATTTTTTAATTACAACCAGGATAAATAAATTATATGTACAATCAATTACAACCATTTTTAGCTAAGGAAATTGAAGGGATAAAAGAAGCTGGATTATATAAGAAAGAAAGAATTATTACTTCTGCTCAAGCAGCAGAAATTACCATACAAGGTGGTCAACAGGTTTTAAATTTTTGTGCCAATAACTATTTAGGTTTATCCTCACATCCAAAAGTGATTGAAGCAGCAAAGGCTGCGATTGATACTCATGGATTTGGATTATCATCTGTACGTTTTATTTGTGGCACACAGGATATACATAAAACATTAGAAGAAAAAATTTCTGCTTTTTTAGGCACAGAAGATACTATATTATATGCCGCAGCATTTGATGCAAACGGTGGTGTCTTTGAACCCTTGTTTGGTGAGAAGGATGCAATTATTTCTGATTCTTTAAACCACGCATCTATTATTGATGGTGTAAGACTTACAAAGTCTATGAGGTATCGTTATGAGCATAATTCTATGGAGGACTTAGAAGCAAAATTAAAAGAAGCCATTGCAGCAGGTGCTGTTCAAAAAATTATTGTAACAGATGGTGCATTCTCTATGGATGGTACCATTGCACAGTTAGATAAGATTGTAGAATTAGCAGAAAAATATGAAGCACTTGTGATGACGGATGAATGTCATTCCACAGGATTTTTAGGAAAAACAGGAAGAGGCGTGCATGAATTAAAAGGTGTGATGGGAAGAGTGGATATTATTACGGGCACTTTAGGAAAAGCATTGGGCGGCGCGTCTGGAGGATTTACATCAGGTAAAAAAGAAATTATTGATTTGTTAAGACAACGTTCAAGACCTTATTTATTTTCAAATACATTGGCGCCTTCTATTACAGGTGCATCTATTGCTGTATTTGATCTATTGTCACAAACCACAGAACTTAGAGATACCCTAGAAGCAAACACGACTTATTTTAGAGAAAAAATTACTACTGCGGGTTTTGATATCAAACCAGGCACGCATCCAATCATACCAATCATGTTGTATGACGCAGTGGTGTCTCAAAAAATGGCCGAAAAATTATTAGAAAAAGGTATTTACGTAATCGGATTTTATTATCCAGTTGTGGCGAAGGGTCAGGCAAGAATTCGTGTGCAAATTTCTGCTGCACATACAAGAGCACATTTGGATCAAGCTATTCAAGCATTTATAGAAGTAGGAAAGGAATTAGGTGTAATCAAATAAAAACGAATTCAAAAACACAGCATTGCTTTAAAACAAAAAGGGTTTACGACATAAGATCGTAAACCCTTTTTTAATCTCTCTTATTAAACCTCAAAGCAACTAATCTTTCGATTTGAATGCCCGATCTTATTTTTGAAATTACTTAGGTAAAACAACAGCATCCAAAACGTGGATTAAGCCATTGCTTGCAGCTAAATCTGTAGCAACTACTGTTGCAACACCACCTCTTTCGTCTGTTAAGATTACTTTACCTTCTTTAATAGAAGCAACTAAGTTACCACCACTAACTGTTTTTAAGGTTACTTTACCACCACCATCTGTGATCGCTTTCACAACAGCAGCAGCATTAAAACTACCTGCTACAACGTGGTAAGTTAAAACTTTAGCTAAAGTTGCTTTGTTTTCTGGCTTAAGTAAGTAATCTACTGTTCCAGCTGGAAGTTTACCAAATGCAGCATTCACTGGTGCGAAAACTGTAAAAGGTCCTGCGCTTTGTAAAGTTGCAACTAAGTCAGCAGCTTTAACAGCAGCAACTAAAGTTGTGTGGTCTTTTGATCCTACAGCAACGTCTACTAATGTTTTTTGAGCGTTTACTGTGATTGTGCTAGCAACAATTGCAAAAGTTGCTAGTAATAAGTTTTTGATTTTCATATTTATTGTTTCATACTATAACATCTTATTGCATGAATTGTTCGGCTTAAAAGATGAAAATAGGGTGGATTATAATTTAGTTCATTGACAATCAACACACAAGAGCAAAAAATTAAAATTAAGTATATATTGCGGTTTATTAAGCTTATATTTATATTCAATCACAAATATAGTATGCTAAAAAAATTCACTCCTTCAGATTACATAATGCTTATTTCAGCGTTTTCTTCCTTAATCTTTTCAGAACTTTTATGGTTCAAAGGTGAAAAAGAAGCTGCAATATTTATAGGTCTTTGGGTTCCTTCAATCCTAGGATTTGCGATTTTTTTAAAATTAATAAATAACAAGAATGATTGATATCATACCATATTTTGCAGCCTTCATCACCTTATTATTTGGTGTTGGATTTGTATTGTCCCTTAATAAATTTAAAGGGTATAAATAATTAGTGCATGAGTAAGTTTTTACAATTAGCCAGTAATAACTTCGATTCCTACTTTAATCCTAAAGTTGTTAGAAAAATCGAGTTGCTTCTTTTAAGAGCTGCTGTTTTTTCGTTTATACTTCACTTAGCTATTATTTATTTGGGCAATAACTTTACTTACTTTCAACATTTTCAACATAGTTATCTAAAAGCCATCTACACCCCTTTTAGTTTTATCCTTTTTTATGAAGTTTTTCTGTTGATTATTATCATTCCGAATTCCATTTCAGAGTTTATTGGTAAGCAGTTTGAGGTGATTACATTAATTACATTGAGGAGTTTTTTCCATGATATTGCAGACTTTAATACAAGTGAAGCCATCCATTTTCAAAATCCTGCTTTTTTAAGTTTACTGTATGACTTAGGTGCTTCAATTGTGATGTTAGGTTTCACTATTGTATATTATAAAATTTATAACAGTAGTAATAATAAGGAGGCCATTAGGGAGTTAAATCAATTCATCAATATCAAGAAATTAGTTTCCTTGAGTATGATATTGGTTTTATTAGTTTTAAGTGTTACAAGTTTATTTAACTGGTCTGTAGATATGCTTGAAGCCATAAAAATAAACGACAACTATCCAAATCCTAATACGGTTTTTTACGAAGACTTTTTTTCTATCATGATATTTGTGGATGTATTATTACTTATTATTTCATTTACTTTCCATTCCTCTTTTTTCATCATTTTTAGAAATGCAAGTTTTATCATCACGACTATTTTACTTAGAATGTCTTTAACGATAGAAAAGCCCATGAATTATCTGATCATTATCGTTGGCTTTTTATTTGCAATTGCCTCCTTCTTCTTATACCGATTTAGGTATATACATCATAAAAGAGAGCTGTAATAGGTTTTGATGCTTTTTCATGCATTCAACAATAAGCTTGATTTTTTGTTATAATTATTATTAAACGCAACCACATGACATTTCAAGAACAATTGGATCACTTAATTATAGAAAAGCAGGCAATTCCTGATGCTTTTGCATTACCAGAATTGATCAATCAAAAGACCTATCTATCTGACGGTGAGTTAGTTACCTGGGATGGTCCAACCCACGAGGTCTTTTCACCAATTTGTATGCATACCCCAGATGGTGTACAACGCATCAAGATAGGATCTTATCCTGTATGTACCGAGAAGGAAGCTAAGATCGCTTTGGACGCAGCATGTAAAGCCTATAATGATGGTAGAGGTGAGTGGCCAACCATGTCTGTTGCGCAAAGAATTAATTGTGTTGAACAGTTCGTTGTAAAAATGTTAGCACAAAAAGAGATTGTGGTGAAGTTGATCATGTGGGAGATTGGTAAAACCTATGCAGACTCTGAAAAAGAGTTCGACAGAACAGTTGAATATATATATGCTACCATTGAAGCTTTAAAGGATATAGACAGAGACTCATCAAGATTCACGATTGAGCAAGGCATTGTTGCGCAAATAAGAAGATCGCCATTAGGAGTTGTATTGTGTATGGGCCCATTCAATTATCCTTTAAATGAGACTTTCACAACTTTGATTCCTGCAATCATCATGGGCAATACATTATTGTTTAAGGCACCAAAACATGGTACACTTTTACACTATCCAATGTTGGAAGCATTTAAATCTTGTTTCCCTAAAGGTGTGGTGAATACAATATATGGAAGAGGCAATGTGATCATCCCTGCATTGATGGAATCTGGCAAGATCAATGTATTGACACTTATTGGTTCAAGTAAAGTAGCCAATCAATTAAAAAAATTACATCCAAAAGTAAATAGACTTAGAGCCATTTTAGGGTTAGATGCTAAGAACGCAGCTATTATCACAAAGGATGCAGATATTAAATTAGCTGTTCAAGAAACAGTTTTAGGATCACTATCATTTAATGGACAAAGATGTACTGCACTAAAAACTATTTTTGTGCATCAATCTATTGCAAAAGAATTCATTGAATTATTAAAAGAGCAAGTTGCAAAATTACAATTTGGATTGCCATGGGAAAAAGGTGTGACTTTAACACCATTACCAGAACCTGGTAAGCCAGCTTATTTAAATGATTTAATAGAAGATGCTAAATTACATGGCGCATCTGTGATGAATGAAAATGGCGGCACTATCAAAGAAACATTTTTCTATCCAGCTATTTTATTTCCTGTGAACAACAAGATGAAAGTATATGTGGAAGAACAGTTTGGTCCTATCATTCCAGTTATTCCATTTGAAGATATTGAAGAGCCTATCCAATATATCATTGAGTCAACACATGGACAACAGGTTAGTTTGTTCTCAAAAAATCAAGCTGAATTAGCAAGTTTAATTGATCCATTGGTGAATCAAGTAAGCAGGGTGAATATTAATTGTCAATGTCAAAGAGGTCCAGATAGTTTTCCATTTACAGGACGTAAGGATAGTGCAGAAGGCACTTTATCTGTAGTGGACGCACTAAGATCTTTCTCTATTAGGTCTTTAGTGGCAGCAAAATTAACCGAAGAGAACAAGCATATTATCAATGATATTGTTTCTTCTCATCATTCTAATTTCTTAAGTACTAAGTTTATATTTTAAGCGAAGTGATTAAATAAAAAAAGCCTGCTATTTTAATAGCAGGCTTTTTTATGAGGGACATATAGATGCTTATTCAAAAATCCTAAGGTTGTTACCAGTACGTGTAGTTTTATATTGCTTCAATGGGGCGGCTGCTGGACCGTTAAGTACTGCTCCGGTAGTACTGAATAAAGATCCGTGACCAGAACAGTAAAAACGATTATTGCTGGCTTGGAAATCTAATAATACTTGTTGATGGGTACAAAGAGAACTTACTGCTAAGAATTCATCTGTAAGTGTTCTGGCAATGATGATATTATTTGCCTTATCTACATAAAATCCTCCGGCAGTATTTAAACTGGTATAAGGATTTGTTGTTATATTGATTGTGAAATCAATGGCTTTAGGCGGGTTGTTATTATTTGATGGCGGAGGTGTAGGTGCTGGGCTCTCGGATTTAGAACATCCTTGCATGCAACCAAAAATTAGAATTGATGCAGCGCTAAGGCCTACTTGTTCAATGAAATCTTTTCTTTCCATTATAATAAATTTTTATGATAAATAAAATTAAACCTACAAGATAACAATGGTTAAAGTACTTTTGTTGTAGCAATTGGATAAATTAAAACTAAAAAAATCCCTTATGATGTATAACTATTTGAAATACAAATCTTTGGTGGTTAAGGTATTTTTTATTTTCATTTTGATTGGAAGTCAAAATAAAGTTCAAGCTCAAACGGATTCGCTTTTACAAACCTTATTAGTAGATGAAAAAATTGATAGCCAGCTGATTGCTCCTAAAAAAATGCTTTTTACCCAACAGTTAATTTGGGGTGAAAAAGGAATTTTTAAAAATAGGTATGGAAATACCCAAGACCTTGTTGAAAGAAGAAAGATTGATTTAAGGATTAGAAGAAAAATGTTACAATTACATCAAATTGGTGGCTTTGTTACTTTGGGGGGTATGGTAGCGCAAGGTATTATTGGAAGTCAGTTGTATAATGGTTCCTATCAATTAAAGGAAACGCATGAAAAGCTAGGTACCGCAATCAATCTATCTTATGGGTTCACAGCCATCAATGGATTATTTGCACCACCATCCACATTTAAAAGAGATAAAAAACTAACTTCTATCAGATTGCATAAGTGGTTAGCAATTGCACATATGTCTGGTATGTTAGCGACCAATATTTTGGCGTCTCAAATCCAAAACAATTACGCCCTTAAACCATATCACCGAGCAGCAGCCTATACAAGCTTTGTTAGTTTAGCAGCAGCCATGGTGGTCATTAAATTTTAGATTATGTTTTTACATGTACTATTTTCATTCATGGTGTCCTTGTTCTTTCAAAGTCCAAATTATGAAGCGAGCACATCTTCGGTAACATATTCAATGGTACACAAATTACACAAATGGCAAGGGGTAAGCAAAGATCTTAAAGTGGCTACCAAGTGGAACGAGCAAAAAAATGAAATCGAACAAATATCTATTGTTGTAAATGTGTCTACATTTAATAGTGGCCTTTCAAGTAGAGACAGTCATATGATGGAAGTGTTAGACGGCTTAACTTATCCTAGGATTTTATTTAGTAGTTCAAGTGTGCAGTATACTCCAGAGGGCATATTCGTAAAAGGTAAACTACAATTTCATGGAGTAGAACGCATGATTGAAACTAAAGTAAAGCTTGAAAAGGTAAATCGTAGGTGGGTGTTTTCCGGAAGCCTTCCTATCTTGTTAGAAGACTATAAAGTAGAAAGACCTAGTTTGTTATTTGTAAAAGTAGATAACAAAATACAGATTGATTTTCAGGTGGCGTATAATAATTAATTCAGCGCCTTGTCTGCGCAACAGCTACTCGCAAAGGATTCTGGCTTTGCTTTAAATGCGAAGCCCATACCCATAATATAGCCCATTGCGTCTTTCAATGCTTCATTGCTTTTAAATTGACTATTGGTATTGATATCTGCGTGTACTTCCATTTCGACATCGTGTTCTATAAATAAATCACAAAGAGAATAGGCAATTTCCACACTCTTTGAAACTTCAAGTAACATTCTTTCTTTTATGTGAAGTGTTTGATTCGTTTTTTCATTATGAATAAACATGAATCCGCCATTTTTCTCTCTTAAAAAAACAATGACCGTAGCAAATTCTGTAACAGATTGTTTTACCTGACTATCAGTACCTATATACACTTTAAGTTTATTATTTTTTGCAGTTTCTTCCTCGATACACTTTTTTATATGCTCAGCTATTGGTATCGAAATTATTTCGCCGCTAAATTTACGCCAAACCATATGCATCGTTTTAGTACCTACAAATTATGCTATTTATAAGTACAGCAATATTATTATTAGAATAAGTTTTACCTATTTTTTGCACTTTTCCATTTTGTAAAACACCCCTCGATTCAATCCTTTTTCCATATTAAAAATTCGAAGTAACTTTAATGATGCGTTATACCTGGTTATGCTTGGTCCTAATACTATCTATTGAAAGCTTTGCTCAAGAGGATTCTACAAAGTCAATCAAAGTAAGTACCTATGTTGATATGTATTATAGTTATGATTTTTCAAATCCTATGAATTTTGAAAAACCAGATTACAATTACAACTATAAAAAGCATAATCAATTGAACGTCAACATGGCTTTTGTGAAATTAGGGTATCAGTCTAGTCGCATGAGATCTAATTTGGCACTCATGACAGGTAATTATGCCATGTACAATTTAAGTCCTGAACCAAATTGGGCAAAGCCATTATTAGAGGCCAATATTGGATATAAAATAGCTAAGCAACAAAATATTTGGGTAGATGCAGGTGTCATGCCCTCTCATATTGGTTTTGAAAGTGCAATTGGTGCAGATTGCTGGAACTTAAGTAGGAGCTTATTGGCCGAAAATTCTCCATATTATGAAACGGGTATCAAATTAAGTTACACCAACAAAAAAGAAGATCTATACTTTGCATTTCATGTACTGAATGGATGGCAGAAAATTGCAGTACCAAGCCAAGGTGCTACGCCAAGTGCGGGTATTCAACTTACCTATAAACCAATCAATTACCTGACTTTAAACTATAGTAATTTTATTGGGCGCATTCATTTAGATTCCTTGAATACCTTAAGGATATTTCATAATCTTTATGCGATTTATGAGGCTTCGCCAAAAACAGCTTTTATTCTTGGTTTTGATATCGGTACGCAACAAAATGCGTCTAACAAAAATGCAATTTGGTATACCCCAGTATTGATTGCAAAACTGAATTTAAATGCTAAAAGTAAAATTGCTGCTAGGCTTGAATACTATAGCGACAAGCAACAAATTATCATCCATACAGCAACGCCCAACGGGTATAGAACTTTTGGCACCTCGGTCAATTATGATCGTCAGATTACCTCTAATGTATTGTGGCGCGCAGAGTTAAAACAATATCAATCTAAGGATCCTATTTACAGGTATGATCAAACTATATCGGCTCAAACATCGGCGACCATGGCTTTGATTGTAAAGTTTTAGAATTTTGAAAAGTCATTAATTAAAAAAAGGGTCTATGCATTTTAATGCATAAACCCTTTTTAAACTAGGCTTTTAAGCTATCAGTAACTAAATTATAATTTAGTTGTTTTATAAATCTTAATCGTTCCATCATTCTCGTTGCTTGTTACAATTAAGCTTTGATTAATTGGACTTTTTGATGCAGGTATGAATAAAAGACCTTCTGGTGCATCACCTGTTTTATACATTTTAATAAATACTGGAGCAGTTGGGATGGTAATATCATAAATGGCAAATGCATCAGCTCTTTCCAATCCAATAATCGCAATGCTTTTACTACCAACTCTTCCAATGGTTACAGACTCAGGCTCAACCGACTTATCGTCACTTCTGCCATCATCATAAATTGCTAAATCCTTTGCTTTAATATCTAATTCGTTTTTGCTATCAAATACTTGGCTTCCTGTTGTCGCGTTCCAAACACTAAATGATCTTGAACCTAAGGAGTATAAAGCATCAAAATCACCATCACCATCTGTATCACCTAATGTAGTTGTAATATTCAATCTACCTAATACTGCATCTGTTTTAAGTGTTGTCGCAGTTGGGAAGTTTGTTGCATCTAAACTTACATCTTTTACTCTTTTCATTTCTGTAAATGCGGTATATTCTCTAGAATCACCTTCGTTTGCTGTAAATAAATAAGGTGTACCATTATAATTGAAATAGGCAATCGCGTCAGGCATATACATACCATAAACTTTTGAAAAATTTGCGAATTCAATTTTATTATCCCTATCACTTACATCAATTGCATTTGCTGCTAATGAGTAGTCTTTAAATCCAAGTGGCGTAATTTTTTTAATGGTTGCAGTCATTAAATCAATTTCGGCAATCGCATTATTTTCTTGTAGGGTAACGTAGGCAGTTCTTGAATCATCAGAAACAGTCACATATTCAGGTTCAATATCTTTAACGAAATTTTTACCAGGTCCAAAGATTCTAAATCCTTTAGAAGCTAAACTAGCTAACTGGCTTTCAAACGATGCAAAATTTAAAGTTGTTACAGAATAATCAGCTACTTTAATAATTGAAACGCTTCCTTCTGGGTCATTCAGGTAATCATTGCTTGGCTCACCTTCATTTGCAGATATAATATATTTACCATCTGGACTAAAAGTAACCATGTCTGGAAGTGCACCTACATTGATTGATTTGATTTCTGCATAGGTAGAAGTATTAAAAACTACAATTTTACCTGCAGCTTGCTTATTAGTAGACTCAATTGCAGCTGCTAATTTACCATTACTCACTGCAACGCTGTTGACATAGCCACCATAAGGAAGCATGCTGATAGACTTTATTACTTTAACTAGCGCAGGATTACTCATGTCTAGAACGTCAATTTTATTTTCAGTGCTGTTATTTACTGCAAACAGTCTATCCGTTTCTGAATCAAAAGCTGTAATTTCTGCAGCACCAACGCCACCTAAACTGATAGACGCTATTTCTGTATAGCCACTTAGATCCTCATTCTGCGTGTTCTCTAATGGTGGAGCTACATCTTCCTTACGGCAAGAAAAGATAGTGACCGTAATCAATAATAGGTAAAGGAATTTCAGTTGCTTCATTTTTAAATTTTTAAATATGAAAATAGCAGCTAATTGTTACCAATACGTTAACTCATTATTAATTTAAAGTTAATAAGGTGGTGGTTTATTAAGGCCAGAAATAAAAAACCACCTATGAGTTGAATCATAAGTGGTTGATATATAATTTAATCGATCCTTGTTCCTAGTATCTTATAAATTTTCTTTTTTAGTAATCAAGCCCATCATTTGTTTCATGGTCTTATCCATACCGTCTGGGCTACCATCTAAAAATATGACATTACCTTTTCCATATTCTGCAAAGTTCTTAATGGCTTCGGTCCACATACTGAATAAAATTACATTGGTGTCTAAATTTGCTTGCTTCATTTCTTCCGCAGCTTCTGTCATACCCTTAGCCACCTCTTGTCTGAATAGGGCAACACCTTGGCCTCTTAATTGAGCCGCTTCTTTCTCTGCTTGTGCAGAGATTTTAATTGAATTTCCCTCGGCTTCTGCAGCCTTCGTTTTTGTAATCAATAAAGCCTGACCTTCATTTTCTGCAGCTGCTTTTAAATTATTACTAGCCACCACCTTGCTCATACTTTCCATCACCACTTGATCAAAAGTGATATCATTAATTTGAAGGTCTTGCAAATGGTATCCCCACTCTTCTAAACTATTATCAATTTGCTCTTTTACAAAGTCAACAATTTCTCTACGAGCGGTTAATACTTCGGCTTGACGTTTTGTAGCCACATAGGCTCTAATGCTTCCTTCCACTGTTCTAACAAGTGCTTGCATCAAATCCTTATTGCTAATGAATTTAAAAGCAACTTTTTTGATTGTTTCTTCTTCGGCATTTTGAACAGAGTACAATAACATACTCTTAAAGTAAACATTCGCTTGGTCAATGGTTACCGCCTGAAACTCCAATTCAATACTTTGATTTTGAATACTGACTCTTCTAAATATACTCTCCACCAAAGGGATTTTAAATCTTAACCCAGGCAACATAATTCTTTGGTACTTACCAAACATGGTAATGATAGCAATTGTCCCTTGATTGACAACCACAACGCTAAAAAATAGGATTAATAAAATGGATGAACCGATAACTAAAAATTCGAGCATAAAATATAGATTTAATGAATTAGATTTTACTTGCTTTCCTTACACATATTAGGCAGAATTTTTGAATAAACAATCTGCATTTTATTAAATCAATCGAATATTGTCTATCAATCCAGATAATGCAATTTCTCTCTATTTTTTTCCTTGTTGTAATTCGGTCAAAATCGCCCTTTTGTTAAACATATTATTAGAATACTGACTAAGTAGTTTAGCTTCGTATCTAAATTTTTTACAATGGCTGTGATGATTTTTCTTATTCTACATTGGTACCTTTCCCTATTTGGTCAAACTTTTTACCTACACCGTTACTCCGCGCACAAAATGTTTACGATGTCTCCTTTTTGGGAGAAGTACTTTTATATTTTCACATGGGTGACTCAAGGCAGTTCTTATTTAAATGCGCGCGCCTATGCCATCTTACACCGTATGCATCATGCGTATAGTGATACTGAGAAGGATCCGCATACCCCACATTTTTTCAAAGAAGTTTTTACGATGATGATACACACCAAGAATGTGTACAATGGCGTGTTACACGGCACCATGGAAGTTGAAAAACGATTTGATAAAAATTTTCCAGTCTATCCAAAAATTGATAAAATCGCAGATCATACCGCAACCAGGTTATTTTTTGCAGGACTCTATATCTTATTCTACATCAATTTTGCAACTGCATGGTGGATGTATCTATTACTACCTATCCATTTTTTAATTGGTCCAATTCAAGGCGCAATTGTTAACTGGGCAGGTCATAAGTACGGGTATCGCAATTTCCCGGGAGAAAAAGACCATTCAAAGAACACCTTATTCATAGATTTCTTGATGTTGGGAGAATTGTTTCAAAATAACCACCATCATGCAGGAGCAAGACCAAATTTTGCTGCAAAGTGGTGGGAGATTGATCCGGTATATCCAATCATTAAATTATTTAACAAATTAGGCATCATTAAATTAATTCCTTTGAAATATACATCCTAAGTATTTCTTTATGATTAAAATTGCTTTTGACCATGTTTACGCGCATGCATTACCCGATAATCATCGGTTCCCAATGTTAAAGTATGAGCTTATTCCCGAGCAATTATTACATGAAGGCACTTGTACCGAAGATAATTTTTTTAAGCCAAGTAGCTGTCCAACTAATATTATTTTACAAACACACGATAAGGCTTATTTAGATAAATTATTACACCAACAATTATCTCCATCCGAGCAAAGAAAAATTGGATTCCCTCAATCACCTGCATTAATTGAACGCGAATTAATAATTACACAAGGTACCATTGACTGCGCTTTGAATGCTTTGCAATACGGATGCGCATTGAATATAGCAGGGGGCACGCATCATGCATTTGCAGAAAGAGGCGAAGGATTTTGTTTGTTAAATGACCAAGCGATTGCTGCTAATTACTTAATCAGTCAGCAACTCAGTCGTAAAATACTTATTATTGATCTTGATGTACACCAAGGTAACGGCACTGCTAAATTATTGGAAAACGAGCCTAGGATATTTACTTTTAGTATGCACGGGTTGACCAATTATCCTTTTCATAAAGAAAAGTCAGATTTAGATATTGGATTATTAGATGGTACAACGAGCGAGACTTATTTATTAGCATTAGAGAAAGCGTTGCCCGAATTAATAGACTCCGTTCAACCAGATTTTGCTTTTTATTTAGCCGGGGTGGATATCTTAAGTACAGATAAATTTGGAAAACTTAAAGTAAGTATGGAGGCATGTAAACAGAGGGATATATTTGTTTTAACCCAGCTTAAAAAAAATAAGATACCTGTTGCAGTCACTTTAGGCGGCGGTTACTCCCCCGATATAAAAACAATTGTGGAAGCGCACTGCAATACATTTAGAACAGCAATAAATTTATTTGATTAAATCCTTGTTATTTAGTTTAAAAATTTTTAAAGCATAACTTTATTTTTATAATTATCTCTTGAAAAAAAGTAAAATAAATATTGTTTGGATAAAAAGAGATATCAGATCTCAAGATCATCTCCCTTTTGATATCGCTGAAAAAAGTGTGCATCCTTATTTTAGTATTTTTATATTTGAGCCCTCATTGATGGCTCATCCAGATACTAGTTTAAGACATTTGCAGTTTCAGTATCATGCACTGCTTCAGCTAAATCAAAAGCTACAACCTTATAATAAAGCGGTTAATATTTTTCATTCCGAAGTGGTTCCGGTACTTACATTGATTCAACAACAATACGACATAGTCAACTTATATAGCTATCAAGAAAGTGGTATTCAGCTTTCCTATAATAGGGATAAAAGTGTTCAAAAATTCTGCAAGGAAAATAACATCATTTGGAACCAATTTCAAAGGGACGGCATTGTAAGGGGTATTCATAACCGAACTGGATGGGATAAACAATGGTATGCAACTATGCATAGTCCAATTATAAAAAATGATTTTACATTCCAGGAGCCGTTAATATTAGACAATTCCTACCCTTTATCGGATATGATGCTTGAAAATCTTAAAAACTATCCACCCTCGTATCAGCCAGCAGGGGAAGATTTTGGTATGAAGTATTTACAAAGCTTTGTAAATGGACGAGGCCAATTTTATAGTAAACATATCAGTAAACCTAATGAAAGCAGGTTAAGTTGTGGACGTATCTCGCCTTATCTTAGTTGGGGTAATTTATCTATTAAGCAAGTCTATCAAACCATTTACAATGCCGGAAAAATTGCCAAAGCCTCTAAGGGAAAGTCCAATTTTGTGAACATCCTTAGCCGACTTAAATGGCATTGTCATTTTATTCAAAAGTTCGAAGTAGATTGTTCTTATGAAACAAAATGTATCAATGCGGGCTATGAATTACTAGAACATCCTTTAAATAACGAATACCTTGAGGCCTGGAAAAATGCAAATACAGGCTATCCTTTGGTAGATGCCTGCATGAAATGTTTAGAAGCAACAGGGTGGATCAATTTTAGAATGCGTGCCATGTTGGTTAGTTTTTTTTGCCATCATTTGTTTCAAGACTGGCGCGCTGGAACTTATCATTTGGCAAAATTATTTTTAGATTATGAACCGGGCATTCATTATACTCAATTTCAAATGCAAGCGGGCACCACAGGTATCAATACTATAAGAATGTATAATCCCGTTAAGCAAAGTATGGACCATGATCCCCAGGGCATCTTCATTAAAAAGTGGCTGCCTGAATTAATGAATGTCCCTACTGCTCAAATACACGAACCGCATAAGATGAGTTTAATGGAACAAGAAATTGCAGGCGTCATAATAGGGAAAGACTATCCATTTCCAATTGTAGATATAGCAGAAGCAGGCAAAGTGGCAAGAAAGAATATTTGGGGCCATAAGAGCCATGAGACTGTAAAACAAGAAAATAAACGGATCTTAGCAATACATTGCCGATAAAAATATAAAAAACATCATGAACGAAGCACTAAATGTTTTCAATGAACCACTCATTGTATGTGGAACAAGTCCAATGACTGGAGCTTATAGAGACGGCTGCTGTAACACAGGCGTAAACGATAGGGGAACACACACAGTTTGTGCAGTGGTGACTGATGTCTTTTTGCAATTCTCAAAAAGCATGGGCAACGACTTAACCATGGATTACCCGCCAAGTAATTTTAAAGGATTAGTGGATGGAGATAAATGGTGCCTTTGTGTATCCAGATGGATAGAAGCCTATCAAGCTGGTGTGGCACCTCCAATCATTTTAAAAGCTACTCATATTAAAACTTTAGACTACATATCCTTAGATGAATTGATGAAATTTGAGTATGAACTCCAATAAACGAAAAATCACTGGTAATTTAATTTAATAAGAAAAGTATAAATCAATCACAATGGCGTTTTTAGATTGGGCTGAAATAAATAATAAATTAGAAAAGACGTTTAAGTTTGATAACTATAATGAAGTAGTTTTATTCACTAATAAAGTAATGCAAATTGCGATTGACCAAGACCATCATCCAGAAATCCATGTGCATTATAATTTTGTAAAGGTACGCATTACAGATTATGAACATGGATCAGTCTCTTCAAAATGCCAAGGTTTTGTTACTGCGGTGAATCAAGTTGTTTAAAAATTTTTCAATTAACTTAATTCAAATAAAAAAAGGGTCTATGAATTTGACTTCATAGACCCTCTTGTTTTGAACCGTATTTTTAATACTCTAGAACATTCATCCTGCTGAATTAGTCCGCGGCATACATCTTTCTATACATTTGACCTGCTACAAATACAGCATTGATATCCTTGTTCTTATTAGCCCAAGCTTTAAATTTTGGATGATCATGTATTGTTTTATAATCTTGCTCAGATGTCCAATGACCAATAGTGCAATTTCTGTAAGTCTTTGTGGTATCAGATGCAGCTAATTTAAAGTAGCTATAGTAATTCTTTGGGAATCCCATTTCGGCCATAATGGTGTTAATCTCTTTTAAGCTAGCGAGATAGGTTTTCTCCATATCTGCATTTTTAACATCATAAAAATGGATAGAATTGATTGCATTTTGAGCAGAAGCGGTCATGTTAAATCCGATTGCTGCAAACATTACTAGAAAAATAACTTTTTTCATAATTTATATTTTTTTGTTTTTTATTAAGAATTCCAACCTTCTCTTTTTTTAAGATTTTCGATATGGGATACTTACTTAGTTGCCAAAGGCAGGTCTGTCGTTCCTATATCTCTATGTAGCTTCCATTTGCCATCTTCTTTTTTCCAAAGTACTATATACTTTCCCTTGTCTAACTGAGCACCTTCTTTAGATTTGATTTCAAATAAGCCTTCCTCGGTTATCAAATTCTCATCACCCCAAACTTCTGTAGTGGTTAATGTAATAACGCCTCCAACATCTTTAATAAATCCACCCCAGAAAGAAGTTAGATTACTAGTGCCTTCAACAGCAGGCATGTTAGCGGGCATAAATTTACCATCCTTAGTGTAAGCACTAGCAGCTCCAGCAGAATCACCTTTAGTAATTAAATCGGTTAAATTGACATTAGCTGCTTCAATTTCTTTTTTAGCATTCGCCAAATCAAATGCTGGTTTTGTTTCTGATTTACATGCGAATAAACTAGATGCAATTAAAGCGGAGAAAAGTAATTTTTTCATATTTTTTATTTTGAGAATCTAAGAAACTCCATTTACTCCCCTAAACTACACAATTTGCTTATTTATTTGTTCCTTCTTGGGATTTTGGAACAACATTCCCTGTTTTTGATGCATTTAGCTAATGTTTACTTGATAGATTCATACTTCAAATTAAAAACCAAATTATGAAAAAAGTATTTTTAGGATTACTTGTAGTTGCATCATTTGCTGCTTGTACTAATGCTGACAAAAAGACAACTGAAACTGTTGAAGCTACATCAGAAAAAGTTGAACATCTTTACAAGCCAACTTATACCGACAATTTTAAGATGGGCGATCAAAAGAATGTTTTAATGGCTGAACAATTTCACAAATCAATATTTGAGAAAGACTTTAAAGCTGTTGCAGAGATGATGTCAGATACAGCAACTTATAACGTTGAAGATGGATCAGTATTAAAAGGAAAGGCTGCAATCATGGAATTCGTGGAAAAGAGCTTAGGTGCTGTGACGATCACAAACTACCAAATTACTGCAATTTTCCCTGTAGTTGGAGAAAATGGTCACCAATGGGTAGATATTTGGGACGAGGCTGATGTAGTAATGCCTGATGGTAAAACACAAAAAGTACAATGGATGGATGCGTTTAGATTTGAAGGCGGAAAAGTTGTACACTTTGTAGGATTTAGCAAGGCCGTTAAATAATCGTCTTTAGTTCATTTTAAGTTTAGAAAAATACAAAAGAGGCTCCTAGCAATAGGGGCCTCTCTCATTAAAAAGGACGTAGCAGCTATATTATATATAAAATTTATTAAATATAATCGGTCTTTATTTGAATAAACTAGCATTTGTTAGTAATATTGTAGTTATAAATCTTGCTTATGGCTATTTTATCAGATCTAGGAATTCAGCATTCAAATGTGCATGTAAATTTATCAAGTGAGGCACTTATAAAAATATCTCTTGAGACCGATAAGGGTTCGGCTTTGTCAGATACCGGTGCATTGATGGTTTATTCAGGTGAAAAAACTGGTCGAAGTCCAAAAGACAAAAGAATTGTTTTAGAGGAAAGCACCAAAGAACATATTAACTGGGGGGATGTGAATCAACCTATCGACCCGGCTTCCTTTAGTCAAGCAAAAAATAATGCAATCGCATTTTTTAATACCTGCAAAGACTTATTTATTGTAGACGGGTATGCGGTATGGGATAAAAAAAATACAATCAAAGTAAGAATTATTTGTACCAAAGCTTACCATGCTTTATTTATGTACAATATGCTTATTAGACCAACGCAACAAGAGTTAGCGAATTTTGGCACGCCAGATTATATCCTTTATAATGCAGGAGCTACCAGTGCGGATATGTCTATTAAAGGCATTACTTCTACTACCTCTATCCAATTGTCATTTGAGCAAAAAGAGATTTTAATTTTTGGAACAGAATATGCAGGTGAGATGAAAAAAGCAATTTTTTCATTGCTAAATTATTTGATGCCATTGAATCAAATGTTATCAATGCATTGCTCTGCAAATGAAGCTAAAAATGGTGCGGTGAGTTTATTTTTTGGATTGAGTGGTACAGGAAAAACGACTTTGTCAGCAGATCCAAATAGAAATTTGATAGGTGACGATGAACATATTTGGAGTGAAAATGGTATTTCAAATATTGAGGGTGGATGTTATGCAAAAGCAATCAATTTAGAGCCACAGAAAGAACCAGAAATTTATCAAGCCATCAAAAGAGGAACTATTTTAGAAAATGTGGTCTTTGATCCTGCAACTAAGAAAGTAGATTATAACGATAAGTCAATCACCGAAAATACAAGGGCGGCATACCCAATTGAATTTATACCAAATGCAAAAATCCCATGTGTGGGCGGTCATCCTAATCATATTATATTCTTAACCTGTGATGCATTTGGTGTACTACCTCCAATTAGTAAATTAAATGCAGAACAAGCGCAATATCATTTTATAAGTGGCTATACAGCAAAAGTAGCAGGTACAGAAATGGGTGTGACAGAGCCAGTGGCAACGTTTTCATCTTGTTTTGGTGCAGCATTTATGGTTTGGAAGCCTACTGTTTATGCAAAACTATTAGCCGAAAAAATTACACAGCATAATACAAATGTTTGGCTAATCAACACAGGATGGATTGGTGGAGGATATGGTGTAGGAAAAAGAATAGACTTAAAATATACAAGGGCAATGATTGACGCTATTCATGAAAACTTATTCCAGGATGTTGCTTTTCATACAGAATCATATTTTAATTTATCAATTCCTGCATCTTGTTCAAATGTGCCAAGTAATATTTTAAATCCGATAGATGCTTGGTCCGATAAAGATGCTTATGTGCAACAAGCAAACAAACTAAAAACACTTTTTGACAATAATATTTTGAAATTTCAATAATCAAGCTGTCAAAAAAATTGATTATTCATAGTAGTTGATTAATTATTGACCCAACAACTGTTCCATGGAAAAATCAAGAATCGATTTACCAATTGGCATTACGCTAGATCGTTTTATAAAGAGTAATCAAAGTCAATATCCAAACGCTGCAGGCGAGCTTTCGCAATTATTAAGGGATATAGCCCTAGCTTCTAAGGTAGTCAATAGAGAAATCAATAAGGCAGGTCTTATTGATATCATGGGCTATGCGGGGGTAACGAATTCTGGAGGAGACCATCAACAAAAATTAGATTTACTAGCAAATACAAGATTCACAAGGGCCTTATCAAAAGGAGGAGAAGCATGTGGAATTGCGTCAGAAGAAACCGAACAATTTATTGATTTAAAAAATAATGGAAAATATATTGTAACGATTGATCCTTTAGATGGCTCCAGTAATATAGATGTGAATGTGTCTATAGGCACCATCTTTTCTATTTATAAAAAACAAACACCAGCAAGCGAACCCTTACAAGAATCAGATTTTTTACAAAAAGGCAGAACACAAATTGCAGCAGGATATATTTTATATGGCGCTTCAACTATGTTGGTTTTCTCAACAGGGAACGGTGTAAATGGTTTTACTTATGAAACCACTTTAGGCGAATATGTTTTATCACATCCATCTATGGTATTTAACAATGCGAACAATTATTTTTCAATGAATGAGGGACTCAGTTTCGATTTATTAGATAAGGGAGTAACTACATACATTAATGAGTGTAAGGAAAAAAGGATGTCAGGCAGGTACATTGGATCTTTAGCAGCGGATTTTCATCGTAATTTATTAAAGGGTGGTATTTTTATATATCCAAGAACCAATCAATATCCAAATGGCAAATTGAGGTTATTGTTTGAAGCAAATGCGATGGCATTTTTAGCAGAACAAGCCGGTGGCCTTGCATTTGCTAATGAAACAGCTATTTTAGATATACAACCTACTAGTATTCATCAAACTGTTCCATTTTATACTGGTCCAAAGGAAATGGTTTCAACATTATTAGCACATCTTAATTGTTAGCTATTTATATGAGTACATTTTTTGATTATCAAAACGAGCAAGTAGCAAATTTACCTTTGCATCTTAGAAAGTATATTGTTCCTCAGGTTTACGAAAAATATACACCAGTAGATCATGCGGTATGGCGTTATGTAATGCGTCAGAATTATAGTTATTTAAAAAATGTAGCTTACTATCCATATATACCTGGTCTTAAAAAAGCGGGATTGACTATCGAGAAAATTCCAAGCTTACAAGAAATCAATGATGCACTAACTGTGATAGGATGGGGTGCAGTGACAGTAGATGGTTTTATCCCACCTGCTGCATTCATGGAATTTCAAGCATACAGGGTGTTAGTGATTGCTGCAGATATTCGACAATTAGAACATATTGAATACACATCGGCACCAGATATTATTCATGAATCTGCAGGGCATGCGCCAATTATTAGTGATACCAAATACAATCAGTACTTAAGTTATTTAGGTAGTATTGGTACCAAAGCATTGTTCTCTTCTAAAGATTATGCATTGTATGAATCTATCAGGGCACTTTCTATTTTAAAAGAAATACCGAATGTGGATCAAAAGGAATTAGCCGATGCAGAAGCTTTGGTTTTATACAATCAACAAAATTTAGGAGCGCCATCCGAAATGGCTTTATTAAGCAGACTTCAATGGTGGACTGTGGAGTATGGATTGATTGGTTCTATTGACCAACCTAAAATATATGGCGCTGGATTGCTTTCCTCTATTGGTGAAAGTGCATCTTGCATGGATCCAAAGGTTAAAAAAATTGAATACACTTTTGATGCATTAAGTTATAGCTACGATATTACAAAAGAGCAACCACAACTTTTTGTTACACCTACTTTTCAAAATCTAATTGACGTACTTGAACAATTTGAATCTACGATGGCTTACAGGGTTGGTGGACTTGAAAGTGTTTCTAAAGCCATAGAATGTAAAAATATTTGTACAGCAGTATTTAGTTCGGGATTGCAAGTGTCTGGTGTATTTAGTAAAGTGTATACCGATGCGCATCAAGCCATCAAATATATCAACACAACGGGTCCAACCTCACTCGCATTTAAAGACCAACTTTTACAAGGCCATGATGTTCACTATCATGCACACGGATTTGGATCTCCTGTTGGAAAACTAAAAGATGCAAAAAAGTCTTTAGAAGACTATACTGCTGCAGAGCTTGTATCGGCTGGGATCATTGTAGACAATGCAGTTAAATTGGCTTTTGAAAATGGTATTTTGGTAGAAGGCAAATTAGTTAGCCAAACTTTTATGGAAGATAAACTTGTCCTACTCAGTTTTGCAGACTGCAAAGTAACAGACAAAGAAGGGCAGATATTTTTTGAACCAGCATGGGGTATGTTTGATATGGCCATTGGAGATACCATTGTTTCGGTATTCAATGGTAGTGCAGATAAAAATGCATTGGAAAATCAATTGTATGTTTCTGAGCAACCTACCCATCAACCAAACTACACAGCGAAGGACTTACAATATCAATCCTTGTTTAAACAAATTAGAACTTATAGAGAGCAGGGGAAGTCGGATGAGAGTTTGAATGAAATTTGGCAAGGTATTCAAAATGAATTTGAAACAGATTGGCTTGGTGCAATGGAATTATTAGAACTAGCAGACACTATGCCAACCCAACAAGCATTGGCAAAAGAATTGAGAGCTTATTTAAATGCACAGTCCGAAAAATATATGGCTTATTCAAAATTAATCAGGGATGGCTTGAAGATTATTGATACTAAACTAAAGTTTGAATAATTGCCCAAGCGCGCTCGGTATCATTATTGGAAAGAGCAGCTTTGATTTGTTGAATATTATCTGAAGATAATTTTAAATCCTTAATGGTATTTGATGAAGGTGCAATATTTGTATTGGCTAATTGCGCTTTTTCATTCGCTGTGAATACAATACTTTCTTTTATTGCAATTGGCAGTTGATCAAATCCAATTCCTAATTTAGTATTTGGTTTTTCTACTTTAAATAAGTTCTCTTCTGTAATCCTTGCATACCAGTCTCCACCAAGACGCGCTACTAAATCTAATTTTGCTTGATCAATATGATTGCTTGTATCAAGAATCGATTCATGTAAATGTATTTTCTTAATTTCTGCCAATACTAAATTACCCGCACCTGCTTGCGCTCCAAGTGCAATCACTTCCTGCACAATGCATTCAAGCTGGATGGGTGATTCGGCAACCCTAGGCGGTCTTACCAATTCAGAAGCCAATTCAGTAAAACCTGCTTTTACAAATTCACTTGTCCCTTTTGGGTAATCACAACTAGACAAAGAGACTTGTTGTACCATATTGTAGTTCACAATATTGATTACACATTCAGGTACTTCCTTAATATTTTCAAGTGTATGCTTAGTGGTATTATCTCTTACTCTTCGGGATGGAGAGAAAATACAAATAGGCGGATTCATGCTAAACAAATTAAAAAAACTAAAAGGACTTAAGTTCACATTTCCCTCTAAGTCAATAGTGGATGCAAAGCAGATAGGCCTAGGCGCAATTGCATATTGTAAATACTGTTGTATTTCTTGTGTGCTTAGTTGATCTGTGTTTAGTGTTAACATGAAAATATTTTATTCAATTATTTTTTTTGCGCTAAGATAGACCAATCTGTTGCTTCGGCCTTGATGGTATTGACTAATGTACCCAAACCATCGATGGTCATTTTAACAGTATCATTTGCTTGTAACCATTGTGGTTGATAATTTGGATCATGCAATTTGCCTGTTCCATTTAATTCCAAAAAGCATCCAGTACCAACGGTTCCAGACCCAATGACATCACCAGGAAAAATAGTAACACCGTAAGAGCATCTTTCAATGATCTCTGCAAATGTCCAGTCCATATCTTTTACATTCCCTTCTGATACTAAAACATCATTCACCCAGCACTTCATAGATAAATTATAATTGTTACCAACATGCCCTTGTTTTGCAGGCACTAAGAAAGGACTTAATTCATCGGGTGTCACTAACCATGGGCCAATCACTGTAGAGAAATCTTTTCCTTTTGCTGGTCCTAGGTTTAAAAGCATTTCTTCCATTTGTAATTTTCGCGCACTTAAATCATTCATAATTGTAAAGCCAGCGATATACGCATCTGCATCTTTCGCTTTGATGTTTCTACCTTCTTTCCCAATCACAATCGCCACTTCTAATTCAAAGTCTAGTTGTTGAAAATGATCAGGCATACAATAGATATCACCAGGACCTTGCACTGCATTGTGGTTGGTAAAATAAAATATAGGGTACTGATCAAATTCTTTAATCATTTCTACACCTCTGTTCCTTCTTGCCGATTCTACGTGTTGACGAAACGCATAACCATCTCTGCAAGATGTTGGACGAGGCACTGGTGCTAATAAAGTGAAGTCACTCACAGGGTCCACACTTAAAGAATTGTCTGCAATTTTTGAAAGTTGCTTTTCTGTTTGTTGAATGAGTTCATTGCTAGCATGAAAAAAATCAATGATGTTTTTTGGCAAGTTTTCATTCACAGATTGGAGGTTGTAAACTGCCTCATTCACAATCGCTCCTAGTTGGATTTCACCCGATTTTAAATAACTAACTAATTTCATTGATTATCAATTGTTTATAATGTAATTTGCTCAAAAATATCGACTTTGATTGAGTGCTTTTTTCAAGTTCATCAAAGTTAAAAATAAATATTTTATAACTTGCTAATAATTGTTAGTATTGTATTCCTTCAAAAACTAAATTATGCCAATTTACCACAGTTTGGGAGAGATTCCCCATAAAAGACATACCGCATTCAGACAACCTAACGGAAAACTATATGCAGAAGAACTTGTATCTACAGAAGGTTTCTCTGGTATGTATTCTTTAGTGTATCATACGCATCCGCCCACTTTTGTAAAAGCATTAGGTGAGCCTTATTCGGTAGAGCCAAAAATTGCAAGAGAAAAACATTTGCGTCATACAAGTTTATTAGGTTTTAATGTTAAACCAGAAGATGATTATTTAAAAAGTAGAAAGCCGGTTTTAGTGAATGCTGATTTACAAATTTCTTTAGCAGCACCAAGACATTCTATGACCGATTATTTTTATAAAAATAGTCAAGCAGACGAAGTTATTTTTATTCATAAAGGCTCGGGTACTTTACAAACAGGATTTGGTAAAATAAAATTCTCATATGGTGATTACCTAGTAGTACCAAGAGGGACTATTTATCAAATTAAATTTGATGATGAGAACAATCGTTTATTCATTACTGAAAGCTATAGCCCTATTCGTTTTCCAAAGAGATACCAAAATCAGTTTGGGCAGTTAATGGAACATGCACCATACTGTGAAAGAGATATTAGAAGACCAAGTGATTTAGAAACTTTTGACCAAGAAGGTGATTTTAAAGTTTTGATCAAAAAACAAGGATTAATTTATCCATATACTTATGGTACACATCCTTTCGATTTTATTGGATGGGATGGCTACCATTATCCATGGGCATTTTCGATTCATGATTTTGAACCAATTACAGGAAGGGTGCATCAGCCACCACCAGTGCATCAAACTTTTGAAGCGAAAAATTTTGTGATTTGTTCTTTTGTGCCTCGTAAATATGATTATCATCCACAAGCCATCCCTGCACCGTATAACCACAGCAATGTAGACAGCGATGAAGTGTTGTATTATGTAGATGGCGATTTTATGAGCAGAAAGTCGGTTGTGCAAGGTCAGATTACATTGCATCCAGGCGGTATTCCACACGGACCACATCCGGGTAGTGTAGAAAAATCAATAGGCAAAGAAAAAACAGATGAGTTGGCTGTGATGATAGATCCATTTAGACCACTAATGATCACGGAAGAAGCATTATTGATTGAAGACGAAAACTATCATAAGAGCTGGCAGCATAATATTGAGTAGAATAAGGAAAATAAACAAAGTGGAAAGAAAATAAAGAAGGTAGAATAAGGAAAAGTAGAAAGTAAAAAAACAAAAAAGTAAAAACTAAATAATAAAGATGGAAAGCAACCCGAATGGTCAAGATTTTTTACCCTTACTAGGCACAGATTATGTAGAGTTCTATGTGGGTAATGCTAAGCAAGCAGCGCATTATTATAAAACAGCATTTGGATACCAAGACTTTGCATACAGCGGACCAGAGACAGGCGATAAGGAAAAAGTTTCTTATGTTTTAATGCAGGATAAAGTAAGGTTAGTTTTAACTACGCCATTACATCCAACCTCAACTATTGCGGAGCATGTGCACAAACATGGAGATGGTGTGAAAGCCATTGCCTTAACGGTGAGCGACGCTTATGATGCTTTTGAACAAACCGTGAAAAGAGGTGCAAAGCCTTATATGCAACCTACAACAATGCAGGATGAACATGGTGAAATCAAAATGAGCGGCATACATATTTATGGAGACACAGTGCATTTATTCATTGAACGAAAAAATTATAAAGGTGTTTTTATGCCAGGTTTTAGAAAGCATGAAAGCAATTATAAACCAACTGCAGTTGGTCTTAAATATATAGACCATTGTGTGGGTAATGTGGGATGGAATCAAATGAATACTTGGGTAAGTTTTTATGAAGAGGTGATGGGCTTTAAAAATATTTTGACATTTGATGATAAGCAAATTTCAACAGAATACTCTGCACTCATGAGTAAAGTAATGAGCAATGGTAATGGGTTTGTGAAGTTCCCTATCAATGAACCAGCAGAAGGAAAAAAGAAATCACAGGTAGAGGAGTATTTAGATTTTTATAAGGATGCAGGCGTGCAACATATTGCCATTGCTACCGATAATATTGTGGATACCGTGACACAATTAAGTAGTCGTGGGGTAGAGTTTTTAAATATACCATCTACTTACTATGATGATCTATTAGATCGTATAGGACCTATCGACGAAGATGTAGCGCCACTAAAGCAATTAGGCATTTTAGTAGACAGAGATGATGAGGGTTATTTGTTGCAAATATTTACTAAGCCAGTAGAAGACAGGCCAACCCTATTTTTTGAGATCATACAAAGAAAAGGTGCTAAATCTTTTGGTGCAGGAAATTTCAAAGCATTATTTGAAGCACTAGAAAGAGAACAAGACCTAAGAGGAAATTTATAGTAAGTTCTATTTAATCAAAAGCCATTTCTGGAATCTCACCTTCAATGATGAGTTTTCCTAGAGTGGCTTTTTTAATGGTATCAACAGAAACGCCTGGTGCTCTTTCTAATAATTTAAATCCACCTTCAGGTAAAACAGCAAGCACTGCTAATTCTGTTACAATTTTTTTTACGCAACGAATGCCTGTCAGGGGCAAGGTGCAATTAGGTAATAATTTACTTTCACCATTTTTATTGACATGCTGCATCGCAACAATAATATTTTTTGCAGATGCTACAAGGTCCATTGCGCCGCCCATGCCTTTTACCATCTTGCCAGGAATTTTCCAGTTGGCGATATCGCCATTTTCTGATACTTCCATCGCACCTAAAATAGTCAAATCAATTTTTTGCGCATGAATCATACCAAAGCTCATTGCAGAATCAAATAAAGCAGCACCTGGTAACATGGTGATGGTTTGTTTACCTGCATTAATTAAGTCAGCATCTACATCTGCTTCTTTTGGGAAGGGTCCCATGCCTAAGAGTCCATTCTCTGATTGAAAACAAACAGCAATATTTTTTGGAATATAATTTGCTACAAGCGTAGGAATACCAATGCCTAAATTCACATATGAATTATGTTGTATCTCTTTTGCAATTCTTTTTGCAATGGCTTCTTTATCTAACATGGAATATAAATTTGAATCATCAATTATTTGGAAATTGTTTTCTGTTCAATGCGCTTTTCGTAATTGCTACCTTGAAAAATTCTGTGAATATAAACGCCTGGCACATGAATTTGATTAGGATCTAGTTGGCCTGGTTCTACTAATTCCTCTACTTCGGCAATGGTTATTTTCCCAGCCATCGCCATCACTGTATTAAAATTTCTAGAAGTAGCTTTAAAGATTAAATTACCAGCTGTATCTCCCTTCCATGCTTTTACAATTGCAAAATCTGCATTGAATGCGGTTTCTAATAAATAATCTTTACCGTTAAAATTTCTTATTTCTTTTCCATTGGCCACTTCTGTACCAATACCTGCCGGTGTAAATATAGCAGGCATGCCATAACCAGCAGCCATACATCTAAAGGCGAGCGTACCTTGAGGAATTAATTCCACATCAAGTTCTCCTGATAATAATTGTCTTTCGAATTCTGCATTTTCTCCCACATAGGAAGCAATCATTTTTTTAACTTGTCTTTGATGCAGCATTAATCCAATACCAAAATCATCTACCCCTGCATTATTAGAAATACATGTAAGATTGGTCACGCCTTTTTTAACAAGCGCAGCAATACAATTTTCTGGAATACCACACAATCCAAACCCACCTAGCATAATGGTTTGACCATCTTTTAAATCGGCGATCGCCTCTTCTGCATTTTTGACTTGCTTATTAATTGTCATAATCGTAATAAATAATGCGATAAAGATAACATTTGTTAGGTTGATACTTTCAATATCAATTGTCTCATTTAGGAATTCAAATGCAACTATTTTATTCTAATTTTTAATAAAGTGATTTTATAGTCCGTATAAATATGCTTTATACATGTATGAATTTTTTTTAATATTTGTTATATAATTATTAAATTTAGTTACACAGATACAATCCTGAGTTGTATTATTTTTTTAATGAATTAAAACTAAACTGCATGAAGAAATTTTATTTCGTCAAATTTTTACTTGTACTCCTGTTGTTTATAGGGGTGACTCAAGCCAAAGCACAGGTGTTTACAGCTTCGGGAACGGTAAAAGAAAACTCGAATGGCAACCCGCTAGCTGGCGTGTCCATTACAGTTAAAGGAACTAAACAAACCACTACATCAAATAGTACGGGTAATTTTACTATTAATGTGAATAGCAAATCGGCTGTATTAGTTTTAAAGTATGTTGGATACAAAGCAACCGAAGTTGCTGTGACCGCAGATAGAGCTAATTTGAATGTAATGATGGAGGAAGAGGTGAACTCTTTGAAAGAAATTGTAATCACTGGACTTGCTTCTTCTATCAAGCGTTCAAACTTAGCAAACGCCATCACCACTGTTTCTGCTAAAGATTTAGTGGGAACAACTCAAATTCAAACTGCAGACGGAGCATTGTATGGTAAAGTAGCCGGAGCGAATATTCGTATGAATTCTGGTGCACCAGGTGGTGGTATCAATATACAATTACGTGGTTTATCAAGTCTTACACAAGCTTCTGCACCATTGATTGTATTAGATGGAGTATATATTAATAACAATACACAAAGAACTGGTAGAGCTTCTGTAACAGGTGCAGGTGCTGCAAACCAGGACGATGGAGCGAATCGTTTAGCAGATATCAACCCTGCAGATATTGAAAACATTGAAGTATTAAAAGGCCCTTCTGCTGCTGCTATTTATGGTACGCGTGCGAATGCGGGTGTTCTTGTAATTACTACAAAGAAAGGTGCTGCAGGTAAGACAGTAATTAGTTTTGGTCAAGATATTGGAATTGGAAGTCCATTAAAAATGATGGGCGTAGATAATTGGAGCGAAGCAAAAATTAATAGTTTTTTCCCAGCTGCAAGAAGAGCAGTAGAATTAGGAAGATTACAAACAGCCACATCTACAAATAACTTTGTGAATTACGAAGATTATTTTTATGGCAATACTGCTACACTTTTAAATTCTCGTTTGAGTATTCGTGGTGGTGATGAGAAAACAAAATTCTTTGTTTCAGGATCATTGACCGACGAAGGTGGTATTGTTAGAAGAACAGGATTCGAAAGACAATCTGTAAGAGCAAATATCGAACATAAGCTTTCAAAGTCAGTTGTACTTTCTGTGAATTCAAATTATATTAGAACCAACACCGACCGTGGATTTACGGGAAATCAAAATAACTCTGGTGCTAGTATTGGTTACAATATTTCTTATGTACCAAATTATTTTGATTTAAGACCAGTAAATGGTGTGTATCCAGCAAACCCTTACTTTGCTGAAAACCCAGTACATGTTACCGATAAAGGTGTAAATAATGCATTGGTAAACCGTTTTATACAATCCTTTAATTTAGATGTGAATTTATTTAAAAACGAAAATTCACAATTAAAGTTTAGAGTGAATGGAGGACTTGATTATATCCAAAATAGTACAAAAGTATATTTACCGGATGATCTTCAATTTCAACGTGGACAAGCAAATCCGGGGGATGTGTTAGTTGGTAAACAAGAAAGTATGAATACCAACTTCCAAGCAGCTTTTGTGTATGATTGGAAAATTAAGCGTGTGAATTTTAACACTCAAGTTGGATTGGTAAGACTTGATTTTAGAAATGATGGACTATTTAACCGTGGTAGAGGTTTAGCGCCAGGTCAAATAAATATTAAGCAAGCAACTGTACAAGAAGTTGAATCACAATTTGAAAGTACACAAAGCGATGTGGGTATTTTTGTTCAAAAGCAAATGAACTTTGAAGATAAAATTATTGGTACATTAGGTATGCGTATGGATAAGTCTAATACGAATGGTGATGCCAATAAGTTTTATGGATTTCCTAAAGCGTCTTTAGCAATTAACTTAGCAAATTTTGATTTCTGGAAAATCGATGCCATTTCTCAATTAAAACCAAGAGTTGCTTATGGTCAAACTGCTGGACCAGTTCCATTTGGTGCCACATTTACATCATTAGGTGGTGTGAATATTGGAGGATTATTAGGAGCTACAGTTCCAACAAGTATAGGTAATACAAATATTGTTCCAGAGCGTGCATCTGAAATTGAATTTGGATTAGATGCGGGCTTTTTAAATAATAAGATTTTATTTGAAGCAACTTATTATGTAAAAACTACTTTGGATAACTTACAACCATTAACGCTTTCACCAGCAACAGGGGTTGTGAATACACAAAGTAACGAAGCTGAAATGCGTAACAAGGGTTTTGAACTTGGATTGTCTGGTACAGTAGTTGATAAGGCAAACTTCAAATGGTTCTCTCGTTTATTATGGTGGAAGAACGACATCTTAATTACTAAGTTGGGTATCCCTTCTTATACAACAGGTGCTTTTGGTACTGCATTAGGAACATTCTTAGTGCAACAAGGTATTTCGCCAACTACGATTGTGGGTACACCAGCTATTTCTCCGGGCGTATTTACAGTATGGGGTAATGCACAACCAGACTGGACATCTTCTTGGTCCAATAATATCACCTTGTTTAAGAATTTTGATTTGAGTGTTTTAACTGAGTACAGAAGTGGTGGAGACAATATCAATTTAACTTCTTTCTTAACAGATGGAGGAGGAACAACAAAAGGCTGGTTTGATGATTCAAATAATGATGGTATTCCAAATGGACGCCAACGTGATCCAGCACCGTATAACAATGCTGGTCGTTGGGTACAGGATGCTACATTCTTAAAGATTCGTGAAGTTGGATTGTACTACACATTGCCAAAGGAAACTTTAAGTAAATCATTTGGAAATTTAATTCAAAGAGCTAAAATTGGAGTTTCTGGTAATAATGTATTCTTAGCTACAAAGTATGTAGGATATGATCCTGAAACATCCACATTTGGTGCACAAGCATTGGCGAACAACGTTGATGTGGCTCCATATCCAACTGCTAGAAGATTATTTTTTCACATACAAATCGACTTTTAAATTTAATACTCATGAAAAAATTTCAAATACTATTCATATCTAGTTTTACAGCATTCATTTTTGCTTGTAATCCATTAGAAGTAAAAGAACTGACAGATCCAAATAATCCTAGTCAGGCAAGTGTTTCAAGTAACGCATCAAGAAGACAAATCCAGTTTTTAGTAACAGGTTTGGAGCAAAGACATAAAGGTTATGTTACCAATGTAGCTCAAGCATGGAATACATTTGGAAGAGAGATCTGGTACTTAAATGCATCCGATCCTCGTTTCCAAACGGATTGGCTTGGACAAGCTGGTCGTTTACCAGATGCAGCTTACTTTGGCTTTGGCGCAACAGGTGGTGGTTCCTATGCAACACCTTATCAAGCAATCAAACAAGGATTGGTATTGATAGATGCGGCAAATAATACGCCTTTATTAACTGCACAAGAGAAAAAAGCGGTTGAAGGTTTTTCAAAAACCATCATGGCTTATCAATATTTAATTCCTGCAAATTTTCTTTATGAGAATGGAATTAGAACAGATATCAAAGATCCGCTAAAGCCTGGGCCAGTTAGATCTTACACGGCTGCTTTAGGATTTATAGATTCTTTATTAACTGCAGGTTACGAAGACCTTAACAATGCAGGAACTACATTTCCATTTACATTAACCACTGGCTTTAATGGGTTTAATGATATCAATGGACTTAAAAGAATGAATAAAGCAATTGCTGCAAGAGTGGCTATTTATCGTAAGGATTGGCAAGGTGCTTTAACTGCATTGAATTTATCATTTATGAATTTGACTGGATCTTTGACTGCTGGTCCTGCGCATACTTTTGGCGCACCTCCAGACGGATTCAATCCATTGTTTTATGTGTTAGATGCAAACATTAACACCATCGTGGTTGTGCATCCTTCTGTTTTAGCAGATACCACAAGAGGGGATGCTAGAGTAGCTGCAAAATTCCATAGACGTTCAGCAGCTGTTACCGTAACTACGGATGCGACACCATTGGTAGGTACACACCAAGATAAAAGATGGTCAGTTAATACCGCACCAATGCCTTTCATTAAGAATGAAGAACTTATTCTTATTAAGGCAGAGGCACACGCACAGTTAAATCAAAGTACTGATGCAGTGAATGCAATTAATATCATTAGAAACGCTGCAACAATTGGAACCTATACTGGTGCAACTACAAAAGATGCGTTGATCAATGAAATCTTATACCAACGTAGGTATTCTCTTTGGGCAGAACCATGGGGACATAGATGGATTGACGCGCGCAGATATGATATTTTAAATACCATTCCAACATCTTTTGATAAAGGAACTATATTTAAACAATTCCCTCGTCCACAAGCAGAAATCAACTGGGATTTATATGATGCAGGAAACTAGGAAATTGATTTAGATTGATAACAAAAGAGGTCGCAATTGCGACCTCTTTTTATTGTAACAACTATTAGTATCGAATTGGTACTGGGTTGGTATTAAAAATTATCTTAAATTTAAAATAAAAAATTATGAAGCATTTTTTAATCACGACAGTTTTACTGATTTGCATGAGTAGTTTAACTTTTGCACAAACACCAACTACATCTGTGAATGACAAATACACTAAAGATGTAACAACTGAATCTGCGATCATAAATGCCTTGTACGAAGTCATTTCTGGCGAACCAGGTGAGGCTCGTGATTGGGAAAGATTCAAATATCTTTTTGCGAAAGATGCTTTTTTAATTCCAACAAATAAAAGTACTGCAGGCGTATTTGGTTATAGAAAGATGACGCCCGATGAGTACATTAATTTTTTTAGTACCCGCATAAAAACAGGATTCTTTGAAAAAGAATTAAAGCATGAACTGGTATCCTTTGGAACCATTGCACATGTATTTAGTACATACGAGACCAAGGAAACCAAAAACGGGCCTGTCACCAATAGAGGTATCAATAGCATACAGCTATTCAAAGACCAAAATAGATATTACATTATGAATATATTTTGGTGTGCAGAGAGCTTGGGCTTTACCTTGCCCCCTGCAAGTTTAAAATAATCTATTGCTTTATAAAAGGTAGTTTAATCACAGAAGGATATAGTTTAGAATGGTGAATTTTATTCTCCACTACTACACCTTTAGTTTCATCGTAATTATTACCACCAGTGTTTAGGTTACGATCGAATCTAGGGAAATTGCTACTAGAAACTTCGATACGTATTTTATGACCTGCTGCAAAATAATTACTTGTTACCATTGGGGTTAAATCTACTTTGTATACTTTACCCTTTTCCATGAACACTTCTTTATCATAACCTTCTCTGTAACGAAGACGTTGAATTGTTTCATCTAAATTATAAGCCTTACCATCAGGATAAACGTCAATTAATTTAATCGTCATATCAGTATCTAGTCCAGTTGATGAAACAAATAGGGTAGACTCAATGAAGCCTGAGATTTCAACGCCCTCTTTTAATTGTTCCGATGTGTACACTAAAATATCATTTCTTAATTCCATTTGTGATTGATCAAAGCTACCACCTTGAACAGCATTACCTGTACAGCAAACATTACCTCCGTATGAATTTACCGGATTCATTGGATCATACGTGAATGTATCAGGAGCGTCTTTTGAAGGGACAGTTAAAGACAAAGCGCCATCACCATTTCTTGTATTGGCTTTGCCTGCACTTGCTAAATAGAAATTCTTTATTTCGGTGTTAGGTAAAGGGAAAGAAGTGGCTTGTTGCCACTTATTAGATCCCATTGTATAGTAACGCACACGAGGCTGTGTTGACTTAAAATCGTTTTGCTCACCCTTCAACAACATATCAAACCACCCCCAAGTTAATTCGTCATAATTTAATCTAGCATCACCAACACTTCTTTCACCTACGATTGTGTTTTCTACAGCACGCTTATAGGAGCAATGCAAAACCGGCGCAATCACTAGGTATTGATTGTCTGCAATACTTTTTGATTTAGCTGAATTTCTTACATGATTGTATAAAGCAATATTTGGTGCAGAGGATACATCGTACCAGCTAACGAACCAATATGCAGGCACTTCCATAGGCATATTATCGTGGTATAATCCACCTTTGAACCATGCTGGATCATTTGGTTTTCTTACTGCCATCTTTTCATACACACCATCTGCACCTTGTGCATTTTTGATGATGTCTTGCACAGGTAAATGTTTTAAACCTTGAGCCCAATCTACTCTTGGCATCTCAGGTCCCATATCATAAAACTTTTGAATTCTTTGTAAGTCTTTTTGTTCAATACCTATAGGCAAACGAGGTCCCATTTTATCGTGTTGTGTACCGTATAACCAAGGCGTGAATAACATCTGTTGTGCACCACCTCGGTACCAGTTACCTTGCTCCATGAATTTACCCACTCTACCAACACCAGCTCCAAAACCTTGCGCAACCATAGCAGCCAATGCAGGATGATTTTGAGAAGCAACAGCCATCTGCCATTCAGCGGTAGAAGAGCAACCAATCAAACCAACTTTACCATTACTCCAGCTTTGTTTGCTCATCCACTCAAGGGCATCGTAGCCATCTGTAATTGGTGTACCTAAAATATCCCACTCACCTTCCGAGAAAAATCGTCCACGCTCATTTTGTACTACATAAGCGTAACCGCGACTCACTGCCTGATAGGCTTCCTCTAAAGTACGGGTAGTCATTTTACCATCTACCCAAGTATTAAAATTATAGGGCGTACGAGAAAATACGATTGGATACTTGCCTTCACCCTTTGGACGATATATATCTGACGCTAGGCGAATGCCATCACGCATAGGCATCATTACTTTTTGATCGATCACTGCAATCGAGTCAAGCTTGCGATAAATTAAGGCAGTGTCTTGCGCAATAACAGCACTTGTAATTGCAAATAAGCCAAAGGCGAGAATGAATTTTTTCATAAAGGATGCTTTAAGTGTAGTTGAATTTACAATTTTTTCTACTATATCTTAAACAAACCCCTTAATTATTTATTAAAATTCAATTCAATTAATAATACTTTGATTTAAATTAGTTTTCTACCTCTACGATCATCTCAATTTCTACAGCCATATTCATAGGTAGAGCGGCCATCCCAACTGCCGACCTAGCATGCTTACCTTTTTCTCCAAATACAGCTACCATTAAGTCCGAAAATCCATTCATTACTTTTGGTTGATCGGTAAAGTCCTCGGTACTATTGACCATGCCCAATACTTTCACTATTCTTTTTACTTTATTCAAATCCCCAACAGCATTTTTTAAATTAGCAATCAAATTAATCCCTGTGATTCTTGCTGCTTCTTTGCCTTGTTCAATCGTCATGTCTTTTCCTAATTTCCCTTTGATGTATCCTTGGCCTTCTACAGAAGGGCCTGAGCCCGAAAAATAAATCAAGTTGCCTGTTCTAACATAAGTCACATAGTTCGCAATAGGAGCAGATTGTTTTGGAAGGGTGATGCCAAGTGCTTTTAAGTTCTCTTCTGGGCTTTGTGCTTGACTATAAATAGTCAAGAAAAGAAATGCGAATAGCATTAAAAACTTAGTAATATATTCAGACGATTTTTTTGAATAATATAAGTGATGTACGTCCATTATTTATGTTGATTTTTAATTATTTCAATTGCTTTATTCGCGTATACTCTCATAGAATCTATATCATTTAAATAAATATCATTATTGAAAATAATTTCTGAGATTATATATTTTGTCTTAACTAGTTCGGATTTGTTTATGTTTTTTATGCCATAAATATTTTCCATAACTGGCTCTGGGTAACGATTTCGCGGAAGAAATACATCAAAGTCAGTAATGTACGGTATTTGATTATTAAACTTGTCAATTAACACAGCTTCGTGTTCCTCTGTGTTTTTATAATCATTTTTAAAGAAATTAAATTTTATGATAGCATTAACCAATTCGCTATTCTCTTGATCATAAAAATATCCTTTAGCCTCTGCTTCTATTCTACTTTTTTCTTCGGAATTAAAAAACCACCATCCTTTGATTGTATGAATTGCATGATAATATACCCTTCTATCGATCGAATCATGATTTCCATCAAAATATTTTATCATTTTATCGCTCAATTCTAACTTCTCTTTTGTGAAGTTTTCGTGGTATTTAAGTTGTTCCAAGTCTTTTAGAAAATCTTGACTTACTACTTCTAAAAGTTCTTTCTTTTTATTTTTTTCAGAAATATGCTCCCTAGCATTCTCGGCAAAGAAACCTAGTGTTACTGCTGCAAACAACATGACAAACTCAATAATGTATTCAGACCATTTCTTTTTATGAGTTGGATTGTGTGGGTGATGTACTTCCATATTTAAATATTATAGTTGAAAATAAGATAATGTTTGCAATTACGCCCCTCCATAGCAATTAAGTATCTGTTATACTCGATTTAATCAGGTTTAACCAAAATTAGCCCAAAGAAGGCCGAAAAGAAAAAAACCACCTATGAAACAAATCATAAGTGGTTAATTTTCAAGTGGGACTGCCAGGGCATGATCCTAGGACTCCTTGGTCTCATTAGTATCTTAATTTGAAATTCTTATTGATCTTAAATCCCTTTTTTGTATTCTCCCACCAAAATACACCTCCCTTTTGACCATTTAGGTTACTTTTTTTATACGTTGGATAAAATAAATCTAAATCACCATCATTATCAATATCGTATGTCCAAACTTGCAGTTCACCATATAAAGATTTATCATTTTCAATAAAATTCTGTCTGTATTCAAATTGACTGCCAGTATTTTCAAAGTATTCTTGTCTATAATCCCATCCTGCATTTACCTTAGATAAAGCACTGCCAATGATTAAATCTAAATCACCATCTCCGTCTCCGTCTACTAAGTTTACTCTTTCAACTGACTCAACTTCTCCTATGAAATAAATATATTTATTAAGTTTCTTACCAATGACTGGATAGTTTGTAACTCCATTTTTTGATAAAACTGATAATGTTTGAGACATATCTGTTGAGGTATAACGGTTATTTTCATCTAATTGATTTATATAAAGATTTATCATATCAATTTTACCATCTCTATCAAAATCTATTTTATTTCCTATTGATTGATTAAATAAAGCTTTACTTAATTTACTTCTAAGAAATTTATTATCACCTAAATTTTTTAAATAATCTCCTCTATTTAAATCTGAAAGTAATACATCATCCTTTCCGTCAAAGTCCCAGTCAAAAATGGTTAAATTAAATGATAGTGCCTTATTAGGTTCATCAAGTATTTCTAAGGGTTGGTATTGTAACTTACCATTGGATAATAATAAACAAATATAATTACCAATATAATTTACAGGACTTAGTCCATTTTGTCCAGTCCACCACTCGCCCATATACGATAATCCAAAGTCAAAATATCCATCATTATTTAAATCGCGATAATCGATAATAATATGGTGAAGTGAGTCTCTAACAGACGGTTTAAAGTTTTTAAGATTAAATGAATAAATATTATTTCCTAAATAATCTTTGATTTCAAAAATTGCAGGCAAGGTAGATTTTTCCGAAACTCTTTTGTAGGTAATTATATCAGGGATGCCATCTTGGTTAAAATCATATAATGTATTTTTCCCAGCAACATGATCATTCCAGTTTAAATCTGGGAATAGATCAACATTGACAGCAGGAATAATTGGTATGTTAATTGCACTTATTGTTTTAGAACTATTATTGGTTGATGTTTTTTTTGAACTAAGGCTCACTAATATAGAATAGGTACCCATTCTTTTATGACCAGGTATTTTTAAACTTAAATTTGATTGATTCAAAGTTGTATCTAGTTTAAAAATTTGTTTTGAACTATCTACCCAAGTTGAAGTAATGGAATATACTATACCATCGGTTGGAAGTTTTGAGCTAACATTGATAACCAATGGCAAGGTATCTGATATATTAAAAGTTCCTGTATCGAGATTGGTTGAAAACTTAATAGATTCTTCCTGAATTACAACAGGAGGTGGAGTTACAGGCGCCTCTGTTTTAGTACAGCTAATTACAAACAACATTCCCAAAATAAAGATTACATTTTTCATACAATTGATTTTAGTATGCTTTTGGGGTATGGTAAATATATGATTTTAAATTAATTTAATCAGGTCCAATATGTTCCACTTTTCAGCTTGAATAACCCCTATTTTCCCTCCAAAAACACAAAACCTGGCCCAAACTTAGCCGGGACTTACCCAAAACAAAAAGGGCCTGCGCATTTAACAGCATAAACCCTTGATAATGTTGCCTTTC
>DBOB01000003.1 GCA_002299885.1 Sediminibacterium sp. UBA657
GGTTTTTCCCAGTGGACATCCTTATTAGGAATGAATCTGCCAAAACAGATTTGGGAGGGCGAAGGTAGGCTATTTCAGTGGATTTTCAGTCATTTTTGGCTTAAAAATTAGTGCCACAGGAAAATGGTCACTATACCCGCCCCTAAACTGGTCCCCATTCCAGGTTCTTTTGGGGTAACCAGCGTATCTACCCTGGGTTTCGATCATATCGGGGGTTTTATAAATGATTGATTTGTAGTTGATTAGGTTATTATGAGAAATTTAATACAGTTAATTTATGACGATCCCAGCCAAACTATATTAGTATAAAATCAATTTTATTATTGAAAAATTATATTTTGTGAAAAATCAAAATGAAATGAATTATAGACAATATTTTAACAATGAGTTGGAAAATGAACAAACCGAATACTTTATTTTAGACACTAAAGGAGATGAAGAAACTGGTGATGTAGATTTTGTAAAATATAGCTGGAATACAAAAAGATTTAATAAAATTAAAGAAGGGGACTTAATAATATTTAGAAGACCCGGAAAATCTTCAGAAACTAAAAAGTTTTATTTTTTTGGAGCTGCTAAGTTGGGCCAAGTAGAGGGTGTAGAAAGTGTTACTGGTAGATTAATTAAATGCTACCCCTTTAATGAATTTATTCACCAAAACGATATTGAAGATTTCACTTGGACCTTTAAAACAAAAGGTGAAAATTGGGAACATTTCTTTAATCAATATGGCATGAATAAAATCAACAAAATTGATTTTGAGGAACTACTAAAAATTTCAGATAGTGATGCAGAAGGCGAAAGGGAACCTGAAGCAGAAGCAGAAGCAACAAAAGATATTCAATCAGGTAATTATAATGTAGATGATAAAGAAGGAAGAACTAAAGTAAGAGCTAAACAGCAGGTATTTTCAAATAGCGTCAAAACAAATTATAATAATCAATGTGCAATTTGTTCAATTAGAACTAAAGAATTCCTCATAGCATCACACATAATTCCATGGTCTAAAAGAAATGACATTAGAATTAAACCTTCAAACGGAATATGCTTATGCAATTTACATGACAAAGCATTTGACAAAGGATTCATAAGTTTAACCGATGATTTAAAAGTAATTATTACTCAAATTAATCTAACTGATGAAAAATTGATAAGTGAGTTAAATAAAATCAAGGGAATAAAAATTTACAAACCAAGCACTTTTTCACCTGAAATAGAATTTCTAAAATATCATAGAGACAATATTTTAAGAAAATAAAAAAAGGACATTAAAATATTGTTTTATCTAATTCAAAAGTTATAAAATTTATAACTATTTTTTTAGAATAAGTACATATTTTTTTTATTTAGATTTTAGTTTTCATGTTCATTTTATTAGATGTTTTTACTAATATCTGGGTATAAAATCTATTTATGTCACAAGTGACATTTTGGTTAGGTCCAAGCGCTGTTCTGGCGCAGCCTGGCTGAAAAATTAACGGTTTTTGACCCATTTTACAGCACCAACTTGTCAGCTTGGCAGAAGCCTAGCTTTGGTCCTTATTTTGCAATAGTAGAACCAAACGATATAACTATGCAAAAAGGTCAAATAAGAGTTCAGACAGAGAACATCTTTCCAATCATTAAAAAATTCCTTTATAGTGACCACGAAATTTTTGTTCGTGAATTAGTGAGTAATGCAGTGGATGCATCCCAAAAATTAAAAACATTAAGCTCAAAAGGCGAAGTAAAAGGAGACATAGGGGATTTAAGAGTAGATGTGATTGTGGATGCAAAAGAAAAAACAATTTCTATCATTGACAACGGTATTGGTATGTCTGCCGAAGAAGTGGACAAGTACATTAACCAAGTCGCTTTTAGTGGTGCAGAGGAATTTGTAACTAAATACCAAGATGCTAGCATCATTGGTCATTTTGGTTTAGGATTTTATAGCTCATTTATGGTGAGTGATAAAGTAGATATTTATACTAAGAGTCATACAGATGCACCAGGTGTTTTCTGGAGTTGTGATGGCAGTCCTAGTTATGAATTATACGAGGTAGATTATTGCAATAGAGGTACTAAGATTGTGATGCATATCAATGAAGAAAGTAAAGAATTCTTAGAGCCGTCAAGAGTAAAATCTATTTTGGATCGTTTCTGTAAATTCTTACCTGTCGCAATTTATTTTAAAGATGCGAATGAGGCACCTGCTGAAACTAAAACAACTGACGGGGCTGATGATGCTGCAATAGAAGTTGAAAAGCCAATCAATAATACCAATCCTATCTGGGTTAAAAAGCCAGCCGATTTAACCAAAGAAGATTATGTAAAATTCTACAAAGAATTGTATCCATTTGGTGAGACGCCTTTATTCTGGATCCATTTAAATGTAGATTATCCATTTAACTTAACAGGTATTTTATATTTCCCTAAAATCAAACAAAGCTATGAGATCCAAAAGGACAAGATCCAATTGTATTGCAATCAAGTGTTTGTAACGGATGAAGTAAAAGATATCGTTCCAGAGTTCTTGATGTTATTACATGGTGTGATTGACAGTCCAGACATTCCTTTGAATGTAAGTAGAAGTTATTTACAAGGGGATCCTAACGTGAAAAAGATCAATGCGCATATCACTAAAAAAGTAGCAGATAAATTAGAAGAGATTTTCAACAATGACAGAAAAGCATTTGAAGAAAAGTGGGAGAGCTTAGGATTGTTTGTAAAATATGGTATGATCACAGACGATAAATTCCTAGAAAAAGGAAATAAGTTTTTGATTTTAGAAGATGCTGCAGAAGCAGGTAAGTTTTATACTTTAGATGAATACAAAACCACCACAGAAGCGACTCAAAAAAATAAAGAAGGTAAGCAAGTCTTATTGTACACGACCAATCCGGTTGGGCAAGACGCTTTCATACAAGCAGCAGTAGGTAAGGGGTACAAGGTGATTAAGTTGGAGACAATGGTGGACGCTGCCTTTATCAATAATGTAGAAATGAAATGGGAAGGCGTTCAATTTGTAAGAGTGGATGCCGATGTGGTAGATAATTTAATCGACAAGCAAGAAAATATAGATTCAGTTTTATCTAAAGAAGAAGTGGAGCAAGCTAAAAAATTATTTGAATTCCAAATTCCTGAAACAACCATTACAGTAGAAGTGAAAGGCCTTAGCCAAGATGTTGCTCCTGTAATTGCTACAAGACCTGAGTTCATGCGTCGTATGAAAGATATGGCTGGCATGAGTGGTGGAGGAATGAATGCATTTTATGCGCAAATGCCAGACGAAGTACACTTAACCATAAATGGCAATCACCCAATTTATCAAACCTTGTTAAAGGAAACGAATACAGACAAACAACAAAAGCAAGCAAGGAATTTAGCCGACTTAGCCTTGTTGTCTCAAGGACTATTAAAGGGTGCTGAATTAACAAGCTTTATCAATCGTTCTGTAGAATTGACTAGTCAAAGCTAGAAAGAATCTGTATTGAAGTTTTATAGATCAACGAGCCCGAATTAATTTGGGCTCGTTTCTTTTAGGTCTATCACTTGCATTTGGATAGACTGTGTGCCCTGCCATTCGTTCAATTGTAATTGAAAAACAATATCAAATGGTTTGCCTGATTTTACGATTTCAATTTTCTCTGGCATATTGTAGCCAATGCCTCTAACACTATTATTGCCTTGTGTAAGGTTAAAACTTATATGTGCTTCTTTTACCAATTTTGAATATCCTGTGTCACGCACATTTTTTGCCAGAAAAATAGGGCGCATATTGTCTGGTCCAAATGGTTCCATTTGCGCGATGATCTGGAAAAACTGCATGCTAATTTGGTCCAATGGCAATAGTGCATTAATTAAAATTTCTGGCACCATTTGTTCGGGTGTAATTCTTTCTGCTACTGCTTTTTCAAAGGCTTCTTTAAATGCTTCTAACTTGTCTATACTCAATGTCATTCCTGCTGCAGCAAAGTGTCCACCATAGCCTAAAAGGTGTTCCCTGCATGCATGTAAGGCTTCATATAAATTAAAGCCTTGTACACTTCTGGCGCTGCCCGAAACGATATCGCCATTTTGTGTGAGTACAATAGTGGGCTTATAATGTTTTTCTATCAACCTACTTGCTACAATACCCACCACGCCTTTATGCCAATGGGGTTGAAACACCACAGTCGATTTTTTATTTAAATGTATAGGGTCATTTTCAATTTCTGCAAACGCTTCTTCTGAAATACTACTATCAGCTTCTCTTCTGTCTAAATTATCTTGTTGTAAAAGGGAAGCCACATCCAATGCACCTTGGTAGGATGCTTCTATAAATAGTTGTACTGCTTTTTTTGCATCATCCATCCTGCCCGCTGCATTGATTCTTGGTGCAACAGCAAAAACTAAATTACCAATTCTGATTGGCCTATTTTGTTTTGCTAATTCTAACAATGCTAAAATACCATGACTTGGATTTTCATTCACTTTATCTAAACCAAAAAACGCCATCGTCCTGTTTTCATCAGTAAGAGGTACAATGTCTGCTGCAATGGCGGTAGCCACAAGGTCTAAATATTGCAAATAACTTTCTTCTGGTAAATTATAAGTTTGAGCGAGTGCTGTGATTAATTTAAAAACTACGCCACATCCACATAGTTCTTTATACGGATAGCCACAATCCGTTTGCTTGGCATTTAAAATCGCAATAGCTGGTGGTAAAATTGGATCGGGTAGATGGTGGTCACAAATAATAAAGTCAATTCCTAATTCTTTTGCATAAGTAATTAGTTCTGTTGACTTAATGCCACAATCCACCGAAATGATTAAACTTATTCCAGTCGCTTTTGCATGATCGATACCCATTTTTGATACGCCATATCCTTCTCTATAACGATGTGGAATATAAAAGTCTATGGTTGGGTGTATATTTTTTAAGAACTGGTACAATGTCGCAACCGATGTAGTGCCATCAACATCATAATCACCAAAGACCATGATGGATTCATTTTGATCAAATGCTTTGGTAATTCTAGAGACAGCTTTATCCATGTCCTTCATCAACCATGGGTCATGCAGGTCGTTTAAAGAAGGTCTAAAAAACTGCTTTGCTTTATCAAAGTCTTCTATACCTCTTTGTACCAAAAGTTCGCATAAAATAGGATGTATTTTAAGTGCTGTCTGAAGTGCAGCCACTTTAGACGCATCGGCCTCCAATATATTCCAGCGTTTTTCCATTAATATTTTCTGTCAGTTGTATAGCGCACCAATTCTTCTAAGGCGTCTCTTGTAATGGATGGCGGGAAACTATGTAAAACAAGTAATGCTTTGTCTCTGTATTCGATCATTTTTGCTTGCGCATATTCTATACCACCTAATTGCTTCACATTGTCAATGACGAATTTGACTTTTCGCTTGTCATTGTTATTATTTTTAACAATATATACAATCTCTTTTTTTAAGGCTGGGCTACATTTTTGTAATATGTGAATTAAAGGCAGGGTTAGTTTCTTCTCTTTGATATCATTGCCTGTTGGCTTACCAATCACTACATCGCCATAATCAAATAAGTCGTCTTTAATTTGAAATGCCATCCCTACGTATTCCCCAAAGTCCTTCATCTTTTGTATTTGCTCCTGGTCCTTTGTAACGGAGGATGCACCCGCAGCGCAGCTTGAGGAAAGTAGACTTGCTGTTTTACCATAAATGATTTCATAGTAAACAGATTCGTCAAAATTTAAATTTCTTGTTTTCTCCATTTGCAATAACTCGCCTTCACTCATTTTTTTAACAGCATCAGATAAGATGGTTAAAATTTCAAAGTCTTTATTTTCTAGAGATAGCAATAATCCTTTAGAGAGTAAATAATCGCCCACTAAAACAGCAATTTTATTTTTCCATAAAGCATTGATTGAAAAAAAACCTCTTCTTTCTAGTGCATCGTCTACTACATCATCATGCACCAATGTGGCAGTATGTAATAATTCCACTAAAGATGCTGCACGGTAGCTAGCATCATTGATTTCGCCATTGAGTTTTGCAGAAAGTAAAACAAACATAGGTCTCATTTGCTTTCCCTTTCTTTTGACAATATATTGCATGATACGGTCTAGTAAGGAAACCCTACTTTTAACCGCCTCCTTGAAATGCATTTCAAAAAGTTCTAATTCTTTGCCAATGATTTTTTTTGCTAATTCCATTTACGGATGCAATTTAACTTGTATTTAGGGAAGCAATGTGTTTTTTTTTAGCTTGATTTAAGCTAACATATCAAAATGGAGCGCCCCAAAATTTTGTAAGGAGGATAGCTTTAGATCTGCTGCTGCCCAATGCTCTTGTTTTAGAGCTTCAGCTGCTGGAACCACCACACAGGTCATCCTTGCTGCTTTGGCTGCTAACATGCCATAAAAAGAATCTTCGAAGCAGATGCATGCAAGCGGTGATATATGAAGGGCATTTGCACAATCTAAATAAACCTGAGGATGCGGCTTTGCATAGGGAAGATTTTGTGCTGAACAACTTGCATGAATTAGACTGCGAATGCCAAGCTTATCTTTTACCCACTCAATTAATGCAGGAGGGGAAGATGTGGCAAGTCCAATTTTAAATTCCTTTGCTATAAAAAACTGAAAAATATGTTCTACTCCTGGCATCAAAGTGGCTTCTTTATCTATATACAACATCGCTTGATCAATCACTCTTTGTTCTGCTCTTTCATATTCGGTGGATGGTATTTTATACTCATGTAACCAATGCGCTACAAATTCTTTTGATCTAAGTCCAGTAGTGGTCGCATATTGCGCTTCTGTTAAACTGATACCATATTGTCTAAAGATTTCAGCAGCTGCTTTATTCCAAAGCGGTTCACTGTTGATTAATAAACCATCTATATCAAAAATTACAGCAGTTTTTTTCATTGTTTAAAGATACAAATAGTTGGTTAAACAGGACAAGTCTATTATGATAATATGTAGTATATTGCGAATCAAATTAGTAGCCAAATTATGCGTGTACTAGATTATTTAAAGCAAATCAAGATTTTTCGTTCCATTATTTATGGAATCGTAGGATTGTTTACCTATCCTGGGCTTGCTTTATTTAATGAAATGAATATTGAGGGTACTGAACATCTTGAAGATCTACCTAAGCAGAACGTTCTTTTTGTGAGCAATCACCAAACTTATTTTGCAGACGTAATCACTTTTGTTCATATTTTTTGCGCTGTTAAATGGAAAAAGTTCAATCGTTTAGGCATCCCTTATTATTTGTTGAATCCATTTACCAATGTTTATTTTATTGCAGCAGAAGAGACAATGAATGATAACTGGATTTCTAAATTATTTAAATTAGGTGGAGCACTTACAGTTAAGAGAACTTGGAGAGCAGAGGGAAAGGATGTAGAAAGACAAAGAGATGTAGTAGACACACAAAAAATTGACAAAGCATTAGCAAAAAGTTGGGTGATTACTTTTCCACAAGGCACTACAAAACCTTTTGCACCAGGCAGAAAAGGCACTGCGCATATTATTAAGAACAATCATCCTATTGTCATTCCAGTAGTGATCAATGGATTTTGGCGTGCGTTTACAAAAAAAGGGCTAACGTATAAAAAAGTAGGTACGCCGCTGACCATCAGATTCAAAGCGCCTTTAGAGATAGATTATACCGGTTCTGTGGAACAAATTTTAGACCAAGTTATGGACGCCATTGAGCAGAGTAAGGACTACATGCTTAAAGGGAAGCACCACGCAATGAAATTGGTTGAAAACAAAGTGTAGAAAGTTAAAAAGACTTATTCTCCCTCTTCTTTTACAAACAATGCCTTTAATTCAGTGGCATCATCTGGCTTCATCTTTCCTGCAAGGATTAAACGTAATTGTCTTCTTCTTAATGCACTTGCATAATATTTTTTTTCCTCTTCGGTTTCTGCAATAATGGCTGGTACTTTTTTTGGTTGCTTTTGAGCGTCTAATGCGACAAAAGTAAAATAGGCTTCATTGCTTAATACCCTGGTTTGCTCAATCGTATTTTGATTCCAAACCTTTAAGTGTATTTCCATCGATGTCGTAAAAGCCCTTGTTACCTTAGCTTCTATACAAATTACGTTACCTAATTTAATGGGTGTCTTAAAACTAATATTGTCCACCGATGCGGTCATGGCACCTGAATTACAATGTTTAGCAGCAGAAAGATACGCAGCGATATCCATCCAATACATGAGTCTTCCTCCCATTAAATCTCCGTAGGTATTGGTGTCATTGGGTAAAACCAATTCGTTCATTGTCGTGTAAGAGGCTGATGCTGTTTTTGCTTCCATAAAATCAATTAGTTTATAATTGAATACGAAGGTACAACTATCCTATATACTAGTTCACTAGATCGTACAAGATTCCAAATTGCGTAAATAGGCCGGGTCTACTTCGGCACCAATGCCAGGCGTTTCGCCAATACTTAAGTGCATGCCATTGAATTCAACACCTCCAATCACTGGATCTATTGTATGTCCAATTAAACAAGTATCCATATCATAAAAATGTACATTGTCCATAGCCATCGCAAAGTGCATTTTGGCACTTAACGCCACCCTGCTTTCTAGCATACCACCCATCATACATGGAATATTGTTGGCTTTTGCGATATCATGAATTTTAATTGCTTCATGGATACCGCCACTTTTTGAGAATTTAATATTGATGGAATGACAGGCTTTGTTTGCAATTAATTTTCGAGCATCATGATGGGTAAACACCGATTCGTCGGCCATGATTTTTACTGGAGATTGCGCGCAAAGTGCAGGCAGGTAATCATCATAATATTTATGCATGGGCTGTTCGCAGAATTCAATTGCATAAGGTGCTAATTGCGTAAGCACTTCCAATGCATCCTCCTTTGCCCATCCCTGGTTGGCATCAATTCTTATTTGTATAGTTGGTCCAATGGCTGCTCTAATTTGTCGAATGCGCTCCACATCTTCCTTGGGTGCTTTTCCTAATTTAACTTTAATCATACGCACTCCTTTCTCAACAAATTCAACGGCCTGTGCTGCCATTTCCTCGGGCTTACCAATACCAATGGTCAAGTCTGATTCAATTGGTTTTTGCTGCCCTCCTAAAAACTGATATAGGGGCTGATTGGCTGCTTTAGCCGCGATATCATACAATGCTAAATCAAATGCACTCTTTGCAGTATTATTTCCAGCAATAACAAGATCTAGTTCCTTCATTCTTTGTGGGATATCCAATGGATCTTTCCCTTTCCAGAATTGCGCAAAATCTTTGGCATTGTTATAGCAGCTTATTTGTGTTTCTCCTACAATCATTGGAAAGGCCGAACATTCTCCAATGCCAGTAATGCCTTGGTCAGTTTTAATTTGAATCAATACATTTTGTGCAAATTCCATTGTCCCTGTTGCAATGGTGAAAGGGATCATGGGAATTTTAAACTGGTAAATGGTCGTTTCTATGATTTTCATAATGGGCATAAATATACTTATTTTGAACAATTTCCTTCTACTGAATGTTATCTTAAAAATCAAATGATATGGAAGGTTTAAAGCAAAAGAAAGTTTTGTTATTGGGCGCGACAGGCGGCATTGGTGCGCAATTGGCTAGTTTGTTACATGGGAGTGGAGCACAATTATGGTTGGCAGGCAGAGACGCCAATAAATTGAATCAATTGGCTTCTGATTTAAGCCTTGGTTCGGATCGATTTTTTCAAGTGGATTTAGCTGATGCAAATGCAGTAAGTCAGTTCACTAATCAGTTGAGAACACTAGATTTTGCATTTGATATTTTTATCAATGCTGCAGGAATAGGCATCATTAAATCCTTTGATAAATTAACGACTGCAGAAATGCAAACTTCTTTTCAGGTGAATACGCTAAGTAGTTTTGAAACCATTCAAGCGATTCTACCTAAAATGATGGAGCTTAAAAAAGGCTTGATTATAAATATCCCAGGTATTTTAGGTAAAGTACCCATGGCTGGTGCGGCAGCTTATTGTGCAAGTAAGTATGCATTGGTCGGCATGATGCATTCCTTAAGAGAAGAACTTAAACGTACAGAAATCAGAATTACACAATTATATTTAGGCGGAGTGGATTCTCCATTCTGGGATACGATAGATTTAAGAGTACAAAGAGATAAGATGGTGGTGGCAGAAGAAGCTGCGAGAGCCATCTGGTTTTTATGTCAACAACCAAGCTCTGGTGTGGTAAGTGAAATGGTGTTACAGCCCTTCAATCATCAAGCGATTTAAACTTTGTCAAGAAGCAAATAGTCCCGATATTTGCAATACGAATGAACGTTAGCATGAACCTATCTTTAAATAATACACAGAACGCTTTTGCGTACAAGTCCAACACAGATTTAAATAAAGCAAAATGGCTTTTTACAGTCATACAAAATCCTTGGATCGTTTCCTTAGGCACTCGATTTACGCCAATGTTAATGAAGTCTGGATTGCCTATTAACGGTTTAATTCGTAGTACTATTTTCAATCAATTTGTAGGAGGTGAAACTTTAGAGGAGTCTGCTAGAGTCACTAAAATGTTGGGATCCTATGGCGTGCAAGTGATCTTAGATTATGGCGTAGAAGCAAAAGAAGGGGATGCAAGTTTTGATGCAGTTACTGAACAATTTATTGCAGCAATTGAATTTGCAGCAACGCAAGATAATGTGCCTTTTGTGAGTGTTAAATTAACTGGTTTATCTAGTATGCATTTATTGGAGCGTTTAAATGATGCGCCAAGATTAAGAAGTGGTATTCATGATAGCGAATCAGATGATGCTGCTTGGAATCGCTTAAAAGAAAGAATGCATGCAATTTGTGATGTGGCAGCAACTCATGGCATTGGTATTTTAATTGATGCCGAAGAAACATGGATTCAAGACCCAATTGATCGCTTAGCAATTGAATTAATGGGCGTGTACAACAAAGAAAAAGTAATCGTTTACAATACCTATCAATTATACCGATCGGATCGTTTAAGATTTTTAGAACTATCTCATAAAATTGCATCCGAAGGTAATTTTATCTTGGGTGCAAAATTGGTACGTGGTGCTTATATGGAAAAGGAAAGAGCAAGAGCAGAAGCGATGGGTTATCTATCACCTATTCAAATAGATAAGTCAGCTACGGATGCAGATTTTGATGCAGCAGTCGTTTTTTGTTTAGATCACCTAGACCAAATTGGTTTAATCGTGGCTTCACATAATGAGGCGAGCAATTTGAAATGTGCTCAAATGATGCAGGATAAAGGAGTACCTAATAACCATCCACATATTCACTTTTCTCAGCTCTATGGCATGAGTGATCATATTAGTTTTAATATGGCATCCGAAGGCTATAAAGTGAGCAAATATTTGCCATTTGGTCCCTTGCATGATGTCATTCCTTATTTAATGCGCAGGGCACAGGAAAATTCAAGCGTGAATGGCCAAACCAATAGAGAATTGCTATTGATTAGGCAGGAAATAGCGAGAAGAAAAGCAAAATAATCTACTAATTTACGCCCCAAGTTGTAAATTGCAGCATGCAACAATATTTACAATTAGTCCAACACATTATTGATCATGGGACCGAAAAAACAGATCGTACCGGCACTGGTACCAAAAGCTGTTTTGGCTATCAGATGCGTTTTAATTTAGCCGAAGGTTTTCCGTTGGTGACAACAAAAAAATTGCACTTAAAAAGTATCATCCATGAATTGCTTTGGTTTTTAAAAGGGGATACCAATATCCAATATTTGAAAGACAATGGTGTACGTATATGGGATGAGTGGGCAGATGCAAATGGAGATTTAGGACCAGTTTATGGTAAGCAATGGAGAAGCTGGGAAGCGCCTAATGGTGTTGTGATTGATCAAATTTCAGAATTAATTGAGCAAATTAAAAAAACACCAGATAGTAGAAGATTAATAGTGAGCGCTTGGAATGTAGGAGACTTATCCAAGATGGCTTTGATGCCTTGTCACAACATGTTTCAGTTTTATGTAGCCGATGGTAAATTAAGTTGTCAGTTATATCAAAGAAGTGCAGATGTGTTTTTAGGGGTCCCTTTTAATATTGCTTCATATGCATTATTAACCATGATGATTGCGCAGGTTTGTGATTTACAATATGGAGATTTTGTGCATAGCTTCGGTGATGTGCATTTATACAATAACCATATGGAACAGGCAAATTTGCAATTAAGCAGAAAGCCTTTTCCACTTCCAACTATGAAAATTAATCCTGAGGTGAAAGATATTTTTGCTTTCAAGTATGAAGACTTTACTTTAGAAAATTACGAGTGTCATCCAGCTATCAAAGCCCCGGTGGCAGTTTAATAAATTATTTATGAAAGTATCCTTAGTTGTTGCAGCATCCGATAACCATATGATTGGCAAAGACAATCAATTGCTATGGCATCTACCTAAGGATATGAAATTTTTTAAAGATACCACATGGGCCATGCCTGTGATTATGGGAAGGAAAACTTTTGAATCATTGGGTCAACGCGTTCTGCCTGGTAGGTTAAATATTATTTTGACTAAACAAACTGGTCTTGCTTACGATCATACAGAAGTTGTTGGTTCTATTGCAGAAGCCATTGCACTTGCCGAACGCGAAAACTATGCGGAAGTGTTTGTGATTGGTGGTGGTCAAATTTATCAAGAAGCAATGTCAATTGCAGATACCATTTATATGACCAGGGTACATACAGAGATTGATGGAGACACTTTATTTCCAGTAATAGACGACCAGTGGACTTTGGAGTATAGTTATCCAAATGCAGCAGATGCAAAACATACTTATGCATTTGACTTTGAATGTTGGAAAAGGAAATAAATTAAATGCGTTATTCTACTCCAACAGTTTTACTAAAACACCTTCAATACTACTGGGTAGCATCAAATTCAAAAGGTCATGGCATTCATTCGCCTTTTGTCTTTAAATTCATTCAAGAAATTTTAAATGGGGAAAGCCCGTTAACAGCAATTGAAAATAATACGCCTGCTGTAAAACAAATACTTGATCAAATTGAAGCTGCAGTTTCAGCTCCGCTTACTCCAAAAAATAAAATAGTCATTGCGCGATTATTGCAATGGTTGAATCCAATAACAACTTTGGTAACAGGGGATAAGAAGCCATTTGATGCCGATAGTGCAATAAATACAAATGCCAAAATTGGATCAACTCAATCAGTAGAATCAATAGATTTCGCATTTATAGGGGAAGGGCAGGATGGGGCCACGATACTTCAATCTGTGAATAGGGTAATGGACAAGATGCATTCTAATTCTTGGGTGATCTTGCATGGAATTCATGCCGATTCAAATATGGAAACAGTATGGAATACATTAAAAGAACATTCGAATATCAGATTGTCTATAGATTTGTTTACTATTGGGATCTTGTTTTGTAGAAAAGAACAAAAAGAACAAGAACATTTTATCATTCGTTATTAATACTATTCATTGTTACCAGAAAAATTCATATCATCTTTAGAAGGTCTTCCTGGATTTGACAAAGCAGCATTTGTGGAGACCCATGAAGTGCCTGCAGATTTTACTGCGCTTAGAATGAATCAATTTAAGCCATTCGATCATGCTGAACATCCTTTCATGCATGCAAAGACGCCTGTGGATTGGTGCGCAGATGGTTTTTATTTAAATGGTCGTCCAAGTTTTGTAGTGGATCCATTATGGCATGCGGGTGCTTATTATGTACAAGAAGCAAGTAGTATGTTTTTGCATACCATTATTAGCCAACTTGCAGATACCGAAAAATATTATAAAGTATTAGACCTTTGTGCTGCACCTGGAGGTAAAACCACTTTGTTGGCGAATTATTTTAAAAATGGATTGGTTTTAGCCAATGAAACTATTAAATCAAGAAACGCAATTTTAGAAGAAAACTGTATTCGCTGGGGGAGTGATCATATTGTAGTGACACAAAATGATCCAAGTCATTTTAAGGCACTTCCTAATTTTTTTGATTTCATTGTGGCCGATGCGCCATGCAGTGGTAGTGGGATGTTCAGAAAAGACCCACAAGCTATCAAAGAATGGAGCGAAGAAAACGTATTGCATTGTAGTCAAAGACAAACACGCATAATAGAAGAAAGCATTACAGCATTGCAAGAGGGTGGTTATTATATTTATTCTACCTGTTCTTATTCATTTGAAGAGGATGAAAAGATCATGGATTATATTGCTTCTTTGGATGGGATGACATCTGTAAAAATTCAATTGCCTTCCTCTTCTCAAATTGTTACAACTTATAGTCCAACCCATCAAGCGCAAGGTTTTAGGTTTTACCCAGATAAGATAAAAGGGGAAGGATTTTTTGTTGCCGTTTTTCAAAAACAAAAAGCAGATTATACCAGTCAGTTTTCTACACCTTTTCAATTCACCTTATTACCAAAAAAAGAAGCAGCTAATTTAGCCGCTATCTATACTTTGCCAGAACAATTTATTTGCATTCAACATGCAGAAGAGTTGATAGCATTGCCAATGCATTGTTATTCCGATATGCAAACGATTAGGGCACATTTGTATGTGAAGAAAATAGGTATGCGCATAGGAGTCTTAAAGGGTTCCGACCTGGTCCCTGCACATGACTTGGCCATGAGTCAATGGTCTATAATGCCCTATGAAACCATCGAGGTGGATTTAAATGATGCCCTTCAATTTCTCCGAAGAGCCGATTTTCAGTTGAACGGTCCCAAGGGTTGGCATAGCATTAGTTATATGAATTGCCGTTTAGGATGGGTTAAATTACTACCCAATCGATTAAATAATTATTACCCAAATACTTGGAGAATATTGAATTACTGATTTTTATAAATTACATATTAATTTAATAAGTAATTTTATATCTTTTTTTGCATTTAGATTTTGTAAATTTGTCCTCCTTGAAGAAGATCATTCTATACCTGATTCTAGCTTTTGGACTATTTAGCCAAACGGATGCCACCGGTGCAAAGGGCAAAGCTGTGGCTAAAAAGGGACAGACTGTTAAAAAAGCCACCCAAAAAAAGCCAGCTAACAAATCTTCGAAATCTAAAAAAGGAACCAAAAAGAAATCTAGCAAGTACTCGAAATCTAAAAAGAAAAGTTCAAGATCAAAGAAATCGGTGGCTAAAGTGGCACCAGTGGTTAGAACTGCTCAATGGCAAATGATTGCTCAAAATAAAGAACAATCAAGAATAAAAGATAGTGTTCAAAAAACAAATTTAGTTCAAGTCTCTACAACTGCGAATGAAGGATATTTTGCAAGCTTCTTCTCCAATCAAAAAAAAGCAGCTACTTTTCAAACCTTAAACGGAACAGCTGCCGTATTTAAAAGTATGAGTGGTTGGCAGGATAATAAATTTTATATTTTAACCAATGAATTACCGGTAGGTACCATTGTTAGAATTACCACTTCTGATTTAAAAAGTATTTGTGCTAAAGTAATTAATGTATTACCTGAAGTTGGTAGTGCAATTCAGTACAGATTAAATGATGCTGCTGCTGCCATTTTAGGTGTGACCAATAAGACCTTTCAGGTGTCCGTGACTTATTAGTAATTTTTCAATCTTCTTTATGAAATTAAAATGTCTTGCTAGCTTGTTATTTTTAACAACTACAATAATGAGTTGCGCACAGCAGCCTAATCAAAAAAATAGTACAGACCAAAAAATGACTATGGACTTGACTGTGGACGCAGTAAAATTCAGTAAAGCTATTTCGGCCCCTGATGCTCAAATTTTAGATGTGCGTACCGCTGGAGAATTCCAGTCTGGTCATATAGCAAATGCTTTGCAAGCAAATTGGTTAGATCCTAAAGAATTTAAAAATAGAACGCAGCATTTAGATAAATCAAAAACAATTTATATCTATTGTCAATCTGGAGGGCGAAGTGCTTCTGCTCAAACTGCATTGATACAAGCTGGTTTTACTGTAGTGAATTTAGAAGGTGGAATAAGCAATTGGCGAATGCAATCAATGCCGGTTGAAGGTGCTGGAGATAGGGTACAAATGCGTATAGTAGATTTTGAAAAACTGATACAGTCCAATGAATATGTCTTAGTAGAAATTGGTGCCTTATGGTGTCCACCTTGTAGAAAAATGCAACCTATAGTAGATGCTTTAAAACAAGCCCCTCCTAAGCCTTTTTATTTTTTGGCAGTGGATGGTGGCCAAGATATGGATGTGATGAAGTCGGTGAAGGCTGACGATCTGCCAACTTTTATTTTATATAAAAATGGAATAGAAGTATGGAGAAAAGTGGGCATAACTCCAAAAGATGATTTTGTAAAAGCTTTCAATTTTATTTAGTCAACTTTTTTATAGCCTCTCAGGAAGTCTGCAATAGGCATTCTTTTTTTTCCTTCCCATTGGATATCGTTTAATTGAATGTAACCATCGCTGCATGCAAATCTTGCATAAGTCTTACCATCAGTTACAAAACTTCCAACAGGCTCTTTTGGATTTTCAGGGACAATGCTTGTGCTGAATAATTTTACAATCTTGCCATCTACTTTTGTTAATGCCCCAGGGAAGGGAGCGAGTCCTCGTATTAAATTATGAATTTGTAAAACAGGCTGCTGCCAATCGATTTGGCAATCCTTTGTAAATATTTTTGGGGCATGTAAAGTAGCGAGTGTTTCTTCCTGCGGCTTGGATTGTATAGTACCTGCTATTAAACCATTTAAAGTTTTAACGAGTGTTTCGGCTCCAACTTCCATCATTGTATCATGTAATTCGCCTGCTGTCATATCGGGGGTGATAGGAATGCGTTCTTGTAATAAGACGTCTCCAGTATCAATAGCATGTTGTAATCTGAATGTGGTCACACCAGTTTCTTTTTCTCCATTGATGAGGGCCCAATTGATGGGTGCTGCACCTCGGTATTTTGGTAGTAAAGAGCCATGCACATTGAGGGTGCCCATTGGAGGGTATGACCAAATAGATTCTGGCAACATTCTAAAAGCGACTACTATTTGAATATCTGGTTGCCATGCTTGAATTTGTGCAAAGAATTCGGGCGATTTTAATTTTTCTGGTTGTGCAATTGGTAGTTGATGTTCAAGGGCAAATTGCTTCACTGCACTTTGTTGCAATTGCATGCCTCTTCCAGCCGGTTTATCTGGCGCAGTGACTACACCCACCACATTCATTTTGGCATCTAATAGTGCTTTCAATGACGCGACAGCAAAACTGGGGGTCCCCATAAAGACTATTTTTGGACTGGCATTCATCTTGCAAAGTTAACTAGAATTTACTACTTTTGCCCTTTGCACCCTAAGTGCTTTATTTAAAAAAAACAATATGCAACAAGTAAAAAATGGGGATACCATTCAAGTGCATTACCACGGTAAATTAACGTCTGGTGAAACATTTGACTCTTCTGAAGGAAGAGCCCCTCTGGAATTTGAAGTTGGGTCAGGTATGGTCATTCCTGGTTTTGATAATGGAGTTTTAGATATGACAGTTGGAGAAAAGAAAACAATTCATATTCCATTTATGGAAGCATATGGTCCTAAACAACCAGAAATGATTGTTGAATTTCCAAAAACACAGTTTCCTGCAGATTTAAATCCTGAAATTGGAATGGCTTTAACAATGAATAATGGTCAAGGTCAACAATTTCAAGTGACAGTAGTAGAAGTGAAAGAGGAAGTGGTTGTATTAGATGCAAACCATAGCCTTGCTGGTCAAGATTTAACTTTCGATCTTGAATTAGTTGGTATTACACCAAAGTCTACTATCATTATGCCTTAATAATAGGTTAAAGATTTTTAAAAAAAGGCATTCCATTGATTTGGGATGCCTTTTTTAATACCTTCACACAGCAAAATTTAATCTATGGAATGGAATGCGTTTGGAGTGGCTGAAAGGCTGATGCGGTATGTGCAAATAGACACACAAAGTGATCCCAATAGTCTTAGTTTTCCTTCGACTGAAAAGCAAAAGGATTTATCTAATTTATTACTACAAGAATTGCTAGCCATAGGTTTAGTAGATGCCACCATGGACACCAATGGGTATGTGATGGCTACGATTCCAGCAACGATTGAACAAGAAAAATTAGATGCATTAAAATTGCCAGTGATTTGTTTTTGTGCACATGTGGACACTGCGCCGGATTGCAGTGGCACCAATGTAAAACCCATTTTGCATCAGCAATATAATGGTGCACCGATTGTGCTACCGGATGATCCTACTCAAATTATTACAGTAGAAAAATATCCTTATTTAAAAAATTTTATAGGCAAGGAAATAATTACAGCAAGTGGGAAGACCTTGTTGGGGGCGGATGATAAGGCCGGTGTAGCCATTATAGTAAGTTTAGCTGCTTATTTAATGCAAAATCCATCCATCCAACATGGACCAATCAAAATCTTATTTACCCCCGATGAAGAAGTAGGTAAGGGTGCTGATTTTATTGATTTTAAAAAGTTGAATGCAGATTTTGGATATACATTAGATGGCGGCGCATTGGGTTGTTTTGAAATGGAAAGTTTTAGCGCAGATCATCTCGTATTAACTATTGATGGCGTGATGGCGCATCCTGGTTCGGCAAAAGGCGTGATGCAAAATGCAATAAAAATTGCTTCAGATATTGTTGCTGCATTACCAAGAGATCAATGGTGTCCAGAACATACCGAAGGGAAAGCAGGTTTTGTTCATCCTACAAATATCCAAGGTGGAGCAGAGCAAGTACAAATTGAATTTTTAATTCGTGATTTTGATACAGCCAATTTGGTAATTTATGAACAAAGGATTTTGGATATTGCTGAATGGGTGATTCGTGAAAATCCAAATTACAATCAGTCCAGCGTAAAGATTGAAGTGAAGCAGCAATATCGAAATATGAAAGAAGTAATTGATCAGTATCCACAAATGGTCGAATTAGCGCTCAATGCTTATAAAAAAGCAGGCATCAAACCTGTCATTGAACCCATTCGTGGTGGTACAGATGGAAGTAGGATGAGTTTTATGGGGCTGCCTACTGCTAATATTTTTACAGGCATGCAAGCGATTCATAGTAAGCATGAATGGGTGGGGGTTGCAGATATGCAACAAGCCGTGCAAGTATTAGCCTATATGGTAGAAATAAATTAACTTTAAATATAAATTTAAATGCTATGTTGATTTTGTTACAAGTACCGGATGCTAAAATTTCTTTATTTAGTTTATTGGGGAAAGGTGGATGGATTATGTATCCTTTGTATGCCTTATTGGTGATTGCAATTTATGTTTTCATAGAAAGATTTTTAGCGATAAAAAAAGCAGGACAGTCAGATCCTCAATTCATGAAAATGATTAAGGATCATATTTTGTCTGGAAATGTTGCTGCTGCAAAAGGGCTTGCTAAAAATACTTACAACCCAGTAGCGAATATGATTGAGAAGGGGATCATGCGCATTGGCAAACCAATTGACGCGATAGAAAAAAGCATGGAAAATGTAGGCAAGTTAGAAATGTATTCTATTGAGCGTAATTTGAATATTCTATCATTGGTTTCTGGTATTGCACCTATGTTTGGATTTTTAGGAACGATTATTGGAATGGTACAATTATTTTATGGCATTGCATCTACAGGTGAATACACATTAAACACTATTGCTGGCGGTATCTATACTAAAATGATTACTTCTGCAACCGGTTTGATCATTGGTTTAATTGCCTATGTTGGACATAATTTTTTATCTACTCAAATAGATAAGGTTGCCAATAAGATGGAAAGAGCGAGTGCAGATTTTTTAGATATTTTACAAGAACCAACACAAGCTTAATCCACCTGCTATGAATCTTAGAAATCGTTTAAGAAATCATCCAGAAGTGCATACAGGTGCATTGAATGACATCTTATTTATTTTATTATTGTTCTTTTTGATTGTATCCACTTTGGCAAATCCAAATGTGATCAAAGTCTCTAATCCTAAAGCAGCAAGTGATACTAAGGCAAAACAAACTGTAGTAGTCACAATCGACAAAGATCAAAAATTATTTATTGGGTCAACTCCTGTTAGCTTAGACGCATTATCTAGTCAATTACAAATTTTCTTGGCTAAAGAAACGGATAAACCTTCTGTAGTCATCAATGGGGATAGTGTAGCAAATTTAGGTGTGACAATACAAGTGATGCAAATCATCAAAGCACTTGGCGCAACCCCAGTGGTTGCTGTGGATCCATCGAACTAAAAGTCTTTAAATTAAATAGTATTTTTTTCTTCGAATCTATCTTGGCTTCAAACTAGCGCGGACCATTCTGTCTTTTTCAAATAAGTCAGCCCTTAATTCGGCATGAAAATGCATTTCCTCTAAGAGTGCAATCATGGCATCCCCTTGATCATAATGAATTTCAAAAAACAATTGTCCATTTGTACTTAAATGCAATTTTGCAAGTCTTGCGATTGCTTTATAAAATACCAAAGGATCTTCGTCTGGGACAAATAAAGCAATATTAGGTTCGTGATCTGTTACTTGTAATTCCATATTTTTCATTTCCTGCATTGGAATATAGGGTGGGTTACTAATAATCACATCATATTGGCCTGGTAAAAAAGCGGTATTCAAAATATCTAAACAAGTAAATTCAATTTCAGCTTTTAATGCTTCAGCATTAGCTTGTGCTATTTTTATTGCACCCGTACTAATGTCTATAGCGGATACAGTTGCTTCAGGCAAAGCTTTTTTTAATGCAATTGCAATACAGCCTGAACCTGTGCCAATGTCTAGAATGCGCAAAGCATTTCCTTTGATGGCTGCATATTCAATGACCCATTCTACTAATTCTTCGGTCTCTGGTCTTGGTATCAATACCTGATCATTTACAGCATAAGCCTCTCCCATAAACCAGGCTTTGCCCGTGATATATTGAATGGGCCTTCCTGCTAAAAGTGCTTCTGCTGCTTTTTCAAAAGCCAGTTGTTGTGGTGCAGATATTGAATCGTCTTTGTGTATGACCTGTTGAACTTGGTCCCAGCCTGTGACATGTTCAATTAAAATAGAAAGGATTGGATTAAGCTCAACACTTTCAAATTGAACTGCTAACTGTTTTTTCAAGGATTGCTTGATCTCGTTTAAACGCATACTGCAATGTTACAAATGATTCATCATTATGAACTAGCTTTGTTTATAATTAGCCTTATTATTTTTTGAATGGATCCATTTTACTATTATACAATCGAGCAGCCTTCCATGGCGGAATTTAAAGATAGGGGTAGTAAATTTTTAGCCTATGCCTATCCAGCTAAAGATATCGATACTTGCAAAAAGCTATTAGCACAACTTAAAAAAGAACATGGAAAGGCTGTACATCATTGCTTGGCATATCGACTTGGCGTAGACGGGTCCACCTTTAGAGTGAGTGATGATGGAGAACCCGCTGGGTCTGCAGGTAGGCCAATACTGGGTCAGATTGATAGTAAAGGACTCACCAATGTATTTGTAGTAGTGGTACGTTATTTTGGAGGCACTTTATTAGGGATACCTGGCTTAATCAACGCCTATAAAACTGCTACAGCTTTAGCTTTACAACTTTCTCCTATTATTAAGAAGCCAATTGAAATTCCTTATGAGCTTAATTTTGATTACCATCAAATGAATGAAGTAATGATGTTGGTGAAATATTATAATTGTTCCGTAGTAGAGCAAACTGCACAATTATTTATACAGCTTCATATAGGTATCCCAAAAAATAGATTGGATGAAGTGCTTGAAAAGCTTGGAACATTAAGAGATGTTACAATTAAGACAACGCTTAAGGTAGACTAGTTTATTTTTGATAGCTGTAAAATCCTTCGCCTGTTTTTACGCCTAATTTACCTTCCAATACCATCTTAGTTAATAGTGCAGCAGGTTTGTATTTGCTATTCTGAAATCCATCTTCCATTATTTCTAAAATATTTTTACAAACATCTAGGCCAATATAGTCTGCTAATTGCAAAGGTCCCATTGGATGTGCCATTCCTAATTTCATAATTTGATCAATAGTTGCTGCATCACTGATACCCTCTTCAAATGCGAGTATCGCTTCGTTGATCATAGGCATCAAAATTCTGTTGGCAATGAATCCTGGTGCATCTTTAACAACACATGGAATTTTTCCAATTTGCGTTGTTAATGCAACAATTGTATCTGTCACTTCCGAACTAGTTGCCTTGCCATTGATAATTTCTACCAATTTCATTACCGGTACTGGATTCATAAAATGCATCCCAATTACATTGCCTGGCTTTTGTGTTGCTTCCGCTAATTGTGTGATTGAGATAGAAGATGTATTGGTTGCTAAAATACAAGTAGGGTTAGTGTATTGGTCGATCTCTGAAAAAATTGCCAGCTTGATTTTGCTATTTTCTGTTGCAGCTTCAACCACTAAGTCGCGGTCATGCACGCCTTCCTTAAGACTGGTGAAGCAATTTATTTTTGCAAGTGTTGCATCTTTATCGGCTGCTTGGATGACTGATTTAGCTACTTGGCGATCAAGGTTTTTTGCAATTGTTTGCATTGCTTTATCAAGTGCAGCAGACTGTGTGTCTATTAAATTCACATCGAAACCATTTTGCGCAAATACATGTGCAATGCCATTTCCCATTGTCCCTGCTCCAATTACTGCAATCTTTTTCATCTATTTGTTTTTTGATTTATAATCACCACGTTTCCATGAATTAATAAAACTTCTCCATGCACTTGGGTTTAAAATATTCATAGGAGGTAATTGTCCTGAATAATAATACCTTGATGCTTGGTTTTGTAATGCTGCACCCACTGCCTCTTTACCATCTCTTGGCAAACTGGATAAAATAATTCTTTTTTGTGCAGGGCTTGTATTTTTTCTTGCAGTTTCATACATGTCGTCATCTACTTTAGAGTTGACAAAGTCTCTCTCAAACTGCGCACGAGTTGGTCTTGGTTTTAAAATCGTTGCTGGTAAAAAATTAGTATCGTTGACCATTAATTGAATCACACTATATTCATTGCCTACTAAATTTGCAGGAATGACGATATTTCTATTTTTGAAGCCAACACAACTAAAAGTGATGGTTTCTCCTTTATTAACAGCGATAGAGAAAACACCATCGTTATTGGTGATTGTACCTCTACCTTTTTTATTCACTACAATACTCGCTAAAGGGATTGCCTTTAAACTATCTGCAGTCATCACCACACCATAAAGTTGGACAACGGAGTCTCTATAAATATCCACTGTCTGGGCATTTAACTGTGATGATATCACTGAAAAAAGCATCAATAAAGGCAGGATCAGTTTCTTTTTCATGTAGCTGCAAATTTACGCCTCAATGTTCAGAAATGGCGTACTTTTTTTGTTTCGAAATGAGTAGTTTTTTTAAAATAGCCCCTATTTTAAGCCTTTTAAAAGGGCAAAATAAGCGCTATGAACGTTAACTTTGCCGGGATTAAATATTTTAACAAAAACTTTCATAATGACAACGGAGGAAATACTAAAAGCATTGAGCAATGTACAAGAGCCAGACCTGGGAAAAGACTTAGTGACATTGAATATGATACAGGATCTAAAAATAGATGGGGATGCTGTAAGCTTTACGATTGTATTGACTACGCCTGCTTGTCCAATGAAGGATTTGATGAAAAACGCTTCTGAAAATGCTATTAAATTATTGGTAAATCCAAAAGCACAGGTACAAGTCAATTTCACATCTAATACGACTTCCTTAAGAAAAGACGAAAAGTCGGTCTTGTCAAAAGTGAAAAATATCATTGCCGTAGTGAGTGGTAAAGGTGGGGTAGGTAAAAGTACGGTTGCTGCTAACCTTGCATTGGCTTTGGCTGAAGGTGGTGCAAAAGTAGGCTTGATGGACGCAGATATTTATGGGCCTAGTGTGCCAATCATGTTTGGTGTTAGAGGCCAAAGACCATTAATGAAAGACGAAGGAGGAAAAGGGGTGATCATACCTTTGGATCAATATGGCATTAAAATAATGAGTATTGGATTACTAGTAGATGAAAAAGATGCGGTAGTTTGGAGAGGCCCAATGGCAAGTAGTGCCATTCGTCAATTCATTACCGATGTAGATTGGGGTGAGCTAGACTACCTTGTGATTGATATGCCACCTGGCACAGGCGATATTCATTTGACGATTATGCAAACAGTTCCTGTGACTGGTGTGGTGATTGTAACGACACCACAGCAAGTGGCTTTGGCCGATGCTAAAAAAGCAATCGCCATGTTTGGACAAGCAAATGTGAATGTGCCAATTATTGGATTAGTAGAAAACATGGCTTATTTCACGCCTGCAGAATTGCCTGAGAATAAATATTATTTATTTGGAAAAGAAGGAGGACTTAAATTGGCTTCAGAATATGACCTGTCCTTTTTGGGTCAAATTCCTTTGGTGCAAAGTATTAGAGAGGGCGGAGACGAAGGGGTGCCTGCAATGGTTGGGTCAGATACGGTATCAAAAGATGCGTTCAGGACTTTTGTGGGCAATGCAGTAAGACAAATCGCAATTCGAAATGCAAATTTACCTCAAACAGCAACCATCACTGTAGCACCATAATGGATAAGAAAATCATCATAGCAATAGACGGCTTTTCATCCTGCGGGAAGAGTACACTTGCTAAAGCAATGGCGAAAGCATTAGAGTATGTATTTGTTGATACAGGTGCAATGTATCGAGCCATCGCCCTATATTTTTTAAGAAACAATATTGCATTTAATGACAATGCGTCTATTGAAGCTGCATTGCATGAAATTGAATTAAGATTTAAGTACAATAGTGTAAGTCAGAAAAGCGATATGTATTTAAATGGTGAAAATGTTGAACAAGAAATTCGTGAAATGCAAGTGAGTCAAAAAGTAAGCGAAGTGGCATCTATTGCAGCGGTGAGAGATTTTGCAGTTGCGCAACAACAAGCTATGGGAGTGGATAAAGGCATTGTGATGGATGGAAGAGATATCGGCACGGTGGTATTCCCAAATGCAGCATTAAAAATATTTGTCACTGCAGATCCAGCCATTAGATTGGAACGTAGGTACCAAGAACTACTTCAAACAAATCCTACCATAAGTAAGGAAGAAGTTGCTGCAAATTTGCAACAAAGAGATTCAATGGATAGCACAAGGGAGCATAGTCCTTTAAAACAAGCGGAGGATGCGTTGGTATTAGACAATACTAATTTAGATAGAGCGCAGCAATTCGAGCTTGCCATGCAGTGGGCCATGGAGCGGATAAATTAATCCATCCAACTTTCCTTTACTTTTTCAAATGCAGCTTCTAATTGATAAAAGCTAAGAATTTTTTTGATAACAGCTTCTACAACGGTGTCTGGACAGCTTGCACCACTTGTCATTAAAATTCGAATAGGATTTGCATCAGGTAAATAACCCTCTACTATTTCTGATTGTTTGTTTTTCCAATTGGTTTTTTCAATCCTTTGCGCATCTATAATTTTACTTACGTCATCAATAAAATAAGTAGGTAGTTTTCGCTCACACAATTCTACCAAGTGTGAACTATTGCTGCTATTTTTTCCACCCATCACAATCGCTAAATCAGCTTGGGTCTCAAGTAGTCCAATCACTGCAGACTGATTGTCATTGGTGGCATAACAAAGTGTATCCCTTGTATCGGCAAAATGGGCAGCTAAATTTTCTGGACCAAATTTTGTTAAAATGACTTGCTTTAGATAATCTGAAATTGCTTGGGTGTCGGTGGCCAATTGCGTTGTTTGGTTCACAACACCAATTTTATCTAAATGTATAGCTGGATCAAAGTTTGCTGAGAAACGATTGATAAAAAAATCATAAAAATAAGTGAGAGGCAATTCGCCGCTAATAATTTTTCCCAAGACCTTCGTTTCTTCAATATCGTTTACAATTAATGTGGGCGTATGTGCAGAAGTATGCGAAAAAGTGGCCCTTGTTTCTTCGTGCTTTGGTTTACCATGTATAACAATAGAGTAGCCTTTTTGTGCTATTTGTTCACTACGGTTCCAAACTTTTTCAACAAAAGGGCAGGTAGTATCATAGGATTCTATTGCAATACCTTTTGCTCTTAATTTCTCCTCTAATTCTAGTGTGGTGCCAAATGCAGGAATAATGACAATATCGTCTTTTGTTAATTCGGATAAAGTAATCAATTCTTTGCCTAAAGTATCTTGTAAAAATTGTACGCCTTTGCTTGTTAAGTCATTGTTCACTTGAGGATTATGGATCATCTCACTCAATAAAAATATTCTTTTGCCCTTATTTTCCTCAATGGTTCTATAGGCAATATCAATCGCATTTTCTACCCCATAACAAAATCCAAAATGCCTTGCTAAATAGATTTTCACCTTGCCAAAGTCAAGTTCGGTTGGGGTGAAATCTTTCTTGAGCTTATCGTCCAATTTGCGCTTTTGTTTGATCGCGACAATTAATGGGCTTCTGTAGCCTGAAGGCACTTCAAAATTTTTCATCTATTTCGATATTAACGTATACAAAAGTACAATCTTCGTTGCTTTTTCCCCTATTTTAATTTAGTGCTTGTATCTTTGCGCCATGCATTATGTATCTGTAGAAAATCTGACAAAGAGTTATGGTATTACGCCTTTATTTAAGGGAATCAGCTTTAATATCAACGAGGGTGACAGAATCGCCTTGGTGGCCAGGAATGGTATTGGGAAAAGTACGCTTTTAAGAATCTTATCCGGTAAAGAAGTGCCAGACTCTGGGACTGCTAAAGTGCATAAAGACGTCCACTTGGTCTTATTTGAACAAGACCCTCAATTTATAGAAACTGCATCTGTTACACAGAACTTGTTCAATCAAGAACATCCTATCATGAAGGCCATCAGTAATTATGAAATGGCCATGGAGACAGAAGATGAAAATTTGATTACAGATGCGATTATGGAAATGGAGGAGAACAATGCTTGGGACTTTGAATCAAAAGTAAAAACGATTTTAACCCAATTAAATATCCATCATTTAGAACAACCCGTTTCTAAATTAAGTGGTGGACAAAGAAAGCGTGTTTCTTTAGCTAAAACACTGATCCAAATTGGATTTGAACCAAAACATGTTTTATTATTAATGGATGAACCAACCAATCACTTGGATTTAAATATGATTGAATGGCTGGAAAATTATTTAGAGCAAGAAAAAGTAACCTTATTACTTGTGTCACATGATCGTTATTTCTTAGAAGCAGTCACAGACGAGATTTGGGAATTAGAAAGAGAAAAATTATATAGTTACAAAGGGGATTATGAAAATTATTTAGAGAAGAAAGCTGCTAGGATTGAATCAGAATTGGCAAGTATTGACAAAGCAAAAAATACCTTTAGAAAAGAATTAGAGTGGATGCGTAAGCAGCCAAAAGCGAGGACAACTAAAAGTAAAAGTAGGCAGGATAATTTTTACGAAGTAGAAGCGAAGGCAAAACAAAAAATAGAAGACACCAATTTGCAATTGGACATGAAGATGACCCGATTGGGGGGTAAGATTATTGAAGCTATTAAAGTCTACAAGTCCTATGGCGATTTGGTTGTGTTAAAAGGCTTTGATTATACTTTTAGTAAAGGAGAACGTATTGGTATTGTAGGCAAGAATGGGGTTGGGAAGTCTACTTTTTTACAAATTTTACAAGGTTTGACAATGCCAGATAGTGGTAAAATCAATGTTGGCGATACCATTGTCTTTGGTCATTTTTCTCAAGAAGGGCTTACCTACAAAAAGGACATGCGTGTCATTGAATACTTAAAAACATTTGCCGAGCAGTTTCCTTTGGCTAGCGGTGGCACATTGAGTGCAGCACAATTCTTAGAATTATTTTTATTCACTCCAGACAAACAATATACTTATTTAAGCGCTTTGAGTGGTGGAGAGAAAAAAAGACTGCAGCTTTTAACCATCTTATTTAAAAATCCTAATTTTCTAATCTTGGATGAGCCTACCAATGATTTAGACCTTCCAACTTTAGCGGTATTAGAACAGTTTTTAATTGATTTTGCGGGTTGTGTATTATTGGTATCACATGATCGTTACTTTATGGATAAATTAGTTGACCACTTATTTATATTTGAAGGGGATGGTGTGATTCGTGACTATCCTGGTAATTATACACAGTTTAGAATTTTAGAAAAAAGCAAACAAAACTATGCTGCTGTAAGCTCTGATATCACCACGCAGATAGAGCACGAGGTAAAGCCAATAGCTTCTGCAACAATAAGCCCATCAAATGATTTTGTAATTGACAATACTCCAAAGAAAGTGGCTGAAAAAATGTCTTACAAAGAAAAATTAGAACTAGAACAATTAAATAAGTCCATGCCTGCATTAGAAATAAAAAAAGCGACACTCACCAGCGAACTTAACAATACGACCGGAGATTATAATGCAATCACTGCCCTGAGTGCACAGCTGGCTTCGGTTACAGCCGAATTAGAAGCATCAGAATTAAGGTGGTTAGAACTAAGCGAAAAACAATAGTTTGTTAGTATTTTCTACAAAATGAGGCCTAGGTCTTATATAATTGAGGCCTAAGTTTTGGACATGATTTTATTGATAGAGGTAATTTAGTATAACGATACAGCAAACAATATCGTATTAAATTCACCTCTAAATATTATTATCATGAAACCAATTGAAAGAATCGAAATCTTTATGCATTTCAAAAAGATTTCGCCACATGCTTTTGAGCAAAAAATTGATTTGTCCAATGGCTACTTTTCAAAGCAATTAAAAAACTTAGGATCGGTAGGATCAGATATCTTAATTAAGATATATCTAGCCTATCCAGAACTTGATATTTTATGGATACTAACAGGGGAGGGTCAAATGCTAAAACAGGCCGAACAAGAAAGTCAACAAATAGGCGATATTATTTTAGAAGACTTTACAAATAAATATACAAGCGAAAACAAGAAATTAAAAAAACTTGAAAACGATTTTGATAAATTACAAACCTCATTAACTGATAAGGAGAAAATCATTGGTTTGTATGAGTTCATGTTAAATGGAAATCCTCCTATCACTAGTAGTAGTGTCGTAAAAAGGATGGATGCCTAGTTATATATGCTGAATTAGATCAAAAAAAGAGGCACTTCAATTGAAGTGCCTCTTTTTATACTTACTATTTATTGTTATCCTAATTATGCATAAGATGATACAGGCTCACAAGTACAAACTAGGTTTCTGTCCCCATGTGTATTGTTTACACGCGCTACTGTTGGCCAAAATTTATTCAACGCAACATAAGGTAGTGGGAATGCAGCTTCTTGTCTTGTATAACTATGAGACCATTCGTTTGCACAAATCACATGTTGTGTATGTGGTGCATTTTTCAATGGATTATCTGTTTTATCAAAACGGCCTGTTTCAATGGCAACAATTTCTGCATGGATTGCTAACAATGCATCACAGAAGCGATCCAATTCTGCCATGTCCTCGCTTTCTGTAGGCTCAATCATAATAGTGCCTGCTACAGGGAAGCTCATTGTTGGTGCATGGAATCCGTAATCTATCAATCGCTTAGCCACATCTTCTGCTTCAATACCTGCAGTTTGTTTAAATGGTCTTAGGTCAATGATGAATTCGTGTGCGCATGTACCATTCTTGCTAGTGTATAAAATAGTGTATGCTTTTTCCAATCTTGATTTCATATAGTTTGCATTCAGGATGGCATAGCTGGTTGCTAATTCCAATCCTTTGGCACCTAACATTTTGATATAAGCATAACTAATTAATAAAATACTTGCAGATCCTAATGGCGCACCACTTACTGCGTTGGTTGCATCTCCATTCTTAATATGACCTGGCAAGAAAGGTGCTAATTTATCATTCACACAAATTGGTCCAACACCTGGTCCACCTCCACCATGTGGAATCGCAAATGTTTTATGTAAATTCAAGTGACATACATCCGCACCAATATTTCCTGGACTTGTTAATCCAACCTGCGCATTCATGTTAGCGCCATCCATGTAAACCATACCACCATTTACGTGAATGGTATTACAAATATCCATGATGGTTTCTTCAAACACACCATGTGTAGACGGATAAGTCACCATCAGTGCACCAAGATTGTCTTTATGTTGAATTGCTTTTTCTGTAAGATCTGCCACATCAATATTTCCTGCAGCATCACATGCCACTACCACTACTTTAAAGCCAGCCATAACCGCACTTGCAGGGTTGGTGCCGTGTGCACTAATTGGAATCAAAACAATATTTCTATGCGGCTCATTTCTGGCAGCATGGTAAGAACGAATGGTTAATAATCCTGCATACTCACCTTGTGCACCACTGTTAGGTTGTAAACTACAAGCAGTGAATCCAGTTGTTTGACATAAATAAGCACTTAGCTCTTTTACAATCTCTTGGTATCCGATGGTTTGATTTGCTGGTGCAAATGGATGCAAGCCGCCAAAACAAGGCCAACTCACTGGAATCATTTCTGTCGCAGCATTCAATTTCATCGTACAACTACCAAGGCTAATCATACTCATATTTAAAGAAAGGTCTTTATTCTCTAATTGCTTGATATAACGCATCATTTGTGTCTCACTATGATGTGTGTTGAATACAGGATGTGTTAAGTAGTTGCTGGTTCTAACCAATTGCGCTGGTATAGCTGCGTTTTTGATATTTGCATTCAATGCATTAGCAGTTTTGCCTGTCAATGTTTCAAACAAATGCACAATTGATTGAATGTCTTTTACAGAGGTTGTTTCGTCAATACTGATAGAAACTGTGCCATTTGTAAAATAGTTGAAATTGATCGCTTCTTTGTTTGCAAGCTCAAATAATTTATTCGCATCAAAACCTGTTAAGTGTAATGTGTCGAAATAAAATTCATTCACTTGTTGAACTCCTAAACTTTCTAATTGTTGTGCCAATCCTTGAGCCAATGCATGCACTCTTGTAGCGATTGCTTTTAATCCATCAGGTCCATGATATACTGCATACATCACAGCCATGTTTGCAAGTAATGCTTGTGCAGTACAAATATTAGAAGTTGCCTTTTCGCGTTTAATATGTTGCTCTCTAGTTTGCAATGCCATTCTTAATGCACGGTTGCCCTGTGCATCTATACTTACGCCAATCAATCTTCCTGGCATACCTCTTTTAAAGGCATCTTTTGTTGCAAAATAAGCAGCATGTGGTCCACCAAATCCCATTGGTACACCAAATCTTTGTGTGTTACCTACAGCCACATCTGCATTCAATTCACCTGGACTTTTTAAAACAGTCAATGAAAGTAAGTCGGCTACTAAAATGACCATTCCACCTACCTGGTGTACTTGGTCTATAAAGCTGGTGTAGTCTTGGATTGCACCATTGGCGTTTGGATATTGAAGGATTGCACCAAAGAATCCACCATCAATAGTAGCAGTTTTAAAATCACCTGTCACTAATTCTACACCAATTGGCGTTGCTCTAGTTTGCAAAACAGATTTTGTTTGTGCAAAAATAGCTTCGTCCACAAATAATTTTGGTTGACTAATGACCTCTGATTTATTGATATGATTAAAGATCATCGCCATCGCTTCTGCAGCTGCAGTCGCTTCGTCTAATAAAGAGGCGTTTGCAATATCCATTCCAGTCAAATCGGTCACCATAGTTTGAAAGTTCAATAAACTTTCTAAACGACCTTGTGCAATTTCTGCTTGATAAGGTGTGTATTGTGTATACCAACCTGGGTTTTCAAATATATTTCTTAGGATCACAGAAGGCGTGATAGTGCCATAGTAACCTTGTCCGATAAAATTTTTCGCAACAATATTTTTCTCACCAATTGCTTTAAGTGATTGCAACATTTCAAACTCGGTCAATCCCTCTGGAATCTCCATTGGTTTTGTTAAACGAATATTTGCAGGTACAATTTTGTCTATTAATGCTGCTAAAGTATCCACTCCAACTGCCTTCAACATTTTTGCACTATCTACTGGATTTGGGCCAATATGTCTTTGGATAAATTCTGCGCCATTTTGATTCATTTCGACGGAATTGAAAGGGTTAAAAATTGGCACAAAGATAGGCTTTTCGTGCCGCCTTCAAAAGGGATAGGGGACTAAATTTACTTGAATGGGGAAAGCTTGTGGATGATGGCTAAATAGTTTACTTTTGTTATCTATTATGCAAGCAAACACTGAACACTTATACGATACCCCCGCTCCGGAACAGCTTAAAAAATTCCAGAACTTTCTAAAAAGGGTGGATAAGCGCGTTATTTTAAAGCAATTGCCAGACTTGCATGAAGCTGCTTTTGAGAAAATCGATTGTTTAGATTGTGCAAGATGTTGCAAAAATTATTCCCCAAGATTCAAAATGCCCGACATTAAAAGAATCAGTAAATACATGGGCATGAAAGAGACCGCATTCATTGATCAGTATTTAAGCATGGACGAAGAAGGGGACTATGTTTCTAAAACAAGGCCTTGCCCTTTTTTAGGTAGTGATAATGCATGTGGTATTTATGACCATCGCCCAACCGATTGTCAAAGGTTCCCTTATACCGATGAGGATGTTTTTTTTAAACGCATTCCAATTACAATGAAAAATGCAGAATTCTGTCCTATTGTGCATGATGTCATGAATGCGCTTATTGCGAAATAATTAATATTCCATTTCTTTTAGTTTGGGTGCTTTAAACCAAGTAGTGAATACCACTAAAATGGTCATCACACCACCAAATACCACCGATGGTATTACACCCATTGCTTTTGCTGCCAATCCGCTTTCAAATTGTCCTAATTCGTTACTGCTATTGATGAACATCGAATTCACCGACATCACCCTGCCTCGCATATGGCTTGGTGTTTTGAGCTGAACAATGGTGCCTCGTACAATCATACTGAATCCATCTAAAATACCACTCATTAACAATGCTGCAAATGAGATCCAAAATATTTTAGACAATGCAAACACAATGATACAAACACCAAAGCCTGCGACAGCAAGTAATAATTTTTTTCCTTGTTTTTGTGTAACAGGGAATAATGTAATTAAAATGATAATCAGCATCGCACCAATATCAGTCGCTGCATTGAGCCATCCAAAACCAATAGGACCTACTTTTAATATATCTCTTGCAAATACGGGTACCATTGCAACTGCACCACCAAAAAGAACAGCAAATAAGTCCAATGAAAGTGCGCCTAATAATTCTTTCGTATTTAAAACAAAACGCAATCCTTCTTTTACACTCTCTAAAGGCTTTTGTTCCACCACAGTAGGGTGCGGAGGCTTTGCACTTATTTTTTGAATAAAGAAAAAGCCAATTGCCACCAGTGATACCACCAGGATTAAAGAGCCATGAATGCCAAAACCTGCAATCATAAAACCAACACTTGCATGCCCTACGACAGAGGCACTCAGCCACATCCCTTGACTCCAAGTGGTGGCATTTTGTAATAAATTTTTAGGAACAATTTCACCCACCAAAGTACCAAATCCAGGTCCTGTAAAAGAACGGATGATACCGGTACAAAAGATGACAAAATAAATAACTAAGGCTATTTGTAGATTGCCTAAATGTGCCTTACCATAGGCCGAGGATAAGAGCAACAAACAAATTGCACAAATAAAGTAGAGTGAAACACCTCTTAATATAATTTTTCTTTTCTCGCTTTTATCAATCACATGGCCTGCATATAATGCGAGTGATACCGCAGGAATAACTTCTGCTAAACCAATTAATCCTATTGCAAAAGGTTCATTGGTTAATTCATAAATCCACCAACCTACCAATGTGCCCATCATCCTTAGCCCCATGATAAACAAAAAACGTCCAATCATTAAATTTCTAAACTCATTTATCCTTAAAGCTGCAAATGGATCCTTGGTTAGTTGTTGTGCATTTTGCTCCATAACAGTATTGATAGGTTGAACTTAGGGTAATGTAAAATAATGTTGTCCTTCTTCTAAATCTTTATCCAATGCGTCTGTAATGACTTTAAAATGCTTTTCATTGTACAAAAAATCTGCATTACTAGCATCCACAAAAATAGTTTTGATATTATGTTGTTTGATATAGCTGGTATAGGTCTCTTGTAATTTGAATAAGTATTCGTCGGGGATGGATTGTTCAAATTTTCGATTCCGCTTTTTAATATTTCCTTGCAATCTATTCACTGGGGCATGTAAATAAATCAAAATATCAGGCGGAGTCAATTGTTGCACAAAGACATCGAACATTTTTTGATACAATCTAAATTCTTCTTCGGGCAAATTCACCTTAGCAAAGAGTAAGCACTTCGTAAAAATATAGTCAGATACAGTGATATTTTGAAACAAGTCATTGGACTTAACCATTTCTTGTTGCTGTTTAAATCGCTCTGCTAAAAAAAACAGTTCCAATGGGAAAGCGTATTGCTTTGGGTTCTCGTAAAATTTTGTCAAAAATGGGTTATCCGCAAATTCCTCTAAAACAAGCTTTGCATCATAATGTTGTGCAAGTAATTGCGATAGCGTTGTCTTTCCTGCACCAATATTCCCCTCAATTGCTATAAAATGATGCTTCATAATGCTTCTAATACTTGCGGACAAAGATAAGTTCTGGAACCTTTATTGATCGGTTTTTTTATGCACAACAGAGCTGTCTGTGCTCTCTTTGTACAGCTGAAAATTCGTTTTATTAAGGATAGGATGCACAAAATCAGGTGCAATTTCCACCAATGGCGCCAAAACAAAGTTGCGCAATGCTAGTCTAGGATGTGGAATAATCAAACCAGGTATATCCATTATTATTTGGTTAAAATAAATAATGTCTAAATCAATGGTCCTCGGTCCAAGGGGGATCAATCTTTCACGACCCATTGAAACCTCAATCGCTAGAAGCATGGCCATTAAGTTTTGGGGGTCCAATGCTGTTTCGATACAGAGTGCTTGGTTGTAAAATGCAGGCTGGTCTTTCATACCCCAGGCTTCTGTTTCATAGATAGCGGATTGCTTTTGTATTGGGCCACACTTTATGTCAATGCTATTTCGAGCATTTTCTAAATTGGCCAATCGGTTCCCTATATTGCCGCCTATCATGAGGTATACATTGTTCATAGAAGTATGCTGAGAATGAACGCAAATATCCATAATTTTACAAGGCAATCTTTATTTTTTTGGTGCTATTTTAGATTTCTTCAAAATCAATCTCAATTATGAAAAGTTTCTTTAGTTCATTCTTTGCTGCATTACTTGCAATCGTTGTTTTTTCAATTGGGGGCTTTATGCTATTAATTGGATTTGCTGCAGCTTTTTCTTCTGATGTAGAAGTAACTGTTCCAACCAATGCAGTTTTAGTGATCGACCTAAATGATACTTTCACAGAAAAAGAAGTATCGGATCCATTTACTGAATTGATGAATCCAGGTACTGGGAAAGTTCCAAGCTTAACATCGGTGATTGGATTGATTCAGCATGCAAAAAAAGATTCAAATATTAAAGGTATTTATATCAAGTGTCAACAAAATGCGAATGGCTATGCAAGTTCAGAGGAACTAAGAAAAGCCTTGGTTGATTTCAAAAAAAGCAACAAATTTATTTTTGCATACGGCGAAACGATTTCTCAAAAAGGTTACTGGGTTGGAAATGTAGCCAATCAAATTTATACACATCCACAAGGTGGATTAGAGTTTAGTGGGTTTTCTTTGGAAACAGTTTTCTTAAAAGGAATGCTGGATAAATTGGATGTACAAATGCAAGTATTTTATGCAGGCAAATTCAAGAGTGCAACAGAGCCTTTTAGGTATACAAAAATGTCAGATGCCAATAAGCAGCAAACAGGTGTGTGGTTGAATGGTTTATATGATCATTTTATTAGTTCAGTAGCAAGTGCAAGACAAATTGCACCAGAAAAGTTAAAGGCAATGGCCAACGAGGCTAAAATTCAATCGGCACAAGATGCTTTGTCAAATGGTTTGGTGGATGGATTAATCTATGACGACCAATTGAAGAAAATGATTACAAAAAAATTAAATGGCATAAAAGAAAATGATATCCCATTTGTTACAATTAAGGAGTACGCCAAGTCGGTGCCATTAAGAGGAACTGGTGGCGGCAAAATCGCAGTGGTGTATGCAGACGGAGATATTGTAATGGGCAAGAACATCAAAGGCTCAATTGCAAGTGATGATTTTAGAATGTTGCTTCAAAAAATTAGAGCAGACGAATCCATAGATGCACTTGTTTTAAGAGTGAATTCTCCAGGAGGAAGTGCATTAGCAAGTGATATTATTTGGAGAGAAATAGAACTGATTAAAGGAAAGATACCAGTGATTGTAAGTATGGGCGATGTGGCTGCCTCTGGTGGATATTATATTGCATCTGGCGCTGATTCAATTTACGCAGATGCCAATACGATTACAGGTTCGATCGGCGTATTTACGGTGATTCCAAATATTTCAGGATTCATGAACAATAAATTAGGCATTAGTTTTGATGGTGTAAAAACCGCGCCATATGCAGATGCGCCTACAGTGACAAGACCACTTAATACGATGGAGCAAAAAATGTTGCAATCTGGTGTAGATAGTATCTACCATACATTTAAAACTAGGGTAGCAAAGGGTAGGAAAAAATCAATGGACTATGTGGATTCAATTGCGCAAGGTCGAGTTTGGTTAGGTTCGGATGCGATCAATGTGGGACTAGTGGATAGAATTGGTACATTAAATGATGCACTTGCTTCTGCAGCTAAAATGGCGAAACTAAAAGGCTATAGCATTAAGCAGTATCCAGAATCAAAATCATTTTTAGAAGATTTAATAGAAGATTATAAAGACTATGTAAAAGTCAAGTCAATCGAATCTGAAATAGGTGCAAGCCAATGGCAGATTTTCCAAAATTTAAAAACTGTACAACAAATGGTTGGCGCCCCTCAAGCACGAATGCCTATATTTGTGGTTAAACAGCCTTAGGTATCATGCATTCATATAGTCAAATTAAAGCGATGCTTGCTATTACAAGAGCAAGCCTGCGCTCTATCTTGAGAAGCCCATCTGCAGTTATTTTTAGTATTGCATTCCCGCTTATTTTCATTTTAGTATTTGGATTTTTAAGTAGCGGTGGAAACTTCAATATTAAAGTAGCTTTAGCACCCAATGCAGATACGACTAATTTGGTTTATACAAAAATAAAGTCACTTGCAGAATTGAAGTTTATAACGGCTGATCAAGCTATCGTGGATGCAGAATTAGCTAAGGGAAGAATTATAGCGTTAATTGATATTCAGCCAACACAAAATCCTAGTCAGCCTTATCAAATCCAATTAACAAGTTCGGCTGCTGCGAACCCGCAAAATATTCAAGTAATTAAATCTATCTTAAATGCAGTCATTGCAAATATCAATGCCTCTGAATTTAAAGATGCCCCAACTATTGCGGTGGTCAAGAACGAAGTGATTGAAGTGCCAGGCAGAACCTATAGAACAATCGATTTCATTTTACCTGGACAACTTGGTTTTTCTTTATTAAGTGCAGGGGTGTTTGGTGTGGCTTTTTTGTTTTTTAATTTAAGACAACAACTCGTTTTAAAAAGGTTTTATGCTACACCAATTAGACGGTTGTATATTATTTTAGGTGAGGCCTTGAGTAGGGTTATTTTTCAATTGATGACTGCTATAATCATTATTGGCATAGGCCATTTTGCATTTAAGTTCACGCTTGTACATGGCTTTGTCACTTTCTTGAATATCATGGTACTTAGTTTTATTGCGTTGATCTTATTTATGGGTTTTGGCTTTATTGTGAGTGGTGTGGCTAAAAACGAAAGTACCATTCCGCCATTTGCTAATTTAATTACCCTGCCTCAGTTTTTATTGGCGGGCACCTTCTTTTCTATCGATGCCTTTCCTAAATGGCTTCAACCATTTTGTAATATTTTACCATTAACGCATTTTAACAATGCTATGCGCGAAATTGCTTTTGAAGGCGCAAATTTATTTTCAGTAGGAAATGAGATAGCGATACTTTTTGTATGGATTGTGATTGTGTATGCGGCTGCGTATAAAATTTTTAAATGGGAATAAAATGAAACTAATTCGTTTTGCTATCATAAGTGTGTCAGTGATAAGTATTTTAATCACTGCTATAGCTAGCTTATTCCCTTCGGTTGTCATTACATCCAGGGCAGTAGAGGTCAATGCAACAAAATCGCAAATTCAATATTGTGTGAAAGACTTATCTGCTTGGAAAGGCTGGATGAGTGATTGGAAAGATCAATCCGTGATGGTGCAGGATAGTCTAGCACAAGTTGGCACGCAAACAATCAAAATGCTTTCAAGTACCGATAGTTCAGTCCTTTTACAGTGGGTAGCCACAGGACAAGCGCCTTATCAGGTTCAAATTGAATGGCTACCTTTAAAAGAAGGCACTTATGTAATTCACTGGTCCTTTGAGCAACATGTAAAATGGTATCCTTGGGAAAAATTTCAGACTTTATTGAATGAGAAAGTCTTAGGTGCAAAAATGGAAGAAGAATTACAAAACTTAACTGCTTGTATTTTATCTGATAGTGTAGCCTTAAAATAAAGTGATAAAGTTTATTGACCTTGATCCTTTAAGTATTCAATATTCCTTTTGATCCCATTTAATTTTGATCTAAGTAAAGGAGATTGTTTAAACCTTGCTTTAAAACTTGTTTCTTCCATTTCGAGCCAAGCATCTTTAGACATGGTTAATAAGCCTTCAATCGGTTTGAATTTTGCTTCTTGGTGCGGATGGCTAAATCGATTCCAAGGACAAACATCCTGACAAATATCGCAACCAAATGCCCAGTCTTGGTAGGCTCTATCAGAACCTGTTTCGATGGTTTGTTTTTTCAACTCAATAGTATAGTAACTAATACAATGATTGGCTTCAATGGTTTTATTGGGCAGGATAGCTTGTGTTGGACATGCATCAATGCATTTGGTACAAGTGCCGCAATAATCTTTTGCAATGGGTTGGTCATAAACACATTCAAGGTCTACGATCAAACTAGCAATAAAAAAATAAGAACCTTTTTTAGGTTGAATTAAATTGCCGTTTTTACCTATCCAGCCAGCACCTGAAAGCCAAGCCCAGGAACGCTCTAAGACGGGAGCAGAGTCAACAAATCCTCTTCCCTCAATTGGGCCAATTTTTTGACGTAATTCATCTAGCATTTGATTTAATGAAAGCTTAATGACTTCATGGTAATCTTGGCCATAAGCATACTTCGCAATTTTTGGAAAGCCTGCTGGTTGATCTTGTTCTGGGTAATAATTTTTTAAAAAAGTAATGACAGATTTTGCACCAGGTACTAATTTTTTTGGATTGATTCTTAAGTCAAAATGTTTTTCCATGTACTGCATATCTCCATGAAAACCTTTTGCCAGCCATTGCTCTAATCTAAATGCATCTTCAGTTAATTCCTTAGCCTCTGCAATACCACAGAAATCAAATCCATGTTGTATTGCAAGCTCTTTTATGAGTTGTGTATGCCTAAATTGGTTCACAGAACGTTCAATTTAGTGAAGCATAAATTTCTTTTAGGCGTCATCTTATTGCTTTTTGTCATCTAATGTAAATTTAGCAGAAAAACCAATCTATGACTGACTTTATTACGCTTTTTTAAGACGGATTAAGACATAATTGCTGAATTATAGCTGTGGCTTTCTATTTGCGGGATTATAGTAAATACTAAAACTAGTAATATGAATTTAAATCAATATACCATTAAAGCGCAGGAAGCTATTCAGGCTGCACAGCAATTGGCTTATAATAACCAACATGCCAATATTGAAACTGCACACTTATTAAAAGCGATTCTTGGAGACAAAGACAGTCCAACTGATTTTTTATTGAAAAAAAATAATGTACAACCTAGTTGGGTTTTGCAAAAGCTAGATGCATTGTTTGAAAAATTACCAAAACAACAAAGCGGTGAACCTGCCTCTGCATTGAATAGAGATTTGAATGCAGTGTTGTTAAAAGCAACTGCTTCATTGAAAGATTTTGGGGACGACTTTGTAACAGTGGAGCATTTAATTGTGGGTATCCTTCAAGTGAATGATGCTGTTGCAAAAATTTTAAAAGATGCAGGCTTGACAGAGAAAGGATTAAAAACTGCGATCACAGAATTAAGACAGGGTGAAACAATTAAGTCCGCTACACAAGAGACTCAGTTTCAAGCATTGAATAAATATGCAAAGAATTTAAACGAGATGGCCAACAAAGGAAAATTAGATCCTGTGATTGGTCGTGATGATGAAATAAGAAGAACATTGCATATCCTAACTAGAAGAAGTAAAAACAATCCAATTTTAGTAGGTGAGCCAGGTGTGGGTAAAACAGCGATTGCAGAAGGCTTGGCGATGCGAATAGTGAATGGGGATGTGCCCGAAAATTTAAAATCTAAAATTATTTATGCTTTAGATATGGGGTTGTTGATTGCTGGAGCAAAATACAAAGGTGAATTTGAAGAAAGATTAAAAGGTGTCATTAAAGAAGTGACTAGTAGTGATGGAGATATTATTTTATTCATTGACGAAATTCATACACTTGTAGGCGCTGGTGGAGGTGATGGTGCCATGGATGCTGCTAATATTTTGAAACCAGCATTGGCAAGAGGAGAGTTGAGGGCAATTGGCGCAACCACTTTAAATGAGTACCAAAAGTTTTTTGAAAAGGATAAAGCCTTGGAAAGAAGATTCCAGAAAGTGATGATTGATGAGCCTTCCAAGGAAGATGCCATTTCTATTTTAAGAGGGTTAAAGGAAAGGTATGAAACGCATCATCATGTACGCATTAAGGACGAGGCGATTGTAGCTGCTGTTGAACTTTCTTCTAGGTATATTACAGATCGTTTTTTACCTGATAAAGCCATTGATTTAATTGATGAAAGTGCTGCAAAGCTTAGATTAGAGATGAATTCCATGCCGGAGGATTTGGATACTTTACAACGTCAAATTAGACAATTAGAAATTGAAAGAGAAGCCATTAAACGTGAGAATAATCCAGATCAATTAAAACAATTGAATGTAGAAATAAGTAATTTATTGGTGCAACAAGATACCCTCACTGCAAAATGGAAAGTAGAAAAAGAGTTGGTTGATAAAGTGCAGGATGCAAAAGGTAAAATGGAGCAATTAAAGCAGGCTGCAGAAGTGGCTGAACGTAATGGAGATTATGGACAAGTAGCTGAGATTCGTTATGGAAAATTAAAAGAACAAGAAACCCTTTTGTCAGAGTGCACCAATCAGTTAAATGAATTAGGAGAAGAAGGCAAGCGTTTAATGAAAGAGGAAGTAGATGCAGATGATATCGCAGAAAATATTGCAAAAGCAACAGGCATACCCGTGCATAAAATGATGCAATCTGAAAGAGAAAAATTATTGCATTTAGAAATGGCTTTGCATGAAAGAGTAATTGGTCAAGAAGAAGCTATCACCGCAGTATCAGATGCAATAAGAAGAAGTAGGGCTGGATTACAAGATCCTAAGAAGCCAATTGGTTCATTTATCTTTTTAGGCACAACTGGTGTAGGTAAAACAGAATTGGCAAAAGCATTGGCTAATTATTTGTTTGATGACGATAGTATGATGACTAGAATAGATATGAGTGAGTACCAAGAAAAGCATACCGTGTCAAGATTAGTGGGTGCCCCTCCAGGATACGTGGGCTATGAAGAGGGTGGACAGCTGACAGAATCGGTGCGTCGAAAGCCTTATAGCGTGGTGCTCTTGGATGAAATTGAAAAAGCGCATCCAGATGTTTGGAATATTTTATTACAAGTATTGGATGATGGACGATTGACGGATAATAAAGGAAGGGTGGTTAATTTTAAAAATACCATCATCATTATGACAAGTAATATTGGTAGTCATTTAATTCAGGATGCATTTGAAGAAGTGACAGATCAAAATTTGGAAGAAAAAACAGCTCTAGCAAAAACAGAAGTGATGGATTTGCTAAAACAAACCATACGTCCTGAATTCTTAAATAGGGTAGACGATATCATCATGTTCTCTCCATTATTGAGAAAGCAGATGGCTTCGATTGTTCAAATTCAATTGAAGCAGTTAAAGTCTCTGGTGGCTGAAAACGGCATGCAAATTGAGTTTACTGATTACCTGGTTGAATACCTCTCAGAACAAGGCTTTGATATGCAGTTTGGCGCAAGGCCATTAAAGCGCTTAATTCAGAAATTGGTTGTGAATGAATTGAGTAAGCAAATTTTAAGCGGCGCCATTGATAAGTCTAAAAAAGTATTAATTGATATTTTTGACGGGGTGGTTGTCTTTAGAAACGAAGGATAATTTAATAAAGGCTTCATGGTGAATCTTTCAAAAGGTTTTGAAGTCTTGATAGGTACTTGTATATTTGACGGATAGGCAAATTTGCACTATCCGTCAATTTATTTTATGGCAAACACAAAGAAGGCAGCAGTTGGTTTCATATTTCTCACATTGGTGATTGATATTGTGGGCCTTGGTATTATCATTCCGGTCATTCCACAATTAATCAAGGGCTTGCTGCATACCGATGATTTAAGTAAGGCTTCATTATATGGAGGATGGATGACTTTTTTATATGCCACAATGCAATTTATTTTTGCACCATTCATTGGAAGTTTAAGTGATAAATATGGAAGAAGGCCGGTCTTGTTAATTTCACTATTAGGTTTTGGTTTGGATTATTTATTCTTGGCTTTTGCACCATCCATTCTTTGGCTATTTATAGGACGAACTATTTCAGGTATCACAGGTGCTAGTGTAACCACTGCATCAGCTTACATGGCAGATATCAGCGATGATTCAAATAGAGCACAAAATTTTGGTATGATTGGTGCCGCCTTTGGTATTGGTTTTATAATTGGACCCATGTTAGGCGGATTTTTAGGAGAACTCAGTCCTAGGCTTCCATTTTTTGTAGCTGCATCTTTGGCCTTGTTAAATGTGGTTTATGGGTATTTTGTATTACCTGAATCCTTGCCAGTGGAAAATCGAAGGGCCTTTGATTGGAAGCGATCAAATCCTTTAGGCTCCCTTGTACATTTAAAAAAATATCCAGCAGTATCAGGTTTGATTTTTGCTTTGGTATTTATTTATTTAGCATCACATGCAGTTCAAAGCAATTGGAGTTTTGCCAATATGGAAAAATTCAAATGGTCTCCAAAAATGATTGGTCTTTCTTTGGGTATGGTAGGGCTTTTGGTTGGCTTAGTACAAGGTGTTTTAATTCGTTATATCAATCCAAAAATTGGCAACGAGAAATCGGTTTATTTTGGTATTGCTTTATATGCACTGGGTTTAATCTTATTTGCTTTTGCAAGTAGCTCATGGATGATGTTTGTATTTTTAATCCCCTATTGTTTGGGAGGGATTTCTGGACCAGCATTGCAGGCATTGATTTCTGTCCATGTGCCTAAAAATGAACAAGGCGAATTGCAGGGATCATTAACAAGTATCATGAGTGTGACTTCCATTGCCGGACCGCTTATTATGACCAGTTTATTCGCCTATTTTACCAAGCCCGGCAATCCAATTTATTTTCCAGGCGCTTCTTTTTTAATGGGTGCAGTATTTATGATCATTAGTGCTGTGATTGCCTATACCGTTTTAAAGGGAGAAACTAAGTCAATTAAGGCTTAGAGTCCCTTACTGTTGTTATATTTGTGGCTCAATAAAGGCCAATTTATGTCTCCATTAATGCAACAGTTGGAAGTAACTGCAGGGTTTATTCAGTCAAAAATTACTACAAAAGCAAACACTGCTATCATTTTAGGTAGTGGGTTGGGAAATCTATCTAGTGTGATAGAAGCCGATTTTAGTATACCCTACAGCGAAATACCAAATTTTCCAGTGAGTACCGTAGAGGGACATAAAGGAAGGTTGATTTTAGGGACATTGAATGGTAAAAAGGTTTGGGTCATGGAAGGTCGTTTCCATTTCTACGAAGGGTATACTGCAGAACAAGTTGTATTCCCAATCCGCGTATTAAAATTACTAGGTGTAGAAAATCTTTTGTTATCTAATGCCGCTGGAGGTGTCAATAAGGATTATGAAGTGGGGGATTTAATGATCATAAAAGACCATATTAGCTTTTTTACACCTAACCCATTATTGGGAAAAAACGAGCCTGCCCTTGGCACACGTTTCCCAGACATGAGCGAGCCTTATGCCAATGCTTTTATTGAGAAAGCAAAACAAATCGCATCTGTAAATAAAATTAAAGTGCATGAAGGAGTTTATGTTGGCGTGACCGGTCCAACTTTTGAAACAAGAGCAGAATACCAACTAATCAAAATAGCTGGCGGAGATGTAGTAGGCATGAGTACAGTGCAAGAAAATATTGCTGCAGTACATTGTGGCATGAAAGTTTTTGCCATGAGTGTAGTAACCGATTTAGGTATTAGAGAAGACAATAATGTCATCACACACGAAGAAGTATTGGCAGCAGCAAATGCAGCTGAACCATTATTAACAGTAATTTTCAGTGCATTGGTAAAAGAAATCGCTTCTTAAGGCAATTTTTTCATAGCACTATCATAATATCTAACATGAGGACTAAGCGTATTTTATTCATCTGCTATTTTACAACTTGTCTATTTTATGGACAGTTGAGTGCACAGAATATGCGCTTTAATTCATTTGGTGGCGGAGGAGGAGGTGCAACAGACTCCTTACAAAAAAGAGATAAGGCCGAAGATTCGATTGCTATTTATTATCGATTATATAATAGTTTGGCCATTCAGAGTATGGATACAAGTATAAATGATTTCTTTTCAAAATTCATTCTGCCCTATAGCAATTATCATCTTGGTAATTTAGGGAATGCTAGCAAATCCTATTTGTTTAATCCATTGCAGAGAGGAGGATGGGATGCTGGGTTTAGGTCCTATGAAGTTTACAATTATACATTAGAGCAAACACCATTCTATCAAACTACCAAGCCGTATACAGAATTAGGGTATTTATTGGGAGGGAAAGGAGAACAATTGATAGAATTATTGCATACCCAGAATAAAACCAAGCAGTTCAATTATTCTTTTGCCTATCGTTTTAGCAACGCACCAGGAAATTTAAAAAACCAACACGCGAACTTGAATAATATGCGCATTGCAGCAAATTATCAATCTAAACGCAAGCGCTATGCTTCTTATTGGGTCATGTTATTGAATAAATCTGCCTCTTCTGAAAATGGAGGATTGGTTAACAGTAATTTAATTGACAGCCTTTCTTTAAACAACCCCTATGAGCTAGAAACAAGATTAGGTATTAGTGGCGTATCTTTTAGAAATCCATTCAATACTAGTATTGCCACGGGTACAACTTATAAGGAACAAAGTTTTGTTTGGAAGCAGACTTATGATATTGGACAAAAAGATTCAATAGTAAAAGATACGGTAACCACTTATTTATTTTATCCTAGGCTCAGATTCCAAAATGAAATAAAATACCAGTCCAATCAATTTGCTTTTGCCGACGCGAATCCTTTGGCACTCAATTATGAGCAGTATTTTAATTACAAATTGCCAGTGGGAGATGCCATGTTGTTTCAAGATCAATGGAGAAGACTCACCAATGAATTTAGCTTAGTATCTTTTCCTGAAAAAACCAATCCCAATCAATTTCTTCAAGTTGGACTTGGTTACCAACAATTGAATTTCAAAGACACCCTTTTAAGTTGGTCTAATCATGATATATATGGGTTAGGAGTCTATAAAAATAAAACCAAGAACCTGCGTTGGGATATTCAAGCATCTGGAAAATTATTTTTAAATGGCTATCATGCAGGTGATTATGAAGCATTGTTTTCTTTGACAAGTGTGTTCAATAAAAAAGGGGATCAAGTTGCCTTGTGGTTGCAAAATTCAAATCGTACGCCTTCCTTTAATCGTCTTGGTATCACCGCATTCCCTATTTCTAAATTAAGTACCATTGATAAAGAAAATATTATAGAGCTTGGTGCTATGTGGGATCAAAAAAGTCGTGGTTTAACTGCCTCTTTTCAGTACAAACTCATTCAAAATTTTCAATATTTTGGTACAGGATATCAGCCAATGGTTTATGATAAGACATTGAGTTATATTAAGGGTACTGTATCCAATCAATTAAAATTAAGTACGTATTGGAATTGGTACAATGAACTAAGCTTTCAGTTAGTAGATCCCAATGCACCATTGCATTTGCCTGTTATTTTTACTAGACAGCGTCTTGCTTTTGAGGGCAACTTTTTTAAAAATTTATTTCTATCCACAGGCTTAGAATTGATCTATCATAGCGCCTTTCAACCTGACGCGTATATGCCACTCACTGGACAGTTCTACCTACAAGATCAATTTACTACCAATAATAGGCCTATTGCCAATGCATTTTTAAATTTCAAGATCAAAAGATTCAAAGGGTTTATACGCATGGAACAATTGAATACCTTGTTAGCCACTAGTAATCAATTAGGTACACGTTACCAATTTACTGCGCCAAATTATCTAGGTACAGGGACTTGGTTAAGGGTTGGAATTTGGTGGAATTTTATCAATTAGTACTACCTTTGTATGGTGAAGCAATTTTTGACCATCCTACTTTTATTTGTATACAGTTTTTCCAGCGTTGGAGCAACTGTAAAAGCACATTTATGTGCTGGGAAAGTTCAAAAATGTGTATGTGGTAAGGCATCTAAAAACAAGTCAACTAAAAAGGATACTTGTTGTGCAGAAAAAATAAGTTTTGTAAAAAAGCAAGACCTGCATCAGTCATCTGAGTTTCAAGCAATCAAAAAGGGGTTATCTGAAACAACTACTCCTGCTTTCAATTTTACATACACAGTGCCCGCTGTCGTTGTAAAGGATACTTTCATTCGAATACATTCCAAGAAAGGACTTTTATTTACCGGTCCACCAATCTATGCACTAGATTGTCTTTATTTAATTTGATTTTTTTCTAGGTAAGATGATGTAGTCGGCAATATTTCATTGCTGTACCCTTGCTATTTGTATTGTAGTATTTAAAAAATCAAATTTATTGTATGAAAAAAATTATTCTATTTTCTGCCTTTATAATGGCCACCATTTTCTCGACAAATGCTCAAACTTCAACTAAATTAAAAGTTTCAGGCAATTGTGGTATGTGTAAATCAAGTATCGAAAAAGCTGCAAAAACAGCAGGTGCAACCACTGCCAATTGGGATATGGATGCGAAGCTATTGACTTTGATCTTTGATGGCAAAACCAATTTAGATAAAATCGAATCTGCCATTGCTGCTATTGGATATGATACTGAGCATAAAACAGCAACAAAAGCATCTTATGATGCATTGCATGAATGTTGTAAATATGATCGTGTGGTAAGACAAGATACAGTTATCAAGAAAGTGTCTCTTGTGGCTTCGGGTTTAACATGTTCAATGTGTTCTAAAGCAATTTTTAAAGCATTAACTAAATTAGATTTTGTAGATGAAGTGAAAGTAGATATTGAGAAGTCTAAATTTGTCTTAAGTTTTAAATCAGGCAAGACCGTGGTGATTGATCAAATTAAATCTGCGGTGGCTGATGCAGGATTTAGTGTTCAAAGCTTAGTAGCTGAATAGTATTACATTTGAATAAACAAACTTAATATTGATTAACTTTAGAAGGTAGATATCCATTCATTCTGTCGAGTAAGAAATTTAATTATGCTATCAAAAATTATACAGTTTTCAATAAAGAATAAACTAGTTATTCTCTTGGGAGTTTTTGCATTGATACTAGGAGGGGTTTATTCCATTTCTAAATTACCTATTGATGCTGTTCCGGATATTACCAACAATCAGGTATTGATTATTACATCTGTTCCAAGTGCTGGCGCGCCAGATGTAGAAAGATTGATCACTGTGCCAATTGAACAGGCTACAAGGAATATTCCTGGCATGATTGAGCAGCGAAGTTTTTCACGTTTTGGATTGAGTTTAGTGACCTTGGTGTTCAAAGATGATATTGATATTTATTGGGCTAGACAACAGGTTTCTGAACGATTAATTACTGTGAAGTCTCAAATTCCAGTGGGCATGGGTAACCCAGAACTTGGTCCTTTAACCACAGGATTGGGGGAAATTTATCAATATGTTTTAAGAACAAAGAAAGGATATGAAGGTAAGTATAGCTTAACTGAATTAAGAACAATGCAGGATTGGATTGTTCGTAAACAATTATTGGGGACACCTGGCGTAGCGGATGTGAGTAGTTTTGGAGGATCAGTGAAGCAATTTGAAGTTAGTGTGAATCCAGAATTACTAAAGCAATATGATTTATCGGTCAATGATATTTATACTGCATTAAATAACAATAATGAAAATGCAGGAGGTGCTTACATTGAGCATGGGCCAAATGTTTTGTTTATAAGGACAGAAGGGATGGTTGATAGTTTGGATCAGATTTCAAGTATTCCTGTTAAGACTTTATCAAATGGGATACCGCTTTTGGTCAGAGACATTGCAGAAGTTAAAATTGGAGAAGCAACAAAGTTTGGAGCCACTGCCTATAATGCAGACGGAGAAGTTGCAGGTGCGGTAGTGATGATGTTGAAAGGGGAAAATAGTAATCAAGTTATTTCGGATATTAAAAAAAAGATTGCGATCATTCAGGAGACCATGCCAGAAGGGGTTGTAATTGAGCCTTTTTTAGATAGAACAAAAATGGTAGACAATGCCATTGGCACTGTCTCTAAAAATTTATTAGAAGGGGCATTGATTGTAATTTTTATATTGATTTTATTTTTAGGCAATTTAAGGGCTGGATTGGTGGTGGCCTCGGTCATACCACTTGCGATGTTATTTGCATTTATATTGATGCATCTTTTTGGGGTGAGTGGTAACCTAATGAGTTTAGGTGCACTGGATTTTGGCTTACTTGTAGATGGGGCGGTTATTATTGTAGAAGCAGTCTTACATCAATTATACCATAGTTCTAAAAAAGAGGGACATAATCAATTAGATAAACAAGAGATGAATTCCATTGTGGGCCAGGTGTCTAATAAGATGATGGGCGCTGCCGCATTTGGTCAAATTATTATTTTGATTGTATACCTACCTATTTTGTCCTTAACAGGTATAGAGGGTAAGATGTTTAAACCAATGGCCCAAACTGTTTCCTTTGCATTGATTGGCGCTTTCATTCTTTCAATTACTTATGTGCCAATGATGAGTGCACTTGTATTGAATAGAAATAGAGTGCAAAAAGAAACAATGACCGACAAGTTCATGCAAAAATTAGAAGCATTCTATGAACCATTATTAATCAAGGCATTAAAAATTCCAAAGCAAATTATCGGATTAACTATTACGCTCTTTATTTGTGCCTTAATATTATTAAACGGCCTTGGTGGGGAGTTTATTCCAAAGCTAGAAGAAGGTGATTTTGCAGTAGAAACAAGGGTTTTGAGTGGAGGTTCAATTAATACTACATTAGATGCCACACAAAAGGCTTCTAAATTATTAATTGACCGTTTTCCTGAAGTAGAAAAAATTGTGACCAAAATTGGTGCTGGAGAAATACCAACAGATCCAATGACAATGGATGCATCTGATTTGATTATTATTTTAAAGGATAAAGAAGAATGGGTGTCTGCCAACACATTTGATGCATTAGCCGATACCATGGGCAAAGTGATGTCTCAAGTGCCTGGTATTACATCAGGCTTTCAATATCCTGTTCAAATGCGATTCAATGAATTGATGACTGGCTCAAGACAGGATGTATCATGTAAAATATTTGGTGAAAATTTAGATAGTTTGGCGAAGTATGCAGCATTAATGGGTAATATTATCCATGATGTAGAGGGCGCTAAAGACTTATATACAGAAACTGTTACAGGGATTTCACAGGTTGTGATTCATTTTAATAGAGCAGCTATCGCAAGGTATGGTGCGAATATTAAAGAAGTCAATCAAGTCATACAATCGGCTTATGCTGGTGGTGTTGCGGGTAAAGTATTTGAAGGAGATAGAAGATTCGATTTAGTTGTTAGGCTAAATAATATTCAAAAGAAGGATTGGCAACAAATTAAAAATTTAATGGTGACTGTTGGTAATAACAAACAAGTTCCATTGTATGAGCTTGCGGAAGTAAAGATAGAAGAGGGGCCCTATCAAATACAAAGAGAAGATGCTGCAAGAAGAATTGTAGTTGGATTTAATGTAAGAGGGAAGGATGTGAAGACAGTGGTCAACGAGGTACAAGAAAAAGTGAAAAAGTCTATTCAATTTCCTCCAGGGTATTATGTCGTTTATGGAGGGCAGTTTGAAAACTTAGAGCACGCAGTAAGTCGATTACAAATTGCTGTACCAGGTGCTTTATTGTTGATTTTAGTAATGTTATTTTTTGCTTTCAATAATTTAAAGCATTGTTTATTGATTTTTTCAGCAATTCCTTTTTCTGCCATAGGAGGTGTGCTTGCATTATGGTTAAGAGGAATGCCATTTAGTATTTCAGCAGGTGTTGGATTTATTGCTTTATTTGGTGTAGCTGTATTGAATGGGATTGTATTGTTAACAGAAATGAATAAATTAGCGATGGAACCTAATAGAACAATTGTAGACATTATTGCAACGGCTACTAAGACAAGGTTAAGACCTATTTTAATTACAGCAGCTGTAGCTTCTTTGGGCTTTATACCTATGGCATTAAGTAGTGGTGCAGGAGCCGAAGTGCAAAAGCCATTAGCAACGGTGGTGATAGGGGGTTTATTATCAGCAACCCTTTTAACCTTATTTGTCTTACCAATTTTTTATCAATTATTTGAGAAAAGACGTTTAGGTCAAACTACGATTGCCATTCTTTTTTGTATCATTGGTTTGAATGCTACTGCTTTACAAGCACAACAATTAACGGTAAAAAAGCCATTGGAAAAGGTGGTTGAACAGGCTATGTTAGTGTCTCCAACACTAAAAACAACCGAAGCACAACGTAATTATTATCAAGCATTATCAAAATCAAGTTTTGATCCAGCTAAATTGGCATTTAGAGGAGAAATAGGGAATGTAAATAGCAGTTTAAATGATTCTAAATATGCCGTAGAGCAAGTTTTTGATTTACCAAAGGTCTATCAAGCACAAAAAAACTTAAACCTTTCTATCAGTCAAACCTATAGCTATCAAGCAATATTGGATGAAAAATTGATCCATCTTGCAGTGGAGCAATTATACATTCAATTGCAATTTCAAGTGGCTAAGGGATTGTTATTAGCTCAGCTTGATTCTATTTACGCTAAACAATGGTCTGCAGTGGATGCAAGATTTAAAGCTGGGCAAGATAATGGATTGGAACAGTTGAATATGCAGAATTGGGTTAGTCTGCACAAGCAGTTAATAATACAGCATCAAAATGAGCAGCTTGGATTACAAAAGCAGTTTGTTATTTTATTACAAGATCCGACCTTGCTATTGCCAGCAGATGGCTTGAAATTTGAACCTAGATTATTAGATACAGTGATTGATGCAAGTCATCCAATCAATTTATTATGGATGCAAAAATTGCAATCAGCCATCGCAGAGACCAATGTAGCTAAATCAAAGATATTGCCTCAAGTTGCAATGGGATATACCAATCAAAGCTTTAGAATGAATCCTGAAGACGCAAATAGGTATAATTCAGTGAATATTGGATTAAACATTCCTTTGTTTAGGTCTGGATTAAAACAAAAAGTAAAAGCAAGTCAAGCGAATGAAACTGTTATGATGCATGAAAAAGATAAAGCGCTACTTGATTTAAATATGCAAATTCAAAAAGCATGGTCCAATTATCAACAAACAATGGATTTGTATCAACATATACAAAAAGGACTCATACCTAATGCAGCAAAAATGGCTACTATGGCAAACCTGTCTTTTAAAGAAGGACAAATAAGTTATATTGAATGGTCGAATGCGATGAGTCAAGTACAACAAATTCAAATGCAAGCATTAGAATCACTCGCATTATTTAATTTAAATCAATCTACATTGTATTATTTGTTGTCAAAATAATATATTCAAAATAGTCTATCATGAAAACAATTTATACTAGCTTACTGACCATCCTTATTTTAAGTAGTTGTGGCAGGAATACAACATCAACAACGACTAAGGAAGACTCAACCGCTGATGTTGTATCTAACATAGTTCAATTAACCAAAGAACAAGCAAGCCTCGCTCAATTAGAACTTGCGCCTATCCAACAAGGAAAAATGAAAGGTATGACGCATCTAAATGGTGTCATAGATGTGCCGCCAACTGGTATTGCATCTGTTAGTATACCAATGGGAGGTTATATACAAGACATTAATTTAATACCAGGCACATTTGTAAAAAAAGGACAGGTATTGGCTACTGTGAAAGACCCCGCATATGTTCAGTTACAAGAAAATTATTTATCGACTAAGGCGAAGCTAAGTTACTTACAACAAGATCTGGATCGTCAGAAAACATTATTGACACAGGAGGCAGTGAGTAAAAAATCTTTCCAACAAATACAAGCAGACTTCAATACCAATGCAATTCAATTAAAAGCCCTTTCTGAACAATTAAAGCTCATTAACATACAGCCAAAAAACTTAACGACCGAAAAAATGTCAAGTTTGGTGCAATTAGTGGCACCTATTGCTGGTTATATTAGTAAAGTAAATATCAATAGAGGTAAGTATGTGACCCCTTCGGATATCTTATTAGAAATCATCAATCCAAATGACATCCATGCGGCTATCACTATTTATGAAAAAGATATCGCAAATTTTAAAGTAGGCATGAAAGGAACAATTACATTAACGCAGGATCCGAACAAAAAATATGCTGTTGCTGTTCTTGCAGTTGCGCATAATATTAATGAAGATAAAACAGCGCTTTTACATTGTCATTTTGAGAAAATACCAGCAAATGTATTGCCAGGAATGTTTTTAACAGCAGATATGGTTGTTGAAACTAAGGACGCTGTATTAATTCCAATTGAATCGGTACAAAGATTCCAAGGTAAAGATTATATTTTTATACAATCTTCAGAAAATGTATTTGAAGCTAAAGAGATTCAAGTTATTCAATCCAATACAGCATATGTGACTGTAAGTAATGCAGATGCGAATGCATGGATAGGCAAACAAATTGTTGTAAAAAATGCCTATAGCTTATTAGGTAAGATGATGAATATTTCTGAATAAGTACTTTACTGTTCAAAATAGCTAATACTGCCACCTATCCAGGTGGCAGTATTATTATAGCTCACGCCAATCATAGGGCCTTTACTAATTCTAGTTAAGTTATTGGTAGCCACATAATGTCCTAATTGTTTATTCCAGAAATAAAACAATCTTATTTCTGCTTTAGAAGGACCAGAAGGGGTTTCAATCACAGCAGCATAATTCACTTTCTTTTGTAAGATCCAATTTTCTGGGTCATTCATTGCATTCACAGAATCAATGGTTGGATTTAGCATCACACCTTGACCTCCAAAAGAGAATAAAGGTTTACAGATATATTCATCTAAATTCAATACAGTCCCTAGTTGATTATTTTTCCAATCACTTAATAGGTGGGCTTCTGGAACAAATGGATGACTTAGAAGGGGTAATATAAATTTACTAATTCTAAAAAAATGATTCGGATGATTGACCCATTCTACATTTTCTGCTTGTTCTAGTAATTTGAATTGTTGTAAAAAAATTGGTGCTTGTTGAATCAATTCATCATACACCACACGATTATAGATGCGTTCAATTTTAATCTCAACACCATCTTTTTGGTAGAAAAGACTTCTGTCTTTTAAGTAAATTTCAGAAAGACAAACAATTGGTACATTTAACAATACTTCGGTCAGCAATAAATCATGCCTTGTCTTTTGTTCAAAAGGTTTGATCTCTAATAAAATGGTATGCTTAGCTTGATCTCCAAGTACCATTGACCTAAAAAAGTCTAGGTAGCTTGACGGGTCATAACCATTTAAAAATGGAGAAAAGTTTTTAGGTAAATGATAAGCCTTTTCTAATGCTTGTGCTTGTAATAATTCAAATGCGAATAAAGAAGGGAATCCCTGCAATTCAATTAATTGAGGCGTTATTTTTCCGTCTTGTCCTTCTGCAATCGCAAAGTCAATCACAATACATTCAGGTAAAATTGCTTCACCTGGAATATCTAATCCTTTAGGTATGGCATCAGAGGTCTTTGATGGGAAGGAAGCTGCTGTAATGAAATCACAGATATAATCTCCAGCATCTAATAATTGGGCTTTAAAAACTCGATCTATAAATACAGGGGTTTCTGCAATTCTAAAAGGAATTGGATCTTTAAATGGTTCATTTAAAATAGCAAGGTATGCTTGATATTTTGCTTCTGTAAATTGCTCGTTGAATGCTGCTCTAATTGCTGGGATCATACAGGCAACATTTGGTTTAGAAAGTTGGGAATAAACCTGCTACAAGTATGTTTGATTTTTGAATCTTCTTCTAAGGATTGTATAATTTGATTCCACTTATCTTCACTAAAGTCTTCTACAACTGCTGACTTAATGGCGTCTGAATTAAAGTAAGTGGAAAGTCTTTCTTTGGTTGCCTCTGGATGAAATTGAACACCAATCATCTTGTCACTAAATGCAACGCCCATCAGGGCTCTTTCATAAGGAAGTTGAGGTCTTATTTTTTCTAATGCGATGATAGTAGCCCCCATGGATTCAATTTTTTCATCATTGGGTTCAGTAATCTGATACATACGACTCTCCAAAGCAAAAAATGGATCAGGTAATGCTTCAAAAATAGCGTGATCCGCAGTTGGATGGATAGGAAGAATGCCAAGCTGTTTTGATTTTCTTAAACCTACTTTTCCAATATTAAAATGTCTACAAGCTATTTGAAAACTGTGGCATATTAAAAGGACAGGTTTTTTTTGCACAAACATATGGTCTAACCAATTGCAATAAGCAATATCCCATGCTGCTGTATGCGTGTCTATTGGAGAGCCTGGACCACCAGATGATAGGTACAAATCATAGGTATCGTCTGGTAATACATTCTTAACTCGAACATCAAAAACGGTAGTGATGATTGATACACATTGTCTTTTACTCCAATCCTCTAATATATCCATAATACAATCCATCCCTACATTAGCGCTGCCATCATAAAGGTCTAGTATAGCAATATGAATAGGACTGGATTGCGACATTATAAATAGTTCAAATTGGTTTTTGGACTCAATTGTAATAAGGTTTCATACATTAATTGAATAGTGTCCACGATATCTTTTTTATGAATCATTTCGACAGTGGTGTGCATGTACCTTAAGGGAATAGAAATTAAAACAGAAGGGCATCCGTCATTGGCATAAGCAAAGCTGTCTGTATCAGTTCCTGTACTTCTGCTAAGTGTTCTAAATTGTACTGGAATTTTTTTATTTTTTGCAGTCTCTTCTACAATCGCTAATAATTTATTGTGGATGGCTGGTGCATATGCTAATGAAGGACCTTTACCACATTGGATATCACCTTCGATCGCTTTGTTGATCATTGGCGTATGGGTATCATGTGTCACGTCTGTTACAATTGCAATATTGGGCTTTATTCTTCTAGCAATCATCTCGGCACCTCTTAATCCAATTTCTTCTTGAACCGCATTCACAATATATAAGCCAAATGGCAACTTCTTTTTATTTTCTTTCAGCATTCTTGCCACTTCTGCAATCATGAATCCTCCGATTCTATTATCAAAAGCTCTACCAATAATAAAGTCGTGTGCTAATTCATCAAATCCTTCTTCATAGGTGACCACTGCGCCAATATGAATACCTAATGCTTCTACTTCTTTTTTGGATCTTGCTCCACAATCTAATGTTAGATTATCAACCTTAGGTTGTGGTTCTTTTTGTTCTGGGTTGCTCAATCTTGTATGGATTGCAGGCCATCCAAATACTGCTTTTACAGGACCTTTTTTTCCATGAATCCAAACACGCATAGATGGGGCAATTTGATGGTCCACACCACCATTGCGTTTTAGGTAAATCAATCCCTGATCACTAATATAATTGACAAACCAACTTATTTCATCGGCATGTGCTTCAATCACCACTTTAAATGGAGCATCTGGATTGATAACACCCACTGCTGTACCGTAAGGATCCGAAAAAGTGGTATCCACATATTGTGTTAAGTAGTTCAACCAAATTTTTTGCCCACTACTTTCAAAACCAACTGGTGAAGGGTTGTTGATATACTCCTTTAAAAATTGGTATGCTTTTGGATCTAGTAATTCTTTTTTCTTAGAGTTACTTACTTTATTTGTACTTGCTTTTTTTGTTGTTGCTTTTGCCATAGTTCGTTTAATTATAACCCTTGCAAGATACTACATTCTGTATTTATTAATACATTTGTAGCAAACCTAGGTAGTATGCAAGTAGAAAGCTGGAACATGGAGGATTTAAAAGGATTGGAATCCTCCAATTTCTTGTCAAAGGCCTTGTCTCTAATGCAATACCAAGCAACAAATAACGCGGTCTATAGGGAGTGGGTTCAGTCTATGAAGGTAGACTTAGACGGTGTAAAAATTTTTGAGCAAATTCCTTTCTTGCCTATTGATTTTTTCAAGACGCATGCTATTTATACTGGATCGGAATGTCCAAGTTTTTATTTTGAAAGTAGTGGCACCACGCAAGATATTGTAAGTAAACATTTTGTAAAAGACCTAAGTTTATATGAAGAAAGTTTTATGGAGTGCTTTCAACAAATTTTTGGGGCACCACATGACTATTGTATTCTAGGTTTATTGCCCAATTATTTAGAGCGACAACATTCCTCTTTAGTGTATATGACCCAGCATTTAATCCAGGCTAGTAAAGATGCAAGAAGTGGGTTTTATTTGTATGATTTTGAAAAATTGAATCATACTTTAGCTATGTTGGAAAAGGCGCAAAAGAAAACGATATTAATTGGAGTGAGTTTTGCTTTAATGGATTTTGTAGATGCTTATCCTCAATCGTTGAAACATACAATGGTGGTGGAGACAGGAGGGATGAAAGGCAGAAAGCAAGAACTAACTAAACCTGCCTTACATGCTTATTTAGCAAATGGATTTGGTGTTGAATCAATCCATTCAGAATATGGAATGACAGAATTATTAAGTCAAGCTTATTCAAAAGGAGGGGGTATATATACTTGTCCGCCTTGGATGAAAGTATTGGTGGCAGATGAATCAGATCCAACAGCTTTGAGTACAACAGGAAGGGGCGTTTTGCATATTATTGACCTTGCAAATCATCATAGTTGTGCTTTTATTGCTACAGAAGATATTGGGATAGTGCATCCGGACGGAAGTTTCGAAGTGATTGGGAGGCTAGACCAAAGCGCAAGAAGGGGTTGTAGTTTACTGGTTGTTTAATATCAAAGCCTTCATTGAATCAATAAAAATTGGATTGATATTGTAATTGTATACTCTTTTATCTGTCTCTTCTCTTTGCTTTACGATCAATAATTCACTTGCTCTTGTAGCTAATTTAAATTTTTGATTGATTCTTAAGAAATAATCACTGCGACTTTTATTTTGAGTGATGGTGTCTTTTTGCTGTACGCCAATAATTTTATTGATTGCTTTGATACTAATTTGCTCTTGCTTGATTTGCAATGCGTAAATCGCTTGAATTAATTCTTTCTCAACAGCCGTTAAAGCACTGAAAAAGTTTTTATATAAGATAGATTGTATTTCGATTGGTGTTTTATTCTTTTTGATTTTTTTATTATATAAAGAATAAAGCAGAATGACCATTAGCACTATAAAAACGTTACCTATGACAGGTGTCCCTGGCTCAATTTTATTTAATAAAGCAACGATAGCGCTATTAGAATAAATTGGTTCTGCATTTGGATCAATAAAGTCTTTAGTAGTTAACTCAATGGATTCATATGCTATAGCGCCATTATTTTCGATTCGTATTAAGTAAAACTGATTGCCCATTACAAATTGGTACAAATGTTCAGGAAGGCCTTTGTATAACTTGAGCCATTTTTCCCTGAATTCAGCTTGCTTCTCTTTAGCAAGAACGCCAAATTGGTTGCTTGAAAAGTTAATCCATTTTATTTCTAAGTCTGAATGAAAAATCAAATAAGGACCAAATGTTGTTTTCAAACCTATGCTTTTCTGTAATTTATCTTTTAATGCAGGGTTTATCTTGCCTAAGTTTTGCCAAGTTTTATCTTTAAAATCAAAAACTCTACAGGTATCTGAATAAGTTGTATTAAGAGAAGCGGGAAAATCCGTTTGGTTTATTGAATTGGATAAATAGAATTTACCATTCAATTGATCCATATAAAATGATACACCATTTTCTTGGCTTTGATACACTGGGATTCCTTTCTTTGAACTAATCAGTTCCCACTCATTTGTTTTAGTACTATAAAAGGTAAAATAATCTATGATTTTCCAAAATCCACCTCCACCTAACTTAAATAAAGTGTCTTTGTAAAAGAAGTTAATACTGCCAAAATTTGCTCCAAAGTATAGTGTTGAATCAAGTCGGTTGAATAGATAATCACCCTTTCCTTGTTTTTGTATCTGATATAGTCTCCCAGAGCCCAGTAATTGTAAATAAACTTTATCTTTTTTCTTTAAAAGACTAATACCATTGGCTAATTTATTGGATACCCCAAATTTCAGGTTTTCCTTAAAAATGTCCAGGCTAAGGTCATTGACAGAATCAGTTGTAATAAAATCTAATAAAGCATGTTCCGCTAAAGAAAGCTGTTTATTGGTAATGTCAGCCTGTCCAAAACTATTTATTTGAACAAGGATTAGTAAAAAAAGTAGGATTCCAATTTTTCGAAGCATGATCCAAAATTATATAAATTAATTATATAAAAATATTATAATGCAAAAAATAATGAATTTAATATTTTATTAATATATAAAGTAATTTAAATCTATTATTTATATCTAAAATATTCTTTTCACCACTTAGTTTATGAAAAGTTTGGAATGAGATATTAAACTGAGCCATATTTACAATCTAGTCATAGACAAATTAAAGAAATATAATATATAAAGATTTTTATCCTTTGGGGGAAGGATAATTGGGGTAATCTGGATTCGTCTCGGTTGCCCCAACTTTTTTTACGAGTATAACCCCCAGTACCACGAATACAGTTCCCAAAATCTGTTCCCAGCTAAATGCTTCATTTAAGATCCATCTAGCCTGAAACAAGGTCGATACAGGCCCAATGCTTGTAATAATGGCTAGATCGTTGCTTCCTATCCTTTTCATCCCTCCGCTCATTAAAAAGGAGGGAATTACTGTACCTATAATTGCTAGCGCAATCACCAACCATACACTACTTGAATAAAGGATGGGCATGTCTACAATAGAAGCGACGCCTTGTTGGTGCGTAACAAAATAATGAATAAAAATACCAACACTTGCTGCCAACATAGACAGGCTTGTAAATTGTGGCGCCCCAATTTTTGGTATTATTTTACCTGAACCCACTAAGTAAAAGGCAAATGTGATGGCACATATTAGGATCATCCAAGTTCCAAAGAAGAACATTTTTGTATCTGGTATTTGATTCAATTCGCCCCAATAAGCAAGCCCAATGCCGATGTAGGTAATTAAAATTGCAAGCCATTGTCTTTTAGTTATGGCCACTTTAAAAATCAATAAATTCAATAATACAGCAAGGGTGGGATAGATGAATAAAATAATCCTTTCAATACTTGCAGACACATATTGCAATCCGATAAAATCAAATAAGCTACTCATATAGTATCCAAGTAAACCTATTAGACCTGCGGCAAAGTAGGTAGATGGTTTTACTTTTTTTAGTTGTTGATTTGCAAAATAATACCACATTGCTGCAGCATAAAATGGTAAAGCAAACAACATGCGTAACATCAACAAGCTGCTTGCATCAATATTGGTTGTTTTAAAACAAAGCTTGATCAAAATGGCTTTGGTAGAGAATAGTATGGTGCCTAGGACTGCCCAGAGAAACCCTTGATTGTATAGATTAGTCCTTTTCATTCTATTTTGGCAAAAATACAGGTTGATTTAGATAGTTAAACCCTTTCTTTTACACATTCATTTGAATTGCTTTAAACCTTAATGATTAATTTGCAATATGTTTTTAATGGAAGAAGATATTAGCAATGCATTGGCTGCCTTAAGGAAAGGAGATATCATTTTATATCCTACTGATTCTGTTTGGGGGATTGGTGCTGATGCAACCAATCCTACAGCAGTTGAAAAAATTTATGCGCTCAAAAAAAGAACGGATACAAAAGCGATGATTGTGCTTGTGCCCGAAGAAAAATGGATTTTAGATTATGTAGCAGAACCCAAGCCTAAAGTGGCAGATTATATTAAAGGCATTACTAAGCCAACCACTGTCATTTATGATCAAGCAAAAAATGTAGCATCTAATTTAATTGCACCAGATGGCTCCATTGCAATTCGAATTTGCAAAGCAAATTTTGCACAACAATTAATGCAAGCTTTTGGTAAACCTATTGTAAGTACTTCGGCAAATATTTCTGGATTACCCACACCAAAATGTTTTTCAGATATCTCTTTAGATATTATTGAAGGTGTTGATTATGTGGTGCGATCAGAGCAAGAGGATACCACTTTAAAGGAACCTTCTGCCATTGTGAAATGGGAAAAAGATCAAATCATCATTATTCGTTCTTAAATCCAATCTATGGCACAAAAAATACTAATCATTCAAACTGCATTTATAGGTGATGTCGTTTTAGCAACAGCTATGTTGGAATCCATACATCAGCAAAATCCTGCTACATCGATTTCAATTTTAGTGAGAAAGGGAAATGAGGCATTGTTCAATCTGCATCCATTTATAGATCAAGTATTCGTATGGGATAAAAAACAAAATAAATACGGACATTGGCTACAACTACTTTTCACCATTAGAAAACATCAATTTGATGCAGTAATTAATGTGCAACGTTATGCTGCTACTGGTTTATGGACGGCTTTGTCTGGTGCTAAAATGAAAATTGGTTTTGATAAAAATCCATTTGCATTTTTATTTACCAATACAATACCACATCAATCTGTTGGTAATGGTTTACATGAAACTGAACGCAACCAGGCCTTATTATCACCATTGGGAATATTTCCAAATGCAAAGCCCGCATTGTATCCTTCCTTGCAGGATCAAAAACAAGTAGAAGGCTATCAGGCACAACCTTATTTATGTATGGCACCAGCTTCGGTTTGGTTTACTAAGCAATTCCCATTGCATCAATGGATCAAATTATTGCTTTCAATTCCTTTTGAAGGGCCCATTTATTTACTAGGGGGACCAGGTGATAAGCACTTGAATGACCAGATATTGCAAGCAGTGCAAAACCCTAATCTAGTCAATATGGCTGGAAGGTTATCATTTTTAGCATCTGCTGCTTTACAAAAAGGTGCTTTATTGAATTATGTCAATGATTCCGCACCCATGCATTTTGCTTCTGCAGTGAATGCACCAGTTGCTGCTATTTATTGTTCTACAGTGCCCGACTTTGGCTATGGTCCATTGTCAGATACCTCCTTTATTATTGAGACAAAACAAGCTTTAAGTTGCAGGCCTTGTGGATTACATGGAAAAAAGCAATGTCCACAACAGCATTTTAATTGCGCCGAAACCATCACCATGGAACAAATCTATCAACCGCTCCAACAAGTGCTACACAATTAGTACTTTTGCATCGATGTCCATTGAATTAACAGCACAAGAAAAAGACCTTTTAGCCATTGCAGGAGAAGCTGCGGCAAGATTAGGAATACCTGCCTATGCAGTGGGTGGATTTGTGCGTGATAAAATATTAGCAAGAAATACCAAAGACATTGATATTGTATGCATAGGAGATGGCTTGCAATTAGCAACTACATTTGCCAATCAATTTAGTCCTAAGCCATTTGTTTCTTTGTTTAAAACTTATGGCACTGCACAGGTGAAATTGACAGATATAGAGATTGAATTTGTGGGCGCAAGAAAGGAGTCCTATGTAAGAGAAAGTAGAAATCCTACTGTCGAACCAGGCACATTGATAGACGACCAGAATAGGAGAGACTTTACCATCAATGCGATGGCGATAGATTTAAGTGTATCTAACTTTGGCGCACTCTTAGACCCATTCAATGGAATGGAAGATTTAGCATTAAAAATTATTCGTACTCCTTTGTCGCCAGATCAAACATTTGATGACGACCCATTAAGGATGATGCGTGCTATACGTTTTGCAACACAATTGGATTTTGTAATTGAGGAAAAAACATTCAAAGCCATCCAACAAATGGCAGAACGTATCAAGATTGTTTCTCAAGAAAGGATTACAGATGAGTTGCAAAAAATAATGAAAACCAAGCAACCGTCGAAAGGTTGGTATTTATTAAAAGAAGCAGGTTTATTGGCTCAGATATTTCCAGTTTTATTAAAATTGGAAGGCGCTGAAACCTTAGATGGCATTGGGCATAAAGACAATTTCTCACATACTTTACAAGTGCTAGATAATCTTGCTGCAAATACAGAAGATATTTGGCTAAGGTGGGCTGCTTTATTACATGATATTGCGAAACCAAATACCAAAAGATTTGAACCTGGTTTTGGCTGGACTTTTCATGGACATGAAGTGGTTGGAGCAAGAATGGTGCCTAAATTATTTACACAATTAAAACTGCCATTAAACGAGCACATGAAGTTGGTGCAAAAATTAGTGGCGCTGCATTTACGTCCTATTTCTTTAACGAAGGAAAATGTAACAGATAGTGCGATAAGAAGATTGTTATTTGATGCGGGGGAAGACATTGAATCTTTAATGGTTTTATGTGCCGCAGACATTACAAGTAAGAATCAAAATAAGGTTAAAAGGTATTTGCAAGGTTTTGAAATGGTCAAAGCGAGGATTGTGGAAGTAGAGGAAAAAGACCAGATGCGTAATTGGCAACCTCCAATTACTGGAGAGATGATTATGCAAATTTTTAATATAACGCCTTCCAAGCAAGTAGGCATTATTAAGGACGCCATTAGAGAAGCCATTTTAGATGGAATTATCCCTAATGAGTATGATGCTGCTTATACATTCATGATGGCCGAAGCGGCTAAAATTGGATTGCATCCTGCCAATAAAAAAGCTTAAAATCAAGCTAATAAATACTAATTTAGCGTTTCAAAATCACCAAAATGGCCATTTTAAAATTTAGAATTTCTTGGGAGGATGACGATGCGATTTATAGAGATGTAATGGTGAAACACACGCAAAATTTTACAGACCTACATCATATTATTTTGAAGGCTTTTGAATTTGATGAAAAACATGATGCCACTTTTTTTAGAAGTAACGAAAAATGGCAAAGAGGAAGAGAAATAAGTAAAGCATTGTACGAAAAAAATTATGTCGTGCCACCATTGATGATGGATGAAGTGTCAATAGGCTCTGAGATTTTGAATACCAATCAACAGTTTGTTTATTTATATGATTTCGCTAAGTCTTGGACTTTTTTAATACAGTTGATTCAAGTGATCAAGAATGCGGATGCGGATATGGAATTAAATTATCCAACCATTTCAAGAATTGAAGGTGTTGGTCCTATGCAATATGGCACCAAAGGTTTGTTAGGGCCTAATTTCACTGATATAGAGGAGAAGTATGATTTAACAGAAGCCCAGGATGGATTTGGTGAAGAGGGTGAAGAAGGACTTGCGTCTGATGATGATTCAGAAGAAGAAGACGCGGATGCGTCTGATGACGAAGCAGGGGATGATGACGCAGGTGGTATGTTTGATGATAGCTCCGAAGCTTATTAATTCCGAAGTCTACTAATATTTAATTCATTTATTTTGACGCCCACAGTATATATTGTTGTTGGTCCTACCGCAGTGGGTAAAACAAAGTATGCAATCGAATTAGCGCAAAAATTAAATACAGAAATTATTTCTGCGGATGCCAGACAATGTTACCAAGAATTAAATATTGGGGTGGCTCGTCCAAGCAATGAAGAACTAGCTCAAGTCAAACACCATTTTATTGCAAGTCATTCTATTAATGATACGGTGAACGCCGGTATATACGAGGCGTATGCATTAGCTAAAGCAACCGAGTTATTGGAAAAATTTGGATCTGTGGTCATGGTTGGAGGAACTGGCTTATACATTAAAGCATTTGTAGAAGGGATGGATTCAATACCAGCAATTGATCCAGTAGTACGCAATCAAATTCAACATGATTTTAAAAGCAAAGGCATTGCTTGGCTTCAAGGACAAGTAAAAGCAAAGGATCCTGGCTATTGGGCGCAAGCAGATCAAGGCGAACAACAAAACGCACAAAGATTATCCAGGGCTTTGGAAGTAGTGATTGGAACAGGTCAATCCATCCTTGATTTTCAACTGCAGGCAAAAAAAACACGTTCGTTTGACATACAAAAAATTGGACTTGAAATGCCTAGGGAACTATTGTATGACAGAATCAATCAAAGAGTTTTGCAGATGGTCAGCACGGGATTAGAGGAGGAAGTATACGCTTTACGCCCTCAATTTCATTTGAACGCATTACAAACGGTAGGTTATCAAGAGTGGCAGCCTTATTTTGAAGGGCATCAAACAAAGGAGGCAGTCATACAAGCCATTCAACAGAACACCAGACATTATTCTAAAAGGCAGATGACCTGGTTTAAAAAAGACCCTGAAATTAGCTGGAATCAAGCTTAAAATTAGTGCCATTTTCAGTACAAATTTATTCAATACGGTATTAACAATATTATATAAACTCTTAAAGTTTTTTAATCAGTATTTATTGCAATTAGGCTTATTTTTACCTTAATATATATTCCCAAAAATCAATTTTTATGCAAAAAAAATCAGTTCTATTTTTTCTTTGTATGTTGACTTTGTTAATCAATCAGGTGACAGGTCAAACCATACAATTTGAGAAATACACTTTGCCAAATGGCTTAAAAGTAATTTTACATGAAGATCATTCAGCACCTGTTGTGGCTGTAACGACTTTATACCATGTAGGTTCTAAAAACGAAGACACTGCAAGAACTGGCTTCGCACATTTCTTTGAACATTTATTATTTGAAGGTTCAGAAAATATTAAAAGAGGTGAGTTTGACAAGTATATCACCAATGCTGGTGGTGCATTGAATGCAAACACTTCTCAGGATCGTACTTTTTATTATGAGTTATTACCTTCTAATCAAGTTGAATTAGGTTTATGGTTAGAGAGTGAGCGTATGATGCACGCTAAAATTGAACAAATTGGTGTGAATACACAAAGAGAAGTAGTAAAAGAAGAAAAACGTCAACGTGTAGACAACCGACCATATGGTTCTTTTTTAAACGAAGTATTAAAGCGTGCTTATAAAGTGCATCCTTACCAATGGTCACCAATCGGAAGTATGGAGCATTTGAACGCTGCTAAATTGGACGAGTTCATCAATTTTTATAAGACATTTTATGTTCCAAATAATTGTGTATTGTCTATAGCGGGTGATTTTAATAAAGCCGAATTGAAAGCGAAAATTGAAGCTTATTTTGGTCCAATTAAAATGGGTACCAAACCAATCCCAAGACCAACCATTAAAGAACCAGCATTAGGCGGTGAGGTAAGAGATGTGATTTACGATAACATTCAATTGCCAGGGGTATTCCAAGCCTACCGTGCACCAAAGCAAGGTGGGGATGAGTATTATGCGTTCAATGTATTGTCAACTCTTTTATCTGGAGGGGAGTCTTCTAGAATGAATAAAACTTTAGTTGATAAAAAACAACAAGCAGTGGCTGCACAATCTGTTCCATTCTTTAATGAGGACGAAGGCTTATTCATTGCTTTATCTATTGCGAATATGGGTGTGAAGATTGAGGAATTAGAAAAAAGCATGGATAGTGTTGTGAATGAATTGAAGACAGGATTAGTAGGTGAGCGTGAATTCCAAAAAGTTAAAAATCAAATTACAACTTCTCTTGTTACTGGTAATGCTACAATGGCTGGTATAGCAGAAAGCTTAACGAACAATGAAGTGTATTTTGGTGATGCCAATTTAATCAATACAGAATTAGAGAAATACAATAAAGTAACAAGACAAGATGTTTTGAATGTGGCTAAGAAGTATTTAAACAAAGACAATCGAATTGTATTGTATTATTTACCAAAAGAAAAACCTGCTACTAAATAATCGAGTCATTCAAAAAAGTTTACATTAAAATAATTTTATGAAAAAACAATTATACTTATTTCTATTTTTAGTTCCATTGGTTACAATGGCACAAAATATAGATCGTTCAAAAGCGCCTATGCCAGGCAAGGCGCCCCTTATTCAAATTGGTGACCCAGTTAAATTTACTTTAGCAAATGGGTTACAAGTATTTGTCGTTAAAAATACTAAACTACCACAAGTGAGTGCTACATTGGCATTAGACTATGATGGTTTTGCAGAAGGAGATAAAGCAGGTGTGGCTCAAATGGCAGGTCAGCTTTTAAAAAGAGGGACTACTACAAAATCAAAAGCACAATTAGACGAAGCCATTGAATTTTTGGGTGGAAGCATGTCTACTTCAAGTCAATCAGCATCGGTTAGTTCATTGAAAGGCAATTTCCCAAGTCTTTTAAGTTTATTATCAGAAGTGGTGTTACAACCATCTTTATCTTCAGAGGAATTGGAGAAAATTCGCAAGCAAACCTTATCAGGTATTGAATCAAGCAAAGACGATGCGGATGCAATTTCTGGCAATGTGGTTAAAAAATTAGTTTATGGTGCAACACATCCTTATGGTGAAATGATGACCACTAAGACAGTGAATCAAGTTTCTATTGCAGATGTAAAAACATTTCTAAGTACCTACTGGATACCAAATGCCGCTTATTTAATTTTTGTTGGAGATATAGATCCTGCTACTGCAAAAACATTAGCAGAAAAAAGTTTTGGAACTTGGAAAAAAGGTGTTTTCACAAAACAAAATTTTGCTAAACCTGTTCAGCCTAAACAAACTTATGTAGCGATTGTAGACAGACCATCTAGCGTACAGAGTGTAGTTGCTATTGCTGGCGCAGTAGATTTGTTACCTGGCTCTTCGAATGTGATTGCAGGCTCAGTGATGAATAATATTTTAGGTGGTGGATTCTCAGGTCGTTTGTTTGCTAACCTACGTGAAAAATATGCCTTTACCTATGGCGCCTACTCTTCTTTAAGTCCGAGTCGTCAAATTGGTATTTTCCAAGCTGAAGCTTCTGTAAGAAATGAAAAAACTGATAGTTCTGTACAAGAATTGTTACGTGAAATCAATATCCTTAGAAATGAGCAAGTAGGAGAGACTGAACTAAGTAGAATGAAGAATTATTTATCTGGTGGTTTTGCAAGATCACTTGAAAATCCTGCAACCATTGCCAATTTCGCATTGAATATTGCGCGTAATAATTTGCCAGCAGACTATTATAAAAAATATTTGACCAATTTAGCAGCAGTGGATGCAGCAAAAGTGCAAAATGCAGCTCAATTATTTTTGAACACCAATCAAATGCATATTGTGATTGTTGGTAATGCAAAACAAATTGCTAAAGGCTTAGAGAAATATGGTCCAATTAAATATTTTGATATAGAGGGTAATGAAGTGGCTGCTCCAACTGAAGTAAAAGCAGATGCAAGTTTAACACCAACTGTATTGATGGAAAAAGCGATTGCTGCAATTGGTACTAAAGAAGCATTAAATAGTGTGAAAGATGTACAATTAAAAGGAACTGCTAATTTAATGGGACAGTCTTTAGAAATGAAACAAACCATTGTAATGCCAGGTAATTCAGTAACCACCATGTCCATGGGTGGCATGGCAATTATGAGACAGGCAGTTGTTGATGGTAAATACTCTATAGCTCAACAAGGGCAAGAAGTGCCTATTACAGAAGATTCAAAGGAAGATCTTGACCAGTCTGCTACACTTGTACCAGAACAATTATTCCTAACAAAAGGCTATGGCTTAAAGATTGTTGGTGCAGAAAAAGTAGACGATAAGGATGCCATTGATGTTGAAGTGACTACGCCTTCTAAGAAAGTATCACACCGTTTTTATGATGCTAAGACTTTTTTATTATTAAAGACATCAAAATCAGAAGAAATACCAGGAAGAGGTACTGTTACACAACAGCAATTTTATAGCGGGTATCAAACTGTAAATGGTGTTCAAGTTTCTTCAGAACAGTTAATAGATATGGGTCAAATGAAAATTAATATCAAGTACACAGATATTAAAGTCAACCAAGGATTAAAGTCAAGCGATTTAAAATAGGGTGTAATAGCTCGCACAAAAAAGCCATCCCTCGGGATGGCTTTTTTTATATCGAAGAGAATATATCAATTAGATTGATCGATGAATTAATCTCAATCTGAATTAGAATCTGATTCCGTATCCAATATTGAATAATACAGTATTGCTATTTTGAACAGCAATAGGGCTTGGTTTATCAATTAATCGGTAAGGCACCACCGCATCTCTATTGGCTGCACTTGAGATTGTAAAGTCTAAGAAATATTTATTGGTTCTGTAACCAATACCACCAGATAAAATAAAACGAGATGGTGTTACTAATTTTGTTCCATTTTCGTCTGCAAATTCATTTTTGTAAGGACTACCATAATAAGCAGTACCTGCTCTAGCCATCCAGTTACCTGTTAATTTAATTTCAGATCCAAGTCTGATATTAATATTATTCTTGTAAGTAGCTTTCATGGTATTATTTAAGTCATCATAGTAGTCGGCACTTTCTTGGTCAAAATCATTGGCAGAAAAACGTGTTCCAGCATAATTCACCCACTCGATATCCGCACTAATAAACCCTAATGGTTGTGTTGGCTTGCCTGGGCTAGCAAAAAAGTAACTACCACTAAAAGTAGCCTTTGTTGGTGTGATGACTGTATACTCTCTTACACCTGGGAGGCCATTGTTCAATTGATTTGAACTAGCAGAAACTTTTCCAGCATATGACTCCGTATTCGTTGTCATATCTGCAGATACTTTATCTCTAAAGCCAATCAATTGTGGAGTATGTAATGCAAATCCCACACGTAAAGAGGCTTCTGGTTTGTAGATGATACCAAATTTTGCACCAATACCCCAGCCTTTAGAACTAAATTCTTCATTGAAAACAAAACCACCAAATTGATTTGTTGTATTGTTTGTTGAAAGATCAGTTTCAGAAACTGTAAGTGAACGATTAAAATTCACAATAGGTAATACGATACTTGCACCTAAGTATAATTTGTCTTGTACATTACCGCCCCAACCAAATGCTAATTCATTAGAACTACCACTGGTATAGGAATCAAAAGTTTGATTCACACCACTAGAAATAGGAACTAAACTTTGATATCCATCTATTGCGCCATTTTTACCAGCGATGGTATCAATCAAAAAAGTTCTAAATGCCAATGAACTACCAAAAATATAATTGTTTTCGGCAGCACCCATTCCTGCATTGTCATAGTATAATTCTTCTAAGAATTTTTCCGAGTAACTACTAAAATTATTAACGCCTTTAAATCTTTGTCTGGTATTGAAGTCTGCTATTTGAGTGAAGCTAATTGAAAACGCAGTACTTGAATAGCCTCTGTTCTTTTTACCATCTGCAAGGACAATGCCTAGATTACCCAGTGTAGTTGTGTTATCAGAAGTGCTTGTATTAGTACCTCTATAATTATAATCTGTTTGGGTATTTAAATATTTACTTGTGACAAGTAGTTCCCCAGACTTATAAAATCCTAAACCTGCTGGATTGATATGCGCAGCAGACAAGTCACCTCCTAGAGAACCCATTGCGCCGCCTAATGCGTTGCTACGTGGTGTTCCATTGGGAGCAAACCAAGATAGTCTTAATCCATCTTCTGGACTTTGTGCTTTTAAGCTTGCACTTACGAATACTAAAATACCTATTACTATTTTTTTCATGTTACTTTCTATTGAACTGTTTATAAACACCAAATTAAAAATCGAATAAGACTTACTTACCTAAAGGATTAATTACCTCCTCTTGGTGGTCTTGAACTAGGAGCAGATCCGCTACTATTGAATCCGCCACTTCTTCCACCTGCATTGTTATTTACAGAAGGTGAAGTGTTGGAATTAGAGTTAGAGCTAGAGTTACTTGATTTATTTTGGTTATTACTACTAAAACCGCCATTGTTAAAATAACGCGCAGGTCGATCAAAACTATTTGCTTGATTCGTGTTGGTATTATTTGTTGTTACACGTCTTAATAAATTGCCAAATCGACTATTTAAAGTTGGATTGCCAGTGTAGCGCGTTGTACCATTGGTCGAATTTGAAAAATTATTGGCGTTGTTGTAGTTTCTATTTGTTCTATATGCACCTAGCGCTGGAGCACTTGTTTGCATTGCCCTTGGTGTATAGTTATTTCTTTGCATAGGGAAATCGCTTACACCTCCGCCATAATAAATTGGTCTGTATGGGTTCCAGAAACCTGCGAAGTAAGGGTTCCAACCGCCCCAACCACCGAAGCCTCCGCCCCAGCCACCAAAGCCACCCCAACCACCGAAGCCTCCGCCCCAGAATGGGTCCCAAAATGGATCCCAGAATGGGTCAAATCCCCATCCTCCCCATCCACCGCCCCAGCCAAGGCCAATACTTCCGCCCCAACCGCCAAATCCGCCGCCCCAGCCACCGAAGCCTCCGCCCCAACCGCCGAATCCACCGCCCCAGCCAAGGCCAATACTTCCGCCCCAACCGCCAAATCCACCTCCCCATCCACCGAATCCGCCACCCCAACCCATTCCCATATTCATACTCATACTAAATCTTGGGTTGTTCCAATAACCAAAATCGTCGATGCTTGACCAACGGTTTCTGTTCGCCACTTTTAATCTTAAAAAGCGGTCGTCCTGGTAGTTTTGGTAATCTTGGTATTCGGCTTCTTCAGAAATTTCTGCATCGGCTGAATTATTTCTTGCGTTTGTTTTTGTATTTGTTTCGGCCTCTTTTGAAGGCGTAAAATATAGATCGTCTGTGGCTGCAGTTGTAGTTTGTTGCAAGCTTGTACAGCTGGTTAAGAAAAAACTACAAGCCATTAAAATACCGATGGCGTTGAACCCAATGAGGGATTGGTTGTGTTGCTTTTTCATGTTGTTCATTTTTTGGTTTTAATATGCCCCTGATTTAGCATACATTTGACATCCTAAAGGTAACAAAGTTTAAAACATAGAACGTTATTAGGAGCGGTTTTGTTACAATTTAAAATGTTAAGAATTTTTAGAAAATGGCAAAGGAACTAACGACAAGACAACAGGACTATTCGCAGTGGTATAACGACCTAGTTTTAAAAGGGTCACTTGCAGATTATAGTGCGGTAAGAGGATGTATGGTGATCAAGCCATATGGTTATGCTTTATGGGAAAATATGCAAGCAACATTAGACAAAATGTTCAAGGATACAGGACATGAAAATGCCTATTTCCCTTTGTTTGTTCCAAAGTCTTTATTTGAGGCAGAGGAAAAAAATGCAGAAGGTTTTGCAAAAGAGTGTGCGATTGTTACACATTATAGATTAAAAACTGATCCAAATAATAAAGGCAAGTTAATGGTGGATCCAGAGGCGAAGCTAGAAGAGGAATTGATTGTTCGCCCTACCAGTGAAGCGATTATTTGGAATACTTATAAAACCTGGATTCAATCTTATCGTGATTTACCAATTTTGGTGAACCAATGGGCCAATGTGGTAAGATGGGAAATGAGGACAAGATTATTTTTAAGAACGGCAGAATTTTTATGGCAGGAAGGGCATACTGCACATGCTACCAAAGAGGAAGCGATTGAAGAAACTGTAAAAATGCTAGATGTCTATGCTGACTTTGCAGAAAACTGGATGGCCATGCCAGTGATTAAAGGGGTGAAAACGCCTAACGAAAGATTCGCAGGTGCAGAAGATACTTATTGCATTGAGGCTTTGATGCAAGATGGTAAAGCATTGCAAGCAGGCACTTCGCATTTCTTAGGACAAAATTTTGCAAAAGCATTTGACGTAAAATTTAGTGATAAGAACAATACTTTAGATTATGTATGGGCAACCTCTTGGGGTGTGAGTACGAGATTAATTGGTGGATTGGTGATGACACATAGTGACGATGAAGGGTTGGTTTTACCTCCACGTATTGCGCCTTTGCAAGTGGTGATTGTTCCAATTTTTAAAGGGGAAGAACAGAAAGCTTTATTGGATGAAAAAGTACATGCCATGGTGGCCTCTTTCAAGGCTGTTGGAATTCGTGTAAAATATGATGACTCTGATAATCAAAGACCAGGCTGGAAATTCGCCGAGTACGAATTAAAAGGTGTGCCTGTAAGAATTGCTGTTGGTCCGCGTGATTTGGAAAATAATCAAGTAGAAATTGCACGTCGTGATACCAAAGAAAAAACAACGGTGTCGATGGATGGCATTACCGAAACTGTTTCACAACTTTTATTGGATATTCAATCTAATTTATTCAATCGTGCTAAAAAATATAGAGACGAACATATTACAAAAGCAGATAACTGGGATGAGTTTGTTACAACACTAGACACCAAGGCAGGATTTGTATCGGCACATTGGGATGGTACACCAGAAACCGAAGATAAAATTAAGGAGATGACCAAGGCAACCATTCGTTGTATTCCTTTGAACAATGAACAAGAAGCGGGTACTTGTATCTTAACAGGAAAACCTTCTGTGCAAAGAGTATTATTTGCACGTGCTTACTAGTATTTAAGTTACAAGTAACATGAAACAGAAGCCCATCCCTCCAGCACTCACTCCTTTTTTAGAAGGTAAGGTTTTGTTGATTGATAAGCCACTGAATTGGACTTCTTTTGACATGGTTAAAAAAGTGAGGTGGTTAACAAAAATCATGAAAGTAGGACATGCGGGCACACTCGATCCACTAGCTACTGGGTTACTGATAATTTGTACAGGTAAGTTTACAAAACAGATCAATGAATTCATGGGGATGCAAAAAGAATACTCAGGAAGTTTAGTACTTGGAGCAACAACTGCATCCTATGATTTAGAACAAGAGCCTGAAAATTTTAAATCGATAGAAGCAATTACGGAATTAAAAATTCAAGAAGCGACAAAACAATTCATAGGGACAATTCTGCAAATGCCTCCTCAACATTCTGCGATAAAAAAAGATGGAAAGCGATTGTATGAGTCTGCACGTCAAGGGATCGAAGTAAAAGTGGATCCAAGACAAATCACCATTGAGCAATTTGAGATTACAAAAATTGATTTACCTAATATTGAATTCAGAGTACTATGTTCAACTGGCACTTATATAAGAAGCTTGGTGCATGATTTTGGACAAGCACTAGGTGTAGGTGCCTATATGAGTGGATTAAGACGCACAAAAATTGGATCATTCCAGGTAGAAGATGCCATGCAGTGGGAGGCGCTAGAAAAAGAAATCAATGCTTTGTTAGAAGGGTAATCCAATTCCAAATTGCCATGCATAGTTATTTACTCTAAGACCATTCGTCTTTAATTCTGCCCATTTCAAATCGCTGAGGTTTAACCAACCGTTATTATAGGATCGAGTAGGGTCTTTCATTTTTAAGGCAAAGTCGATTCTGATAATAAAATAATCAAAGTCCATGCGCAATCCACTTCCAACTGCGATTGCAAGATCTTTATATAATCGATCTAATTTAAATCCTGCTTTAAGGTCGTTTCCTAAATCTCTTGTGTTCCAAATATTACCTATGTCCGTAAAAAGGGCAGACCCAATTTTGTAGGAGCCAATTTGTAATAAAGTAAATCGGTATTCAAAATTGGCCTCTAATTGCAGGTCACCAAAGCGATCAAAATTTTGACTTGAAGCACTGGTATCATAAAATGTAGAACTACCTAAACCCAATTGTCTTAATCCCCAAGCACGCATACTATATGGGCCACCAGCTGTAAATTGTTTGAAGAAGGGCAATTGCCCACTCAAACTTGCATTGTCACTATAGTTATTTCCCCAGCCACCCATTAATCTCCAAGCAATCTCAGAATGATCATACTTGTAGGTAGATCTATATTCTGCTTCTAATTTCAAGTAACGATAAAAGTTATTATATAATTTTTCTGAAATGCCAAATATTCCTCCTGCATCTTCAATGCCTAGTCTTAAATATTGTTGTTGGCGAGGATGTTTTAATGAAGTCCCAATATTGGTATAACTCAAGGTTTGACTCGCTATATTACCCTCGTTAAATGAAGACCTTAAAAAAGGATTTCTAATCAGTAAGCTATCTAGTTTAGAAAACTTATTTAATCGGTATAGTTCAATATTCAATGGGGTATAGCTGATTACTTGTTGCTTGCCATTTTTATTTTTTTTCCACTCATAACCCCAATTGGTGGTGAATGATTTTAGTTGATAGAAGTCCAAACGATCCATATATGAACCGTTTAAAGAGAAGTTTGTTTTCACATTTTGATTTGCCTTTGCTTCTTTTTTTACAAATGGAATAATTAAATAAGGGAAGCTATAAGTTTGACCAACATTCATCAATAAGGTTTGTGCGAGATTGCCTCCGTTGTTTAAATTCAATTCCACACCTAGTCTTAGACTTGTGATACCAGGAATTGCTTTTCGTTGAACGTTCTTGTCTTTGTATGTAAGGTTCGTAGATAGACCCAATAAATTACCTGATCCTAATTGGGCTGTATTCCTGCTTCCTTCAACATCAAAGTTGACACTTCTTCTACTATAAGGCACTAAAAAATAATGCAGATAAACGCTATCATTTAAAAGCGTTGTTCTTCCATCTACTTGTTGCCATGCACCAAGACTACTCACATTATTGAGCGTTTGGTAATAACTTGTTTCATTAAAAAGACTTCCTTTTTGAATGAAGGCCTGTTGTTTAAATATAGAACTTTTGAATTTTGGTAAGGTATAAAGATGCACTAAATTAGAAAGCGTATCTCTTTTCAATGGTGCATTAGTAAGAATACTGTCTGGGTTGGATAGTACCGCAACATCGCTATAAAATAATTGTTGACCAACCGTATATTGTTTTGTAGTTTCTTTTGAAAGATTTCTTAATTGAATACTAATTTTCCAACTTGGATTTTGATTATTTTTTGCATTTGCTTCTGCGATTTGTGTAATTTGACTAAGTGGATCAAGTTGCAAAACCATCAATGATGCGTCGATGGTATCTACTTCTGCAAATATTTTTTCTTTTGTAAAATTATAAAATCCATTTGCTCTAAATAACCCAACCAATCTATCTAATTCGTTATTAATACCTTCGTCAGAAAATGCTTGTCCTTTTTTTAAGTAACTAGCTTCTTTATTTTTTAAAGCAATGGATTGTAAAATTGGGTCTGATAACTGAAATGTAACGGTATCAATGATTGTTTTTTTATTGAGCGCTACTTGCATTGTCACCGTTGTCCTCCACTCATTTTTGATGGTATCGGTGGTGATGATAGGAGTCAATACAGGGTGGTAATATCCTTCAGAAGCTAAAAAATTGGACATATACTGCATGGTCCTAGTCATCCTTTCGGGCTGGTAGCTCTTTGGATTTATGATGGTATTAAAAATACCATATTGTCTTATGGTTTGCACTTTAACACTGTCATCCCAATAATTATCCAGTGCAATAGATAGTGCCTTGGCTTGCTGCTTTGAAGCAGCGTCTTTAACAATGATTTTATTTTTGTAAATAAACTCTGTTTCCTTGGGGTAATTGTGCACAATCGCCATTTTTAAATCTGCGCAGCTATTTAATAAAAATAAAAGGCTGAATAGACTCAAACTTGAGGAGAATCGAATAATTTTAACTTTCCCAAAAGGCATGCGCATGATCAATAAGAATGAGCTCAAATATATCCAATCTTTCGCCCATAAAAAACATTGGGCAGAAGAATCTGTTTTTATCATCGAAGGACCAAAGATGATGGAAGAGCTGATGGCTTCGGAATGGGTGATTCGACAAGCTTATGCCACCAAGGAGTGGATCGAAACCCAGCCCTTTAAGCCGCATTATGTGACCGAGGTAGCCGATTTTGAATTAGATAAATTAACTCAATTACAAAAAGCCAATCTGGTCATCGCATTGGTTGAGAAAAAACAAATAAAAGGCCCCATACAATTAAAAGGTAAGATGACCTTATGCTTAGATGGCATTCAAGACCCAGGAAATTTAGGCACTATTATAAGAACCGCTGATTGGTTTGGTTTAAATCAAATTGTGGTGAGTGCTGATACAGCAAGTTGCTATAATCCAAAAGTGGTGCAAAGCACGATGGGGAGTATTTTAAGAGTGGATGTAATTGTTGCAGATTTACCTGATTTAATACAATCTTCCAAATTGCCCATTTATGGTGCAGTGCTTGAAGGAAAGTCAATACAATCAACAGCCTTGCCTAAAGAAGGCATATTGGTGATAGGCAATGAATCAAAAGGGATTCGACCACCCATTTTATCTTTGATCACAGATCCAATTACGATTCCAAAATATGGAAATGCAGAATCCCTAAACGCTTCTGTAGCAACCGGGATTATCTTAGCTAACTGGCAACATTAATCGAATCTTATTGCTTTAGCAGGACTGATTTTTTTGATCCAAATGGTAGGTAAAAGAAAAGATAAGTAACAGATGATTGCTGTTCCAAAAATAACCCCAACCACTTGCAGTGGTTGAATCTGGATAGGAAGTACATCAATTAAATAAGCAGACTCGTCTAAATGTATCCACTGAAATTTTAGCTGTAAAATTGAAAGGCCAAGGCCAATGAATACGCCTAGTCCGATCCCTACAAATGCAATAAAACTCGCTTGGTATAAAAATACTTTTTGGATCATGGTATGGGTTGCGCCCATTGCATTTAAACTGCCAATCATTGGAACACGCTCTAACAATAAAATCAATAAACAAGTGATGAGGTTTACAACAGCTATGAATAGCATGATGATGATGGTAATATCCCTATTGATACTTTGAACTTGAATCCAATCAAAAAGTTGAGGATAGATGTCGGCGCTTGCACTTGCAACCCAATTTTCTGGAAGTATGGATTGGATGTCTATTTGCGTCTGAGCTATTGTACTTAAGTCATTTACATTTACTTGATAGCCTGTAATTGCATTAGGAGCTTGAATTAATTGTTGTAATAATTGAATATCCACAAATACATTTTTAAAATCGTAGGCTTCGATACCAGAATGGAATAAACCTACAACCCTTAGTCTTCTTTCTTGTACTTGATTGTTTTGGAAAAAATAAAGCCTTACTTGATCCCCAATGGCAATATTTAATTTAGAAGCCATATTTTTTGAGAGCACAATTTCTTTACTAGGATTTTGGCCATCGCTTTGAATGATCCTGCCTTGGATTAAGCTCGGGATACTAGAAAAATCAGCAATGCCTTTTGCATTGAGTCCTTCAATCTCTATATCCTTGGCAAGTACCATGGTTTGGTTCAAAAACGCCGAAGAGGATTGAATATTCGAAATGGTCTTTATTTGTTTTGTAATTTGATCGTCACCATTGAGGTTAGCCCCATTGACCGAACTAATTTGAATATGCCCCCAAAAGGAGAATAATTTGTTTCGTACTGTTGACTGAAAGCCATTGACAATGGAAAAAGTGAGTAAAATTGCAGCCACACTAATAGCAGTTGCAGCGATAGATAGTCGTACTATAAATCGGGTGTAGTTTTTTTGTTTGTAAAAACTTATTCTTTTAGCTATTTCAAAAGCGGTGTTCAACTGTTAATTTTAATCAAATCTAGTTTTTTTATCTTTATAATTAGCGTATTCAACTTAGTTTCGTAGTAGTAAACAATAGGTATGAAAAACTGGATGATTCTAATTTGTTTGTATTTTTTGACTTCGCCATTATTTGCCCAGGTGGATAGAATAATGGATGCCAATATTCAAACCGTCTTGGTTTTTCCTAAAGGGAAGCCATTGGCATTACCGATTATTGGACTTAATACTCAGGACGAATTGTTGATTCAGTTTGATGACCTCTCTGCTAACTACAAGCAATATTATTTTACGATTGAACTTATGGATATCAATTGGCAGCCTGTTGCACTCAATCCCTTTGATTATACAAGAGGACTCACACAAAATAATATCAGGGAGTATACTATTTCATCTATCGCACAACAAGCCTACTTTCACTATAGTTTTACATTTCCAACCACATCCTGCAGGCCCACTAAGTCAGGTAATTATTTGATGAAAGTGTTTAGACAAGGAAGGCCCAATGAGCTTGTATTTACCAAACGTTTTTTTGTGGTAGAACAGGAAGTACCGATCACCGCTAGTATCCAAGAACCTTTTGATGAAACTATTTCTAAATCACATCAAAAAATACAAGCTCAATTAGATATAAAAAAAATCCAACTGCTTCAGCCAGAACTACTTCATGTTGCGGTCATACAAAACACTAGGTATAATGATGTGTTGATTTCAAACGTACCAAGTTTTATAAGAGGGAATCAAATGGAATACAATGCAGACAGGGATTTTGTTTTTCCTGCAGGTAAGGAGTCTAGGTGGTTAGATTTGCAAAATCTAAGGTTCAAAACAGACCGAATTGCTGCCATACAACAACTAGGCTATGGCTCTAGGATTATTTTAAAGCCAGACCAGTCGAGGGCAAGCCTGCCTTATTTTACATTTAGAGACTTGAATGGACAATACATGATTAGTAATACAGAATTAATTCGTTCAGAGGATCAGAATGATTATGCCCAAGTATTGTTTAGCTATCTTCCAAAAAATGGGGTAGCATATGAAGGGAAATCAATGTATCTAGCGGGAGCTCTAACAGGCAATGTATTAGATACCAATGCTCTTATGAGGTGGAATAGCACAAGTAAACAATATGAAAAATGGTTGAATTTAAAACAGGGTTATTATAGTTACAATTATATTCTTAGAGCCGACCAATCACCTAATCCATTGCATGATTTTATGTGGACAGAGGGGGATCATTGGGAGACCGAAAATAGCTATACGATTTTTGTTTATTTCAGGGCTCCAGGCAGTAGATATGACCAAATTATTGGGTATTCCAGCTTGAATTCGACTCAAAATTGGTAGGAAAACCAATCTGTTTTTACTACCTTCGCACCGGCAGGTCTTACACGACCAGCTCCTGCTGAACCTCCCCAGGGTAGGAATACAGCAAGGATAGGCGGTTGAGCGGTGCGATGTGAGTAGCCTGCCACTTTTT
>DBOB01000023.1 GCA_002299885.1 Sediminibacterium sp. UBA657
GTGGTAATATGAGATTGACCCACCACTGTATTAAAGTTTTGAGGACGATACTTTCTTGCTGATACGATAAAATTCTCCATACTTGAGCTGCAATATACTGCATCAAAAGGTAATTTTCTGAGCTAGGGTACAAATCTTATCCCCCATTTCTGAAATCCTTAACTGGCCTGATTTGGGCTCTTATATTCCATTACTGGATGACGCTCAAAAGGGTGTTTTTGGGTGTCAAAAATATGCCTTAAGGTGACCATGCGTCTGCTGGGATTGGCGTCAAGACTTTTATAAATATTGACCATTTTAGGATTCCAATCTGCGGCCCATCCCATTTCATATTCATTATAAATTTTGATTTGATCAAGGAGCAGAGAAGTAGAGTAGATTAAATAGCTATCTATCCCTAATGATTGAAATTTTGGTACGATACCAAATGCTAAACCGGTCAATCTTTTATTTGTTTTCCTAAACTTCATCCACATTAAATGAATTTTCTGTTTCCATCCTAGTTGGCCATCAAAGTATTTAAAGTATTGATTCACATCTGGGATATTAATGAACATGGCAATAGGATCTTCCTTGTAATATGCAAATCGAATCATGCGCTCGTCCATCACTGGGCCAAGGGTTTTAAAAAGTTTCATGATTTGATCCTTCGTGATGGCTTTTGCTTCTCCATGTTGTGCCCAAGCCGTATTATATATATGGACAAAGTCATTTGCGAATTTGTCTAAACGTTTTTTATCTAAATGCTGAACGCTGTATTCTTCCTTTGCATTGAATTTTTCGTAGCGCTCTTTGAATCTTTCAGGCAAGCTTTCTGAAAGTGGTTTGCGATAATAATATTGGTTATAGAAATTTTCAAAACCATAATTGGTAAATAATATTTCATAGTAAGGAGGGTTGAAAGACATGCCATACATAGGTTCCCTGTCAAAGCCTTCCACCATGAGTCCCCACCATTTATCTCGATCACCAAAATTCACAGGTCCATCCATGGCTTCCATGCCCTCGAACATTAACCATGCTTTTGCTGTATCAAATAAAAGATTCGCTACAAGTTGATCATCTACTGCATCAAAATATCCGATACAGCCAGTTGGAAAATCGGTGCCTTTATTGATATATTTTTTATAATGAAATGCAGCAATACGGCCAAGGGTCTTGCCAGTTTGATCTTGAACAATCCATCTTTTTGCAGCACCATCTTTAAATAACTTATTCTTTGATGGATTAAAAGTGTCTAACACTTCTTTGTCTAAAGGTCGAATATAGTTTGGATTGTCCTTATTGATAAGGGCATTGATTGTTACAAAGGATTGATCTAATTCGGGTGTATTGACTTCAATGACTTTCATATTTGCAAATTAGAAATTTTTTAAGCAACTTAACGCAAAAATACCTGCAGTCTCTGTTCTGAGTCGGGTAGGGCCAAGATCAATTGGCATAAAGTCCTTGGCAATGGCAGCTTCAATTTCTGATGGAGCAAAATCGCCTTCAGGGCCTATAAGTAACAATAAGTCATCACTAGGTTCAATGGATTGGATGCTAGTTTTATGCAATGGCTCACAGTGTGCGATGAGCTTTTGAGCTGCACTGCTCTTTGTTATGAATTGCAGCAATGGCATAGTTTCTGATAAAACAGGCAGCCAGGTTTGTTGACTTTGAATCATGGCAGATTGAATAATTTGTTGCATTCGCTCTGTTTTGAAACGCTCGTGAATTGTTCTTTCACAAACTAAAGGTGTAATACTGGTCACACCAATCTCTGTTGCTTTTTCAAAAAGCCATTCTAACCGCACCGCATTTTTTAATAAAGAAATGCCTAGTTGTAATTTTTGTTTAGGACGGTCTGTTTGGGTAGATGTTGTAATCGCAACAACTGCATTCTTTTTATGCGCCACCTGAATGGTTGCGTGAAATAATCCTCCTTGTCCATTCGTGATATCTATTTGTTCGCCTACGTCCATCCTTAGTACTTGTACACAATGTTTACTAGAGGTTTCACTCAAAGTAAACTGCGTCATCCCAGTTGCAATCAATGGTTCGTAAAAATAAGGAACAGACATAAAAACAATTTAGAATGGTTGATCATCGTTTGAGTCATCATCAAATTCTCCGCCATTCATTTTACTTCCTTGAATAAAAAATCTTCCTCCATCTTGCGCATCTGATCCGCCTATATTGGATGAGAGGGGTTTATAATTATTACCGAGTCCAGGTATGCCTGTTGCGCCATCCCATTCCTCGAATTTCTGTACATCTAATCTTGCTCTTAATTTAATTAAATCCAATGAGCCATTTCTATGCTTTGCAATCCTGATATGCGTTTCACCCATTGTAGATTCGCCCATCTCGTTGCTCATTACTTCATAATATTCTGGTCTGTAAATGAACATGACCATATCGGCATCTTGTTCTATCGCACCCGATTCACGTAAATCACTCAATTGTGGCATCTTACTTTCTTTTCTGGTTTCCACCGCACGACTCAACTGTGATAAGGCGATAATTGGCACGTTCAATTCCTTCGCTAATGCTTTTAAACTTCGAGATATATTGCTAATTTCTTGTTCTCTATTTGAATTTCTGTCACCAGTTCCGCTCATTAATTGTAGGTAGTCAATGATGATGATTTTAACATCATGTTTGTTTACCAATCTTCTTGCTTTTGCCCTGAACTCAAAAATATTTAAGGCAGCAGTATCGTCAATATAAATTGGTGCAGACTCTAATCGGTTGATACCCTTGGTATGCAATTGTTGGTATTCGTAATCTTCTAATTTACCTCTTGAAATTTTTTCCATTTTAATTTCACTCTCCGCACTCAAAATACGTTGCACTAACTGAGAGGCACTCATCTCCAAACTAAAAAATCCTACACCCTGAGGCTTTGTAGGATGCAATGCTGCATTACGCGCCAAGTTCAATGCGAATGCGGTTTTACCCACAGAAGGACGGGCTGCTAAAATGATTAAATCTGTTGGCTGCCATCCAAAAGTGATCCTGTCTAAAGATGCGAATCCACTTGGTACACCAGATATCTCGTCTTTTTTAGTTCTTAATTCATCTATACGCGTAATTGATTCTGCTAAAGCATTCCCAATGTCTACAAAATTTTTCTTTAGGTAGTTGTTGGTGATATTGAACATTTTTGTTTCGCTCTCGTCTAACAAATCAAAAACATCGGTACTGTCTTCGTAAGAATTGCTAATAATTTCACCACTAATTCTGATAAGTTCTCTTTGAATAAATTTCTGTAAAACAATTTTAGAGTGCGCATCTATATTCGCTGTAGAAACAACGACATTAGTTAATTTAGAAATATAATAAGCGCCACCAACCTGATCCAAATACTCGCGCATTTTTAATTCTTCTACCACGGTTAACATGTCAATTGGCATGTTCTTTTGTTGTAAACTTTGCATCGACTGAAAAATCATTTGATGCGCTTCTACATAAAAACATTCTGGCTTTAGAATTTCTGTCACCGTATCAAATGCACTTTTCTCTAAAAGAATACCTCCAAGAATCGCTTCCTCAAGCTCTCTTGCCTGTGGTGGAATTTTCCCATACATCATCGCACTCACATCTACGGAGGTAGTTTTTTTTCTAGTGGTCGATCTTGTATTGAGGTTAGGTAGGGCCATAATAAAACTTGCTTTTCTTACTGCGAAAATCCTTTCAAAATTCGGCATCCCGAAATTTAATTATCCAATAGGCTTATTCACAGACCGTTCTAAGGGGATTTACACATTAAAATTACAGTTATTAACGGGTTATTCATAGGTTATACACGGGTTATTTAAACATAAAATAGTATTTTTGAAGCATACCTTAAAGTAGCATCATGACCATTAGTTATCGCTGGCTGTGTGAATATTTACCAGCTCCCATTCCCAAAGAAGAATTATCTACCATATTGACATCTATAGGTTTAGAAGTTGAGTCCTTAGAAATGTACGAAAACTTTAAAGGAGGACTTCAGGGCCTAGTGGTTGGAGAAGTACTTGAATTGGTGCAACATCCTAATGCAGATAAATTAAAATTGACGAAGGTAAATGTGGGCGGAGATAGACCATTGAATATTGTTTGCGGAGCTTCGAATGTGGCAGTAGGGCAAAAAGTGGTGGTTGCACAAATAGGTACAACCATTTATCCAAAAGCAGGCGCGCCAATCACCATGAAATTGGCTAAGATAAGAGGAGAAGAAAGTGAAGGGATGATTTGTGCAGAAGATGAGATTGGTTTAAGTGATGACCATGGAGGTATCATTGTTTTAGATGCAGCGATGAAAGTAGGAACACCAGTGGCGGAATTGTATGATTATTATCAAGACTGGATTTATGAAATAGGGTTGACGCCAAACAGGATGGATGCCATGAGTCATTATGGAGTTGCTAAAGATGTTTGTGCTTATTTAACTTACCATGCAACAAAAGCAGAACCAATTAGTCCATTTAAGCAATTACCAACCATCGATGCATCCATTGCACCTTATGAGGTAGTTATTGAAAATCCAGAAGCATGTGGAAGGTATAGTGGTATTTTAATTGAAGGTGTGAAAGTGGGGCCATCTCCAGCATGGTTGAAAAACAAATTGCAATCCATTGGTGCAAGATCTATCAATAATATTGTAGACATCACCAATTTCATTTTACATGAAACGGGTCAGCCATTGCATGCCTTTGATGCTGCAAAAATTCAAGGCAAAAAAGTGGTGGTGAAAAAATGTGCTAAAGACAGCTTGTTCACGACGCTGGATGAGAAAGAAAGAAAATTAACGGCAGAGGATTTAATGATTTGTGATATTGAAAAGCCAATGTGTATCGCTGGTGTTTTTGGTGGTTTACATAGTGGCGTGAGTGCATCTACAAGCAGTATTTTTTTAGAAAGCGCTTGGTTTGAAAATGTTCATATTCGTAAAACATCGGTGCACCATGGATTAAGAACAGATGCTGCAACACGTTTCGAAAAAGGGGTAGACATTGCAAATACAGTGAAAGTGCTTGAAAAAGCAGCGGCAATGATTCAGGAAATTGCTGGTGGCAAATGCAGTAAAGTGGTAGATGTGTATCCGAATCCTGCTGAGAAAGTGAAAGTGTCATTGACATTTGCGTACTTAAAAAAATTAAGTGGTAAACAATATGCATCCGATAAAGCAGTGGCTATTTTAACAAGTTTAGGATTTGAAATATTGCACCAAGATGCTGAAAGCATTCAAGTGGCAGTACCTTATAACAAGCCTGACATCAGCATTGCAGCCGACCTAGTAGAAGAAATTTTACGTATTGATGGTTTAGATAATATTGAAATTCCAACTGCTATTACCATTAGTCCTTCAGTCGATTTACTTGAAACAAAAGAGCAGTTTAAAAATAAAATTGCCAATTATTTAGTCGGTCGTGGTTACACAGAAATTTTAACCAACTCTATAACCAATAGCAAATATTTTACAGAAGCACAATTAGAGACAACTGTAAAAATGTTGAATAGTTTAAGTGCAGATTTGGATGTGATGCGACCAACCATGTTAGAGACTGGCTTAGAAACCATTGCATACAATAACAACAGAAAAAACGAGTCCATCTCCTTCTTTGAAATGGGCAAGATATATGCGAAGACAGCAGCAGGAAAATACCAAGAACAAGAAACTTTAGCGATCTATCTTTCCGGCAAGCAAGTGCAAGACAGCTGGAGGACAAAAGGGGCAGCGCAGGATTTCTTTGTACTTAAAGGAATTGCCTTGGCGCTTTGTGAATTATTAGGATTGAAAAAAGTTAATTACAATCCAATTGGGCAAGGGCAATTCGAAGTCATCACAGGAAAGACTGTTCTTGGAACAATTGAATTAGTGGGTGCTAAAAAATTAGCACAGTTCGACATCAAGCAAGCCGTAGGGTTTTTAAATTTTGATTTAAGTACTTTATTCAATGCATACCAGTCTGGGTCTGTTAAATACCAAGAGATTTCTAAATATCCATCTGTCGAAAGGGACCTTGCATTGGTGATTGATGAAGCTGTTGCTTATTCCGCAATCGAACAAGCCATTAAAACAGTGCAGTTGGATGCCTTGAAAGAAACGCGTGTATTTGATATTTTTGTAAGTGATAAACTGGGGTTGAATAAAAAATCGGTTGCTATTAATTTTGTTTTCAATGCAGGATCGGCCACTTTAACGGATACAGAGATCGATGGCATGATGAAAAAATTAATTGCCGCTTTTGAAAAAAATATTCAAGCAGAAATAAGAAAATAAGTACTTTCAAGTCATAAACAAAGTTCCATGTCTGATTTACAGACCGCTTTATTAGGCCTCCAAGAAAAACTGCAAGCTTTGCTAAAGCGACAACTTGCCCTGGAGAAGGAAAACCACCAACTTAAGGGGACTTTGGCGGAGCATCAACTTATAGTAACGCAGCTCCAAAATGAACTTAAAAATGAACAGGCAGCTTTGATTACAGCGCAGATGCGACCTGGACAACAAATGGATCCTGCAGAAAAAGCAGCTTTGAACAAGAAAATAGACGATTTTATCAAAGAAATTGACCACTGCATTCAAAACCTGAATCCTTAAACATGTCCGATCAACTAAACGATACCCCAGAAAACTTAATCCCTGTCAATATATTAATTGCGGACAGGAATTATAGGGTTAAAATTAGCCCTAAGGACGAGGAAGCTGTGCGTAAAACGGCAGCCCTGATCAACCAAAAATTGCTGGAGTACAAGAGCCTATATGCAGGCAGCGACACCCAGGATTATATCTCGATGGTCCTATTGTGGTTCACCACAGAACAGCAACAAAATAGCCAAAAGCTATATGAAATAGAGGCGATACAGGCCCAAATTGATAGCATGTCCGCCTCCATTGATAAAGTGCTAGTAAATACCAACTTATAACACATTATTGGGTCTATTCGGGCCAATCTTTACATTAATTGTTTATCTTCGTTGCCTAACCTTAGAGAAGAAGTAGGGTGATTTTATTTAACACAACAAGATTAAACAATGGACCAAACAATATTATTATTGATCATCGGAGGAGCCTCTGGAATAGGAGGGTTACTCATAGGGCGATTTGCTTTCGCCAAGAACACCAAAAAGCAGGTGGAAGACGCAGAAAATCAAGCAGCTAGTATTTTAAAAGAGGCAGAATTAAGGGCCGAGACCATCAAGAAAGAAAAGCAATTAGAAGCAAAAGAACGTTTTGTTCAATTGAAGGCAGACCACGATCGTGAATTGTTGGAGAAGAACAAGAAAATTGGTGAAGCTGAAAATAGAATTAAACAACACGAATTAAGCATTAATCAAAAAGCGGTTGTTCTAGATAAACAAATCAATGACAACGAAGCGATTAAAGAAAAATTAAATCGTGAAATTGATTTAGTGAATATCAAGCGTGGCGAATTAGAGAAACACCAAGAAGAACATATTCGTCGTCTAGAAAAAATTGCAAACCTAACAGCAGAAGATGCAAAACAACAATTGATTGAAAGTTTAAAGAACGAAGCGCAAACGCAGGCTTTGTCTTTACAGCAAGATATTATTGAAGAGGCTAAACAAAAAGCGAATAAGGAAGCAAGAAAAATTATCATTCAATCTATTCAAAGAACTGCTGCCGAGGTTGCGATTGAAAATACGGTAACTGTTTTCAATTTGGAATCAGACGAAATGAAAGGTCAGATCATTGGTAGAGAAGGTCGTAACATTCGTGCCATTGAAGCTGCAACAGGTGTTGACTTGATTGTAGATGATACGCCAGAAGCGATTTTGTTATCTTCATTTGATCCATTGAGAAGAGAGATCGCACGTTTAAGTTTACAAAGATTGGTGGCGGATGGTCGTATACATCCAGCACGTATCGAGGAAGTAGTAGATAAAACACGTCGACAATTAGAAGAGCAAATTGCTGAGATTGGTGAGCGTACTGTGATTGAATTAGGTATCCATGGTTTACATAAAGAGTTGATTCGTATCATTGGTAAAATGCGTTTCCGTTCTTCTTACGGACAAAATTTATTGATGCACTCTCGTGAGACTGCTAATTTATGTGGTATCATGGCAGCTGAATTAGGATTGAATCCTAAATTGGCAAAACGTGCCGGTTTATTACACGATATAGGTAAAGTACCTGATGAAGAAACTGAATTAAGCCACGCATTATTAGGGGCTAAATTAGCCGAGAAATATGGTGAGAATCCAGCGGTAGTGAATGCCATTGGTGCCCACCACGATGAAATGGAAATGCAGTATGTGATTTCACCAATCATCCAAGCTTGTGACGCTATTAGTGGTGCAAGACCGGGTGCAAGACGTGAAATCATGCAACAATATATTCAACGTATCAAGGATTTGGAAAACTTAGCACTTGGTTATCAAGGTGTTGAGAAGGCGTATGCCATCCAAGCTGGACGTGAATTAAGGGTGATTGTAGAAGCGGAGAAGGTAACAGACCAATCCTCTGACCAATTGAGCTTTGAAATTGCCCAAAAAATACAGACCGAAATGACTTATCCGGGTCAAATCAAAGTAACGGTTATCCGTGAAAAACGTGCTGTAAACATTGCCAGATAGGCTCATAACGAGTAGATCAGGCCCTAAAAAGCATGGATTTTAATATTTGGGTCAAATAATTTGGAGAATAGCATGGGTAACCCTACCTTTGCCCTCCGCAAAAAAAATGAATTATGAGCGTAGCAGTAAACTTCGTACACGAGCAATTAACAGCAAAGAAATCTTATCCAGCATTCAAGGCTGGTGATAATATTACCGTAAACTACAAGATCGTAGAGGGTGGTAAAGAGCGTATCCAAAGCTTCCGTGGGGATGTAATTAAGACCCAAGGAACTGGAGCAACAGCTACTTTTACCGTTCGTAAGATCTCTGATGGGGTGGGTGTGGAGCGTTTGTTCCCTTTCCTTTCTCCAAACATTGATGGTATCGTTTTAAACAAGTCTGGTAAGGTACGTCGTGCTAAATTGTACTACTTACGCGACAGAAGCGGTAAGAGCGCTCGTATTAAAGAAAAAAGATTCTAAGCCTAATCGCTTAAATTATATAAAGGTCCTCTATACGAGGACCTTTTTTTGTGCTATTTGCATTACCTTTATCATTCTAAACGATACATTATGGGCAACTTAGGATTTCAAGAATTATTAATTATTGGCGTAGTTATTTTAGTCATGTTTGGTGGTCGTAAAATCCCTGAATTCATGCGTGGATTAGGTAAAGGTATCCGCGAATTCAATGATGCTAAAAATAACGTGAAAAAAGAAATCGAAGAAGGCATTAAAGAAAAAGACGATAAAGCTTCTTAATCATCGATCTGCTTTTCACATTTACACCTATTTCTACCATGGTCCATTAAAGACCATTGCAACACCCTGTGCGCAAGCATAGCCTCTTTACTATGAGACCAATATTATTTATTTATTGTGTACTTTTTTGTGTTGGTCCTATTGCAGCGCAAGATAGTTTGAGTTTGAATAGAATTGGCTTTAGCAGTTTATTCACGGTGCAACAAGTGCCAAATAAAGACAAGTCTTTTGTAATTGAAATGCATCCCAAGGCAATCAGTTTTGTACAATCCTATATCGAAAAAGAAGGTGCAGGTTTGAGAAAGATGAAAACCTGGGCAAAACCTTATTTTAATTTATACGATGAAATTTTAATTGCCAATGGGATACCAGTGGAGTTAAAATATTTAAGTGTCATTGAAAGTCATTTAAGTTCACAAGCAGTTTCATGGGCAGGTGCTGCAGGTCCTTGGCAAATCATGCCTGCGGAAGCAACTCGATTAGGTTTGAAATTGCTACCCAACGATGAGCGAATGGATTATCAAAAAAGTACGCAAGCCGCAGCAATCATCTTAAAAGAATTGTACCAACAATTTGGGGATTGGTTATTAGTAGTGGCAGCCTATAATGGAGGTGCAGGTAGACTAAAAAAAGCGATTGAAAAAAAGAAAACAAAAGACTTTTGGGCATTGCAATATGAGTTACCATTGGAAACCAGAAACCATGTAAAAAAATTCATTGCTACACATGCCATTTTTGAGGGTGTATCAATTGCAGAAGCAGAGAAAAATCAAAATGCAGCCGAAACAAAATCGAGCACTGAAACTGCAGGTATGGAAAAAATGATGATAACAGGGAGGTTCAATGCAAAAACAATCGCTATTTGGTTAAAGATGCCTTTAGCGTATCTAAAGGAATTAAATCCAAATATGGATCAGCAATTGTCTGCAGGAAAAGCATATACACTTGTGCTGCCTGCCAAAGAGGCTAAAATATTTGAGGCCCATAAAAATCAAATTTTACAGGCCTCAATACAATCTTTATATCTGGATATCGATTAATTCTCTAGAAATCGTCATCGAATTCATCTTTGTCATCAAATAAATCATCTTCTTCTAAGCTCAAGTCTTCTTCTAAACCAAAATCATCGTCTTCGCCTTTTTTTGCTTTACCGGCTTTCTTGGTTGTTTTAGGTAAATCAAATTCTGCAAAGTCAGGATCCCAGTTGTCATCCTCTTCTTCTGTCTTACCCCAATCATCTGTCTCTTCAAGATCATCGTCTTCATCAGATGCATGCGCATCTTCTTCTTCCTCGTCATCGTCGTTTTTTCTTGAAGATGTCTTGCTTGATTTTTCAGCTTTGACTACGCCATTTTTTGGTGTCGCTGTCTTTTTCTCTTTTGTAGATTTTACTGCCATAACTCAATCAAAATATTTGTGTAAATTTCAAATGAAAATTTTATTTATCAAAAATAATGCGACTTTTTTTATTACTTTTTTTTGACTATAAATGTACAATTTGATCTCTACCCGGACCATTGGATACATACTTCACAGGTACGCCTAAATATTTATTAATAAATTCGATATATGTTATCATAGTTGCTGGTAATTCAGTATCTTTTTTCATCTTGGTGGTATCCACATCCCAGCCCGCCATTTTTTTCCAAATAGGGGTTACAGGAGTACCAACCAATTGAAAAGGCACATAATCAATCTGCTTGCCTTCCATTTCATATGCAATACCTAATTCTAATTCTTTGAATGAATCTAGGATATCCGCTTTGGTCATAATAATCTGCGTTACACCATTGATCATACAGGTATATTTCAATGCAACGAGGTCAATCCATCCACATCTTCTTGGACGTCCTGTTGTGGCACCAAATTCACTTCCGATCTTTCTTAGTTCTTCTCCTTTTTCGTCATGTAATTCGGTAGGGAAGGGGCCACTACCTACTCTTGTACAATAAGCTTTTGAAATCCCAAATACTTCCCCAATTTGTTTTGGAGAAACACCAAGGCCAGTACAAACACCTGCAGAAATTGTATTGCTTGAAGTCACAAATGGGAAAGTGCCAAAATCAATATCTAGCATAGAACCTTGTGCGCCTTCTGCTAAAACTTTTTTACCTTTTGATATTTGATCGTTTATAAAGTATTCACAATTGATAATATTCATTGTCTTTAAAAACTCAATCGCTTCAAAGAATTCAGTTTCCATTTCAGAAATATCATCATTGAAATTATAACTATCCAAAATCTTTTGATGCTTCATTCTTAAAGCAATGTACTTGCTAACAAATTTTTTATCTAGTAAGTCACCTACTCTTAAAGCGTTTCTACCAGTCTTATCCATATATGCAGGGCCAATGCCCTTTAAAGTAGAACCAATTTTAGCTTCTCCTTTAGACAATTCAGATGCTTTGTCTAAAGCCCTATGGCTAGGAATAATGATATTAGTACGCTCTGATATAAATAGATTTTTTTTCACGTCAATGCCCATCGTTGCAACGGCATCACACTCTTTTTTCAAAGTCACTGGGTCTAATACAACGCCATTACCAATGATATTAATTTTATCTTGATGGAAGATACCTGATGGAATTTGGTGTAAGACCATTTTAGTTCCATTCACATATAAAGTGTGTCCTGCATTTGGGCCACCTTGAAAACGAGCAATGACATCGTAGTTGGGTGCAAAATAATCCACAATCTTTCCTTTACCTTCATCACCCCATTGAAGTCCTAAAATAACGTCTACCATAAATTTGAATTTGAGTAGCAAAAATAAGTCTAGAAATGGGGATTACCTATTTAAGGATAAAATAAAAAGAAATGTTTTCACACATATTTTTCCCAGCATGTTGATTACTCAACTTTAGATCAAATCTGTATCAAAACGGGTCACTTTTTGAATGCCATGAAGGGTTTGGATTCGACTTACCAATAGCTCTAATTCATCCTTATCGTGCACGAAGACCTTGATGGTGCCTTCAAACATGCCATCCTTGGATTCAATGGTCAATGCTGCAATATTGATCTTGAGATCGCCACTAATAATGGTGGTGATTTTATTCACCACTCCTACGTCATCTAATCCAATAATACTAAGCCCAGTAAGGAAGGATATTTCTTTATTTTTTGCCCACTTTGTTTTGACCACTCGATGGCCGTAATTGGCTAATAGTTGTGTCGCATTCGGGCAGCTTGTTCTATGAATGATTAATCCTTTACCAGTACTTACAAATCCAAATACATCGTCACCTGGAATAGGATTACAACATTTTGCCAGATTGTATTTAATCTTATCACTTGACTCCCCAAAAATAATCAGTTCTGAATCTCCTTTTTTTGGAAGGGGCTTGTAAACATGGGGTTCTATATTTGGATCTGGAGCAGCCACGATTGGCTTTGGTGCTTCTATTTTATCACCAATGACATGAAAGGTTTTTAGCTCTTTTAGGTCTAAGGATTTCGTTGCGATTTTATATAATAAATCTAAATGACTTTGTAATTTATAAAAGTGCATTAATTGATCTAAGTTATGTGTGCTGTAGACTGCACCAATCCCTTCTAGTTTGCGTTGAACAGTATATTTTCCTTCTTCTGAAATGATTTTCTTTTCCTCTCTTAAGGCATCTTTAATACTATTTTTAGCCTTTGCAGTGACCACATTGTTCAACCAATCCTCAGTAGGTTTTTGTTTATTACTTGTGATAATTTCTATCTGGTCGCCACTTCTTAAAGTATGGCTAATGGGTACCAATTTGTGGTTGACTTTTGCACTAATACATTTTGATCCAATCGCAGTATGGATATAAAAAGCAAAGTCAAGTGCAGAACTATTGACTGGCAACATTTTTACCTCACCCTTTGGGGTATAGACATAAATTTCTTCTGCTAAAAATGAGGTTTTAAAGTCTTGTAAGAAATCAATCCCTTCCTCCTCTTGATTGCTCAATGCTTCTCTAATCTGAACAAACCATTTATCAAAACGGTCTTCACTATGTGGTGCCTCTTCTTTGTATTTAAAATGCGCAGCCAATCCCTTCTCTGCAATTTCATTCATTCTCTTGCTTCGAATCTGCACCTCTACCCATTTACCATCTGGCCCCATTACAGTGGTGTGCAATGCTTCGTAGCCATTGCTCTTTGGATTACTTAACCAATCCCTTAATCGTTCAGGTGAGGGAAGGTATTCATCTGTTACAATGGAATACACTTTCCAACATGCTTCTTTTTCTTTTTCTAATGGGACATCAAGAATGATTCGAATTGCAAAAAGATCATATACTTCTTCAAAGCTTACGCCTTTCTTTTTTATTTTATTCCAAATAGAATGAATGCTTTTTGGACGACCAAAAATATCAAATTGCAATTCGGATTGACTTAATTTTTCTTTTAATGGTCTAACAAATTCATTGATATATTTTGTTCTTTCTCTTTTTGTTTCTGCTAATTTTTTAGCAATATCATGGTAAGTAGCTGGCTCCATGTATTTCATGGCCAGATCCTCTAATTCAGTTTTAATATTGTACAAGCCCATTCTGTGTGCGAGTGGGGCGTAAACCCAGATGGTCTCAGAGGCAATTTTTAATTGCTTCTCTTTTTTCATCGAGTCCATCGTACGCATATTGTGCAGCCTGTCCGATAGTTTTATCAGGATTACCCTCGGATCATCCGTTAAAGTGAGTAAGATTTTTTTGAAATTCTCTGCTTGTTGGCTGCTATTGGTGTCCATCACCGTTGCAATTTTTGTCAAGCCATCTACAATTTTTGCAATCTCATTTCCAAATTCACTTCTGATATCATCTAAGGTAATGTCGGTATCTTCTACGGTATCATGTAATAAAGCGCAGATAGTACTTCGCACACCCAATCCAATTTCATCTGCAGCAATCATTGCAACAGCAATAGGATGAAGGATATAAGGCTCGCCACTTTTACGACGCATTGTTTTATGCGCTTCAGTCGCCATTTCAAATGCGGTTCTTAGTAATTCCCGATCGCCCTTTTTAAGTTTAGTTCTTAGGGTTCTAAGCAAAGCACGGTAGTGGCGAACAATTTCTTTTTTTTCTTGTTCGTCCGTCAAGTTGTAGGGTGTTACAACTGCATTCAATAATTCTTTTTCGGTACTTTCCATGCTTATACGAAAATACGTAAAAGCGGTGTAACTTTACTTCGCTATGTCGTCAATCCAGCCTAAACCCATATTCAAATCTGCAATCTTAACTAGGGTGTTTTCTTTTGTTGGGCCGTATCGATTTATTTTTTGGATCAATGTGTTTTTAGGCATCTTTTTAGCTTTTGCTACTCCCATCCGACCTTATTTGATTCAAGCTACCGTGAACTTGGCCATTGGTAAACAAGTGAACCTGCCTCAGTGGGTGCATTGGATCTTGCCGAATGAAGCATTTAATACTGTCGTACAATTAATTTTGGCGATATCCCTTTTTCAAGTGGCATTCATTGTCCTTGAAACCATGTTTCGATTTTGTTTTACTTATGGCATGTCCTGGTTAGGGCAGCAAGTGATTCGAGACTTAAGAAATAAAGTGTACCAAAAAATCATGTATTGGGAAATGCGTCAGTTTGATAAAACGCCTATTGGTACATTGACAACAAGAACAATCAATGATATAGAAAGTATCAACGATATTTTTTCGGATGGATTGATTCCAATTATCGCAGATTTTTTAACGATTGTAGTGACTTTGGCGACGATGTTTTTTATCAATTGGGAATTGACTTTGATTTGTTTAATTCCTTTTCCAATCATGATTGTGGCTACTTATTTTTTCAAAGAAAGTGTAAATAAAAGTTTTGTTCAGGTGCGCAATGCAGTTGCAGCGCTCAATGCTTTTGTGCAAGAACATATTTCTGGTATGCAAGTGGTGCAAGCTTTTGCAGCGGAAGAAAAAGAGATGAAAAAATTTGATGCCATCAACGAGCACCATAAAAATGCCAACATAAAAGCCATATTTGCTTACTCTGTTTTTTTTCCGGTAGTAGAAGTGGTTTTAGCTTTAAGCATTGGATTAATTGTTTGGTGGGTAGCAGGACAAAGCTTAGATGCAGGGATGCTGGTGGCGTTTATTTTATTTTTAAATCAGATCTTTAGGCCGCTTCGGATGATTGCAGATAAATTCAATGTCTTGCAAATGGGCATGGTTGCTGCTGAGCGTGTTTTTAAGATTTTAGACAATGAAGATATTACAGTTGATCAAGGTCAATACGCGCCTACACAAATTCAAGGCGCGATCGAATTTAAAAATGTGCAATTTGCTTATCAAGCACCCAATTGGATTTTAAATGAATTAAATTTTACGGTGGCTGCTGGTGAAACGGTGGCTTTAGTTGGTCCAACAGGTAGTGGAAAAACCTCCATCATTAGTATATTAAATCGATTGTATCCTTATCAAGCCGGACAAATTTTATTAGATGGCGTCTTGATTGAAGACTATGAATTAGATCGCTTAAGGGCATCCATAGGAGTTGTTTTACAAGATGTATTTTTATTTTCTGGTTCAGTGTATGATAATATTACGCTTCGCAATCCATCTATTCGTCCAGAACAAGTGGAGGAAGCGGCAAAGATGATTGGCATGCATGATTTTATCATGCAACTTCCTGGAGGGTATCAATACCATGTAATGGAAAGAGGCGCTACCTTAAGTTTGGGACAGAGACAACTATTGAGTTTTATTAGAGCGCTATTATACAACCCGAGTATTTTGATCTTAGACGAAGCCACTTCCTCTATAGATACAGAGAGTGAACAACTCATCGAAAAAGCCATTGAAACTTTGATTCAGGGTAGAACATCTATCGTGATTGCACATCGATTATCTACTATCCGAAAGGCCGACCAGATCCTTGTGCTAGAGCATGGAAAAATCATCGAAAAGGGGACGCATCAGCACTTAATGGAGCAGGGTGGATTTTATAAGGCCCTGAATGAAATGCAATTTGATCCCAAAAAGGGTGCTTAATTTTTTAAATACTTGAAAATCAATTATTTAGGAGAATCGAAAACATTTTTTTTCAGGCTATATTTCTGCTAAATATTATGAATTTTCAGCAGCATTATCCCTATCTTTGCCGCAAATTTTGAGATCACTATGGCATCTAGAACTATTAAATCTTTACTGGTATTGTGTTTGAGCTTATTTTCAATGGCATTTTCTGGCAATGTATTTGCAAATGAAAAAGCTGCGCAAACTGAGCATAGCAATCCAGCAGCAGCTAATGAACCAGCAGCACACGAACCGGAAGCATTTAATGTGACAGAGACAATATTAGATCACATTAAAGATGACCATAGCTGGCATTTATGGGGACATACTTCTCTGCCATTACCTGTTATTTTATATACGCCAAAAGGATTTGAAGTTTTCTCTTCTGCAAAGTTCATGGATGAACACCACGAAGAGATTGTTTACAAGGGTAATTACGATTATAAAATTATCGAAGGCAAGGTGAAGATTGTGAAGTTAGTGGATGCAACAGAAGTAGTTGATGTGGAAGCGTCTAAAGCTTTATGGGATTTTTCAATCACTAAAAACGTAGCCTCTTTATTTGTTTCCGTTTTAATTCTTTTATTAGTGCTGCTTACAGCTGCTCGTGCGTATAAAAAAACAGGAATTACCTCTGCACCTAAAGGCGTTCAATCTTTCATGGAGCCAATTGTGTTATTTGTAAGAGACGAAGTAGCAATTCCAAATATTGGAAAAAAGAAGTTTGCCAAGTACATGCCTTTTTTATTAACTATTTTCTTTTTGGTTTTAGTCAATAACTTTTTAGGTTTAGTTCCATTTTTCCCAGGCGGTGCGAATGTGAGTGGTAATATTGCTTTCACAATGACACTAGCAGTTTGTGTATTCGTGGTGGTTAATTTAAGTGCGAATAAAAATTATTGGGAACATATTTTTTGGATGCCAGGTATGCACTGGAGCATGAAATTGTTCTTAGCGCCAATTGAATTAATTGGTGTATTCACTAAGCCTATCTCTTTAATGATTCGTTTGTTTGCGAACATTACTGCAGGGCACATTCTAGTATTAAGTTTGATTTGTTTAATTTTTATATTCAAGACAGTATATGCTTCTGCTATTGCAGTACCGTTTGCTGTTTTCATTGGTATGATTGAATTGTTGGTGGCTTTTTTACAAGCCTACATCTTCACCATGTTGAGTGCCATGTATATTGGCATGGCAACAGAAGAGCACCATCATGAAGCCCATGACCATGATGGACATAAAAATGTAGCACATCACTAAAATTTATTTTAAATCTTTTTTCAATAACAATTAAAACGTAAAAAAATGGTAGTAGGAAGTGTTGCCGCAATTGGCGCTGGATTAGCAGCTATCGGTGCTGGATTAGGTATCGGTATGATTGGTAAGGGTGCTGTTGAAGGTATTGCTCGTCAGCCAGAAGCTGCTAACGAAATCCGTTCTAACATGATTGTTGCTGCTGCGTTCGTAGAGGCTGTTGCCTTGTTCGCTGTGGTAGTTGCCCTTTTGGGTAACGGATAATCTGTTAAAGATTTCTTTAAAGAACTAAATAGGCCCTAGCACAGGGCGAAAGGCCTATTTTTTATTAGATTCATTCATTAAGATAAACGAATAGTATGTTTTTATTAGAAGTAAATCCTCTTGTGTTACCAGATATCGGTTTGGTATTTTGGAACACCATTGCGTTTTTAGTGCTTTTGATTGTGCTAGGTAAATTTGCTTGGAAGCCAATGCTTAAAGCAATCTCTGAGCGTGAAAGCGGCATCGAAGAAGCATTATTACGTGCAGACAAGATGAAAGCTGAAATTGCTGCAATGCAAAATGAAAATGAAGCATTGTTGGCTAAGGCACGTGAAGAAAGAGCTGGCATGATTAAAGATGCAAAAGAAACTGCCGATAAGATGGTTTCTGAAGCAAAAGATAAAGCGAAGCAAGAATATGACCGCATTATTAGCGACGCACAATTAGCAATTACACAACAAAAAAATGCCGCATTGACTGATGTTAAGAATCAGGTAGGCTCATTAGTTGTAGAAGTAGCTGAGAAAATTTTAAGAAAAGAATTGTCTAATAAAGCAGAACAAGAAAGCTATATTAAACAAATTGCTGAAGGAGTTAAGTTAAATTAAAAAGTAAGAGATGCCCAACGCACGTTTAGCAGGAAGATACGCAAAGAGCTTACTCGATTTAGCCATTGAGCAAAATCAATTGGATATGGTGCATGCTGACATGAAATATTTTCAAGCAGTTTGTACACAGAGCCAAGATTTTGTAAATGTGTTAAGAAGCCCAATCATTAAAGCGGATCAAAAGAATGCCATTGTACTTGCTGTGATCAAAGATGCAGTGAGCGCATTGTCCTTGTCTTTTGTGGTTTTATTGATAAAGAAAAGTAGAGAAAGCGCATTGCCTGAAATTGCAACTGCATTCATAGAACAATACAATGCATTAAAAGGAATACATCAAGTTAGTTTGACAACAGCTGTTGCGATAAGCGACACATTGAAGCAAGCTATTGAAGCAAAAATTAAAGCAGAAACTCAATTCACAACGATTGAATTAACAACACATACCAACGAAGATTTAATTGGTGGTTTTGTTTTGTCATTCGATAACAATTTAGTTGATGCTAGTATTAAAAGAGATTTATTAGATATCAAGAAGCAATTTTTATCTAACGAATTTGTAGCAAAATTATAATTAACATAACAATCATACATTAAATAAGTTTTTATGGTGGACATTAAACCTGATGAAATATCTGCAATTCTTAGACAGCAATTAAGCAATTTTAACGCTTCTGCTGATTTAGAAGAAGTAGGAACTGTACTACAAGTTGGTGACGGTATCGCCCGTATTTATGGTTTGAACGGAGTAAGTAGTGGCGAGTTGGTTGAATTTGAAAATGGAACCAAAGCCATTGCATTGAACCTAGAGGAAGACAATGTGGGTGTGGTAATGATGGGTGAGAGCAAGGGCATTAAAGAAGGTGATAAAGTAAAGCGTACTGGACAAATCGCTTCTATTAAAGTAGGAGATGGTTTAGTTGGTCGTGTAATCAATATGTTGGGTGAGCCAATTGATGGTAAGGGTCCAATTAAAGGTGAATTGTATGAGATGCCATTGGAGCGTAAAGCACCAGGTGTTATCTTCCGTGAGCCTGTAAAAGAACCATTACAAACAGGTATCAAAGCGATTGACGCGATGATTCCAATTGGTCGTGGTCAACGTGAATTGGTCATTGGTGACCGTCAAACTGGTAAGACTGCAATTTGTGTGGATACCATTATCAATCAAAAAGAATTTTATGATGCTGGTGAACCAGTATATTGTATTTATGTTGCGATTGGTCAAAAAGCATCTACGATTGCAGGTGTTATGAAGACTTTAGAAGAGAACGGTGCGATGGCTTATACCATTATCGTTGCTGCTTCTGCTGCTGATCCAGCACCTCAACAATTCTACGCTCCATTTGCGGGTGCAGCTGTTGGTGAGTTCTTCCGTGATTGTGGTAAACCAGCATTGATTGTATTTGATGACTTATCAAAGCAAGCGGTGGCTTATCGTGAAGTCTCTTTATTATTACGTCGTCCTCCAGGTCGTGAGGCTTATCCAGGTGACGTATTCTACTTGCATAGCCGTTTATTAGAGCGTGCTGCGAAAGTAATTGCAAACGATGAGATTGCTAAGAATATGAATGACTTGCCAGCTTCTATCAAGCATTTGGTAAAAGGTGGTGGATCTTTAACTGCATTACCAATTATTGAAACACAAGCAGGTGACGTATCTGCATATATCCCTACAAACGTAATCTCCATTACAGATGGTCAGATCTTCTTAGAAGGAAACTTGTTCAACGCAGGTATTCGTCCAGCGATCAACGTAGGTATTTCTGTAAGTCGTGTGGGTGGTAACGCGCAGATCAAATCAATGAAAAAAGTATCTGGTACATTAAAATTAGACCAGGCATTATATCGTGAGTTAGAAGCATTCTCTAAATTTGGTGGTGACTTAGATCCAGCAACTAAGAATGTAATTGATAAAGGTGCAAGAAACGTTGAGATCTTAAAACAAGCACAGTACACACCGTTTACGGTAGAGAAACAAGTAGCTATTATTTACTTAGGTACACAAGGTTTGTTGAAAGAAGTAGCTGTTAAAAACGTGAAAGATTTTGAAACACATTTCATGTTAGAGATGTCTAATAAATTACCAAACGTATTGGCTGAATTCAAAAAAGGTAATTTACCTGAAGATGGATTAAAGCAAATGGTTGAATTAGCAAATAGCTTGATTCCTCAATACAAATAAGCAAAGACTTGAATAATAAAAACCCCGAAAATTCGGGGTTTTTTTGTGAATAGCCCTTTGGATTCGCAACAAATCAATCTATTGATTGTTATAGTATTATGTCAGTGATTAAAGTACAAGGATTAAGTAAAAACTTTGGTGCCATCAAGGCGGTAGACCAACTTTCTTTTGAAGTAGAAGCGGGACAGGTATATGGTTTTTTGGGTCAAAATGGATCTGGAAAAAGCACTACCATTCGTATGTTACTCTCCTTAATTCATCCTTCCCAAGGACATATCGAAATCTTTGGCCAATCTTTAACAGATAACCGATCTGCCATTTTAGAACAGATTGGTGCAGTGATAGAACGTCCAGATTTATATCCTTACTTGACTGCGCAGGAGCATTTAACCTTGTTTGCAAAACTACGTAAGCAAAAAATTACAGCAGCTAAGATTGAAGCGACTTTAACACAGGTAGGATTATTATCCAGAGCCAATGATAAAGTACAAACCTATTCTTTGGGTATGAAGCAAAGATTAGGGATTGGCATTGCATTATTACACGACCCTCAATTGATTATATTAGATGAACCAACCAATGGCTTGGATCCTCAAGGCATCGCAGACATTCGTCAATTGATCAAGTCGCTTTCTAAAGACCAGGGTAAAACAGTTTTAGTCTCTTCGCATTTGCTTTCAGAAATAGAACAAATTGCCACCCATATTTTAATTATCCATCAAGGTAAAAAAATGGCAGAAGGGCCTACTTCTAGTTTATTGGATCCAAATAAAACCATTGTGCAAATCAAGACCTTGGATGATGTGGATGCAAAACAAAAATTAATGGCATCTGCCTATTCTACTAATTTATTGGAGCGTACCGAAGGCCTTTATTTGACCATTCCTAAATTAGAGATCCCTGCCTTGAATGCTTTTATCGTTGCATCTAATATCGACCTGGTTTCATTAGAAGCAAAAAATTCTTTGGAAGATTATTTTTTACAACTTACTTCAACTTTTTAATATGTGGCCCATCATTCAAATTGAACTTTTTAAAATTTACAAGAGGCCTAGAACTTATATTGCTTTTGGTGCAATTGCGGCATTGATATTGGTGATTCAAATGGGGCTAAAAATTGATGGCGAAGCTTATGCTGCATTTTTGATGAAGGATATCAATGATACCCTAACGGTGGATGGTAAAGTGTTAAATGGCTATTTGATTTGTTATATATTATTACAATTACTACTTGTGCATGTTCCGTTATTGGTGGCCTTGATTGCAGCTGATATGCTTTCTGGCGAAGCAAATTTGGGCACTTTAAGATTGTTGTTTACCACACCTTATAGCCGAACACAGTGGGTCTTAGCTAAATTTGTGGCAGCAAGTTTGTATACTATCTTATTATTGATTTGGTTGGCTTTTTTAGCCCTATTCCTAAGCATGTGGATTTTTGGCACGGATGATTTATTCCTAATGAAATCGAATTATGTAGTATTGATTCAAGAACAAGATGTTTTTTGGAGATATTTAGGCGCATTTGTTTTTGCAAGTTTTTCTTTATTGACGGTAGCAGCATTAGGATTTTTGATGTCGAGCTTAGCAAATAATTCAATTGGACCAATTGTGGCCACCATTAGTGCCATTGTTTTTTTTACCATCCTAAGTACGCTCAATATTCCCTTGTTTAATATTGTGAAGCCCTATTTATTTACAACCCATATGAATAATTGGAAAGAATTTTTTGATATTCAAGTCAATGATTCCAACGATGCAATCACAGGTAGTATTTTAAATGTGGCAAAAATTAAAAATTCAATCATTATTCTTGCGATACATATTGCTTTGTTTGTAGGGGCTTCTGTTTGGATCATGAAAAAGAAAGATATTTTAAGCTAGGGTAGCTTAAAAAAAAATTAATTAGTTCGATATGAAAAAATTGAGTTTACTTATTGTAGGAATATGCCTAATTCAGGCCGCTGCCTTTGCGCAAACCAATCCCTTGATTGAAAGGGTGACTAAGAAATTAAATTTAGTCAATGACTACGTGGCAACAGGGGTTATGAAAACCGATGTTGCATTTATCAAAGCCTCATTGGGCAAGGTGAAAGTGTATTTCAAGAAACCAAATTTATTGAAAGTTAAAAAAGAAGGTGGGATTTCCTTATTGCCTAAAGGCGGGGTGTCTGTGACCATTAATTCCTTATTAAACAACAAACAATATATCGCAATCGAATCGGGCGTTCAAGTATTTAAGGGCAAGTCATTGCAAGCGATTAAACTGATCCCAACCGATGAAAAATTAGATTGGGTGATTTCAACTTTATGGATTGATCCAGTGGATGCATTGGTGTACAAAACTTTTACCACAACAAAAGAGAACGGCACCTATGAAATTACTATGGAGTATGGTCAATATGCCAACTATGGATTGCCAAGCAAGCTTGTTTTTGGTTTCAACACCAAGGACTATAAACTACCTAATGGAATTACCTTAGAATTTGGAGATGAGGATCCTGCAGCAAAGCAAAAGGCTTTAAAGCAAAAAAAAGGCACCATCGAAATCACTTATACAAAATATGTAATCAATGAAGGCGTTTCCAATTCTATGTTTTAAATTGCATTGAATGAAAAACTTAGTTGTCCTGTTTGTTTTACTGTTGCAGTTGCCCCTTCAGGCCCAGTCACCCAATCAAGCTAAAGTATTGGAATCTGCGGTCATGCAATTTAATCAGGCCAACAATCCTAGTTCCTATAAACAACTATACCTACAATTTGAACAGCTTTATAGTGTAGATAAAACCAATTGGTTGATTCCTTATTATGCTGGAATGACTAAATCGATTATGTGTCTTTTGAAGATGGGTGATAGAGATGCACTAGCTAATGATGCCTTATTATGGGTGGCTAGAGCAAAAGCTATCGAAGTGAATGATGAAATTTATTGCGCAGAAAGTTTAGCTTATACCGCAAAGATGTCGGTGAATCCTGCATTGAGGTGGTTTACCTATGAAGGTAAAATTAAAAACATTTTGAGTTTGGCTAAGAAGTTGAATCCAAGTAATCCTAGGGCCTATATTTTGGAAGCAAACATCCAACAAAAATTACCTTTCATATTTGGTGGTGGATGTAAGTCGGCTAAGCCTTTGATACAAAAAGCAGAACTTTTTATTAGTAATCAAAATAGAGCAAATTCAATTGAGCCATCTTGGGGCATTCAATCCTTAGTGAAATTGAAAAAAGCTTGTCCCTTTTAATTGTAGTCTAAAAAATAGGATTAATTCTCGTCTAATCTTTCGTCTACTGCATTTGCAAACATCTTATGGCTTACCTTTTTCAAAGGGTTTAAACGCATATCGCGATAGCCTTGTCTAGCATGAATAATTCGAATACATTCAAAAATACTTGCTGTAAATGAACTTGCATCTGCTTTGTCTTTACCTGCAATATCAAAAGCGGTTCCATGGTCAGGGCTTGTTCTAACAATTGGTAATCCGGCAGTAAAATTCACACCATCTCCAAATGCTAAGGATTTAAATGGAATCATGCCTTGGTCATGGTACATCGCCAAGACTGCATCAAATTTTTCATGTTGTCCTCTTGCAAAAAAAGCATCTGCAGAATACGGTCCGTAAACCAACATCTGTTGCTTTGCTTCTTTAATAGCGGGTTGAATAATTTCAATTTCTTCTTTACCAATCAAACCATCGTCTCCGGCGTGTGGATTTAAGGCCAATACTGCAATACGTGGCTTGTCTACACCAAAATCTTTTTGTAAGCTTCTATGTAGAATTTGTAATTTTTGTTTGATCTTATCCTTGGTAATATGTTGTGCAATATCCTGAATCGTGAGGTGTTCAGTGACCAATGCCATCCTTAAATTTTCTGCCACCAAAAGCATTAGGTTTTCTACATTACCAAATGCATGTTGTAAATAAGGAGTGTGTCCACTAAAATTAAAATTAGGGGACTGGATATTTTTTTTATGAATTGGCGAGGTAACTAAACCGTCAATTTTTTTATTTTTTAATGCGTCAACTGCTTTTTCTAAGGAGATCAATGCATATTTTCCACCTATTTCTGTAAGTGCTCCTGGTTCAATGGCAGCTTCTTCCTCCCAGCACTGAATCAAATTAATTTGTTTAGGATTTAACTTATCAAGATCTGTGGCAGTTGTAAAAGACATTTGAAAATTAGGTATCCCCTTGCTATAAAAATTGATTGCTTTGTGGTTCGCAAAAATAACGGGTACCATAAATTCGAGTAGTCGACTATCAGACAATGATTTGATGATTAATTCAATGCCAATACCGTTTAAATCTCCGCAAGTAAAGCCTATAATTGGTTTTCTGATGTCTTGATTCATATCCAGTTGATTAGGGTGTAAAAGTACGCACAAAAACCTAACTTTGCTTCATGCAATACACCCTTAAAAAGTCATTGGGTCAACACTTTCTAAACGATGTCCAAATTTGTTTACAAATCAAAGCTGCCCTTGAGGATGCACCTATTGACCAGTTATTGGAAATTGGTCCAGGCGCAGGTGCTTTAACCCAACATATATTGGACCTGCCTAAACAAGCTTTTAAAGCGGTGGAATTGGATCGTGAAAAAGTAGCCTACCTTTTACATACCTATCCTCAATTGGAGGGTAAATTAATCAATGAAGATTTTTTAGAAACTGCCATTCCTTTTGAGGGTCAATTTACACTAGTGGGTAATTTCCCATATAATATTTCTACACAAATTGTGTTTAGGGTATTGGATTGGAAAGAACAAGTGCCTGTGATGATTGGGATGTTTCAAAAAGAAGTGGCAGAAAGAATTGCAGCCAAGCCGCACTCAAAAGCATATGGTATCTTAAGTGTATTGACTCAAGCATTTTATGAAGTGGAGTATTTATTTGATGTACCACCTTCTGCTTTTACGCCTCCGCCCAATGTAATGAGTGGTGTGATTCGTTTAAAACGTAAAAACACATTTCCTGAGTTTAGTTCTATAAAGAGTTTCTATCATATTGTAAAAATGGCTTTTGGTCAAAGACGTAAAATGCTCAGAAACCCATTGAAACCTTATTTTACAACAGAACAGTTACAAGATCCTATCTTTACAAAGAGAGCCGAGAACTTGACCTATCAAGACTTTGCGGATCTTACTTTTAAAATGCACAATCCATAATCTATGTCTAAAAAAGTAATTGTAACGGCATCGGTGCATCCTTTTTTAATAGCGACGCTTGAGGAAAAAGGTTTTGAAGTTTGCTACGAACCTGCCATTAGCTATGATGAATTGCACTTAAAGATTGCAGATGCAGTTGGATTGATTGTGACTACAAGGTTGCAAATTGATGCAAAAATAATTGATAGTGCAAAGTCATTGAAATGGATTGGTCGTTTGGGAAGTGGAATGGAATTAATTGACACCGCCCTTGCGGAATCTAAAGGCATACTTTGTGTGAGTAGCCCAGAAGGAAATTGTACTGCCGTAGGAGAACATAGTTTAGGCTTGTTATTGAATTTAATGCATCGCATTCACAGCGCTTATGGTGAAATAAAAATGGGCCAATGGATAAGAGATGCCAATCGTGGAGATGAACTCACTGGGAAAAAAGTGGGTATCATTGGTTTTGGTCATACAGGTGCAGCGTTTGCAAAAGTATTGTCAGGGTTTGATGTCGAAATTATCGCACATGATATTTATCCTAGGGCTTTGGGCTGGCAACAGTTCCCCCATGTTAAAATGGTCCAACTGGAAACAATACAACAAGAAGCCGAAGTGATTAGTTTGCACCTCCCTTTAACGCCTCTCACAAAGCATTTTGCAAATGCCCATTTTTTTGAGCAATTAAAACAAAAACCCTATTTTTTGAGTACCTGTAGGGGTGGGGTCACATCAACCCAAGCAGTACTTGAAGCGCTTCAAAATCAACAAATTAGAGGGGCCGGGCTAGATGTATTAGAAAATGAAAGACTGGAAACTTATAGCCAAGCAGAAAAGGCCAATTTGGAGGCCTTAATGGCCCTGCCAAACTTCATTTTAACCCCTCATATTGCAGGTTATAGCCAGGAGGCTTATTATAAAATGTCTAAGATCTTACTCAAAAAATTAGGGATCATTTGACCCTAATTTGATATCTTTGTTTCATGCAACGCTTCAATTATGTGGCGTTGTATTTTTTTTATATAAAACAGAAGGTATGAGCGAAACAAACGTATACGTAACCCAAGAGACTTTTGATAAAATGCGTGAGGAATTACAACGCATGAAATCGATTGATCGTCCAGCGGCATCAAGAGCGATTGCAGAAGCAAGAGAAAAAGGGGATTTAAAAGAAAATGCCGAATATGATGCTGCGAAAGAAGCACAGGGCATGTTAGAATCAAAAATTAAGCAATTAGAAGTAGCAGTATCGAATGCAAAAATTGTAGACACAAGTACAATTGATACAAGCAAAGTGACCATATTGACTAGGGTGACCATTACGAATCTTGCGACAAAAAAGACGGTGACTTATCAATTAGTAGGAGAGAAGGAAGCCGATTTAAAAGCGGGTAAGATTTCTGCCTCATCTCCAATAGGAAAAGGATTGATTGGTAAAAAAATCGGTGATACTGCAGAAGTTCAAGCACCCAATGGTGTAATGAAGTTTAGTATAGATAATATTACCATTTAATCGTCCTGCCCAACCTGCGATGACTATCTTTTCAAAAATAATACAAGGTGAAATACCAGCCTACAAGATTGCAGAGAATGAACTATTCTTTGCATTCTTGGATATTTTTCCATTGCAAAAAGGGCATGTATTGGTCGTGCCTAAAATAGAAGTAGATAAAGTATTTGAACTACCAGACCAGTATCTTTCCCAAATTTTGGTATTTGCAAAACCTATAGCAGAAGCAATTGCAGCTTGTTTTCCATGTAATCGTGTGAGTATGGTAACAGTAGGACTAGAAGTGCCTCATGCGCATTTGCATTTGATCCCAATGAACCAAGCAGAGGATCTTAATTTTGCTAATCCAAAATTACAATTGTCTAAAGAAGAATTGATTGCAATACAAGAAGCAATCATTGCTAAATTACTTTTTTAATCGAGCTGGATTTTTTTGTATAAAATCATCCCATCCTTTTAAACCCTTTCCTGTACTTATCACTGGTCGATTAATTTGATGCCAATGACATAATGCAACAGCAAGTGCATCTGTGGCATCGTAATGCTTTGGTTTTTCTTTTACATTCAACACACGCTCTAACATTTTCCAAACCATATCTTTATCCGCATTGCCATTTCCAGTAATCGATTGTTTCACTTTTTTAGGCGCATATTCTGTAACAGGTGTATTGTAATGCATGGCTGCTGCAATGGCTACGCCTTGTGCCCTTCCTAACTTAAGCATACTCTGTACATTCTTCCCAAAAAACGGTGCTTCAATAGCAAAATGCGCTGGATGATAGGTTTCCATTAACTCGATGATCTTTGCATGGATCAACTGTAAGCGGGCATAGATATCTTTTTCTTTGGTCAATTTAAGTACATCCATCATAATGATTTTAGGCTGAACGCCGCCTTGTAAAACTGCATAGCCCAAAATCTGCGTTCCAGGATCAATCCCTAAAATGATTGGTGTTTTTGACATGGGATAAAGTTACAGATATCCCTTCAAAATACGATCTTTACAAAACATGAATTCGAGTAAACTTAAGCCACTACTTTCTCTTGGAAATAAATTGATTGGATTCATCTTATTTGTGATTTGTGCTATTGCGATCTATAATAAGGTTCTACAAAATGAAAATCTGAATCAGTATGGCACAGATTTAAAAATTCAGTTGGCCAAAATTCATTGGTCGGCATGGTTGCTGATGGGTTGTTTATTAACCTTGAATTATACCATCGAAGCCATCAAGTGGAAATCTGTTATTGCATCTACCAATAAGTTTAATATCTGGCAAGCTTTAAAGGCAGTCTTAGTAGGGCAGGCTTTTTCTTTTTTTACCCCAGCAAGATCTGGTGACTATGTGGGTAGAACTTTGTTTCTAGCGCCAGGCACAAAGCTGAAAGGGATTACCCAAATGGCATGGGCTTCCTACGCACAAATTTTAATGACAATTTGTTTTGGATGCTTTGCCTTGTTTTGGAATCTTCCTTTTTTACCATGGTTAAAATGGGTTGCACCTTTAGGAGCAATCATTGCACTGTTTTTGTTTTTTTACAATCAACCTTTAAAGGGCTGGTTGTCTAAAATCAATCTATTGCAAATAGATGCTGCTTTAAAATGGAAATTACTCGCCCTTGCATTGGCTCGATATAGTATTTACCTCATGCAATACAATTGGGCTGCAGAAATGTTATCTATACCTGTTGGTTGGGTAGACTTAAGCATTGCCATTATGACTTTATTGTTTTTCTTAAGTATGATTCCTGCAATCAGTTTGACCGATTTAGTGATACGCGGACAATTGTTTCTATTATTAATGGCACCTTTTTATCAGAATGACGTCATGCTCATTGCATTAACTACCTTAATATGGATTGTTAATTTTTTAATTCCTTCTATCATAGGGGCTGTTTTATTACTTGGTTTTAGATTAAAGCGATAAATTTATATTCAATCTCATCCGCCATGTTCTTATACCTCTTTCAAATTTGGATGGCTACTTTATTATCTATCATGCCAAAGCAATCCAAAGAGATTTGTAGTCAAACCAATACAGCATTTAATACGGGTGAAAAAATTACCTATACTATTTTTTACAATGTGATAGGATTATATGTAAATGCGGGGGACGCTCAATTTACGGTAACGCCTTCTAAATGGGAAGGGGAGTCTGCGCTTGCATTGACTGCTACTGGTAATTCTAATCGCAGTTATGATTGGATTTTTAAAGTGCGTGATAAATATGAATCTATTGTAGATGCTAAATCTTTATTGCCTTATTATTTTAGTAGAAGCATCAATGAGGGTTCTTTTCATCAAAACCAAACACTCGCTTTTAATCAAAAGACCAACGAAGTTATGACTCAAAAAGGTGAATCATTTAAAGTAGCAGATTGTACTTTTGATGTGATTAGTGCTGTTTATGCTGTGAGGAATTTAGATTTTAATAATTTGCAAGTCAATGAGAAAGTGTACTTAAATTTTTTCCTTGATAATGAATTGTACCCTTCTTACTTTAAATTTTTAGGTAAAGAAATTGTACAAACTAAATTTGGCAAGTTTAAAGCTATTAAATTAGCCCCATTACTTGTGAAGGGTTCTATGTTTGAAGGCGGAGAGCGCATGACTATCTGGGTTACAGACGACGAGAACCATATCCCCATTAGAATTGAAACACCTATCATTGTAGGCAGAATTAAAGTGGATATGAAAAGTTATGAAGGGTTAAGACGTCCTTTAAGTTCCAAAATTGAATAAGGTAGTCCCTGAATAAAAAGTTATTTATTTTTTATGTAAGGTCAGCCTGTTTAATTCAAATTAAGCTTTATGCTTTAAGCTGTCTAAGCTAAAGCAGGTTTTTGCTCTAATGCCTTTTTCGGTTACATGTAAGTCACAGCATTCATTCACAGCGTCATGTTCAAAAAATAAAGTGTAGTTTTTGGTACATGCTTCGTTTAAGAATAACTCTTTTTCGTTGAGTGTGAAAAGGGGTTGCATATCGTAACCCATTACAAAAGGAATTGGTAAATGTCCTACTGAAGGCAATAAGTCTGCCAAATACACAATCTGATGATTGCCATATTGGATCTTAGGTAAGAGCATGCCTTGAGTATGTCCATTGACTACAATGCAACTAATATTTTCAGCAAAATGAATTTCTTGTAAATTGGTATCACTTTTAAATGGAGGAATCTCAATTAATTTCAATTGACCACTTTCCATTAAAGGCATGATATTTTCTTTTAGGAAGCTTGCTTTTTCTCTTCTATTTGGTTTTGTGGCTGTTTCCCAATGTGGGGCACTTACCCAATAGGTTGCATTGGGTAAAGCCAATTGCAGGGTGCCGTTATTGTCATTTACAGCTCCACCAACATGGTCAAAGTGTAAATGGGTTAACAGTACGTCTGTAATGTCTTCCGGCTTGAATCCTTGCTCTGCCAAAGCTTCAGCAATTGTTTTTGTTTCAGTTGGTTGATAGTGGCTAAAGAATTTTGCATCTTGTTTATTGCCCATCCCTGTATCAATTAAAATCTTACGCGCTCCAGATACAACAAGCATACATCGAAGTGCCCAAGTACATAAGTTATTTTCATCTGCAGGATTGGTCTTATTCCATATAGATTTAGGCACCACACCAAACATGGCACCACCATCGAGTTTAAAATTACCTGTATGGATACTATAAATTTGCATGTTTATTTTTTAAAGAAGTTCTATATAACAAAATTAAGCCAATGATAAAAAATACACATAATCCAAGTACTGCATTTTTTTGAGAACCCGTTAATTCAATAATAAAACCAAAGCTAAACATGCCAATTACAATAGCAACTTTTTCTGTGACATCAAAAAAGCTAAAGAAAGAAGCCGTGTCTTTTGTTTCGGGCATTAGTTTAGCATAAGTACTTCTACTCACAGATTGAATTCCACCCATTACAAAACCAACCATGGTTGCTAAGCAATAAAATTCTGTGATGCCGTTTCTTGGTACAAAATATCCAATGATACAAATGGCAATCCAAAAAGATACGGCAATCATTAATGTATTAAAATTACCCAATTTTACAGCCATTCTGCTCATAAGCATAGCACCTGGAATGGCCACCAATTGAATGATTAAAATAGCAATGATTAAATTAGTTGTAGGAATATTCAATTCACTTTTTCCATACAAAGTAGCAGCTAGCATCACTGTTTGAACGCCCATATTGTAAAAAAAGAATGCGCCTAAAAAACGATCTAAAACGGGCATCTTTCTTAATTGTAACCAAACCTTATGTAGTTCCTTATAACCTCCTACAAGAATATTATCTGATTGGTCTGTCTTTAAGTTTTTTTGGCTATCAGGTAATCTAGATATAGACCAATGTCCAAAACCAAACCACCATACCCCTGCTAATAAAAAAGAAATTTGCGAAGCTTTACCAACAGTGATACCAAACAAGTCTGGTTTTAATACAAAGACAAAGCAAATTAATTGTAAAATAACGGCGCCAATATAACCCATCATAAATCCTTTTGCACTTACACGGTCTTGGTCCTCTGGTGCTGCAATTTCAGGTAAATAGGAATTGTAAAAAACCAGGCTGCTCCAAAAGCCAATACAGGCAATGATCATGGCAGTTAATCCTAATCCAATATGCGCTGAGTCAAAAAAGTAAAGACCACAACATGCTAAGCTTCCTAGTGAACAAAAAAATCGAAGAAATTGTTTTTTATTACCTCTGAAATCGGCAATCGATGATAGGAGCGGAGATAAAATAGCAACAACTATAAATGCAATTGCTAGTATATAATTGTACAAAGCAGTATTGATGAATTCAAAAGATCCAATGGTCACTTTATCAACTAAAGTGTCCTCATTACCGTCTCCTGTAACAGCCTCATAAAAAGCGGGAAATATAGTGGAAGAAATTACAAGACTATAGACACTATTGGCCCAATCATACATGGCCCAGCTATTAATGACTTTTTTAGATGCAGTTTGCATATTACAAGGGGTTTACACTCAAAATACGAATAAATGCTAATCTATCTTTAAATCCATTAAGCTTTTTGAAGGAAGAGCCATGCGAGCATGGATAAGCCCAATGCAATACGGTACCAACCAAATAGAGAGAAGCCTCTTTTTTGGACAAATTGAATAAAGAATTTAACGCTGATCAATGCCACAACAAATGCGACTAATCCTCCAATGCAAAGATTGATTAAGTTGTCTGATATAAATACTTCTGGGTGGTCTTGGTAAACGTCTAGTGTACTTTTTGCAGAAGCTGCTAGCATGGTTGGCACAGCTAAAAAAAATGAAAATTCTGCAGCCGCTTTTTTACTTAATTTTTGGCTTAATCCACCAATAATAGTGGCAGCACTTCGGCTAAGTCCAGGAAAAATAATTGCCAATACTTGAAAACATCCAACCCAAAATGCTTGTTTAAATTGAATCGGTTCTTGGTCTACAGATTCAACTTGTTTTTTAAAATAACGATCTATGAATATCAAAGCAATACCACCTAATACCATGACTGTTGCAATCACCCATAGATTATCTAACACAGCGTCAATGTATTTTTTTAGTAAGGCACCAAAAAGCAATGCTGGCAAGACTGCTAAAAGTAATTTTAAATAAAAACGATAGTCCTTGAAATTAAAAAATTCTTTACGATAGATCACTACAACCGAAAGGATTGCAGCAAATTGAATCACAATCTCATAAAGGTCTACAAATGGACTATCCGCAATCCCCAAAAAAGGGTTAGCGAATTTCATATGTGCCGTACTAGATATGGGCAAAAATTCAGTAATACCCTCAATGATTGCAATTAAGATTGTTTGTAAAGTGTTCATGGTATGGATTAAAAAAAGAGCGATGCAGGCATCGCTCTAATAGGTATAATGAAGTTTATGCTTTTTTAAACAAAGCGTATATTTCTACGATAAATCCTGCAACAATAAACAATGGTGCAAGCGTGATTCTTCTGAAGCTATACACTTCATTTTCATTGAATACATTTGGGTCTGCACTTTTGCCTCCAGCCATTAACAACATGCCACCAATAATCAATACCGCGCCAATGATCATCCAAGTATAATTGGATTTACCAAATAGGTCTAGAGAGCGTTTTGTACTTTTTTCTTTCATAATAAATAGATTAATAAAGTTCGTCTAATTTCATTTTTAAATATTTCACCACACTTCGGTAAGTGCTAAATACGGAGATACCCACGCCAATCACAATCAGTCCTCCAAATAACAATAAGCTATTACCGATACCTTGTAAGGTTTGAAGTTGAGGGAATTGTGAAGTGGCCCATTGGATTAATCCAAACAATAAAAAGATGGCAATTAAGGCGCTGATTAGGCCATTCATTAAAGCACGTATCACAAGTGGTTTTGAAATAAAGTTTCTTGTTGCGCCCACCATTTGCATGGTCTTAATTAAAAAACGATTGCTAAACATCGCCAAACGAATCGTGTTATCAATACTGATGATCACAATTGTACATAAGATAAAGGATAGCACTAAAAAGATGAAACCAACCTTGGTTGCACGTTCGTTTAAATTTGTCACTAGACTTTTTGGATATTGTATATCTGCCACATCATTTCTAAAATTGCTAGCAATGCTTGTGCTTATTTTAGATAAGCTATCTGGGTTCACATATTCTGCTTTGGCAAAAAAGTCAATACTTTCTGGTAAAGGGTTGACATCTAAAATTTTTGACCAGTCTTCATTGTTTTCCTTATTCCAAATTGCTTTTGCTTTTTCCTTATCTACATATTCAACATTTTTAGCGTAGGGTGCAGCAGCAATAAAAGCCTGAATTTTACCCACTGTATTTTTGTCTGCAGTCCTTAGGTAAACACTAATTCTGATATCCTCTTTGAAATTGTCTCCAATTGCATGAAGGTTTAAGAAAAACCAACCCATGATACCCATAATGAACAACACAATGGCTACCCCAACAATGCTGTTGATATAGTTTGGTTTGCTTCTCTTTAAAGATCCATTTCCGGATACTGCCATGGCATTAAAATTTTACTTGTTCGCACTGCAAATGTAGGGTTTTGAACGCTAAAGACTTACATTTGCAGAGGTCGAATTATACCCAATTTTGTTAAAAATAGGGGGTATGCTGGGCCGGCAGAATCAAAACCGTATAATTACAGATTTTTAAGAAAATTTAGAAGATGGAGTATCAGTTTAGGACGATCGAAAAAAAATGGCAAACAAGCTGGAAAAATCAAAAGGCCTACCAAGTTTCCAATCAAAGCAATAAGCCAAAATGTTATGTCTTAGATATGTTCCCTTATCCAAGTGGGGCTGGTTTGCATGTGGGGCACCCATTAGGCTATATTGCGTCTGATATTTATAGCAGGTATAAAAGATTAAAAGGATTCAATGTTTTACATCCCATGGGGTATGATGCTTTTGGATTACCTGCAGAACAATATGCCATTGAGCATGGGGTCCATCCTTCTAAAAGCACCCACAACAATATTGATAATTTTAGAAGTCAATTAGATAATATTGGATTTTGTTATGATTGGGATAGGGAAGTAAGAACCTGTGATGCCACTTATTACAAATGGACACAGTGGATCTTCTTGCAATTATTCAATAGTTATTTTGATCGCAATTTAAACAAGGCCAATCCAATTAGTGCATTGGTGAATACATTTGAAAAAGAAGGCAATCTGCATCATGCTTGTCCGGCGGATAATGATTTAAATTTTACTGCAGCTCAATGGAGTAGTTGGGATGAAAAAGCCCAGCAAGATGTGTTGATGCAATATCGATTGGCTTTTTGTGGCTTTGGAGAAGTGAATTGGTGCGCTGCCTTGGGCACCGTGTTGGCTAATGACGAAGTGATTAATGGATATAGTGAAAGAGGCGGACATCCAGTAGAAAAAAAGAAATTACGTCAATGGTATTTACGTATCACAGAATATGCGGATCGTTTATTAGCTGGCTTAGACACGATCCAATTTAGTGATGCAATGAAAGAAATGCAATCTAATTGGATTGGCAAAAGTTATGGTGCAGAGATCGACTTTAAAGTGGCAGATCAATCAGCAATACTTACTGTTTATACAACAAGACCTGATACCGTATTTGGAGTAGATTTTTTAGTAGTCGCTCCAGAACACGCGTTGATACAAGAAATTGTGCCTGCCTCTCATCAACAAGAAGTGAATGACTATATCGCCTATGTGAAAAGCAGAAGCGAACGTGAGCGAATTGCAGAGAAAAAAATTACAGGTTGTTTTACTGGTGCTTATGTTGTGAATCCGTTCAATCAACAACGCATTCCAATTTGGATTTCTGAATATGTATTAGCAGGATATGGCACAGGTGCTATTATGGCGGTGCCTTGTGGGGATGATCGTGACTTCAAATTCGCCCAGCATTTTAATATTCCTATTACCAATATTATTGGTGATGCATATGACGGCACTGCCGCAAATCCAACTAAGGATGGTGTATTATCGAATAGTGATTTTTTAAATGGGATGATTCAAAAAGACGCCATTGCTGTAGTAATTGAAAAATTAGAAGCAATGGGTATTGGGAAAAAGAAAGTTAATTTCCGTATGCGTGATGCTGCATTTAGTAGACAACGTTATTGGGGAGAGCCATTTCCTATAAAATGGAAAAATGGCATTGCGTATCCTTTATCAGAAAGCGAGTTGCCTTTATTATTACCAACGGTCGAAAATTACGGACCTGGTCCAGACGGAGAAGGGCCTCTTGCAAATATCGAAGACTGGAAGGCCAATCATTTTGAAACCAATACCATGCCTGGATTTGCTGGGAGTAGTTGGTATTTTTTAAGGTATATGGATCCGCATAATACCACTGAATTTTGTGATCGCAAAGTGAGTGATTATTGGGGTCAGGTAGACTTATATATTGGAGGAACAGAACACGCCGTTGGACATTTATTGTACAGTAGGATGTGGACCAAGGCTTTGTTCGATTTAGGACATATTGGTTTTGACGAACCATTTAAAAAATTATTGAACCAGGGGATGATTCAAGGAAGTTCCCGTTTTGTATACCGTAAAAGAGGGACACAGGTTTTTGTTTCTGCAGGATTAGCAAAGACCATGGAAGTGGATCAATTGCATGTGGATGTTAATATTGTAGATGGTCAAGTATTGGATACAGAAGCGTTCAAAAAATGGAAACCAGATTATGCCAATGCAACATTTGAATTAGAAGATGGAAAATATATCTGTGGCGTGGAAGTAGAAAAAATGTCTAAGTCAAAATTCAACACAGTGAACCCAGATGTACTTGTTGATAAATATGGTGCAGACACTTTTAGAATGTATGAAATGTTCTTGGGGCCAGTAGAGCAAAGTAAGCCATGGGATACCAAAGGCATAGAAGGCGTGCACCGATTTTTGAAAAAATTATGGAGGTTGTTTTATGACGAGATGAAAGGCCAAATGTGGGTAGATGAAAAAGCGACTCCAGCAGAATTAAAAGTACTACATAAAACCATTAAAAAAATTGAAGAAGACACCGAGCGACATAGTTACAATACTGCAGTGAGTAGTTTTATGATTTGCATAAACGAATTATTCGATTTGGGTTGTCATAAAAAAGAAGTCTTAGAGCAGGTGCTTGTTTTATTAGCGCCCTATGCACCGCATATTAGCGAAGAACTTTGGTCCTTAATTGGCAACCAAGGGTTAGTGATTGATGCTGCTTTCCCGATGTTTGATGCGCAGTATGTCACTGAGACTTCCAAGGAGTATCCTGTAAGTATCAATGGTAAAGTTAGGACCAATATTGCCATAGATTTAGATGCAACAGAAGCCCAGGTGCATGAAATTGTACTAAATAATGCATTAATTCAAAAATGGATAGAAGGAAAACCAATAAAAAAACTCATATTCGTAAAAGGTAAAATGATCAATGTAGTGCTCTAGCATAAAATAAAATACTATGAAAAAAACAATCTTATTCTCAGTCGTTTTAAGTATGATCTCTTTTTCTGGGATCGCGCAAATGCCTCAAAGTGGTTTACCACGTTTTATTCGTTGGGTAGACAATAACCAGTTTGTCTTGAACACCAAAAGAGGGGACGATGCTGCACCAAAAAATTACGTGTACAATCTAACTACAAAGCAATATAGTATTGCGCCAGCAGATGTGGTACCAACCGAAAAAATGGTTTACCTTAAAAAAGGGGATGTCTTTTTAAAAGAAAATGGAGCAGAGACGCAGTTAACTTTTGACGTAGCGGAAGAAAAAAATCCAACTTTATCACCTGATGGAAATTATGTTGGCTATACTAAGAACAATAATTTATACACTTTATCCCTTGCAACTAAAAAGGAAGTGGCTATCACCAATGATGGTGCTACTGGAATCTTAAATGGTTATGCAAGCTGGGTATACTTTGAAGAGATCTTTGGTCGTTCAACACAGTACCGTGCTTTCTGGTGGAGTCCTGATAGTAAGTATATCTCATTTATGCGTTTTGACGAGCGTAAAGTGCCTATGTTCCCTATTTACAATAGTGAAGGACAGCATGGCTTTGTAGAAGAAACTAGGTATCCAAAAGCAGGTGATCAAAATCCAACAGTAAAAATTGGATGGACTACACCAGATGGTGGAAGCATTACATGGGCTGATTTTAATGAAATGGAAGATCAATATTTTGGATGGCCTATTTGGAATCCAAATAACAATGCGATGTGGTTGAGCTGGATGGATCGTGGTCAAAACAACCTTAAAATTTATGAATTGAATATGACCACAGGTGCTAAAAAACCTGTGTATACAGAATACCAAAAAACTTGGATTGATCTAGAAGACAGAAATGGTGGTAGAATTAATTTTATCCCAAACAACAAAGGATACATTGCTCAAGCAGATGCGAGTGGCTGGAATCATTTGTACATGTATGATATGGAAGGCAAATTGCAATACCCTATCACCAATGGTAAATTTACAGTATTAGGTATTCGCCAAATTGATGAAAAAAATAAAACCATCTATTTTACAGCAAGAGGTATTGAAAGTAGTGCAAGGATTGATTTATACTCAATTGGTTTTGATGGTAAAAATCAGAAAAGATTAACCGTTGGAGATTATAATAATGCACAGGTTTATTTAGCACCTGATGCAAAAAACTTTGTAACACTGTATAGCAATGTACAAACGCCAACAACTTTAGCACTCATCAACGCACAAAAGAAAACAGTAGAAGTTTTAGGGACTGCAACACCAGCAAATTACGATGCGACTAAATTGGCTAAAACCGAATTGATCCGTATTAAGAGTGCTGATGGTTTATTTGAATTACCAGCATTGGTGACATGGCCTAAAAACATGGATCCAAATAAAAAGTATCCATTATTAGTAAGTATTTATGGAGGTCCAAACGCAGGTACGGTTATGGACAGCTGGTCTTCGAATCCAACGAAAGAAGCTTGGGCACAAGAAGGATTAATTCAGGTGGCATTTGATCACCGTGCGAGTGGACATTTTGGAAAAGAAGGTGTCAACTATATGTACCGTGACTTGGGCCATTGGGAAATGGAAGATTATATGACGATGGCAAAATGGTTTATCGCCAACGGTCAAGCAGACCCTACTAAAATTGCAATCACTGGATTTAGTTATGGTGGCTATATGAGTGCTTATGCATTGACATATGGTGCATCTGTATTCACCCATGCAATGGCTGGAGGAAGTGTAACGGCTTGGGAATTGTATGATTCACATTATACAGAGCGTTTCATGGATACACCAGCAGAAAACCCAGAAGGGTATAAGTCTGGTAATGTAATGACACATCTTAAAAACTTTAAAGGCGTATTGCAATTGGTGCATGGCACAATGGATGACAATGTGCATATGCAAAATTCAATTCAATTATTGAGTGCTTTACAAGATCAAGGTAAACAAGTTGAATTCATGTTATATCCTGGTGGTCGTCATGGTTGGGGTGGTGCAAAAGGCAAACATTTTAATGACTTGAAGAATCAATTTATTTACAAACACTTATTGGAAAAGGCGATGCCTGCTTCAAAATAATTTTAAAAATGTCAAACCCAAACTTGGATAGGCCATTTCAAAATATACCCACACAGGACAAAGAATTTGAGAATACCATTCGTCCTGCTGCCATGGATGCTTTTGCTGGTCAGCCACAGTTGATTGAAAATATTAGCATTTTCATTAAAGCTGCTAAGCTTAGGGGAGAGGCATTAGATCATATTTTATTTCATGGTCCTCCAGGCTTAGGTAAAACCACTTTAAGCAGGATTGTTGCCAATGAGATGGGTGTGCAGATTAAAGAAACCTCTGGTCCTGTGATTGAAAAGCCCAGTGACTTGGCTGGCTTATTGACCAGCTTAGAACCAAATGATGTTTTATTTATTGACGAGATCCATCGATTGAGTACTGTAGTAGAGGAGTATTTATATGCTGCCATGGAAGACTACAAGATTGATATCTTAATTGATAGTGGTCCCAATGCAAGATCAGTTCAGATTAATTTAAATCCATTCACTTTGGTTGGTGCCACAACAAGAAGTGGATTATTGACAGCACCCTTGTTGTCTCGCTTTGGTATTAAATCTAGGTTGGAGTATTATCCAGTACCAGTTTTGCAAAAAATTATTGAAAGAAGCGCAGGCATCCTAGAAGTGAAAGTAGATTCAAGTGCTGCTGGTGAGATTGCAAGAAGGAGTAGGGGGACACCAAGAATTGCCAACGGTTTATTAAGAAGGGTAAGGGATTTTGCGCAAGTGCTAAACGATGGCATTGTTGATTTAGGAATTACACAGCATGCACTAAAAGCATTGAATGTAGACGAGCATGGCTTAGATGAAATGGACAATCGTATTTTGCTTGCCATTATTGAAAAATTCAAAGGTGGACCTGTTGGGATTACGACCATTGCAACTGCAGTAGGTGAAGAGTCGGGTACCATCGAAGAAGTGTATGAGCCATTCTTAATTCAAGAAGGATTTCTACAAAGAACGCCAAGGGGTAGAGAAGTAACTTATAAAGCCTACGAGCACCTTGGAAAGCATAAAGGACAAGGCTTTGGAGACAATCCAGAATTATTCAGATAGTCAATAAAGTAAACAATAAAGTACAATAATAAACTTATTGTACTACTAATCTAAATCCATTTCCGTGGATATTGACAATTTCAATGGTACTATCTTCTTTTAGATATTTTCTCAACTTAGCAATGTACACGTCCATGCTTCTTCCATTGAAATAAGTATCACTGCCCCATATTTTTTTCAATGCTTTTTCTCTTGTCAATAAATCATTTTTGTGCTCTGCAAGCATTTTTAATAATTCATTTTCTTTTGGAGAAAGTACTTGAGTGGCATCTTTAACCTTTAGTTCTCTTAATTTTGGATTGAAATGATAAGCACCTAATTCAAATTCTAGATTATCTGTTACTTTATGGTCTTCCTCGTTACGTTTGATAATGGCTTTGATTTTATGCATCAATACATCGCTATCGAAAGGCTTAGTGATGTAATCATCCGCGCCAAGTCTGTAACCTTGTAGGATATCTTCTTTTAATGTTTTCGCACTTAAAAAGAACAAAGGCACATCTGGATCAATATCTCTAATTTCTTCTGCCAATGTAAAACCATCCACATTTGGCATCATGACGTCTAATAAACAAAGGTCAAATTTTTCACGTTGAAAAGCACCAAGGCCTAATCTGCCATCTCTTTCAAGGGTAACTTCATAATCATTTAGTTCTAGAAAATTTTTTAAAACTAAACCTAAATTACTATCGTCTTCACATAAAAGGATCTTATACTTCTTCTTGTCTTCCATATTTAAATGCTTTGTGTAAAGAAACACATTTTATTTTTTAAATTATAAAATGTGTTTCCAATCTTTTGTTAAAAATATACCTAATACTTATTAGTTATTTAATGCTTATTAGTGATACAAAGGTCGCATATTCCACAGCTTTGCGGCGCTTTTTCACCAAAATATTTTGCAAGAAATACGCTTCTGCATGTCACTAATCTATTGCCTAAATAATCTCTCATTGCTTGAATTCTGTCCTCAAAAGCTAATTTTCTTGCTTGGTATTCGTCTAAATTAAGGGTCATAAATTCTGCAGACGCCCTGTTCCATTTAAATTGTACAATCGGTTGATTTGCTTTTTGCTCTAATGAAATCATGCCATATTGTTGCAGTTGGTTTAATTGTGTTTGTACAAATTCAATATCACGTTGCAATAGTTTTGCAAGTATACCTTCATTGATGTATTGAGGGCTATCTAATATACCACCATAGGTCCTCAATAAGGTTTGTAAAACAAAGCCAGTTTCTGGGTATTGTTTTTCAAATAATTGAATGCTAATTCTGTTTTCAATGACTTGAACTAATGTAGGCTTGAAAGAACTTGGTGAAAATTTTACGTGCCCCTCTTGCTCTATCCATTGCAATGCATTCCTTGCGATGATTTTATCCCATTTAAATTGCAAACAAAATAACTCAAAATCAAATAAAAACTGTTGTTGTTCACCCATACCAACTGGTAATTGAACAAAATCAGCTAAATCTTGAAACACATTTTTAATCACCGGAATTGGAGGTATCTTTTTTTCCTGTAACTGATTCCAGTAGTCTAGGTCATTTTGTTGGTAGAGTAAAATTGCTTTTGCAGCCAATCCATCTCTACCTGCTCTACCTGCTTCCTGATAATATTGTTCTATGCTACCAGGGATATCAAAGTGGATGACTGCACGCACATTGGTTTTATTAATGCCCATTCCAAATGCACTGGTAGATACGATTACCTGAGTCTTGTCTTGCATCCAATCCTCCTGCACCTTTTTGCGTTCATACAATTCCATACCTGCATGGTATCCCGAAACATTAAAACCATAACTACTCAACATACTAGTAAGCTGAGCCACATTGTTTCTTGTATTGCAATAAATGATCACAGATCCATCCAAATCCTTTAGTAAATTCTTTAAGACAAATAGTTTAACGGTTTCTTTTTTGACTTGGTAGCTCAGATTTGGTCTTAAAAATTGATCTGTAATTAAATTTGCATCTTTTAAACCCAATTGAACTAACATATCTTTTTGCACCAATGGAATTGCAGAGGCAGTCATTGCTAAAATGGGAATTGTAGGAAAGGTTTTTTTTATAAAATCCAATTTGCGATAGCTTGGTCTAAAATCATAACCCCATTGTGAAATGCAATGCGCTTCATCAATAGCAAACAATTGAATAGGTAGTCCGCTTAGTAAAGTTTGAAAATGTTTTTGTGCTAATTTTTCTGGAGAACAATAAATAAATTGGTATTTTTTGGCTTCAATCTCTTTAAAAACAATTGACTCCTCCTGCGCACTTAATTGGCTTCCTAATAAAACGGCTTTTAAATTTTTTGAGACTAAGTCTTTCACTTGGTCTTGCATGAGTGCAATCAATGGGCTAATCACAATACAGATGCCTCTTTGGAAGATGGTGGGTACTTGAAAGCAAATAGACTTGCCCGCGCCAGTTGGCAGTAATGCAAGCGTATCTTTTCCAGCAAGAATGGATTCAATCACAGCTAATTGCTGTGGTCTAAAACTATCATAATTCCAATGCTTTTTTAATATGTCATCTAAGGCTTCCAATCTAACAATGTATTGAATCTTTTAATTTAATTTCTTCTTAAATAACCTTAGTGAATTCAAGGCCAAGACCACATCACTTAGTGCCATAATCATGGCGCCATAGGTTGGGCCCCAAGTACCCAAAAATCCTAATGCGGCCACAGGGATTGCAATGATATTATAGGAGAATGCCCACCCTAAATTTTCTTTAATGGTTTGGTATGTTTTTCTTCCTAAGACTAAAGACATTGGTAAGTTTTTTAACCCACTATTCATTAATACCACTTGTGCACTTTGGATAGCAATATGCGAAGCATTACTTAATGAAATGCCAATAGTGGCTTTTGCCAAAGCAGGTGCATCATTGATGCCATCGCCTACCATTGCAGTAGGTGCAATTTTAATTAAAGCATCTAGTGTAGCTAATTTTTCTGAAGGACTTTGTTCTGCAATAATTTTCTGAATTCCTAATGCCTTGCCTACTTGTTGGCATTTTATTGCCCTGTCTCCACTCAATAAGATGGTGGAGATGCCTTGACGGTGTAATTGCTCCACTACCTCTTTTGCTTCTGGTCTAATTTGATCTGCTACATCAATCCATCCAATGAATTGATTGTTTTTTTGGATATAGATATTATGTCCATCTTCAATCGATTTATCTTCTAATGTTTTAAAAGAGCCTGCCCAATAGGTATTGCCTTCTTTATCTGTAGCTTGAATACCCATCCCTTTCACTTCTTCTATTGTAGCCCATGAAATGCCTTCTTTGGTTGCCCATGTTGTTTTAATACAATTTGCAATAGGGTGATTGGAATATTTTTCTAAAGAGTATGCGAGTATTTTAAATGCAGCCTCTGAAATTGGAGCTTGCTCATTTTCTACAATATGAAAACCACTTAGCTCAAATTGACCAGTAGTTAAGGTGCCTGTTTTATCAAAAACAACTTGCTTGATATCTTTAAATGTTTCTAAGCTTTTTGCGTTTTTAAATAAGACCCCATTTCGGGCACCTCTACCAAGTCCTACAGCTATTGCAGCAGGTGTTGCCAATCCCATGGCACATGGACAAGAAATCACCAGTACAGCGATGGATCTTAACATGCTTTCACTAAATCCTATATTGGTGAAAAAGTAATTGCCCAATAAAGTAAGCAAAGCAATACCAAGCACCAAGGGTACAAAAATGGCACTAATTTTATCTGCTAAAATTTGCACAGGTGGTTTTTCACCTTGTGCTGCTTTGACCATTTTTAAAATATTTGCCAACACCGTTTGATCACCCACAGCAGTTACATAGGCTTTAATAGTACCATTTTCGATCGTACTACCTCCTAATAAAATATCCTTCATGGCACGATGCACAGGGATACTTTCTCCAGTGACAATTGCTTCATTCACTTCTGCTTCCCCAGATAAAATTTTACAATCCATCGGAACAGTTTCCCCTGAATTGATTAGTAAAATATCGCCCACTTTTAAACTGTCTGCACTAACGTTAAAAATAATTTCTTTATGATGTTCATCAAAGACAATCATATTTGCCATTACTTTTTGTGCTTTTACTAAATCTTTTAAAGCCCTTTGGGTAGACGCAATAGAAGCGTCTTCTAAATAATTACCAAAAAATACAAAAGTTAAAATCGTAGCCGTTGTTTCGTAATAAGCAAACTGTGCACCTTGTCCAATGATGGTGCCGTATAAACTATAACCAAAGGATGCCATCGCACCAATAGAAACCAATACATTCATATTGGGAATACCATGCAGTAAACTATTGAATGCACTCTTTCCAAAGTAGTTCATGCCTACAACAAAAACAGGTATTGTCAATGCCAATTGTACATAAGGATTCATTAACCAATGAATATGCAGGCCCGGTAACATATGCAAAAGGAGTGGAGTGGTAAAAATTAGAGAGAAGAAGGCACGTTCTTTATTGTTGTCTAACCATTTTTTACTTGCCGCTTCTGTGTCTTGCCCCCTCACTTTATAACCTAGTCCTTGAATCCCTTTCATTAAACTGGTTTTTTGATCAGCATCTGCCAATTCAAACTGCACTTCTCCTTCCATGAAGTTGACTTTTGGTTCATGGATGCCTTGACTACTTAGGTATTTGTGAATAGATAACGCACAATTGGTACAGCTCATTCCATCTACCTTCCATTGAATGTTTTCCATGATGATCTATTTATGACATAAAGGTACGAAACCATTTTAGGATTGTATTTGAAGCTTTATATTTGCAATATGGACTCAATCTACACCCTTGATCAGACCAATGAAATTGCCAATCAACTTGTGCAGCAATACGCATCAAATACTGTTTGGGTCTTTCAAGCTCCGATGGGTGCTGGTAAGACAACCCTGATTGCCGCAATTGGCAAAGCAATGGGTATTCAAGAAGCCATGTCTAGTCCTACATTTTCCATCATGAACGAATATGAAGTGCAGGGTAAACTAATTTACCACATGGATTGGTATCGTTTAGAAAATGAGGCAGAGGCAAGGCAGGCTGGGGTAGAAGCTGCATTGGAAGAATCGGATATGTCCTTGGTGGAATGGCCAGAAAAAGCACCTAATATGGTGCCTGATAACGCAGTATGGATACATATTGAAATTCTTGACCCCAATCGACGAAGAATTTATACCAACCATTAAACGACCTCCTTGGAATAGGCCTTTTCCTATTCTAGGATCTCTGGTATTTTTGTATCTTCATAAAAATATTTCTTATGAGTGTAACCAAGCCACAAATTCATCCTTCATTTTCCTATGAAACTCAGGAAGAGGTATTGGACATTCCTCATAACGCAAAACCATTGTTGATTGGTATCCCAAAGGAAACTGCTTTCCAAGAAAATAGGGTTGGTTTAATTCCAGAGGCTGTTGGCGTTTTGGTAGCCAATGGGCATCAAGTATTAGTTGAATCTGGCGCAGGAAAAGGTAGCCGTTATACAGATAAAGATTATGCAGACGCAGGCGCAGAAATTGCTTTTGAAAAAGCAGCAGTCTATCAATGTCCAATTTTAATTAAGACTGCACCACCTGTTGCAACTGATTTGCCTTTCTTGCAGATGCATCAAACAATTATATCTCCATTACATTTATCTGCAATTGATCAAGAAGTATTGGTTGCGATGATGGCGAAAAAAATTACGGCTTTATCGATTGAAAATATCAAGGATGAAAATCAAAACTATCCAATCTTAAGAAGTATGAATGAGATTGTGGGTAGTGCGGTAATGTTGATTGCTGGACAATACCTTAGTAATTTTAATTCAGGTAAGGGTGTTTTGTTGGGTGGCATTAGTGGGGTACCTCCGACTAAAGTTGTTGTTATTGGTGCGGATATTACTGGAGAATTTGCTGTGCGCAATGCACTTGCATTGGGCGCAAGCGTTAAAGTATTTGACAACAATGTTTCAAGACTACAAAGACTACAAAATAATTTAGGGCAACGTGTTTGGACTTCGGTGATTGAGCCTAATATATTGGCAAAACAACTTAAAACCTGTGAAGTAGCAATTGGCGCATTGAGAAATGAAATTGGAAGAGCACCCATTGTTGTGACAGAGGAAATGGTGATGAATATGCGACCAGGTAGTATTATCATTGATGTTGCAGTGGATAGGGGTGGATGTTTTGAGACGACTGAATTAACCAATCATGAAAATCCGATTGTCATCAAGCATGATGTGATTCATTATGGTGTACCTAATATCCCAAGCGGTTTTGCGAGAACAGCAAGCCAAGCAATTAGCAATGTCTTAATGCATTTAATGATGGAAGTTGGAGATCAAGGCGGATTAGAGGAACTTATTTGGCATCAACTACATCTTCGTGAAGGTGTCTATTTGTATAAGGGTTCATTGACTGATTTTTACATAAGTCAAAAATGCAATTTAAAATATACCGATTTGAATTTGTTGATTGCGAGTAGGAGCTAATTCAGCCACTTATTTTTTAAAATCTGAGAGGGATAGTTGTTGACTACAAAATTGATATTCTTGCGGGTCGTTACTGGCTACAATAATTAATTTATGCATTGCATATGCTTGCATTAATTGATGGTATGTTTGAATACCTTCTTGGTCCAGATTACTACATGGCTCATCCAATAATAAGATTGGGGCTTGATCAAAAATGGCCAATGCCAATTTCAATCTTTGTTTCATACCACTACTAAAATTTCTAATCTGTTTGTTCGCAGCATTGCCAAGGCCAATTTTTTCTAAAAGTTCAACTGGTTGCAATCCATTTTGAAGTGGCTTGAATTGTTGATGAAAAGCGATTTGTTCTAATGCAGTGAACTCTTCTACCAGTTCTAAATAAGGGGCAGCGATACTGATATATTGAAAAATATTTGCACTGTCTATGGCTTCGCCAGTTTTACTTGTCCAATGAATGGCTCCTTTAGTAAGTCCAATATATCCTGCAATAACTTGCAACAAAGTACTTTTACCAGATCCATTATTACCAATCAATGCATAATGCTGACCAGTGGTAAAACTGAAATCAAGATTGGAGAAAATCCATTCTGTGTTGAACCTTTTGGATGCAGCGGTAACTTGAATTTGCATATTATTCATCTTCTAGTGCACCTTTCACAAAACGTTTGATGATGCCTCTTCCACTATCTCTAATGAATGTAACAATTTCATCGCGCTCATCGGTTGCCGGCAATTCTTCCTCAATAAAAGCAAGTGCCTGTGTGGTGTTCATACCCTTATTAAAAATATAGCGGTAGATATCTAAAATATGATTGATCTTTTCTAAATCGAATCCTCTTCTTTTTAATCCAACACTATTTACACCTCCATAACTCAATGGATTTCTAACAGCTTTAATATAAGGAGGCACATCCTTACTTACCAAGCTACCTCCAGCGATATAAGAATGTTGTCCAATATGCACAAATTGATGTACCGCACTTACCCCAGCGATCCATGCATAGTCTCCTAATGTAACGTGCCCTGCCACTTGCACACTATTGCTTAAAATACAATGGTTACCAATGATACAGTCATGCGCAATATGACTATATGCCATAATCAAGCAATGGCTTCCCACTTTAGTAACCCAACGATCAGATGTACCTCTGTTAATTGTTACAAACTCTCTGATAGTCGTATGGTCACCAATTTCTACTGTCGTTTTTTCACCGTTAAATTTTAAATCCTGAGGATCAGCGCCAATCACTGCGCCAGGAAAGATGCGACAATTTTTTCCAATTGTTGTACCATTCATGATGGTGACATTACTTCCAATCCATGTACCTTCTCCAATGGTTACGTCACTATGAATCACAGTGAACGGATCAATTTTTACATTGGGTGCTACTTTAGCATTTGGGTCGATATAAGTAAATGGATGTGTCATAAGGGATAATTTTATTCTGCTCTTTTTACAACTTGAGCAACTAGTTCTGACTCTGTAGCTACTTTCCCATTTACATAGACCGTGCCACGCATTTCGCAAATACCTCTGCGTATAGGAGCCATCAATTCTAATTTAAGCAACATGGTATCACCTGGTTTTACCATTTGTTTAAATTTACAATTATTGATTTTTAAAAAGTAAGTATCATAATTTCCTTTAGGCATGGCGTTGATACAAAGGATACCTCCAGTCTGTGCCAATGCCTCAATTTGTAAAACCCCTGGCATCACTGGATTGCCTGGAAAATGTCCTGGGAAAAACCATTCATTGAATGTCACATTCTTTACACCTACTATCGAGGTGTCTGTTAATTCAATGATTTTATCCACCAATAAAAAAGGGTGACGATGTGGTAAAGTTTTTTCTATTTGCTCTAAAGTATATACAGGAGTAGCACTTGGATCATATACAGGTACATCTTTTATATTTTTATTTTTTTTGATGTACTGTTTTATTTTTTTTGCAAACTCTACATTGCTGCTATGTCCTGGTCGGTTAGCTATAATTCTTGCTTTAATTGGATAGCCTATTAAAGCTAAGTCGCCTACCACATCTAATAATTTATGGCGTGCAGGTTCGTTTGGAAATCTTAATTCTAAATTATTTAAATAGCCTTCGCTTTTTACTTCTATTTTATCTCTTTTGAATACTTTGGCTAAACGGCCCATTTCTTCATCCGTCACAGGTTTATCAACAACTACAATTGCATTATTGATATCACCACCTTTTATTAAATCATGGTCTAAGAGTGTTTCTAGTTCATGTAAAAAACAAAAAGTTCTACATGGTCCAATTTCTGATTTAAAATCTTTGATTGTTTTAAGTGCTGCATGTTGCGTACCTAATACTGGACTATTAAAATCTATCAGTGTCGTGATTTGATAATCTAATGCAGGCAATGCTACCATCTCTACACGCTTATCCTCATCATAGTGAAAAATATTTTCATCAATACTGTACCAAGCTTTTGCAGCATCTTGTTCTAGTACACCAACTTTTTCTATTGCTTCAATGAATGGAGCAGAGCTGCCATCCATAATTGGAATTTCTGGGCCATTTAATTCAATCAAAAGATTATCAACGCCTAAACCAACTAATGCAGCAAGGATATGTTCCACCGTGCTTACTTTGGCGTCACCCACTTGTAAAGTTGTACCTCGGCTCGTATCAGTCACTAAATCACAATCAGCTTTAATCACCGGTTGGTTTGGTAAATCTACCCTTTGGAATTGGATACCAAAACCAGGATTTGCAGGATGCAAAGTCATATCTACTAAAATGCCTGTATGTAAACCGGTCCCGCTAATGCTAATACTTTGACTTAAGGTATGTTGCTTATCGGGATTGAAATGTTGATCCATGTGTAACAATTTTAGAATAGCTTAGTTAAAAGCATGATTTAAAGCAAAAATACGCCTGATTTATGCTTTTTGAGACAGTTGCTGTACTAATATTTCGAGTTCTTGGACTCTTTTTTCCAATTCTGGAAGATTTTTGACGTAAACCTGGCTTCTCAGGCTTTGTTTTTGTTCTACTGCCGGGTAGCCAGTTAGGGTCATATTTGCTGTTAAAAATGATTTTGTGACTCCTGTTTTACCAGCAATTTTTATCCCATCTGCAATGGCAATATGTCCAGAAAAACCTACTTGTCCTCCAGCCATTACATTTTTTCCAATTTTTGTGCTACCACTAACGCCTGTTTGAGCAGCGATCACCGAATTGGAACCTATTTCTACATTATGTGCAATTTGAATCTGGTTATCTAATTTCACACCTTTGCGAATGAATGTCGATCCAATGGTAGCTCTATCGATGGTCGTGTTAGCGCCAATTTCAACATCGTCTTCGATAACTACATTCCCAAGTTGTGGTACTTTTTGATAACTGCCATCCTCTTTAGGAGCAAATCCAAATCCATCACTTCCAATAATTGAGCCACTATGAATGGTAACATGGTTGCCAATAACACAGTCTGCATAAACAACCACACCTGGATGAATGGTTACATGGTTTCCAATTTTTACATTTTCTCCTATCACTACGTTTGGAAATATTTTTACATGATCACCAAGTGTAGCACCTTCATTGATATAAGCAAAAGCTGCAATAAAATGGTTTGTACCAATCTTAGCGTTTGGAGCAATAAAGGATGGCGTTTGAATTCCTTCCAGTTGTTGGGCCTTTAATTCCTGATATTTTGTAAGCAAGGTAGCAAATGCGGCATAGGCATCAGGCACTCTAATTAAAGTTGCTTTAATTTTTTCTTTTAATTGTTGTTGCGCACCAATGATGACAATTGAAGCAGCAGTGGTGTACAAAAAGGCTTCATATTTAGGGTTAGCTAAAAAAGATATTTGGCCAGCAGTGGCTTCCTCAATTTTACCAAAATTATGAACAGTCATAGATGCGTCACCTTCAACTTGACCTTGAATCATCATTGCAATCTGTTGGGCACTAAATTCTAGCATACCTTGAGTTATTTTTTGAATTGGGGTTTATTCGTTCAATGAACAAATGTAAAATTTTTTAACTGGGGTAGAAAGACTTTCCACAATTAATGCGTTCTGTACCTCTGAAATAGTTGAAATTCCGCCCTTTTTTAGCAAAATATGGATATTCTCACTGTCATTCTTGTATAATGTATTGCTTGTTGCTCCTTTAAAACATAGAAAAGCAGCATCGGTATCATCCAGATTGAACCTTGCCTTGGTTGCTGCTAAGGCTTGACTTAAGGCAGCATCGGTGATGGGTTCAGATTGCAATTGACATTTATAGATTTTTCTATTTAATAAACGATTGCACAATAATGATAAAACAGGATCGGTATGGGATTGCCATTTTTTAATAGCAAACATAATATCTGTATCATCTAATTGACAATAGGCAGTTAAATCGATTGCTTCATTGGATGTGAATTCATTGGATAAAAAATAGTCTAATATCCCGCCTGTTGCAATGGATGGGTCTTTTGCTTTCGCCAATTGGTTTGCTCTTTGAATAATTTTAACCAACATATTCTCGGCAGCTATGACAGTCTTGTGTCGGTATACTTGCCAATACATTAGCATTCTGGAGACTAAAAATTTCTCGACACTATTCACGCCTTTTTCCTCGACCAATAAAATATTGTCCTTTACATTTAACATTTTTAAAATACGCTCATAACCAACTACGCCTTCACTTACACCTGTGAAGAAACTATCCCTCGATAAGTAATCTAATCGGTCTACATCTAGCTGTCCGCTGATTAATTGATGCAAAAATGTTTTAGGATATTGGTTTGTAAAAATCTGAATGGCCATATTTAATTTACCATTCAATGCAGGGTTTGGATCTGCATTTAATTGATTCATGATGAGTAAAGAAAGTGCCTCGTGGTGCACTCCTTTTAACAATACATTTTCCAATGCATGTGAATAGGGGCCATGGCCAATGTCATGCATCAAAATGGCTGCTTTTGCTGCTTGTGCTTCTTCTGGGGTAATTTCCACACCCTTGTCTCTAAGTTCATTGATGGCAATACACATTAAATGGTAAGCACCCAATGAATGGTGCAGTCTTGTGTGTACTGCGCCAGGATAGACAAGTTGTGCTAAAGCCATTTGTTGAATCCTTCTTAATCTTTGAAAAAAAGGATGGTTGAAAATGGCAAATATCAACGGGTCATTGATCGTGATAAATCCATGTACAGGATCATTGATCATTTTTCGAGTCAAAAATTCCATAGGCTAAATGTGTTGACAAAGGTACGAAATGTGAATAACTCCTGCGTTTTATTTAAATGGCTACTGATCCAAAAAACTATCTTTGTTGCAGCGCTAAATGAAGTAAAACCCTACTTAAAACTGCCCAATTTTATGAAAATCACACAAGGCACTTTAGATAAATTAGAAGATATTTTAGGTGAATCTGAATATGTAGTTCGTTACGAACGTGGTAATTTCCAGAGCGGCTGGTGTTTACTTGAATTCAAGAAGATTGTGGTTTTGAACAAGTTTTTAAATTTGGAAGCAAGAATCAATACCTTACTTGAATTGATTCCCCAACTAACAATCGACTTTGATAAATTGACGCTTGATTCTCAAAAATTATATGAGGAAGTAAAGCGTATTTCATTGACAGAAGCATAAAATTTAATCTAACAAGTTTTGTTAAGAATCACTATTCTAGGATCAGGCACCAGCACTGGGGTTCCCCTTATTGGATGCCTTTGTCCTGTATGCACTTCGGATGATCCCAAAGACAATCGATTAAGAACAAGCATTAAAATCGAATCTGATACCACCTGTATCATCATCGATACCACACCAGATTTCAGGTATCAAATGCTTCGTACAAAAACAACGCATATTGACGCTGTTGTTTTTACCCATCCACACAGAGATCATTATGCCGGATTGGATGATATTAGACCATTTAATTTCTTCTCGGTCAAGTCAATGCCTATATACGCTAATACAATTACACAGGTAGCCATTAAGCGTGATTTTTATTATGCATTTGAAGCGGATAAAGAAGCTGGATTACCAGAAATGCAATTACTTACCATTGAACCTACCGCTTCTTTTAAGATTGGGGATATTGAATTAATGCCAATAGAGGTGATGCATCGCGATATGCCTGTGCTAGGATTCAGAATTGGAGACTTTACCTATATCACGGATGCAAATTATATTTCTGAAGAAGCGAAAGCGCAAATAAAAGGATCCAAAGTCCTTATTCTAAATGCACTAAGACCCCAGTCGCATCCTACACATTTTACATTATCCGAAGCCATTGCGTTGACGCAGTCTCTAGATATTCCTCAAACTTATTTTACGCATTTTAGCCATCAGATTGGTTTACACGCCATTGTGGAGCCAAGCTTGCCTAAGGGAATTGGCATGTCGTATGACGGAATGGTGATTACAGTATAGTTACTCTAATTAAAATTTTTTTAGAATTATTTTTTCGAAAATTAATTCTAATTATTTTTTCAAGTATTTATACGCAAATTTTGCATATTGAAAAAAGATAGGTTTGTTAAAAATCGTCATGCAATTTGATTGGAAATCCTATTTCATTTTTACATCAAAAGAGCAAAAAGGTATTGTAGTCCTTGGTTGTATTTTATCTTTAAGTTTATTGCTTCATTATTTATTACCAACTAAAAGTGTTGAGGTAGATCGTTTTTCAAATACCAAAAACAAGCCCAAAGTCCTATTTTATTTTGATCCAAATTTGTTGGATAGTCTTCAGGGTTTTCAACTGGGGTTTTCCAGAAAACAAATGACGACCCTATATCATTATCGCGAAAAAGGGGGCAGGTTTCAAAAAAAAGAAGACCTTTTAAAGTGGTATGGCTTATCTGAGTATCAAGCAAACACTTTGCTGCCATGGGTGCGTATCAAAGCAATTGACTCAACCAATTATAACAAACAAAATAAGAATCGAAATTGGGGAAAGTATGCAACAGAAAAAATCGATATCAATAATTCCAATGCATCGCAGTGGATTCAAATTACAGGTTTGCCAGCTTATAAAGTGAAGCGAATACTAACCTATCAAAAATGGACGGGTGGGTTTACCAATATACAAGGCTTAAAGAAGGTCTACGGCATTACTGCTTTTGATTTTGAGATGATTTATCCTTATCTCAAGTATCAACCCAAGACATCCAAAAAGATGGCTTATCAAACCATGCGTTTTGAGGATTGGATGGCACTAGGCATCTTTGATGAAAGGGCTGTTTGGCGGATCTTAAAGCTTAGAAAAGTGCAGCAGGGGAGGTTAGCTTGGTCAGAAATGGTGATTCAGTTTGACCTCACAGAATCAGAAGCGATGGTCTTAAAACAAAGAACCAATCTGAATAATTAAATTACAATTACTGAGATTCATTTATTTAGATTGGTTCAACGACTAACCAAAATGGCTCGTCAAAGTTATTTGTGCTTGAAAATTTGATTTACAGCACCACCTAACATTGGGAATTTTTCTTTTACAAAAGCTGCAATGGTTTCGATTGATTGCTTTGCTTGTTCTGGTGTTACACCTGCTTCTTTCACTAAACGGTCAATTAGTTCTTGCATAAATTTTATTTTTTAAAGTGATTATTTATTTTGATTAAGCCACTTTTAAAGCGCTTATTTTACTTTTATCAAACATGTTTTTAGCATAATCTAAAGTCACATGGAACAGTTTGGTATCTGTGCCAGGAAGTTCAAACATGGCTTGCGTGAATAAACTCTCGCAAATGCTTCTTAATCCTCTAGCACCCAATTTATATTCCATTGCTTTAGCGGTAATGAAATCAAACACTTCTGGGTCAATTTTTAATTGGATATCTTCTATGGCAAATAATTGCGTGTATTGTTTGATCAATGCGTTCTTTGGTTCTGTCAAAATACTTCTTAAAGTAGCTGCATCCAATGGTTCTAAATGTGTTACAATCGGAAGACGACCTAGCATCTCTGGAATTAATCCAAAAGTTTTTATGTCTTGCGCATTTACAAAACGTAATAAATTTTTGCGTTGTAATTCCTGCTCGTCTTTGTTCACACTAAATCCAATCGCATTGGTATTGATTCTTCTTGCTATGATTTTGTCTATACCGTCGAATGCACCGCCACAAATAAATAAAATATTTTTAGTATCTACTTTGATCATTTTTTGGTCTGGATGCTTTCTGCCGCCCTGCGGTGGTACCAACACTTCTGTACCTTCAAGCATTTTTAATAAGCCTTGTTGAACACCTTCACCACTTACATCTCTTGTGATAGAAGCGTTGTCACTTTTTCTTGCGATTTTATCAATCTCATCTATATATACAATACCTCTTTGTGCTGCTTCTACATCATAATCACAGTTTTGTAGTAGGCGAGTTAACATACTCTCTACATCCTCTCCAACGTAGCCCGCTTCAGTAAAGACAGTAGCATCTACAATAGCGAACGGTACATTTAAAAGCTTAGCAATTGTTTTTGCAAGTAATGTTTTACCTGTACCCGTTTCACCAATCATAATCACATTGCTCTTTTCTATTTCTACATCATCTTTAATAGTAGTAGGCAGGTTGATGCGTTTAAAGTGATTATATACTGCAACACATAGTATTTTCTTTGCTTCATCTTGGCCAATGATGTATTGGTCCATGAATTTTTTGATGGCAATAGGCTTTTGTACTTTTAAGGTACCTGCTTTGCCAGCTTCTTTTTTTTGATGAAATTCTTTATTAACTACTTCATGAGCGTGCTCAATACAGTGCTCGCAAATATGACCTTCCTGTCCAGCAATTAGGATTTTCACCTCCGCTCTGCTACGGCCACAAAAAGAACATTGTATATTTTCTGTCTTACTCATTTTGTTTGTTCTAATTTTTATAAACTCTTAGCAATTTTATCTACGATACCGTATTCAACTGCTTCTTTGGCATTCATCCAGTAGTCTCTGTCAAAATCGGCCATAATTTGCTCCATTGATTTATTACAGTTCTTAGCTAGAATTTGCGCACCTAATTCTTTAGTCTTTCTAATTTGTTCTGCTTGAATTTCGATGTCTGCACTTGTTGCTTGAAAATAACCACCCAAGCTAGGTTGATGTATCATCACTTCGCCGTGTGGGAAAATAGTACGCTTTCCTTTTTCGCCCATGCTCAATAAGATAGAGCCCATACTTGCAGCCAAGCCCATACAAATAGTATGCACAGGGCTTTTAATTAAGTTCATTGTATCAAACATCACCATGCCACTTGTTACCACGCCACCTGGACTGTTGATGTAAAAATGGATTGGTTCACCAGGCTTATCTGCATCCAATAATAAAAGTTTCGTCACAATATCTCTTGCAGACTTATCGTCAACAACGCCCCATAAATAGATGGATCTTTTTTCAAAAAAGATTTGCTCCATTTTTCTATTCAAAAAGGATGGCGCGTTGTCTTCTTTTTTTTCTTCTTTATGGTCTTCCTCTTCTTCCATTAAAAAACGATTGCTCAGTATCATATAAACAGTTTAAATTATTATAATTATTTCTTTACTTTTCTTGGGTTGGTTAATAACACTTCATCTACCAATCCATATGCCTTCCCTTCTGCAGCGGTCATCCAGAAATCTCTATCACAATCTTTAGCAACCAACTCCACATCCTTGTGTGTATGCGTAGCTATAACTTCGTATAGTTCGTGTTTTAACTTCTTGATTTCTCTAGCGGTAATTTCAATATCAGATGCTTGTCCACCAATGGCACCACTAGGTTGATGCAACATGATTCTACTATGTCTTAGTGCAGTTCTTTTGCCTTCCACACCTGCGCATAATAAAATTGCACCCATACTTGCTGCCATACCAGTACAAATGGTGGCCACATCTGGGCTAATGAATTGCATAGTATCATAAATACCTAATCCAGCATAAACGCTTCCACCTGGGCTATTGATGTACATTTGAATGTCCTTTGTGCGGTCTGTACTTTCAAGGAAAAGCAATTGTGCTGTAACAATATTTGCTACATAGTCATTGATGCCTTCACCCAAGAAGATGATTCTATCCATCATTAAACGGCTAAACACATCCATGCTTGCTACATTCATTGGTCTTTCTTCAATAATATAGGGTGTCAAATTGGTCACACTATTTTGATATTGATGAAGACTGTTTCTTCCGATCCCTCTGTGTTTGATCGCGTATTTTTCGAATTCTTTTCCTATGTTCATAATTGCTTTTTTCAGATTGTAAAGGTAAAACCTATTCTTCTAAGCTATTGCAAAAAGGGTGCCAAATTTGGCCCAAAACCAGTTGGGTATACAAAAGCCCCCAAAATGGGGGCTTAAAATCATTTTTGTTGTGAAATAGGCCTATTTTGTCAATTAGTGCTTGTGGCTATTCAATAAATCTGCAAATTTCTCTGCTGCAATTGGTTCCTCTTTGGCAGTCACTTCTGCCTCTAAAGCATTGAATAATTTATCTGTGCTAATTCTGTGGTAACTATCTTCTACAAATTTTCTGTCTTGCATCATACGTGCAGCATAGTCCTCTAACCATTGGTCGTTGTCACCCAATGCACCTAATTGGCCACCCATATAACTCATCAATTGTTGCTTTGCAAAATTCTTTAAATCTTCTGCTACCACTTCCACTTTATGGTCTGTGATCAATTGTGTGCTAATAACAGTCCACTTTAATTGATCTTGGAAAACTGGATATTCTTTTTCTGCTTCTTCTTCTGTTCTTTGTTTGTCTCCACCTTTTTGTAACCAACGCTTTAAAAATGCAACCGGAAAATCCATTTTAGTTTGCTCAATTAAGCCATGATAAATTTGATCATGCACTTGATTTTTTGCTTGTTGTGCGTAGTATCCTTCGATATCTTGTTTCACTGCAGCTTTGAATTCAGCTTCGTTGGTGATGGCTTGATTAGGGTAGGTTACCGTAAATAAAGTTTCATCTAAAGGTGCTTTTTCAACTAGACCAACTTTAGTGATCAATAGTTTAAAATATTTTTCTGCATCGTCCTTTGTCAATGCCAAATCATTTAAAATGATATCTAATTCTTTATCGTCAAAAGCCTTCTTTAATTGAATGACAACGGTGTCGTCGTTCTTTAAACCAATGAATTGCTTTCTTTGTTTTTCACTAAAGTATTTAATCAATAAAGAATTATCTTTTTTAATACCGCCTTCAATTTCATTGCCGTCTTTATCTGATTCAATAAAAGTCACGTTCAATACATTGTCCTCACTTGTTGAAGTTTCTGGTTCAGTCATGTTGCCATTTCTGATTTGCAGACGTTCTACTTCACTTTGAATCATCTCGTCTGTCACTTGAACTTTATAGCGCTTTACTTTAATGTCTTTTGCTTTTATTTCAAATTTTGGCTTTAATCCAATTTCAAAAGAGAAATCATAATCAGTTGGATTGTTATGGTCCATATTTGCAAATGCAGTCGCCAATGGAAGTGGTTGTGCAAAAATGTCAATCTGCTCTTTAGCAATGTATTGGTTCATCTCTAGCTCTACTGCCTTTAAAATCACATCGGTGAAAACAGCTTGTCCATACATTTTTTTAATCATACCTGCAGGCACCATTCCTTTTCTGAATCCAGGAATATTAGCCGTTTTAGCTTGCTTCTTTAGCGTGGTCTCGTAAGTCGATAAATAATCTTCTTTAGAAATTGTCACCGTTAATTGGTCATTTAAAGGCGCAATGTTGGTTCTTTTTATGGTTGCCATAGGTCTTGCTTTTACTACTTAATTGAAATGTTTAAGGGGGGCGAAGGTACAATTTTTGATTTTAAATAAGGCATTATGACAAGAAAAAGGCCCCAAATTGGGGCCTTTTTCTGTGCGGATGGAGGGGGTCGAACCCACACGCCTCGCGGCGCTAGATCCTAAGTCTAGTGCGTCTGCCAATTTCGCCACATCCGCTTAGGGGCTGCAAACTTAATAGATATTTTTTAAAATTGGTCCAAGAAACCGACAATTTCCTCTAAATACGTTTGATCAATTGCATCAAAATGCGCTAATTCAGTACTGTCCACATCTAAAACGCCAACTATTTGACCATTTTGAAAAACTGGTACTACAATTTCAGATCTGGATGCACTACTACATGCAATATGTCCTGGAAATTTTTCAACATCGTCCACAATTAAAGTGATGCCTTTTTCCCATGATGTTCCGCAAACACCTCGCCCTTTCTTAATTCTTGTACATGCCACAGGGCCTTGAAAAGGGGCTAGTACAAGTTCATCTTCAATCACCCAATAAAAGCCCACCCATAACCAATTGAACTGCTCTTTTAATGCAGCTGTAATATTGCCTAGGTTGGCCACTAAATTTTTTTCTCCAGTCATCAAACCTTTGATTTGAGGAATCAAGGATTCGTACTGTGTTTTTTTATCTCCATGTTGGATGATTAAATCTTCTGCCATTAGTTTGATTTTCTAAAAATGGATTGCAAATCTTTTTTCTCGATGCGCACAACAAATACAATAAATGCGAAAAGCAAGATAGATGCAAATAAATAATTGAAAGGTTGATTTGTGGAAACAAGATGCAATAAAATATTGATGCCATAGACCAATAATGCAATGATAAAATAGGCAATCAATTTTTTGGTAGCATATGGAACAGGATAAACTTGTTGTCCCCAAAAATAACTTACTACCATCATGGAACCATAACAAAAGAAGGTCGCCCAAGCACTCGCCATATATCCAAAATGAGGAATCGCTAAATAATTAATTAGAATGGTGATAAGTGCTCCAAATAAGGTAATCCAGGCGCCTGCCATGGTCTTGTTACTGAGTTTATACCAGATACTTAAATTATAATATACCCCTAAAAACATATTTGCAATCAATAAAATCGGCACCACTTTAAGGCCTACATACATTGCTGGATTTTGAATAAACAATTTCCAAATATCAATATACAACATCACCAATAAAAACATCACACATAAACTGATCACAAAAAATTTCATGACTTTGGCATATGTTTTTTGTGCTTGATCTGTTTCGGCTTGCTTGAAGAAAAATGGTTCGGCGCCCATGCGGAATGCTTGTATAGAGATGGTGATTAAAATTGCTAGTTTATAGCAAGCACTATACACGCCCACCATGGCCTTATTAGCATCTGCAGTCTCTCCTGGTCCCCACCATCCCAACATAATACGGTCCAATGTTTCATTGATCATCCCTCCAAATCCGACCAAGACTAGGGGAAGTGCATACACCATCATACTCCTCCATAATTTAAAATTGAATTTAAATCGGATGTCCCTGATTTCTTTTTGTAATAAAAGCAACACAAAAACATTCTGCACGATACCTGCAATTAAAATATAACCTACTTCCCAATTAGGTTGATACAGCTTTTGAAAAAAACTATCTGGATGGGTTTGTACATAATTTGGTAAAAGACTGATGAAACTATAGGTGGCAAGAATATTTATTAAGATGCCACCAACTTTAATCAATGCAAATTTTTTGGGACGCTCTTGCATTCTTAATCTTGAAAAAGGAATGGTGGTCAAAGCATCTAATGCTACAATCCATGCTAGTAAACTAATGTATTCTGGGTGGAGTGTAATTTGAAGTAATTCAGCCAATGGGATTTGCCAAGTAAATAAGCCAATCATCACAAGTAGGGTCACAAATAGCATCGAAAAGCTACTGGTGTTATAAATCTCCGATTCATTTTCTTTGGTCCCAAACTTAAAATAGGCAGTCTCCATGCCATGAGCTACTATGACATTCAAAAAGGGAATAAAAGCATAGACAATCGAATTCTCCCCATAAGCAATATCAGAAAGCTTATAGGTTAAATAGGGGGTAAGTAAATAGCTAATAAACCTTGCGGCTATTGAACTAAGTCCATACCATGCGGTTTGTCCGACTAATTTTTTTATACTACTCAAGGTGTTGAAATTACAGCTAAATTAGTGAAAATAGTTTTGTTTATCTTCACACAGTAAAGAGCATCCTTATGAGAGTCGTAATTCAAAGAGTATCAGAGGCCAGCGTCAAAGTAGACGGCGCAATTGTGGGGGCCATTCAAGCAGGCTTATTGGTCTTATTGGGCATTCACAATGAGGATACATTGGAGGATGTACAATGGATATCCAATAAGCTGGTACAGATGCGCATTTTTGATGATGCTGATGGGGTTATGAACCAGAGTGTACTAGAAATAGGTGGGTCGATCCTGCTAATTAGCCAATTCACATTATATGCTGCTACCAAAAAAGGGAATCGACCTTCCTATATTGCCGCAGCAAAACCCGAGATAGCGATACCAATTTATGAGCAGATGATCCTTCAATTAACCAAGGATCTAGGCAAGCCAATTGCTACTGGGCAATTTGGAGCAGATATGAAAGTGGCACTCATAAACGATGGTCCAGTAACTATCATGATTGATTCAAAAAACAAGGAATAATATGTCTAATCAAATTACAATTCAAGCAGCACAAGATCAGGTGGATCAGTGGATCAAGACCATCGGGGTAAACTATTTTAGTGAGTTAACTAATTTGGGGGTTTTGATGGAAGAAGTAGGGGAACTCTCAAGATTGATGGTGCGCAAATACGGGGATCAATCCTTTAAAAATAATGAGGCGAATGCAGACCTAGGGGATGAAATGGCCGATGTGCTTTTTGTATTGATTTGCTTAGCCAATCAAACAGGTGTTAATTTGACTACAGCATTGGAGAAAAATATCCAAAAGAAAACCATTCGAGACAAAGAAAGGCATCAAAACAATGAAAAATTACAACCATAATCTTTTCTCGACCTATATTTGCAATCTATGAGTAAGACAGTTACAGACAATACATTACAAGCAATCATTTCACATGCCAAAGAATATGGATTTGTGTTTCCAAGTAGTGAAATCTATGATGGATTAAGTGCAGTGTATGATTATGGTCCATATGGTGCGCAATTAAAAAAGAACATTCGCGACTACTGGTGGAAGAGCATGACGCAGATGAACGATCATATTGTGGGTATTGATGCTGCCATTTTCATGCATCCAACTACCTGGAAAGCGAGTGGACATGTGGATAGTTTTAGTGATCCATTGATTGACAATAAAGACAGTAAAAAAAGATACCGTGTAGACCATTTAATAGAAGCACATGCCGATAAATTAAATGAAGAAGCAGCAAAAGCAGCCGATGGTGGTGCTGCACTGCGCGATCGTGCTACAAAATTATTAGCGGACATGGATACCTTACTTGCAAATGATGATTTTGCTGGTTTAGGTGCATTGATACAAGATAATAAAATACAGTGTAGTATTAGTGGTACAAGTAATTGGACAGAAATTCGTCAATTCAATTTGATGTTCTCTACAGAATTAGGTTCAGTTGCAGAAGATGCCAACACCATTTATTTAAGACCAGAGACTGCACAAGGTATTTTTGTGAATTTCTTGAATGTACAAAAAACTGCAAGGATGAAAATTCCTTTTGGTATTGCACAAACAGGGAAGGCCTTTAGAAACGAAATTGTGGCGCGTCAATTTATTTTTAGAATGCGTGAGTTTGAGCAAATGGAAATGCAATTTTTTGTAAAACCAGGTACTCAAAAAGAATGGTACGAGCATTGGAAAAATGAGCGCATGAACTGGCATTTAAGCTTGGGTATTGCAGCGGATAAATACCGTTTTCATGACCACGTTAAATTAGCACACTATGCTGACGCAGCTTTAGACATTGAATATGAATTCCCATTTGGTTTTAAGGAAGTGGAAGGGATCCATTCAAGAACAGATTATGATTTAACACGTCATCAAGAATTTAGTAAAAAGAAATTACAATATTTTGATACAGAAATCAATCAACATTATGTGCCTTATGTGATTGAAACTTCGATTGGTTTAGATAGAATGTTTTTATTGATTTTATCTAATTCCTATGAAGAAGAACAAATTCAAAAAGAAGACGGCACGACTGATTCTAGAGTTGTATTGCATTTGCCTGCAAAATTAGCGCCTATCAAATTAGCAGTATTGCCATTGACAAAAAAAGATGGGTTACCTGAATTAGCAAAAGCTTTGATAGACGAATGTAAGCCTTCTTTCCATTGCTTTTTTGAAGAAAAAGATGCGATTGGAAAACGTTACAGAAGACAGGATGCAATTGGAACGCCATTCTGCGTAACGATTGATCATCAAACCAAGGAAGACAATACGGTAACTGTTCGTTTTAGAGATAGCATGCAACAGGAAAGAATTCCAATGAGTGAAGTCAAAGCTTTAGTGCTAAAGCATATTTCTTAAGTTATAACGTAAAAAAAAGCGCCCAGTTGAATTCAACTTGGGCGCTTTTTTTATCCGTATAATTCAAAATGAATTTGTGTTTTTGGGATGCCTAGTTCGGTTAAGGTAGCTCTTGCTTCGTCCACCATATTTTTCCAACCACAGATATAAAAATGGGCTTCTTTACTAGCACCTGCTTCTAATAATTTTTTATAAGTAGCATGCACATAGCCTAGGTTTGCGCCTTCACGCATTTCAGTTTCTCTAGAAAAGCTTGGGTGGTAATAAAAATTATCCTCTGCAGCTTCTAAAGCTTTAAGCTCCTGCCCATACAAACTGTCTGTATATTTTCTGCACCCAAATAATAAATGCATTTGCTGATGCGGAATCTTTTTTTGATGGATGTCCAATAACATGGATCTAAATGGTGCAACACCTGTGCCTGTGCAAATGAAATACAAGTCGGTGTTGATTTCTTTTGGTAAAACAAAAACACCTTGAGGGCCTCTCATTAAAAGGGTAGAGCCAACCTCCACTTCATTGAACAAATAGGTGGTTCCTGCACCCCCTTCTAAAAGCACAATAACCAATTCAAATTCACTGTTATTGCTTGGGGCAGATGCAATGGAATAGCTTCTCCATCGCTTATTTTTTTGCTCATGAATGGGCAAGTCAAATGTGACAAACTGGCCAGGTGTAAAATCAAATACATGGCCACTTGTCAAGGCAAGAAAGAAACGTTTTGTGGTGGGCGTTTCTTGTACAATCTTGGTCACTACTGCATCCTGCCATGGCTGTAACATATTGAATTAATTATTAGTTACGAATACGCTTTGAACGTATACTTTATTATTAGCAAATACTTTCACATAATAAATACCAGTTGTCAGATTAGGCACTTGCACAGGTTGAGCTGAATTTTGGTTATTTAATTTGTCTTTTTGGAAGACAGTTTGACCGCTACTATTCAGGATGCTTAATCCAATTGAATTGGTTTTAACATTGTTAAATTGAATATAGAATTGATTGCCTTTAATGATGTTTTCAACATAATCTGTTGAGACTATTTTTAATCCTATCTCTTTTGTTGGTGCTTGTGGGATATCAGTGATTAAAACTAATTTGCTATCCGAATAATTGGTACAAGTACCAATAGTGGCGCTGACTTTATACATGGCATTTTTAGTCACTTTTATACCACTTTTTGTTGCACCAGCAATGGTTTCGTCATTCATGAACCATTGATAAGTATCCGCAGCAGTGGTATTTAAACTGTCTATACCAATTTGTGATATAATAGGTTTAGCAGTGAGTATGACAGGAATTTTACTCAAGGCTTTTTCATATTTAGGGGTACTAATTTGCATATTGTAAAAGAAATAATAAAACTTCTCAAAATTAGCACCAGCCCAGTTACCTGTAATCGAAGCTAGTACGGTTGGCCCAAAAGGATGATTATTTGTAGTGATATTATTGTTTCTAAAAATAGTGGCACTATCCAAACAACGTGCAATTAAAATATAGTTACCGGCTTGTGGTATGTTCATATTTATTGCATAGATTCTTCCTGTATCTCCTTGCACAAAAGGCGTTGGTGTGCCTGAGCCAGCACTACCTGTTGCAGGTGTTGGACTTGGACTACTAGCACCAACATGTAAAATGGCTTTTTGAGTTTGAGATGGGAAATAGGAATAAGTGGTATCGGTGAAAGTGCTTAATGCTCTTAATTCAAGCTCAATTTTACCCGCATACCCTGTATAAAGTTTTGTTGTTTCTAATTGGATTGGTCCAGTTGTATTAAAACGTATGAATTCTCCAAAGCTACTACCCCAATTATTATAACCACCTGTATTACTTAATGTAGTATTGTCTTTAGGCCCAATAAATCCTGTCCATCCTCTTCCAACATACACATTTGTTGCAGTGGTGGATGTTCTTATGACAGTGCCATTTGCAATAGGTTTACTCAAATCGGTATTCTGACTATACCACAAGTACTGGTCATTGCTAATTGGGTTGTTCACTAGCAATTGAACATTTTCATTACAACCAGTAGCAGAACCACTAATCGCTGGACTGGAGTTAGGACTGATAATAGTTGCAGTCATTGCATTGTTAGCTGGCTGTTGGTCATTGGCAAGCGTAGCAGAGGCAGAGATGGTATAAGTCTGGTTTAATTCAATTGAAATAGGTGTTTGGAATGTGTAGGTCATAATTTCTGAACCATACAATCTACCTGTAAATGTTTCTTTAATGTTTAAAATAGTGGCATTGCCTTTTTTGACTTCTAAATTAAGAGGAAGATTGGTCAATCTATTAACGCCATTATTTGCTACTTTAACTGTTACATATTGAACTGTTTTTTCAGAAACACCACCACTTGGATTGGTGATTTCAAGTAATTGAACATCGTTAGAAGGATTCACTACTCTAAGGGTATAATCTTGTGTTTCTCCTAACGTATAATTGCCACATGCAGTTACACTTGCTGCCGCTGTTGCTTCGGCTACAACTACACGAAGTTTTGTGAATTGGTTGACAATTAAGTTGCTTATTAAATCGAAATTAGCGCTATAGTCTCCGTTAGTGATTGCAGCGCTTGTATGTACTAGTTCATTTGTGTCAAATAATCCATTGTTATTGTAGTCAATAAATACTTTTACAAATCGATTATTATTGGTTGCATCCGCACTGCTTAATCTCATAAATAAAGAGACTGAACCATTGGATTCACCATTGACAAATAATGCAGTATTGTCAACGTAATTGTCTGCATTTGTTTTTGAGAATTTAATATTGTTTAATTGAATACTATCAATTTTTGTTCCTGCATTGCTCGTTGCTGCAGAGCTACAATAGGCTGTGCCTCCTGCACCACTAATAACCAAAGAATAATTTTGTTGTCCTCTTTCAAGTGTCCCTTTATGTTTAACAGTAATAGTGTAATTGGTCCCTACTAAACTGGTATCTACTTCAACTTTTTCGACATTGTCGATATTATTAACTCCTTTGAAAGCTTGATTGTCTGGACTGCTTGGAGTTAAATTCCAAGTATTGAATGTTTTATTGCCCTGTGTAATGGTCAAGTCCAAATCATTGATTAATTCTGGATTAGCATCATTCAATACTTCACTAGAACTTCCTTTGACATCTGTCCATACAATAGTAGCTTTTACAGGTCGCGTTCCAGAAGCAGTGATCGTATATGATTTGCTTTCCCCATTGAGTAAAGTATTCTCATACACAAAATGTGGACTGTTTGCACTATTGTTATTAGTAAGTGCGGTATTTAAAACTTGAGCGGCTTCATCAATGTTTAGCAATCCCCAACCATATTTATAATCTGGCCCAGGGTACAATCCAGCTTCGTTTGCTGTGTGGATAGCAAGCCCTTTTACAGTCGCTGATTTTAAAATTCTTGGTGCATTGTTCAATGTAAATCGATGACTTAATTCTTGCAAAAGCAATAAACTTCCTGCAGCGCCTGGGGCTGCCATTGATGTACCACTTAGGTACCCATAACTAGAATCGTTAGTGGCGATAGGGGCAAAAACTGATACACCTTGAGCCGTAATGTCTGGCTTAATCCTTCCATCATCTGTTGGCCCCCATGAGCTAAAATTACTTACGATGACATCTTCTTTTTTATTGTATTGCGAAGGAATGCCAAATACTGCACCAACCGTTAATACATTTTTTGCATTTTTATCTGTGGAGATGGTACCATAAGAATCATTGCTACTAATATCAGCAGGTCTAGCACCTGAATTGATCATTCTACCTGCTTCGTTTCTTCTCCAATAAGTTTGTCCAACAGCAGGGCCAGTGCTTGTTCTATTATTACCTGCAGCATAAACAATTAAATAATTAGGGGCATTGTATGCAATAGAATCTGCAATTTGTGCGTCATAATCATACAATCCAAAACGGTAATCTTCTTTTTCATTGAATCTACCATTGAATTCCCAACGCGCAGAATCACTATTGTAATTCCAGCCAGTTACGGTTCCATATGAGTGGTTGGAAATTAATAATCCATTTGCTGCAGCGGCAGACATTTCAGAAAGGTCACTGTTCCAATCGTAATCAAGGATTCCTTTTACATTATACGCCATACCTTTTGATAACGGATTCAGTCCTTTACTCATTACGATACCAGCCACATGGGTGCTATGCGTTACAATATTTTTAGCGTTGTCTTTTTGTGTAATTCTACCAGAAAATTCTTTGTGCGTTAATTGGGGACTGCCTTCGTCCCATACACCTAATTTATTGGTCATGTTATCATCAGACCCACTTAAGTTTAAATTAGATGAAGCGCCAGGCCATAACTTATTTGCACCAATCGTGATTGCTTGAACTGGATCTGCAAAACCAATATAATATTTAGGCCATCCTTTTTCATCTACACTAATTAATTTTGCATTATTTTGATTTTGAGAAGCATACTGAATCGGCCACCCTTTTTCTTTAGCTGCAAGAACTGCTTTTGAAAATTTATTACGTGCTTCCAAAGCAAGTTCTTTGGATGTTTGGATTAGCAGTTCTTTTTTTGTTGCATCCTGTGCTTGTAAAATACTTACTATGAATACAAAAATAAGGGGGATAAAAAGACGTATTTTCATAAATATAAATTTAAATCAATTCTTTGAATTTCAATCAAGTTGAAGCTTAAAAATGTAACTTTAAACAAAGAGCATTTATGCGCATCAAGTCCATCTATTTTATTTTCTTAGTTTGTTTAGCTCCAATGCTAATGGGCTTCTGTATCGTTCTACAGGGTATTTCAGGACATGTATTCTTAGAAAAAAACACAACTATGCCTTTGAAGGGCATGCCCAAGCAGAAAGGGCTTCCAATTTCGACAATGGTCTATGTATATGAAGCAGCCAATGTCGATCAATTGATCGCACAAGAAGGTAATTATGCAAAAGGAATACAGGCTAAAATCATCAAGCAGGTTCGTTCAGATAAATCAGGGAAATTCAAATTAAGGCTAGCTCCCGGGAAATACACCATTGTATTGGGCTATCAGGAGGGGATCTATATTCCATTTTTCTCAGGCAACACAGGGGTGGCTTTTGTAGAAGTGTCCATGCATCAATTCCAAGAAATTGATCTAAGGATCATCGCTTCGTCCATGGATTGATTGTATCTTTGCGAACTGAACTATGAATGAGCAATCTTTGTTTGATCGGTACGATGTATCCCCCCTACTAAAAAAAATAGTAGATGGGATAGCTATGCCTGGTAATGCAAATTCCCCTTTTCAGGTACACTTACAAAACCTCAACGGATCTTCGCCCGTATTTGTTTTACAACATATTTTCACGCATCCTCAAACAGCCACTTACAATCATGTGATTGTATTAAATGATGCAGAGGAAGCTGCCTATTTTTATAATTCTATTGAAAGCATCACTGGTGCAATGGATTTGTTTTATTTTCCTTCTTCATTCAAAACCAGTCAAAATTTCAACCTACTCAATCCTTCCCATGTGATGTTGAGAACGGAGGCTTTGACGAAATTATCGATGGGGGGTAATAAGAAAATTGTAGTGACTTATCCGGAGGCATTTTTTGAAAAAGTGATCATGCCTAAAACCTTGCAAGAAAACATTATTCAAATAAAAACCAATGATACACTTGGATTAAATGATTTAATGGAGCGGCTTGTTCAGTATGGATTTGAGCGAACTGACTTTGTGTATGAACCAGGTCAATTTGCATTAAGAGGAGGAATTTTTGATATCTATTCATTTGGCAATGAAAAGCCCTATCGCGTTGAATTATTTGGGGAGGAAGTAGATAGCATTCGTTTATTTGATCCGGAAACGCAATTGAGTGAACGAAAATTATTGCAAGTAAATATTATCCCAAATGTCACCACGCAGTTTGAGGATACCATTAAAATTCCATTCATGGAATTTGTGCCAGAAAATACAGTTGTTTGGTTGAAGGATTGGACTTTGATTCAACAAAGAGGCAATGACCAAATGGAAGCATTGGAGGCATTTTTATTGCATGCGCCCATCCTTAAAATAACAGATGATGCGGATACGCATAAAAAAAATACAGACAAAGATGATTTTGTTGCTGTTGAAAAGGTCATAGAGCAAGTATTCAATAAACTGATCATTGAATGGGGCTTTCAGGCAAATTTAACCAAGCAAAAACTGGCTTTTAGTACACAGGTACAACCTAGTTTCAATAGACAATTTCAATACTTAATTGCCAATTTGCAGGAGTATGAAAAGAAAGGCTATGATTTGTTTTTATTCGCTGAACAAGCAAAGCAATTAGAACGCTTACATGCTATTTTTACAGATTTAAAAACTGAAATACAGTTTACCCCTATTGTAAAGAATATTCATGAAGGCTTTATCGACCATGATCATAAGATGGTTTGCTATACAGACCATCAAATTTTTCAGCGATACCATAAGTACAAAGTCAAACAAGCTTATAGTAAAAATAAGGCCATTACGCTTCGCACTTTGAGTGATTTGCATCCTGGTGACTATGTGACCCATATTGATCATGGAGTTGGCGTTTACAGTGGTTTACAGAAGATCGAAGTGAATGGCATGATGCAAGAAGCGGTAAGGATTATTTATAAGGATAGTGATATTTTATATGTCAATATCAATTCACTACATAAGATATCAAAATATACAGGCAAGGAAGGCACACCACCAAAAGTAAATAAGTTAGGATCTGATGCTTGGGTGAAATTAAAAGACAAGACCAAGGCAAAAGTAAAAGCCATTGCTTTTGATTTAATTAAATTATACGCGCAAAGAAAAGCGCAAACAGGTTTTGCATTTACGCCCGATAATTACATGATGCATGAATTAGAAGCATCCTTTATTTATGAAGACACGATTGATCAAGCGAAAGCAATTGCCGATGTAAAAAAAGATATGGAAGCCCCAGCGCCAATGGATCGATTAGTTTGTGGCGATGTTGGTTTTGGTAAAACCGAAGTGGCTATTCGTGCAGCATTTAAAGCAGCCATAGACGGAAAGCAAGTGGCAGTGCTGGTTCCAACGACTATTTTAGCATTTCAGCATTTTAAAACTTTTAAAGAAAGACTTAAAGATTTCCCAATAGAAATAGATTTCTTAAACCGATTTAAATCTGCTGCACAGAAAAAAGAAACGATTGCAAAAGTGAAGGAAGGTAAGATTGATATTTTGGTAGGCACACATGGTATTCTAGGGAAGGAGGTGCATTTTAAAGACCTTGGATTAATGGTGATTGATGAGGAACAAAAATTTGGTGTTGGACACAAAGAAAAATTAAAGACTTTAAGAACCAATGTAGATTGCTTGACTTTGACAGCGACGCCTATTCCAAGAACACTGCACTTTAGTTTGATGGGCGCAAGGGATTTAAGTATTATCAACACCCCTCCAGCAAACAGACAACCTATCCATACCGAGGTGCAAGTATTCCATGAAGATCTAATTAGAGAATCCATTTATTTTGAAACCGAAAGAGGTGGTCAAGTATTCTTCATCCACAATCGAGTGCAGGGATTGGCCGAAATGTGTGCGATGATCCAAAAGCTTTGTCCCGATTTAAGCATAGGATTTGCCCATGGACAATTAGAAGGGCATCAGTTAGAAGAAAAAATATTCGACTTTATTGAACGCCGTTATGATGTATTGGTTTGTACCAATATTGTTGAGAGTGGGGTAGATATTCCGAATGTAAATACAATCATCATCAACAATGCACATCAATTTGGATTGAGCGACTTACACCAATTAAGAGGCAGGGTAGGAAGAAGCAATAAAAAAGCATTCTGTTATTTATTGGCACCGCCAATGAGCACTTTGCCAGACGATTCCCGCAAGCGTTTACAAACTTTAGAACAGTTTAGTGAGTTGGGTTCTGGTTTTCAAATTGCCATGCGAGATTTAGATATACGAGGTGCGGGTAATTTATTAGGAGGGGAACAAAGTGGGTTCATGGCAGAGATTGGATTTGAGATGTACCAAAAAATATTAGCAGAAGCTGTGCGTGAATTAAAGCGTTCCGATTTCAAAGATTTATTTGTAGAAGAAATTAGTAAACAAGATGATTATGTGCAAGACTGTACGATAGATACAGACTTAGAGATTATGATTCCAGATGTGTATGTTGAAAGTATTGGAGAAAGACTTTCATTGTATACAAGGTTAGATCAGTCTGCGGATGACACTGAATTAGAAACATTGAAGTTGGAATTAATAGATCGTTTTGGTCCAATGCCTAAACAAGTCGCTTCGTTGTTTACGACCATCCAGTCAAGACGCCTCGCGATTGCTTTGGGTTTTGAAAAAATGACTTTAAAGGATGAGACATTGAGATGCTTCTTTATCAACCGACCAGATTCACCTTATTATGAGAGTGCTATTTTCAAAGGCTTATTAAGCTATACGCAAACTGCCATGAACAATGCGCATTTTAAGCAAGTTGGAAAAACCTTTATCTTAATTATAAAGGATATCAAGAGCATGGAGCATTGCTATGCTACATTGACAAAAATACACCAAGGTGTTCTAAAGGTAGAAGCATAAAAAAGCCCACTCCAAAGAGCAGGCTTTCAATTAGCTTGTAAGAAGGTCCTAAAAACCCTTAGTTGCTACACCATCAGCGATTGCTTTTAAAGCATTTGTTTCGCTCATGATAGCTGCCATTTTATTTCCTTTACCATCGTGACCGCCAGCCATATAACCGCCTTTAGCAGTCTTAGTGATAACAGCGTCCATCATTGGCACATTTTTTTCTTTTGTTTTCAAGCAATATGCTTTGATCATTTTTGAAGTGTCCATTTTGTATATATTTTAATTTTTAAAATGCTTATTGAAAGTAGTTTATTTATTGATAAGCTAGGTTTGAATTATCCGATTTTTTGTTAAATGTTTATAAATTCCCCATAAATGAGGCCCTTAAACGTCAATTTTGGCATATTTAGCGTGAGATTCAATGAATTCCCTTCTAGGAGCCACTTCGTCACCCATCAACATGCTAAAGATACGGTCCGCTTCGGCAGCACTATCAATGGTCACTTGCTTCAATGTTCTTCTGGTTGGATCCATGGTAGTTTCCCATAATTGGTCAGCGTTCATCTCACCCAGACCCTTATACCTCTGAATCGTTACAGAACTATCATTGCCACCTCCTAATTTTTCAATCAATGCTTTTCTTTGCTCATCGCTGTAAGCATACTCTTGGTCCTTTCCTTTTTTTACTAAATACAAAGGTGGTTGTGCAATATATACATAACCATTTTGAACCAATTCTTTCATGTATCTAAAGATGAATGTAAGAATCAATGTGGCGATATGCGATCCATCCACATCGGCATCGGTCATGATGATTAATTTGTGATAACGCAATTTCGCAATGTTCAATGCTTTAGGATCTTCTGGTGTTCCAACTGTTACCCCTAATGCAGTATACATATTTCTGATCTCCTCATTCTCGTAAATCTTATGTTCCATTGCTTTTTCTACGTTCAAGATTTTACCACGCAATGGAAGAATCGCTTGATAAGATCTTTCACGACCTTGTTTAGCTGTTCCACCTGCAGAGTCTCCTTCGACAAGGTATAACTCACATCTTTCAGGATCACGCTCAGAACAGTCGGCTAATTTACCAGGCAAACCACCACCAGAAAGCACTGTCTTTCTTTGTACCATATCACGCGCTTTCTTAGCAGCAACACGCGCTTGAGCAGCAAGTACAATTTTAGAGATCACATATTTCGCTTCCTTCGGATTCTCTTCTAAATAAGCCTCTAATGCACGAGCAACTGTGGTTTGAACCACACCGCTCACTTCACTGTTTCCTAATTTAGTTTTTGTTTGACCTTCAAATTGAGGCTCTGGCACTTTCACAGAAATAATGGCACTCAAACCTTCTCTAAAGTCATCTCCTTCTACTGTTACTTTTGCTTTTTCAAATAAACCTTCTTTATCACCATAGCTTTTAAACACACGTGTTAAAGCAGTTCTAAAACCAGTTACGTGTGTACCACCTTCGATGGTATTGATATTGTTTACGTAAGAGAAAATGTTTTCTTTAAAGTCATCATTGTAAGTCAATGCAACTTCTACCATCACATTAGAAGCTTCGTCTAAACCTTCTACATATAATGGTGCTGCAATGATTGGATTTCTGTTGCCATTCTTATCCAACATTTGTACAAACTCGATGATGCCACCTTCGCTATAAAAATGATTCACATAGGGTGCACCCGCTTCGTCTAATTCTCTTAAATCGGTTAAGGTTATGCTGATGCGCTTGTTCAAGTAAGACAATTCACGTAAACGACCTTCTAAGATCTCTTTACGGTAAACTGTTTCTTGGAAAATAGTGTGATCAGGCCAGAAATGCACTCTGGTACCAGTTTTATCGCTTGTACCAGCTTCTCTTACCGCATATTTTGGTGCGCCAATACAGTATTCTTGCTCAAAAATTTTGCCTTCACGTTCAACAGTCACTAATAATTTTGTACTCAATGCGTTCACACAACTCACACCCACACCGTGTAATCCACCAGATACCTTGTAGGTATTTTTATCAAATTTACCACCCGCGTGTAAAACAGTCATAACCACTTCCAATGCAGACTTTTTTTCTTTGGTATGCATTGCAGTTGGGATACCACGACCATTGTCCTGAACGCTGATTGAATTGTCTGTATGAATAGTGACTTCGATATGAGAACAATAGCCAGCTAATGCTTCATCAATAGAGTTGTCTACTACCTCATACACTAAATGGTGTAATCCTTTCATGCCCACATCGCCAATATACATGGCAGGGCGTTTTCTTACGGCTTCTAATCCTTCTAATACCTGGATACTATCGGCGCCATAGTTCTTATTTTCGGCCGAATCTGGGTGTTGTAAATCTTCTGACATAATGGGTGCGAATTTTTGTTTTATAGGGCGTTTTGAACGCAAACAAATTTAAGAAAAATAACTTCCTTTAAGCCGTATTTAAGCCCTTATAGTTATCCCCATAAAGAGAATTTAGTTCATAAGGTTGCGTCCAAAAATGAGGCTAAAAATGGCCTTTAAATCGATTTTATTACAAGACCGAATAGGCATTTATTTTTTTATAATCAGGATTAAAATTTGAGGCTTATTTTGCGTCATTTTAAGGTCATTATTTGAACCTTTTTATTCCATTTGTTGTTTATAGTTTAAATTTGCAGTTCAATGATGGTAGCCAACGACATATTAAAACAAGTAAACCAGCCCAATGGCTTTGCTGGCATGGCTTTGTTGTACCAAAAAGAACAGTTAATCCCTGGCTCTACACAGTACACGATACATCGTTATTATTCCCAGGCACCTGCAGAACTGGAGGACACTGGAATGTTCATTTATCATTACAATGCAAAGCGACCAACGGACAATTTTTTAGAATTAAGATTTTGTATTTCAGGGAATCGTTATTGTGAAAATAAATTATGTGGTAACTGCAGTCAATTACCAACGGAAGATTGCTCAGGTCCATTAAGAACAGTGGATGTTTTCTCCTTCCATTTTACTTCAACTTTTTTGCATCAATTTGTACATAATGTAAAATTGAATAATCGCAAGGATGAAGTCTTGGCTTTCAAACATCCCAATGCTTTTGTAAAAACATTTCCATTGTGTATGCGTAAGCGTGGCACATTGGATTCTTTGTTAAACTATAGTTATACTGGGTCTTTGGAAAATATATTTATCAATGCAAAAATCCATGAACTGCTTTTATTCAGTTTAGAATGTATTGTGGATGAAAAAGAAGAAGGATTTACTTGTAAATTCTTATCAGACGACAGAGGTAAAGAAAGTATCTATTTAGCAAGAGAAATTTTATTACAACATATTGGGGATCCTATTACCATCAAGGAATTGAGCCGAAAAGTAGCCATGAACGAATGCTATTTAAAGAAGGGTTTTAAAGAGGTTTTTGGTACCACCATTTTTGACTTCTACCAACAACAAAGAATGGAACATGCCAAATATTTGTTGTATGAAAAATCGTTAAGTGTAACCGATGTATCCGCGCTATTAGGCTACTCATCTATCTCTCACTTCTCTGCAGCTTTCAAGAAACACACAGGTTTAAAGCCTTGTGAATTGTTGAACTAGTTTTAATTCCTTATTTTTTTTCCTTATTTTTATTTTCTAAATTAAATCTCATGCGTCAATTATTTGCCATTGCCATTATTGTGTTATTCAGTTCATGTATCAATCAAAGAGTGGACTTAGTAGTGCACCATGCACAAATTTACACTGTGAATGAATCCTTTGCAGTGGCAGAAGCCATGGCAGTGCAGGATGGCAAGATTGTTGCCGTTGGTACCAATGATGAGATTTTAAAAAACTATCAAGCAGATAGCGTAGTGGATGCAAAAGGTGCTACAGTGTATCCAGGATTCATAGACGGACATGCACACTTTTTAGGTTATGGACAATCTTTGTATGCAGTTGATTTAATGTTTGCAAATTCATGGGAAGAAGTGTTAGAGCGTGTGAAAGCATTTGTGGCAACGCATCCAGGTAATGGATGGATTCGTGGTAGAGGGTGGGATCAAAATAGATTTTCTGGTAAAGCATTCCCTACCAATGCTGAACTAAATGCATTGTTTCCAGACCGTCCTGTATTATTAGAGCGTGTGGATGGGCATGCAAGTATTGCCAATGAAAAAGCATTAGCAATTGCTGGAGTGAAAGCTGGACAAACAATGGAGGGAGGCGACTTTGTAGTAGCAAACGGAAAATTAACTGGTTTATTAATAGACAATGCAGTGGGTGTGGTAGAAAGAAATGTGCCAGCAGCAACCAAAGAGGATTATAAAAATTGGTTGACAGCAGCACAAAAAAATTGTTTTGCAACTGGATTAACCACCATTACAGATTGTGGATTAAATCCAAAAGACATCGATATGATTGATGCATTGCAAAAAAGCAATGATTTGAAAATGCGTTTGTATGTGATGTTAAGTGATAAGCCAAGTTCTTATACTTCATCTTATTTTACCAATGGAGGTTATGTAACAGATCGTTTAATGGTGAAAGGTGTAAAAGTATATGGCGATGGCGCACTTGGATCAAGAGGTGCAGCATTAATAGCGCACTATTCTGATAAGCCAGGCTGGGGTGGATTCTTATTAAGTAGTCAAGCACATTTTGATTCAGTGGCAGCAAAATTAATCAACACCGATTTTCAAATGTGTACCCATGCAATTGGAGATAGTGCAAACAGAGTCGTGTTGAAAGTGTATGAAAAATATCTAAAAGGAAAGAACGATAAAAGATGGCGCATTGAACATGCACAAATTTTAAATCCGGCCGATTTCGATTATTTTGGTAAGTATAGTATCATTCCATCTGTGCAACCAACACATGCCACAAGTGATATGTATTGGGCCGGAGACCGATTAGGCGCTGAGCGTTTAAAAGGTGGCTATGCTTTCCAACAATTATTGAATCAAAATGGATGGTTGCCATTGGGTACAGATTTCCCTGTAGAAGAAATCAATCCATTTAAAACATTTTTAGCAGCGGTTGCAAGACAGGATGCCAAAGGATTTCCTGCAGGTGGATTCCAAATGGAGAACGCATTGACGCGCGAACAAACTATTCGTGGTATGACCATTTGGGCCGCAAAAGCCAACCGCATGGAGAAGCAAGTAGGCTCTATAGAAGTAGGAAAGAAAGCAGACTTCATCTTACTCGATAAAGACTTAATGAAAGTGCCTACAGATAGTATCCTACAAATAAAAGTTTTGAAGACCTACTCTAACGGAGAAAGAGTACACTAAGCATTATTGAAAACTAAAAGTGGTAGAAAATATACTATTCCTTGGCTCTCTAAAAAAAGTTCGCTACGGAATAGTATATTTTCTACCACTATATTTATTGGTCTAAATTCTTTTCTCTACAATCCTACCATGTCTTTAGGTATTACCCAAGCATCAAATTCTTCTGGGGTAACGTATCCTAATTTCACAGCCATTTCTTTTAATGTAGTACCTTCTTTATGTGCTTTTTGTGCAATCTCAGCAGACTTATAATAGCCAATCTTAGTATTCAAAGAAGTCACTAACATCAAACTATTATTCACGTGCTTATTGATATTTGCTTCAATTGGTTCTATGCCAATTGCGCATTTATCATTGAAGCTTACACATCCATCTCCAATCAATCTTGCACTGTGTAAGAAATTATAAATCATCACTGGCTTAAATACATTCAATTCAAAATGCCCCATCGATCCACCTACATTGATGGCTACATCGTTGCCCATTACTTGAGCCGCAATCATTGTCAGTGCTTCTGATTGCGTAGGGTTCACTTTACCTGGCATAATAGAAGATCCTGGCTCGTTGTCTGGGATAAAAATTTCACCAATACCAGAGCGAGGTCCAGAAGACAACATACGCACATCGTTCGCAATCTTCATTAAGCTAACTGCAACTGTTTTTAATGCACCATGTGCTTCAACAATGGCGTCGTGCGCAGCCAATGCTTCAAATTTATTTTCAGCTGTCACAAATGGCAATCCAGTAAGTTGTGCAATATGCTTAGCTACGTTTTCTGAATAACCTTTTGGTGTATTGATACCTGTTCCCACAGCTGTTCCACCTAGTGCTAATTCACTTAAATGATCTAAAGTGTTATGAATTGCTTTTAATCCATGTTTTAATTGACTTGCATAACCACTAATTTCTTGTCCTAATGTTAAAGGGGTAGCATCCATAAAATGGGTACGACCAATTTTTACGATCTCCATATAAGCGGCGCTCTTTGCATCCAATGTATTTTTTAAAGTTGTGATGCCAGGGATGGTCACCTCCTTTAAAATTTGGTAAGCAGCAATATGCATCGCAGTTGGGAAAGTATCATTGGAGGACTGTGATTTATTCACGTCATCGTTAGGATGTAAGAATTTCTCTTTGTCATTTAAGCTACCACCTTGAAGCACATGACCACGATAAGCAATCACTTCGTTCACATTCATATTGCTTTGTGTGCCACTGCCTGTTTGCCATACTACTAAAGGGAATTGGTCGTCTAATTTACCTGCAAGAATTTCATCACATACTTGACCAATTAAATCACATTTTTCTTTCGGTAAAATACCTGCATCAAAATTAGTTAAGGCAGCTGCTTTTTTTAAATAAGCAAATGCTTTAATAATTTCTTTAGGCATCTTGTTGATGTCTTGCGCAATTTTAAAATTCTCGATACTTCTTTGCGTTTGAGCACCCCAATAAACATGAGCTGGTACGCTTACTTCACCCATCGTGTCTTTCTCAATTCTGTATTCCATACTTGCAGTTTTATTACCGCAAAGGTAAGACAGCAATTATAAAATTGGGTCAGTTGTGCCTATTTAATTCAGGTAAAAAATGGGTTAATGCCCTGTAAAATGCGGTTTTCTTTTTTCAATAAAGGCTTGGATGCCTTCCTTGCAATCTGCGGTAATAAAGCAGTCCCCAAACAGGTTGGCTTCCACTTCATATCCATTGACAGACTCTTCCCAAGCTGCATTCACGGCTTTGATAGAATTAGCGATGGCTAATGGGGCCTTGGTATGCGCAGCAGCAAGTAAAGAAAACGCTTTGTCTAGTATTTCTGTTTGAGGAACGATGTAGTTCACCAAACCATATTGTAAGGCTTGTTGGGCATTGATATTGTTACCTGTAATCACTAATTCCATGGCCCTGGCTTTACCTAATTTTTGGGTTAATCTTTGAGAGCCACCATAGCCTACCATGATACCTAAGTTAACTTCTGGCTGTCCAAAAATGGCATTCTCTGAAGCAATGATAAAATGACAACTCATGGCTAATTCGCATCCACCACCTAAGGCAAAACCATTCACACAAGCAATCACTGGTTTAGGGGAGTTTTCGATTTTAAAAAATACATCCTGTCCTCTTTTTGCTAAAGCAGTTGCTTCTTCTTTTGATAATGCTTCAAATTCTTTGATATCCGCACCAGCCACAAAACTCTTGAGCCCTGCGCCTGTAATCACCACCGATTTTATTTCTGGAAACTTATACACCCTGTCAAATACGGCATCTAAGTCTTGCATGACTTGTTGGTTCAATGCATTTAATTTCTCTGGTCGATTGATGGTGATGATCAATGTATGATCTTCCATTTTTGTAAACAAAGTTTGAAATGACATAGTGCTTAATTTATGGGATGAAATAAAAATAAACGTTTAGGACTTCCTGTTTTCTGCAACCCATTTTTTAATGTAGGCTGCGATATCTGTGGTATTAGTACCCGGTGCAAATAAATGACCAATACCCATGTCTTGTAATGCTTTATTGTCTTCTTCTGGAATAATACCGCCCCCTGTTAATAGTACATCTTTCAATCCTTTCTCAACCATCAACTGATATACTTTAGGAAATACGGTCATGTGCGCGCCAGATAAAATACTAATTCCAATGGCGTCCACGTCTTCCTGTAAGGCTGCTTGAACAACCATCTCGGGGCTTTGTCTAAGGCCAGTATAAATGACTTCCATACCTGCATCTCTTAATGCAGTGGCAATCACTTTAGCACCACGATCATGACCATCTAAGCCAACCTTGGCTACTAATACTCTTATGGGTCTTTCTGTTTGCATCTACTACAATTTACATTAATTTTTTGACAACAAATCTAAACAGTATTGAATACGTTTTGCTGCGTTTTGGGTTTCAATATTAGCTACAATATCAAAAACGCCTGGTCCAAATTTGCCGCCAACTAGCATGATTCTAAATGGCAACATTAAATCACCAGGTTTAAGACCTTGTTCAGCAGCTAATGTTTTAAAATGCGCTTCTAATAAAGTTGCATCATTCGGTATTGCTTCATTGGTATAGACATCCAAAACTGCTTTAAAAAATGCTGCTTTGTTCGCATCCCATTTTGGCAGGATGGATGCAGTATCTATATCGGTTGGGGCAGCAAAGAAAAAGGATGATTGAGGAATGAAGTCTGGTAATAATTGGCAACGTTCTTTCACAAGTCCAATGACTTTTACCAAATAACTTGGTTCATGGATTTCAATTTTTGCTGCATCAAAATAGGGTGCAACTAAACTTGCCAAATAGTCATTATCGGATTGTTTAATCCATTCTTGATTAAACCATTTTGCTTTTTCGTAATCAAATTTAGCGCCCCCTTTATGTACTCTATCTAAACTAAATTTTTCGATCAAATTTGGTAAGGAAAATAGTTCCTGATCTGTTCCGTCATTCCAACCCAACATGGCTAATAAATTGACAAATGCTTCTGGCAAGAAACCTCTTTCTTTAAATCCAATAATTGATTCTTTTGTATTTGGATCAGTCCAGTCCATTGCAAAAACAGGGAAACCTAATCGGTCTCCATCACGCTTACTTAATTTACCATTTCCGTCTGGTTTTAAAATCAATGGAAGATGCGCCCATTTAGGCATTTGATCTAAGCCGAATAAATTTTTCCAAACTAAAATATGAACAGGTGCACTTGGCAACCATTCCTCACCTCTAAATGCATGGGTAATTTTCATTAAAAAGTCATCCACTACCACCGCTAAATGATAAGTTGGCATGCCATCTGCTTTCAACAAAACTTTATCGTCTACCATGCTTGTGTCAAATTTTACTTCGCCACGAATCAAGTCTTCAAAAACCAGTTCTTCATTGTCTGGCATATTAATACGTACAACGTAAGGGGTGTTTTCATTGAGTAATCGGGTTACTTCTGAAGCCGGTAAACTCAACGAATTTTTCATGCAAGTTCTGGTAGCACGATTGTATTGAAAATTAGGAATCTCTTTTCTTTTTGCATCTAATTCATCTGCGGTATCAAAGGCATAATAGGCATTGCCTTGTTCGATAAGTTGTGATGCATATTGCTTGTACATCGGCTTTCTTTCACTTTGTCTGTAAGGACCATAAGCGCCACCATGTATAGGGCTTTCGTCAGGACTTAATCCGCACCATGCAAGGGTGTCTAAAATATATTGCTCAGCGCCTGGCACAAAACGAGACTGATCGGTATCTTCAATTCTTAAAATGAATTGACCATTGTATTTTTTTGCAAATAAATAATTGAATAAAACAGTACGTACACCACCTAAGTGTAAACCACCGGTGGGAGAGGGTGCGAACCTTACTCTTACCTGTTGATCAGCCGAATTTTCCATGAACAGTTTATTTTTACAAAGATAAGTTGCAAACAGGCAAAAGAACCATTTATCTTTGAGTATGTATTTCATTAAAACGCCCTTTTGGTTAAGGCTTATTTATAGTTCTTGTATATGGCGCAAGCCCACGCAAGACAGGGTGCTTTATTTAAGTTTCGATGATGGCCCGCATCCAGAAGCTACCCCATTTGTATTAGAACAATTGGCAATTTTTAATGCTAAAGCAAGCTTTTTTTGCATTGGTAAAAACGTACAATTATATCCCAATATCTATGCTGCTTTAATTGAGGCCAATCATACAGTGGGCAACCATACTCAAAATCATATGAATGGTTGGAAAAACAATACCACCAATTATATTGTGGATATTCAAGAAGCAACTAAATCAATCAGCTCTAATTTATTTAGACCACCATATGGAAGGATTTCTTTTTCGCAAATTAAAGCCTTGCGCTCAGATCCAAGTTTACCTCAAGAAATTATTATGTGGGATGTATTGAGCGGAGATTTTGATACAACTATTTCCGGCGATCAGTGTGCCCAAAATGTGATCCAACATGCTGGGCCGGGGTCCATCATTGTTTTTCATGATAGCGCAAAAGCAATGGATCGTTTACGGATTGCTTTGCCAAAAGTATTGTTGCATTTTTCCAAACTAGGGTATCAATTTAAAGCATTGTAAATACTTTAAAAATGCCTTTAATAAAAAAGCCAGGGTAGAAACCCCGGCTGTATAATCCGTACCCTATAAAAAACAAAGTTTACATCCTATAAAGGGATGGGTTAGTAATTTCATTCATAAACGCATAAATAATGTCTTTTAGTATGTGGTTCATTAAAAAAGTCCTTTTTTTGTGCTTTAAACCAGTTGATTATGCATTTCATTGATACACATGCGCACGTATATGCGGCCGAATTAACTTCAGATCTTGATTTGGTCATGAAAAATGCATTAGCTATTGGAATCAATAAAATAATCATGCCGGCCATTGATAGTTCTAGTTTGGATGCCATGTTAAAAGTAGAACAGCAATTTCCAGAAAATTGTATTGCGATGATGGGATTGCATCCATGTTATGTAAAGGAAAATTATAAAGAAGAATTAAAGTTGGTTGAAGAATGGATTGGGAAAAGAAAATTTATAGCGATTGGTGAAATTGGATTGGATTTTTATTGGGATAAAACATTTACCAAAGAACAACATATAGTTTTTGAAACACAAATGCAGTGGGCGCTAGATCTTAATTTACCTATTGCTATTCACACAAGAAATGCGATGGGAGAAACCATAGAAGCGGTAAAGCCTTTTGCAAAAAAAGGATTGCGTGGCGTGTTTCATTGTTTTAGTGGAAGCAAGGAATCTGCAGAACAAATTATTGGGATGGGATTTCATTTAGGACTGGGTGGAGTGCTCACCTATAAAAATGCAGGTGTTGCAGAAGCAGTAAAAGATATACCAATGGAATACTTAGTCTTAGAAACGGATGCACCTTATTTAGCGCCAGTGCCATATCGAGGCAAAACCAATGAACCTGCTTTTATGTTAGAAGTTGCCAAGAAATTAGCTGAAATAAAGTCATTGCCATTGCATGAAATTGCAGCAATCACAACAAGCAATGCGGAAAAGCTATTTGGATTGGTTAATGCCTAAAAACCAATTATTTATTTTACATTTGCAATCCTTAAAGAGAGGTGTCCGAGTGGTTTAAGGAGCACGCTTGGAAAGCGTGTATACGGCAACGTATCGGGGGTTCGAATCCCTTCCTCTCTGCAAAGCCTATCACGAAAGTGATAGGCTTTTTTAATGCGAGGCCGCGAAACAAACTTGCTTGATTGAGCGGATGAGCGTTAAAAAAGCAAACTAAACGCATAGCGTTTAGTTGAAAGGCTTTGGTAAAAGAGAAATTTATGGGAAGTCAACGAACAGAGTGAGTTGACAATCCTATAAATTTAGTTGGCTTTGGTAAAAAAAAATTAAATCTCTTTCATGTGCTCGTCCATTCTTTCATTGTATTCCAATGGCTCATTTTTCCAATTCTTATTATAAGGAACAAACCAACCCAACCAAATAGAACGAGATAAACGCATTAAAATAGGTTGTATCAGAATCAATAAAAAAATTGTGCTACCTAACCAATAAAACATTCTGTTATCATCTAATTCCCATGTCATACCAATCAACACTTTCCAGGCAACAAACATAGAAACAAAATAGGCAACTGTTAATGCATAACTTACATAACCAGTGCCATAATAAAATCCTACTTCTATTTCGGTTTGCTGTCCGCATACTGGACAGTGGTCATTCATTTTTGTGATATTGGAAAGGTCGTAGGGATTGGAACCAGTAAACAGTTTGCCTTCTCTACATCTTGGACATTTATTTGTTAGAGTGCTGTATAGGTAACTGTTTTTCATGCCGCAAAGATACCACAAATTAAGGAGCAATCAATTGTTCCATTTGTATTCCTCTAGAACCTTTAATGAGTAGGGTATAGCCCTTTAATGTTTGTGCATGCAACCAGGCCTTAGCTTCTTGAACAGTATCAAAATAAAGATAGTTATGAACACATGGCTTAAATTCTGATCCTACAAGTAATACATTTTCCCAATTCGTTTGATTCAACTGATCAATTAATAATTGATGTTCCATTAAAGTATCGGCGCCTAATTCTCTCATCCCGCCCAAGCAAACTATTTTGTTTTCCTTATTTATTTTAGCAAAATTTTCTATTGCTAATTTCATACTCGAAGGGTTCGCATTGTAAGCATCTAAAATTACTTCGTTGTTATTCCATGTCAATAACTGTGAACGACTATTGGTTGGGATATAATTTTCTATAGCTGACTTTATTTTATCATTGGGCACTTTAAACTCTTGTCCAATTGCAACAGCAGCAAGTACATTGGGTAGATTATAACCCCCAACTAAATTTGTTTGTATTTGATCGATGTCAATCCCTTTATTTATTTTGACAGTCAACATTCCATTATGATCTATCGCTTCTCCTTGAATTTGTCCTTGTTCTTTTCCATATCCAATGACTTGTTGGATGCCTTGCGCCATTTGCACTAAGTAATCAAAATCTTGCATCAAAAACACGGTGCCATTATGTGCTCTTAAAAAATCAAATAATTCTCCTTTCCCTTTTTTCACTCCTTCCACGCCACCAAATCCTTCTAAATGTGCTTTACCACAATTGGTAATCATGCCATGTGTAGGTAATGTATAGCTACAATAGCTTTCAATTTCATTTAAATGATTGGCACCCATTTCGATCACTGCCATCTCTGCATCTTTAGGGATGCTCAATAAAGTCAAAGGCACACCAATATGGTTGTTTAAATTTCCTTGTGTGGTATAAGTTTTAAAATGGCTTGCTAAAACCGCATAGACCAATTCTTTTGTGGTTGTTTTTCCATTGCTACCAGTGATTGCAATGAATGGAATATTGAATTGTTGACGATGGTATTTTGCCAATGCTTGTAGGGTAGTTAAAACATCATCTACAAAGAGGATGCGCTCTTGAAATGCCGAACTGTTTGGAATTTCTTCATCTACAATAGCATAAGCCGCTCCTTGTTCTAAGGCTTGAAGGGCAAAAACATTCCCATTGAAATTAGGCCCTTTTAATGCAAAATATAAATCACCTAATTTAAGCTTCCTTGTATCTGTTACGACAGATGGGTGTTTGGTATAAATGGAATATAATGCCTCGATTGATCCAAGCTTCATAGCAATTTAATTTAGCTTTTTGCCATCAATAAACATGTTGCAGTTGCAACAAGTCCTTCTTCTCTTCCTGTAAAACCCATGGTCTCTGTCGTAGTTGCTTTGATAGAAATGTCTTTATTACCAATATGTAAAATGGATGCAATACACTCCTGCATAGCGATTACATAAGGCTTAATTTTTGGTGCTTCTAAACAAAGCGTCGCATCTATATTGACAATTTGATAACCTTCTGCAGTAATTAAATCGTAGGTTCTTTGTAATAAAATTTTACTATCAATATTTTTAAATGCATTGTCTGTGTCAGGGAAATGTGTACCTATATCACCTAAGCTTAATGCGCCTAAAAGGGCATCGCAAATTGCATGAAGTAATACATCTGCATCACTATGTCCTAAAGCTCCTTTGTGGTGTGGAATAAGAATGCCTCCAATCCATAAATCTCTACCTTCTACTAATTGATGAAAATCGATGCCGGAGCCAATGCGTAAATTCATTAAAAGATATTTTTAATTTTCTGCCATAAATTAGGCTGATCTTCTTTCGCATCTGGCGTATCCATTCCAAAAGCAGAAATAGCACATCTAAAGCCAATCGTGTTGTTTGATTTATCTTGATCTAAATATCTTCTTGTTCCAGGGTTCAACCAATAAGGGCGATCTTTCCAGCTACCACCTTTGTACACTCTTGATTTATTGGAGATCATTGTATTGGTACCTGTTTCGTAACTTGATGTATTTGAATCATCACCATCTAAAACATTATTACCTCTGTATGGATTAAAATCATCCATATCAATACTATTCATTGGACGATAAATGTCTGCTACCCACTCGTTAACGTTTCCACTTAAATTATATAAGCCCAAAGGATTTTGTAAAAAACTATTTGTTTTACTAGGGAAACCAGCACCATCATTTGAATAGCCAACCATACCCATATAGTCACCACTTCCATTTTTAAAGTTGGCCATGAACATGCCTTGCTTGCTTTTGTCCTTCAAACTAGACTTTCCTGTTGCGTTATTTCTTAAGCCATCATTGCCATTTGAACTCCATGGATAGGGTGAATCAGATGAAATAATACTTGCATTAGGTGTGCCTGAATTAGATCCAGCTTTTGGATTATTAAAATTGGAGATATAATTTTTACCACTAGAAACTTTTGCTGCATATTCCCATTCTGCTTCAGTAGGTAATCTAAAGTCAGGAATTAATACATAATCTCCTAAATTATTGTTCCTTGTTCTAGCTCTTGTTTGAGTAGGAGTTGGAGGAGCAATTGTAGTAGCGGTGTTTCTCTTATTTGTATCAACAAGACTATTATTGGTCTCCATCTTACCTATATAAGGTTTGGTAGGATCAATTAAGCCATATTTGATTAATGTCTTTTCATTTGCTCTATCTGTTCTCCATCTGCAATAAGCATTCGCTTGCTCCCAACTTACACCCACTAAAGGATAGTCATTGAATGCTTTATTTCTAAAATAGCCTTCTACCATTGGTTCATTGTAAGCAAGATCTGTTCTCCAAACTAATGTATCAGGAAGTGCAGCTTTTACAATTGAATCCTTTCCTAATGGAATAAAAACGTTTTCAAGCCATTTTATATAAGTTCTATATTGTCTGTTGCTCACCTCATATTGGTCGATTCTAAAAGAACTCACAGTCACTCTGCGCAGATTATTGTTCCAATCGCCCATGATGTTTTCTTGATTCATGCCCATAGCGAATGTACCACCTCTAATCAAAATGGTGCTATCATATGGGTCATCTTTAGCTGCAAATGCAACTTTATTGCTTTGATTACTATCGAATTGAGCGATCATTTTTGGGCCTAAAAAAAGTACCGCAAAAAATAATAATATGCTATTGATAAAATTCATCTGTTTTGTTTATTCAGTGGGGTTAAAAATCTTCTGCGAATATACTTGCTTTTTCACTCATTTATCCAAATGCAAATAGATTCTTATGTTAGTAAAACCCTAATTTTAGGGCATGAAACCTTCGGTTTTAACATTTTTTTTCATTGGATGCTGTTTTCCCATTTTTGGATGGGGACAGGTGGGCATGTTATCTAAAGGAAATTGGGTTAAAATAGCTGTGCCAACCGAAGGGGTTTATAGGTTGACTGGTGCACAATTTAAAGCGATGGGTTTTTCAGGAAAAACGAATGCGAATCAAGTGCAGTTGTATGGGATGGATTTAGCAAATCTTAGTGAAAAAGTACCGAATGCATTGCCGGATAGTTTAACTGAAATGGCCATTGAAATGCAAGACGGGGGAGATGGGATTTTTGACGACCAAGATCAATTTTTATTTTATGCGCAGGGGCATTATAAATGGGTGCATACAAACCAGCTTGAAGTACCAATTCGTCAAAAAATCACAAGCAATGATTCCTTATATTTTTTTCTACGTGTTGGATTAAACGGAAAAAGAATTGCCAGTTTTAACAAGACTGGTTCCGCATCAAAAATAGTACAAACCTATTCGGCCAAGTGGTTGATAGAAAAAGATTCCATCAATATTTTAAGTAGTGGTAAAATTTGGTTAGGTGACCCTATGGGAAATGGTGTTGGTAAAAAAACGACACAGTCATTCCCGCTTAATATGGAAGGCTTGCAAATCAATACACCAATTACATTGCAGAGCCAATTGGCTGCTTCTACTTATCAAACAGATGCCAGCTTTTCAATTAAGTTGAATGATCAAATACTGAGTACAAAATTGTTGAGTCCAGTTTCAGGATTCCTTTTTGATGATGCATATAAAATACGTTTTGATAGCAGCACTATTTTATTAGATAAGTCTAAAGTGCAAAAGCAGGGGCAAAGCTTAGGCAACATGAACCTGCAAGTAGATTTTAATGCAGCCACTGGTGCCACAGGTTGGATTGATTATTTGGCATTGCAAGGGCAAAGAACAATTGGTTTCTGGGGTAATACAGGCTTTGGTTTTGACTACCAATCTGGTAATGCATCCAGTCAAATGATTGAATTTGAAATTCAAAATGCAACCACCCAAACCAAGGTATGGGATTTGACTCAATACCTTCAACCTGTCACATTGAATACACAATTGGGACAAAATTCAATTGCTACATTTAAAGTTGTTGATACTGCACAAAAATATTTTTATGTCTTTGAGTCCAATAAAATAAATTCAGCTCAGTTTTCTGGTTTGATACGAAATGATAGTAGTTTCTCTTTAAGCCCAGTAGATTATATAATTATTACTGCATCTGATTATTTTCCTGCAGCTAAGGCCCTACAAGCTTTTCATGAAAAGCAAAATGGCTATAAGGTGGGGCTATTTAATGCTACCCAAGTGTACAATGAAATGGCAAGTGGACAAACTTCGCCTATTGCCATTCGAAATTTTTTAAAGTACTTTTTAGAACAATCCAAATTAAAAAATCAAGTAAGCCCTGCGTATGTTTTATTATTAGGGATGGGTAATTTCAGTACACAAAAAATTCAAGTTAATAAAGAACTGCCTGTTTATACAAGTGAGGTGTCCAATGCAATTTTAACTTCATATAGTTCGGATGATTTTTACGCAATACAAGAACCAGGCAATCAAATTCAGTATACACAAAAGATTGATTCAATTAGTTTGGCTATTGGCAGGATTCCAGCAAGAACGATTGCCGAAGCCAATAAAATGGTTGAAAAATTAATTCAATACCAATCCAACAAAAAAATGGGTCTTTGGCAAAACCAATTGACTTGGGTTGCAGACGATGCGGACTATAATTTACACCTTCAAGATGCAGAGGAAATCATAGGTAATTTAAAAACAAAAACAGCTAACTGGAATCATAAAAAGTTGTATTTGGATTTATTTAAAGCAAGCCAAACATTGACTGGGAGCACTTATCCGGATGTCAACAAAGCAATACAAGAAGCGGTTCAAGCGGGAACATTGGTCTTGAATTATACAGGTCATGGAAATTATTTACGTTTAACCGAGGAGGCAGTGATTTCAAAATCAGAAATGCAGTCTTGGGATAATGCCGGAAAATTACCTATTATGGTAACAGCTTCTTGTGATTTCGCGCCCTATGATCAACCTGGTTCTGCGCCAATTGGTTTTGATGCTTTGATGCAAAATGACAAAGGCATTATTGCATTGGTTGCAGCCAATAGACTCGTGTTTGCTTATAGTAATAAACAAATCAATGATGCATTCATGCAAGCATTACTTGTTCCAAATTCAGATGGTCAATTTAGGACTATTGGGCAAGCCTTGCAAGCTGCAAAAAATTATAATTTTAGCAGAAATGGAGATCGCTTAAATGCATTTAAATTTGGTTTAATGGGGGATCCAGCTATGCGTATTGTTCAGCCGAAATACCAAATTAAATGTACCGAATTAAACCAGTTGCCTTGGTCGGACACGATCTATTTAAAGGCAGGTGGAAAGTATACATTAAAAGGAAATTTGTCAGTAAAAAATCAAACCCTACAAAACTTTAAAGGCGCTATAGACATGGTTTTATGGGATGCGCCTAGTACAAAGAAAACTTTAGCAAATCAAGCAACTAGTCAGTCCGTTGCAATTGAAACACAGGAAAAGGCACTCTTTAAGGGAAAGGCAACAGTGCAAAATGGACAATTTGAAATTAGTTTCATCCTGCCCGGCAACCTACCTTCTTCGAATTCGGCAGCACTTAAATTACAACTCTATGCTTACAATGATACCGCTGATGCAAGCATGCAAATGCAATCCATCTTTATTCAAGGTACAGCCACTCAAAATAAACTAGATACCACGGGTCCAGAAATCTTCTCCTATATCAATGCGCCTTCTTTTAAATCGGGCGATTGGGTAAGTACACCATCAACTTTATTTGTGACCTTAAAAGATAGTTCTGGAATACAGTCGTCGGGCAATGAATTGGGCCAGGATTTAAAATTAATTATTGACGATACGATTATAAAAAATTATAATTTGAATACATTCTTTTCCTATAATGAGAATCAATATCAGTCAGGATCAATTCAATATCCGTTGCCTGTTTTGGAGGAAGGAAAACATAGATTAATAGTCAAGGCATGGGACCTTTTAGGCAATGTTTCCAAGGACACCATTTTGATTGAAGTGCCTAGTAAAAAAAATAAAAATATTAGAAATTTAAGCATAAGTCCTAATCCTGTGCAGACCAATGCAAAGTTTAGTTTAGAGATCAAGAATAGTATTGACCAAATTTTGATGCAATTGGATGTATTTGACGCCAGCGGAAGTAGACATTTTTCTATGAGTCAACAATTGCAGCCTAAAGGCAATAAAATTGTGGTAGACTGGAATGGGAAAACGACTGCAGGAGGGCTTTTGCCGCCTGGTAAATATTATTATAAGGTCGTAGTTCAGCAAAATGGGTCAGTTGAACAATTGATAAATGGATTTATAAAATTTTAAATATAGATTTCTAAGTTTATCTTTACTAATATTGAGTATTAAAGAATATAGAGCATGATTAAAATCCCCTCCATCAAATTAGTCTTCTTTGTAGTTTTAATTTTTGTATCCAATACATTATTGGCTCAAAGATCTCTTAAATTACAAAGTACTGCTGTGCCATTTATGATGATATCCCCGGATGCAAGATCTGGTGGTATGGGTAATTTGTCAATTGCAATGTCGCCAGAAGCCAATGACCTTTTTGGCAACACTGCGAAGATTCCTTATCTAAAAAATAACCGTGGTTTTTTAATTAATTACACGCCATGGTTAAAAGATTTGGGATTGAATGATGTGTATTTAGCGAGTGCAGGTTATTATAAAAAATTAAATGATTTTAGCGGGATCAATAGTTCTTTGCGTTTTTTTAGTTTAGGTAATATTGATTTCACAGACGAGTCTGGACAATCTACATTGCCCTCTCAAAGGCCTTCGGAATTTAGTTATGATTTTGGTTACAATATTTTATTAACAGATGCCTTGAGCATGGGCGTGACTTTAAGGTATATCAATTCAAGATTGGTTCAGGGTTCATATGGCACGAATGGCACCAATTTCAAGGCTGGCAATACTTTCGCAGGAGATATTAGTTTATTCTATAAACAAAGCGAAGACTTAGAAGGCTTTCATGCAGGCTTGGTTTTATCTAATTTAGGAGGTAAAGTGAGCTACTCTAATGAGTCAAAAAATAAATATTTTATTCCGGCAAATATTGGATTAGGTCTGGCTTATTTGAGCAGATTTGATACAGAGAATTCATTAGAAATGGGGGTGGATATCAATCGTTTAATGGTGCCTGCAAGTCCAACTAGTAGTGATCCTCAAGTGGTTGACCAATATTTTTCTCAGTCCGTTGTTTCAAGTTGGTTTAATTCTTTTTCAAATCAATATGGTATGCCTTTATCTGAATCCTTAAAAGTATCCCTTGGTGCTGAATACAATTATGCGGACCGATTTCATTTGAGGGCTGGCTATTTTATTGACAATAATAAGAACCTAGGCAGTATGCAATATTTCACAGTTGGTTCAAGCTTCCAATACCAACAGTCTAAATTCAATATTTCCTATTTGGTACCTACTGGAGGTGGTATTACAAGAAATCCATTGTCAAATACCTTGCGTTTTGGGTCCATATTTTACTTCTAAATTATTTGTTAACTAAGGCAGTATCGCTTCAATTTACCTGCTTTTTTAACTACTTTTGTAGCACATGTCTACAATCATTCCCATTGTGAACCACAGCCATCATCCTTTGCCTGCTTATGCAACGCAAGGGTCTTCTGGGCTAGATCTACGTGCATTTATCTCGACACCCGTTCAGTTGGCGCCATTAGAGCGTGTTTTGATACCTACCGGTTTGCATATCGCTATGCCAAATCATTTGGAGGCACAAATCCGACCTAGAAGTGGTCTTGCGATCAAACAAGGGTTGACTTGTTTAAATACCCCTGGTACGATTGATGCAGATTATAGAGGAGAGATCAAAGTTATTTTAATCAATTTGTCTAACGAAATTCAAGTGATTCAAGACGGAGATCGGATTGCGCAAATTGTATTTCAACAAGTCGAAAAAATGGAATGGCAATTAGTAGAAAATTTGGAGACAACCCAAAGAGGTGAAGGCGGATTTGGGCATACAGGTAAAATATAAAATGCACGCATGCGAATTATAAAAAACAGCCTTTATTTAATCTTGATACTTTTAAGTGTAGCTTGTTCGAATGTGAAGAAGGTGCAAGTGATTCAAGATGCATTGACTGTGAAAGTTGTACCGGATGCTGCAGCATTGGCCGAAAAAGCAAGACAAGATTCTTTATTAATGGTGAAGGGTATTGTAAGAAATATTGCCAATACGAAGATTGATTTTAAAACCATGAATGCAAAGGTGAAAATGGATTATGAAACAATCAATGATAAAAAAAGTTTCATCGCTAATATAAGCATTCAAAAAGATAGCGGCATCTTCATTACTATGAGGTTTGATCTGGGTATCATTGGGGTTAAAGCGTTCATCAATAAAGACAGCATTTTTCTGAACTTCCCACAAGATAAAAAAACAGAAAGACACTCTTTGTCTTATTTACAAGAGCTAGTAAAAATTCCATTAAGTTATCAAACAATCGAAGACCTTGTCATAGGCAATCCAATTTTCATGGATAGCATTGACATCATTTCTTATAAAGTAATGAATGAAAGGCTTCATGTAAGTTTAATGGGAAAATTATTTAAAAATTTAATGATTCTTAGTGAGGATAATTCAAAGTTGGTTGAATTAAAATTAGACGATGTGGATGCAGCAAAGCACAGAACATGTGATATCATTTATAGTGAACATTCTTTAGTGAAAAATATTCAGTTCCCGCTTAATAGAAATATTTCCATCAATGCACAAACCAAAATAGATATTGGGATGGAAATCAAGGAATTTAATTTTGATGAACCTTTGAAATACACTTTTACTATTCCAAAAACAGGCAAGCGAAAATAAAAAAGTGAAAAATAAATCTTATGCTTAAAAAATGGTCAATTCTAATCTGTATTTGTATAGCCTGTTGCTTGAATCATGCCAGTGCACAAAATGGCAATTCTAGAGATGATTTGCAAAAACAAGCACAGACTTTACAAAGAGAATTGGATGATTTAAACAGACTATTAGATCAAACTAAAAACAATAAAAAAAGTTCTTTAGCACAATTGGCATTGATTAGAAACAAGATCTCAAAAAGACAGGCTTTGATCAATGGTATTGCTAAGCAGGTTAAAGTACTAGATGATGCTATTTTGAGTAACCAAAAAGATGTAAAGCGTTTGAACAACGAGTTAGATACTTTAAAACTCAGGTACGCTAAAAGTATCGTATTCGCTTATCAAAGCAGAAGTGGATACGAGTACCTTAATTTTTTATTTTCAGCAGGTAGTTTTAATGACGCAGTAAAAAGGATTACTTATTTAAAAAGCTATCGTCAGAATAGAGAAACACAGGCGATGGCCATTGGTTTATCAGAAAATAATTTGAAGTCTAAAATCAATATTTTAAGTGAAAACAAGCAGGATCGCATCAAAACCCTTTCTGCTCAGACGGTTCAATTAAAAGTATTGCAGGATGACAGAAAGGAACAAGACAAAGTGGTGAAACAATTAAAGAATAAGGAGCAAGAAATCACCACGCAGGTAAGACAAAAAGAAGCACAAAGAAGAAAGATGCAGGCAGCTATCGCAGCAGTCATCAAAAGAGAAATGCAGGAAGCGGTAAAAAGAGAGAATGAACGACTTGCTAAATTAAAAGCAGCCAATACTGCCAATAATAAAACAACCCCTACAAATGAAGAGAAGTCTAAATCAATTCCAAATGTAAGTAAGGTGGAAGGGGGATTAAAAAGTACCACAAGTAATCGTCCTTATTCGGCACTTGAAACAACAGAAGAGGGTAGAGAAACATCCATCTCTTTTGAAAATAACAAAGGTGGACTTCCTTGGCCAGTGGCTACTGGGATTGTCAATATTCATTTTGGTATAGAGAGCATCCCGGGGACTAAATTAGATCGTAAAAGTGATGGCATCGAATTGGCAGTTCCAAAAGGGACCACGGTTAAAAGTGTAGCCAATGGAATTGTTGTATATGTAGGAGATGTCAATGGAGATAAAACAGTTTTAATTAAGCATGGCAAATATTTTACAGCTTTTTCATGTCTGAGTAGTGCATCTGTAAGCAATGGTCAAGAAGTAAAGGCAGGAACTGTGATAGGCCGCTCAGGAATTAATTTAGACGGAGAAGGTGCAGTTTTATTCTCTATTTGTAATGAAAAAGCAGTATATTTTGATCCTGAAAATTGGTTAAAAGCTAGAAGGTAGTAGCCGGTTTCAGACTTTAAAATTGTCATCATGCCAAAATGCATTTTAGCGCTGGATCAGGGCACCACAAGTAGCCGTGCTATTTTATTTGACCAAGAAGGTCTCATTATTGCTACTGCCCAAAAAGAATTCACACAAATCTTTCCATCACCAGGTTGGGTGGAACATGATCCAATGGAAATATGGAGTACGCAAATTGGTGTGGCTTCCGAAGTCATATCAAAACACGGTATTGATAAGTTTGATATTGCAGCCATTGGTATCACCAATCAACGTGAAACGACTGTTGTTTGGAATAAGCTAACTGGCTTGCCAATTTACAATGCCATTGTTTGGCAGGATAGAAGGACTGCAGATTTTTGTGACCAATTAAAACAAAAAGGCAAGCAAGCTTTTATTCAAGAAAAAACAGGTTTAATCATTGATGCTTATTTTTCGGCTTCGAAAATAAAGTGGATTTTAGACCATGTGGAAGGTGCAAGAGCGCAAGCAGAAAAAGGAGAACTTTGTTTTGGAACTATTGATAGTTGGTTGGTTTGGAAATTAACCAATGGAGCACATCATATCACAGATGCAACCAATGCGTCCAGAACAATGCTATATAATATTCATGAATTAAAATGGGATACAGCATTATTGGAATTATTCAATATCCCTATTGATATATTACCTGAAGTAAAAAGCAGCAGCGAAGTGTATGGCCAAACAGATTTATTGGTCACCAATCAACAAATTCCAATTGCAGGTATTGCAGGAGACCAACAAGCTGCATTGTTTGGACAAATTTGTACAGCACCGGGCATGGTTAAGAACACATACGGCACAGGATGTTTTATGTTAATGCATACAGGAGAGCAAGCATTCATTTCAAAAAATAATTTATTAACCACCATCGCATTGCAAAGAAATGGTAAAACATTTTATGCATTAGAAGGAAGTGTTTTTATTGGAGGTGCAGTCGTGCAATGGCTTAGAGATGGACTACATATTATTCGTGATTCAGATCAAGTAGAAAGTTTGGCTGCTCAAGTAGCAGATACCGATGGCGTGTATATGGTACCTGCATTTGCTGGATTAGGTGCACCTTATTGGAATCAGCATGCCAAGGGTACCATCACTGGAATCACAAGAGGCACAAATGCTGCACATATTGCTCGTGCTGCATTAGAAAGTATTGCTTATCAAACCTACGATGTATTAAAGGCGATGGAATCCGATGCGCAGATTCCTATCGCTGAATTAAGAGTGGATGGAGGTGCTACAAAGAATAATTTATTGATGCAGTTTCAATCCAATATTTTAAATACAAAAGTAATTCGACCAACTATCATTGAGACGACTGCATTGGGTGCGGCATATCTAGCAGGATTGGCGGTTGGTTTTTGGAAAGACGAAAATGAAATTGCAGCAAAATGGAAGGTGGATCAAGTTTTTAATCCCATCTTAGCGCAAGCAGACATTCAAAAAGGAATTGAAGGTTGGAAAAAAGCAATTCAAATGACCAATATATAAATAACTAAAATATAATTTATGACTCCATTTTTAGCAGAATTCTTAGGCACTTCAATGATGATGATTATTGGAAACGGTGTTGTTGCAAATATTGTATTGCCAAAAACAAAAGGCAATAACGGAGGATTAATTTCCATTGTACTAGGATGGACCATAGCCGTTTTTGTGGGGGTATATATTTCAAATAGTTCAAGTGGGGCACATTTAAACCCAGCAGTTACAATTGCATTTGCCACTGCCGGAAAATTTGAATGGTCCTTAGTGCCTACCTATCTTCTAGCACAATTATTAGGAAGCATGTTAGGGGCATTTGTGATATGGATGGTCTATAAGGATCATTTTAATGAAAGTGAAAATGCAGCAGATCAATTGGCTTGCTTTTCCACAGGACCGTCTATCCGTAGACTACCTCAAAATTTCATTGTAGAAACGGTTGCCACCTTTGTTTTCGTAATCGGAATTTTCCATATTAAGTCTGCTGGAGTCGAATTAGGCAGTTTTTCGGCCTTGCCGGTAGCCCTTTTAGTGGCCGGAATTGGCTTTGGAATAGGTGGACCAACCGGCTGGGCAATCAATCCAGCCCGAGATTTAGGACCTAGAATCATGCATTTTGTGCTGCCAATCAAGGGAAAAGGTCCAAGTGATTGGGCTTATGCACCTATTCCTGTATTTGGGCCAATCATAGGGGGAATTTTAGCTGCAATTATCTATGTACAATTTTTGCAATAAACATGCAAATCACTACCTTTGCAGCCGAAATGGAGTAAATCCATTTTCGCCTCTTAAAAGGGGGTTGTAAAAACAAATAACTATATGGCAACAACAGGTAAAATCAAACAAATTATTGGTGCGGTTGTAGACGTACATTTTTCAACAAAAAGTGTATTACCAGAAATATACAATGCCCTTGAAATCACGCGTCCAAACGGTGAAAAATTAGTATTAGAAGTTCAACAACACTTAGGTGAAGATAGCGTTCGTGCAATTGCAATGGACGGTACAGAAGGCTTAGTGAGAGGCATGGAAGTAGTGGATACCGGAAAAGGAATTTTAATGCCAGTGGGTGAAGGCATCAATGGTCGTTTGTTCAATGTAACAGGAGACGCAATTGATGGTTTACCTCAATTAGATAAATCAAATGGACGTTCTATCCACGCAACTCCTCCAAAGTTCGAAGACTTGAGTACTGCAACAGAAGTGTTGTTTACAGGTATTAAAGTAATCGACTTGATTGAGCCGTATGCAAAGGGTGGTAAGATTGGTTTATTTGGTGGTGCGGGTGTAGGTAAAACAGTATTGATTCAAGAATTGATTAATAATATCGCAAAAGGGCACGGTGGTTTATCAGTATTTGCGGGTGTAGGTGAAAGAACACGTGAAGGAAATGACTTATTACGTGAGATGATTGAAGCAGGTATCATGAAATATGGTGATGCATTCAAGCATAGCATGGAAGAAGGTGGATGGGATTTAAGCAAAGTGAGCTTAGAAGAATTAAAAGAATCAAAAGCAACATTCGTATTTGGTCAAATGAACGAACCTCCAGGAGCACGTGCGCGTGTGGCTTTGAGTGGTTTGACAATTGCAGAATATTTCCGTGATGGAGATGGAACAGGAAAAGGAAAGGATATCTTATTCTTCGTAGATAATATCTTCCGTTTTACGCAAGCAGGTTCAGAGGTGTCGGCTTTATTAGGTCGTATGCCATCTGCGGTAGGTTACCAACCAACATTGGCTACAGAGATGGGATTGATGCAAGAGCGTATCACTTCAACTAAGAATGGTTCAATTACTTCGGTACAAGCGGTGTATGTTCCTGCGGATGACTTAACAGATCCAGCTCCAGCAACCACTTTTGCGCACTTAGATGCGACAACTGTATTGTCTCGTAAGATTGCCGATTTAGGTATCTATCCTGCGGTGGATCCATTGGATTCAACTTCAAGAATCTTAACACCAGCTATCGTTGGTGATGCACACTACGATACTGCACAGAAAGTTAAAATGATTTTACAACGTTATAAGGAATTACAAGATATCATTGCCATCTTAGGTATGGATGAATTAAGTGATGAAGATAAATTAGTGGTATCACGTGCACGTCGTGTTCAACGTTTCTTATCTCAACCTTTCCACGTTGCGGAACAATTTACAGGCTTGAAAGGTGTATTCGTTTCTATCGATGATACTATTAGAGGTTTCAATGCAATTATGGATGGTCAAGTAGATGAGTATCCAGAAGCAGCATTCAACTTAGTAGGTACTTTAGAAGATGCGATTGAGAAAGGTAAGAAAATGATGGCTCAAGCATAATCAATTAAAATTCCGTTCATGTTATTAGAAATATTGACACCAGAGAAGAAATTATTTAGTGGAAATGTACAAGGTGTACAATTACCTGGTGTAGATGGTTTATTTGAAATCTTAGACAAGCACGCTCCATTGGTGAGTGCATTAGGAATTGGCAATGTGAAAGTCTTACAAAAAGGCGCTGCAGCTGAATCTTATGCAATACAAGGCGGATTTGTAGAAGTGATTGACAATAAAGCAACTGTACTAGTAGAAGGTGTTTTATAACGCTTACTCATAATAACAAAAAATTATCAACTATCCGAATCCCTCTCGAACTATCGAGAGGGATTTTTTTATATATTCACATAGTCAAATTTTACAAGATTATACTAGTTAGAATATGAAAAAAACATTCCCTTTTTTATTTACATTAATTGGATTATCTATCCTGGGGATCTTGTTTATTCAAATCACTTGGTTGCAGGGCTTATTTTTATTACAAAAAAACCAATTGGTTGAAAAAGTAAATCAAGCGGGAGTGATTGTCTCTTCAGAATTAGGAAAAAAATTAAATGGAGGACTAGCGTTTCATTTCCCAAAAAAATCTTTGAGTTTATCGGGAGGGGGGCATTCCCATAGTTTCGAAGAAGCCACTTTGTCGGATATGTATACCACGCAGGATCTGGATAAAAGATTAAGAGCAGCCATGGCAAAATATGGATTGCAAGACCTGATGTATGAGTTTGCATTACAAGACAAAAATGGGAATATAGAAATTAAGAGCAAAAAATTTGAAGATGTATTTGTGGACGAATTGAATATGGTGCAAACCAGGGTATCTATTATTCCTCAAGAGATATTAGAAACGACTGGGCCTTTTGAAACATTGATCATTATTGTCCCTAATGTTAATTCCTATTTATTTAAAACTTTACAGTGGGTTGTTTTTGGTGCTGCATTATTTATCATTATTGTATTGGCGGCATTTATTATTACAATTAGGTCCTTAATCAAACAAAAAAAACTGAGTGAAATTAAGAGTGATTTTATTAACAACATGACCCATGAGCTTAAGACACCATTGGCAACCATTTCACTTGCCGTGGATGCGCTTAAATCCACTAAGGTACAATCGGATGCAGGCGCTGTAGATTACTTTAGCTCAATCATTAAAGAGGAAAACACCCGAATGAACAAGCATGTAGAAACCATTTTACAAGCTGCTCATTTAGAGAAAAAAGAAAATGAACTCAATAGACAACTAGTGAATATCAATGACCTTATTCAAGGTGTCATTGATAGTTTTAAATTACAATTAGATGCGAAGCCTTCAGCAGTTCATACACAATTAGATGCGAAGCCTTCTGAAATTTGGATTGACGAAGAATATTTTTTACATGTTTTATCTAATTTAATTGACAATGCAATTAAATATGCTAAGTCAGAAATTGATATCACTATTATAACGAAAACAGTTTCTAATAAAATTATTATTTCGATCGAGGATAAGGGTATTGGGATGACACCTGATACAGTGAAACATATATTTGAAAAGTTTTATCGTGCACATGCAGGGAATATTCATAACGTAAAAGGATTCGGACTTGGCATGAGTTATGTTAAATGGGTGATAGACTTACACAAGGGTACAATACAAGTTACAAGTGAGTTGGATAAAGGCACAAAGGTTGAAATTAGTCTACCTATGATTGAACCAAAATAAACAACCGTCCCCATAACTAAGGAATCGATACTCATTGGCTATGGCATGTTGATAAACTGTCTTCCATTCATCACCAGCAATGGCAGCAATGATTAGTAATAGCGTAGACTTAGGCTGATGAAAATTCGTAATCAATCCTTTACAAATTTTAAATTGATACCCAGGCTTTACCATTAACTGGGTAGTTGCAAATAACGTCTTTATCTTTTTTTGGGTCATCCAATCCTTTAAAAATTGCATTGCTTCATTGATACTCATTTTCTTATCCTCTAAAGTATATGCATCCCATTGTAATAAATTTATTTCGTTCACATCAATTTCTGGCGTCTGCTTTATTTTAATCGCTAACCAATATAAAGACTCTAAAGTTCTAAGTGAGGTTGTGCCAACTGCAATAACATTATCAGATGTAGTGGCTAAGTATTCGATGGTTTCTACGCTTACGTCAATAAATTCTGCATGCATTAAATGATCCTGAAAGTCGTCTACTTTAACAGGCATAAATGTACCTGCCCCAACATGTAGTGTGATGAATTTTTTATCAATTCCTTTTGCAGACAGAGTATTAAAAACATGTTCATCAAAATGTAAGCCTGCAGTAGGCGCTGCCACGGAACCTTCTGTTGTTGCATAGGTTGTTTGATAGCGGTCTTTATCCGTTTCATTCGCTTCTCTTTGTATATAAGGTGGCAAAGGAATTTGACCAACAAGGGCAATGATTTCAGAAAAAACAATATCCGGATGATCCCAAGAAAATTCAATTACAAAATGTCCTTCTTCTTGTGCTATTTTTTTTGCTGACAAAAGGATTTTTATATGATCATAAAATAGTTCCTTCTGTAAAAATTCCGTCTTCCATTTTTTAGCACCACCCACTAAACATTTCCATTGTACTTTATTGGTGGCTTGCATTGCTAATTGCACTGGCGTAAATGCAGCAGTGGGTTCTAGACAAAAAATTTCTATTTTGTTTTGCTTGCTATTTGTAGATGAATGAGGATCAATCATCTTTTCGGCATCATGGCCATAAGACTTATCAAACAAGATTCTTGCAGCAATGACCTTACTATTGTTAAAAAATAGGCTATGACCAGTAGGGATATAATCCGCGATATACTTGTATTGTGCCTCGGCTGTAATGACTTGATCCCAAACCAAGAGCTTGCTGTCTGACCTGTTACCCGCTGGGGTATAAGCTATTCGCTCATCAGGTAAATCGTAATCAAAATCGGCCATTTTCATGGCGCAAAAATAGCAAAACCCATTGAAATGCCATGATTTAGGTGAATTCACAGCTTATAAACCTCGAAAAATAGGTTATCCACAGCTCTTAACACACCTAAATTTTAGAAATAGGTCAAAATCTCCTGAAATTCAATCATAGCAAGGGTATTAGCTCGGTTTATTTCTTGTGGAAAACTAGAAGGGGTTGTTTGGCCTATAAAAGTGGTAAAAAGTGTTATTTTGTGTGAACAAGTGGTAAAATAAAGACCAAATTATTAACAAATGACAGGATTTCACGGAGAATATCAATCAACTATAGACGCGAAAGGGCGTTTCCTAGTTCCAGGTAGCTTGAAAAAGCAACTGGCAGAAGGGGAGACGCGTTTTATCGTAAGTAGAGGATTTGAAAAGTGCTTGACACTTTACCCGTTGAAAAGCTGGCAAGCGATTTTGGACAGAATTAGCCAATTGAATGACTTTGATCCCAAAGTGAGACAATTCCGTCGTCAGTTCTTAGGTGGTGCAACCGAAGTTGAGTTGGATGGTGCAGGCCGTTTATTACTGCCTCCAACTTTAAGAGAGTTTGCATTACCAGGAAAAGAAATTGTTTTAGCGGCAGCATTGGATCGTTTGGAAGTTTGGGATGCAAGTA